>NZ_WRPM01000018.1 GCF_009758175.1 Nesterenkonia alkaliphila
CTAGTGGCCACTTATGGGCTGTTTTGGTGGCCACCTATGGGCACTTCTCACTGGCCATTGACAGACTGTAACGCTGAGCTGAGCCTTCAGGAACAGTTAGCTGCTCAGTTCAGGCGCGCCATTCACCAGAAGCAATTAGTCCCGGGAGATCTCGTGCCAGCCAGCAGGCCTCTGGCACAACAGTTGGGTGTCTCCCGGGGAACAGTAGTCAGCGTCATGGAGCAACTGGCAGGTGAAGGTTACCTCGTGGCGCACCCCGGCAAGGGGCACTTCGTCGCCGCACTCGACCACCTCGGGCAGTCGAAGAATGAAAAGGAATCCCACACTTCTCCTGCTGTCCTAGCAGCCCCAGAGCACCCCCGGCCTGTGCTGGATCTTCGACCCGGTTACCCGTGGACACAAGGTTTGGGTCAGGACCCGCTGTGGAAGTCAGCGTGGCGAAAAGCTACCGCCGACCTTCCAGATGCCGCCCTTCACGAGGAGGAAGCATCAGGAAGCCTGCGCCTGCGCGCGGCCGTTGCCGAACACCTTCGACGAGCCCGTGGCATCATCACCCACCCGGGGAATATTCACATTACGAGCGGGACAGCAGAGGCCCTTGTGCTCATCACACTGACTCTGAACCGCATCTACAGCACCGCTCAGATCGCTGTAGAGGACCCTGGCTATCCAGCAGCGAGGCAAGCCCTGGAAACTGCCGGAGCTCGGGTGCACACGGTGCCCACAAGCGCCGACACCGGGATAGCGGTAGAAAAAATCCCTGCATCTGCCCACGCCGTAGTTACCACCCCAAGCCACCAGTACCCGTTAGGCGGGCTGATGAGCATCAACGATCGGCTAGCGCTGCTGCGCTGGGCAGACCGCCATGAGGCTGTGGTGGTAGAAGACGACTACGACAGCGAGTTCCGCTACGGCCGGCCACCATTGCCGGCACTGTCCACCCTTTCTCAAGGCGAGCAGGTCATGACTATAGGAAGCTTCTCCAAAATTCTCACCCCCGCCCTCCGGGCCGGGTACATCTACGCAGACGGTGCCCTCGGCCGTGAGCTGATCCGCACCAGGGCGGGTATCGGCGCGTCGGTCTCATATCTGCAGCAAGTCGCTCTTGCTGACTACCTTGAATCTGGCGGACTTGCCCGTCACATCGCCAGGATGCGCCGAGAGTACCGACATCGCAGAGATCTCCTGATAAGACGACTGAGCGGGCTAGCCGGTGTGCAGACCTCGGCAACCTCCGGCGGCCTGCATGCGGTACTGCACACCCCGGTCCAGGCATCGCAATTGGCTGCCCAGCTTAGGGCCAGAGGAACACAGGTGGCCCTACTCTCTTCCTACTACGCAGAAGGCCTTCCCCAAGAAGAGGATGGACTCGTCATCGGCTACGGCCAGACCTCAAGCGCTCACCTGAGTCAGGCGCTGCGGCAGATCCAAGAGATTCTTGCTACGAAGCGCTAGTGAACACCTGCGACCAGTGTGGGGCAGCCGTAATCAGCGCCTTCTGAAACAGAACCCCTCATCCAGCCACTGCGTCGACCACGAGGGCGCCGGCGAAGACCAGCAGGAGCAGTCCGACCCCGATCTCGAGGTTGGCCATGCCGCGGTTGCCCATGCTGCGGAAGACCCGGGCGCCGAAGAGCACGAAGACCGGCAGGTAGAACACCCCGACCAGTACGTCAGCGGCTCCGAGGATGCCCAGCTGCAGCCAGACCGGCCAGGCGGAGGCCTCGTCGATGAACTGGGGCAGCACGGCGACGAAGAACAGGATGACCTTGGGGTTCATCAGGTTGGTCAACAGGGTGCGTTGGAAGGCCGAACGTGCCGCAGCGCTGCGGCCGGGTGTGGCCGCAGTTTCTGCCAAGCCTGCCGGTTGGCGCCGGATGCTCCGGCTGGCCAGGATGGCCCGCACGCCGAGATAGGCCAGATAGATAGCGCCTCCCACAGACAGCACGGTGAGGCTGGCTGGGGCGGCCACCAGCAGTGCTGAGAGCCCGACTGCGCTGATGATCATGTGCACGCTCAACCCCGCCAAGGCACCTGCAGATGCTGCGAACCCCACGCGCGCCCCTCGGGCACTGGCCCGCAGGATCATCACCGTGTCCGGGCCCGGGGAGATGTAACTGACCAGCACCAGGGCCAGGAAGATGTGCCATTCAACGATCACCGGGGTCCAGGGTTCCTCTCACTCACGCGTGCCACCTGGTTCAGCGGAGGCCGGCGGCACTAGCTGCTCAGACTAACAACCGGGACCACGATCGCTGCGATGAGCAGGCCTGCGGCTGGGACGTTCTTTCAGCAACCATGGCAACCGCGGCCCCAACACGCCACCATCACATGGACACAGACGAATGGAACGACGCCGAACAACGAAGAACCCCCTTTCCGCCACAGCTGGGCGGCCTGAAACTGGACGCCATCACCCTGCATGAGGGCGAGAGTACCGTCCTCGCTGAGTACCTCTACTGCGGTGGACCAGGCGGGAACAGAGAACTGCGGCTGCACCTGTTGGATCCAGCATCTCTGCCCGAACATCTCGAGTTTGATGCCCATCCCGGCCAGTACGAGCGGGCCACCATGGCAAACCAGCCCATCACGTTGGCTCACATCGACCCCAATTTCGGGCCCTGGGACGCCATCATCGACCGTGACCAGGCACCGTGGCTGCGAGTCCTCACCAGCGCAGATACTGACACCAGTCGAGATTGGATCTTGAAGTCCCTTTCAGAAGTCCTTAGCGAGCAGTGAGGGCTCCTTCGATGAGAGAGGCGATGTTCTTAGCATCAGTCCGCTCTGGGTCCTGGGCAGGATCGTAGATAGTGACACTCATCCCGATGCACCCACCGGCACTCATCGCTGCAGTGAGAGCCTCCTGTAACTGATCGAAGGTGAGACCGCCTGGCTCATCGGGGTAGCCAGGCAGTCCCTGAGCACCGAAAATCTGTGGGTCGAGAACATCGAGGTCGATATGTAGCCACCAGCCGGAAGCAGACCCATTGAGGTGTTCGGCGGCCGACTCTGCTGTAGTGGTCGGACTCGGCTGCAGCTGCTCCAGGGGTCGGGTCAATACTCCCCAGTCGGCCAAAGTTCCGATGTTGAACCGACGGCGCCAGTCGTCATCGCGTGTTCCTAGTACGGCTAGAGCACTCCGATGGATAATGGGCAAGCGCTTGGCGATCTCTTGAGGCAGAAGCCGGCCGGTCAGGCCGAGGAGCAGCCCCAATTCACAGTTGGCAGCTTCGCCATCCTCCACTACATCTAGAGGCATAGTGTCCTCGTGCCCGTCGAAGAACATCAACCCGGCGTCTCCGAGCGCCTCCTCGACGCCCTTCATCACGCCGAGCAAAAGGGAACAGTCCCCACCGACCACCAGCGGAAACCGCCCCTGACCCAGGACTTCGCAGACACGGTGGCTGAGCTGCCAGGTCATCTCGAGCAATGCTGGTTCGTTGAGCAGACCAGTCTGCGCTCCACGGCTAGTCTCGAAAGCAGGAAGATCCAGATCTCCAGAATCAGTGCCATGCTCATGCAGGACTCTAGAAAGACCGTTCTCACGAAGCACCTGAGCAGCCCGAGACTGATGGCCCTGCCTTCCATAACCATCAAAAGGAACGCCGATGGACTCAACCGTCATGTTTCCACGCTACCGGCTTGCACCCCAGCACGGGTTTCTTGCTCTTACCTCACTAGACATATCCAGTGGTTCTCGCTGAACGGCGAGGGTTGCACAGCATGAGGAGCGCAACTAGGCACTTTTAGCAACCTTAGTTGACAGCAAGTGTGTAGCAACATAAGTTGACACCATGGAGTCTTCAGAGCTGGCCGAAACTGCTGCGGATACTGATGATCCGCGTGCCGGGCTGCGGGCTGTGGCGTCGCTGCGCATCCTGACTGACACTCTGGAGCTGAAGCAGGTCGAGGCAGCGTTGCGTGCCGGGATGAGCTGGCAGCAGATCGCTGACGTTCTGGGTGTTTCGCGTCAGGCGGTGCATAAGAAGTACTCCACACGCATCGATCCCTCGATCCCTGTTCCCAGGAGGAAACCATGAGCCGGTACGGAGCCGTCGTCGCCACGTTCACTGACCTGATGATCGCGGCGGTGGAGGAATCCTCCCGCAGGGATCAGCGTGAGGCTGACATCGAGCACCTCTTCCTGGCGCTGATCACCACTGACTACCCGGCCGGCCACGCTCTGCGGAGGGCTGGAGTGTCTTTGGCGGATGCCCGCCAGGCGGTCGAGGACCAGCATGCACACCAGCTGCAGCTGATCGGCATAAACACCGGCATGCCAGAGCCCGGACGCATCACCGCCCACCAGACCACAGGTCATCAGCTCACCCGCCGGACCGAGGAGATCCTGTACCCCAGTGGTGAGGACGAGATCACCTACACCTCCCAGGTGCTTCGCAGGCTGCTGGAGGAACCCAGCGGCTTCATCAGCGAAGTCCTGAAACGTCTCAACGTCTCTGCCGCAGAGATCCTGGCCGAGCTGGAACAAGCGCTCGAGGCGGCCTCCCCATCCACCACTGCTACAGCCCAGCGCGGAGTGCTGACCGCAACGTCTACAACGTTCCTGCCCGCCTCCGCTGAAGAGATCTGGCACCTGGTCAGTGACGCCGAGCGCATACCCGAGTGGGACCAAACCCTGGGGACGGTGAAGAACCTTAGCGACGACGAAGGGGTCTGGGAGGCCGTGGTTCGCGAGCAGCTTCCCAACGGGGAACAGATGAAAACCAAGCCGAAGAGCCGGCGCCGCCACATCCGCAGGCTCCTGGCAGATGAGCCCCATGTGATCATCTGGGGCATCAGTTTCCCCGATGCCCCGCAGAGCAACGATCTGCAGCACACCGTCACCCTCACCCCAGCTGAGGCGGGGACGCAGCTGGAGGTCATAGTCCGCTGGATCGAGCCCACACACCGTTTGAGTCTTCGTTCTAAAGTCGGGCGGGCCATCGTTGGGCGGCCTCTGCGCCCGGTGATGCGCTATTTCGTGCGCATGCAGGCCGCAGAGTTTACCCGGAGCATCAGCCGGCACTTCCGGTAGAACCCAGTCTCGCGCGCTGCCCGTCCCCGAGAAGTAGAGATGAAAGGCAGGATTCCGGCATGCTCAGCGACCGAATGATGAATATAGGAGTATTGCTGGTCTTCCTTGGCCCCATCATCAGCACCTTCTACTACAACCCGCAGATGGCCGAGCGATTCGGGGCACTGCTCTGGGCGGCGACCGGGACCTCAATGATCCTGGGGCTGATTCTGGTCTATCGAGCCTGCCGGACCGCGGAGATAGAAGAAGACGAAGGCGAGAGGTGACAGTGCGGCTAGAACACGGCAGGAAATGTCAGGCTGTGATCAGCTCTTCTGTAGTGGTGATGGTGGCGAACTCTTCGTGGAGGTTCGTTGCTGTGATTTTCCCCAGCGTGTCAGCTGGGATGACTTCACCCTCGGGCGATTGACGGTCGAAGGTATGGGTGGCATCCAAGGTGAAGAACACTTGGTAGCCGAGATTGCCCCCCACCCGGGCGGTGGTCTCGCAGCAGTGGTTGGTGGTGATCCCGCAGACCACCAGCTCGGTGACCCCCTCCTGCTGAAGCCACTGGTGCAGGTCCGGAGTGCCGTGAAAGCTGGAGTTCACGCTCTTGACCACCAGCAGATCGGGCTCACCGGTGATGACGTCCTTGAACTGATTCCCAGGACTGCTCGGATGCAGAGGCGATGATTCGTTGGTGGAGTCGTGGCGGACAAACACCACCGGCCGTCCGGTCTTGCGCCAGTGGGCGATCAAGGTCTCGATGTTCTTCTCGCACTCCGGGTTGTTCCTGGTCCCCCAGAACTCGACGTCGCCGAAAGCCTGCTGCACATCGACGACGACCAAGGCGGCCTTGGGACCCGGGGAAAAAGAGGGTGCTGTCATGGTGGCAGGCTATCAACGGCGCCTAGATGGTCAGGGGCTCCGCTTAGTCCGCAAGCGTGAAAGTCACCACGTCGACCGGATCTTCTACACCTAGTTCTGGATAGTGGTGTTCTAGGGCCTGATGGAGTTCGTCCAGATTGGCGAAACCATCTGCAAGAGCGTGCTCTTCCGTCAGTGCATCTCTCGTACTGGTCTGGACCTGCGTGACGTATGCATCGAGAGTGAAGACCGAGCCGTTGTCCTTCTCGAAGACCAGCTGTGCCGGGCCGGGGCGGAATGGATCATCGATGCGGATGGTCTGGTTCTTCTTTCCTTGACGGATGCTGCCCTCGTAGCCTTCCCACATGTAGATCCGCTGCGGCTGGTCAGCTACCTTCCAGTCATAGGCAAAGGGCAGCAGCTCCTCCACAGTGTGTGCTTCCAACCCGTTTGCTCCTCTGACCACGCACTGGATGGCGGGGTTAATGTCGAAGAGGATCTGGCGACACTTTCCGCACGGAGCAATCACATCTCCGGATCCTCCATAGGCAGCCACAACGGCGACGACAGGGTCGTCAGGGCAGGTCGCCGCATGATTCGACAATGCTGCGATCTCTCCGCACGGGCCACCCAGAAAGTGGTAGGTGTTCAGCCCGAGGACGGTCTGCCCAGTCTTGGTAAGCAGGGCCGCTGCGACGGTGTGGTCGCCGTCGTCGTTCCACCGTCGTACATGCTCAGATGCAGCGTAAACCAAGCGGCGCAGTTCAGGAGTAATCACTCAGCACACTCTACCGACGACGTTCAGGATGATCCGGCGTCTGTTTCTGCCGGACTACGAACCGAGCGATCAGGATGAGAACCAGTCCGATGAGAGTCAGTCCTGTTCCAGTGATGGTGGGGCTGCGCAGCCCGTAGTCGGCGGTGATGGCGGCTCCTGCGAGGCTGACACCGATGGTGTTGCCGAGGTTGAAGGCTGCGATGTTGGTCGCTGAGGCCAGGGTCGCGGCTCCTGTGGCGTGGCGCATCACCCGGGCCTGTAACCCGGGGACGGTGGCGAACCCGACGGCACCCAGCAGGGCCAGCATGACGGCAGTAGGCAACGGCAACGACGCGACGGCTCCCAGGCCCAGGATCACTGTGGGCAGCAGGATCGAGAGGACCAGTACTGCGTTGTCGGGGTTTTGTCGGCTGCCCAACCGCCGATGAAGTTCCCGGCAAAGAGGCCTGCTCCGAAGAGCACCAGCAGCCAGGGCACCGCTGAGGCGGAGTAGCCAGTGACTTCTCGCAGTAGGGGTTCGATATAGGTGAAGACTCCGAACATGCCGCCGAAGACCATCGCAGTGGTCAGCAGTGACACCAGCACCTGCGGCCGTACCAGGGTACGGAACTGCTGGGCGATCGGCAGCTGATCCTGTTCCGGTTGGGTTTTCGGGACCAGGCAGATGAGGCCGGCTAGGGCGAGGATTCCGATGGCGGAGATGATCCAGAACACTGTGCGCCATCCCAGCTGCTGACCGATGAAGGCTCCGGCCGGGACTCCGAGGACATTGGCGATGGTCAGGCCAGCAAATAATGCTGCCACCGCTGAGGCTCGGCGGTGCTCTGGCACGAGCGTGGAGGCTAAGACCGCGCCGATTCCGAAGTAGCCGCCGTGGGCCAGGGCGGCGATGATCCGGCCGGTGAACATCACCTCATAACTCGGTGCCCAGGCCGAGAGGGTGTTTCCCGCGACGAAGAACGCCAGCAGCAGTACGAGTGCATGCTTCGGGGTTTTACGCATCAACAAGGGTGTGATCGCCAAGGCCCCAGGGACAACGGCCAGGGCGTAGCCGCCGACCAGGTGTCCTGCCTGGCTGATGGTGACTTCGAGGTCTGTGGCGACCTCGGTCAGCAGCCCGGCGATGACGAACTCGGTCAATCCGATGCCGAAGCCTCCGACGCTCAGTGCCAGTAGGGCCAAGGTTGCTTTGCTCTTGCTCACCGAGGGACGGGAGGGTGCAGATGGTGTCTCTGTGGTGGTGTGGGTAGGTCTCACGCCCTCCACGGTCACCTGCGCCGATATGTCAGAGCCATCCCTCTGTTGTGCCTACCCCCGCCAGGGGCACCCATTGCCAGTGACATCGCAGGCGCTACGTGGAAAGAATGGAGGCATGACCCTTCAACAGGCCCGGAAGGAAAGTGCCAGCCCGGCAGCACCAGGTGCCTTGGCTGATTTCTTGCGGGCTCATCGTGCCCGGATCACCCCTGAGCAGGCAGGAGTAGCCACCTATGGTGCTGTTCGCCGGGTCCCCGGGCTGCGGCGGGAAGAACTGGCCCAACTGGCCGGGGTCTCGGTGAACTACTACACCCGCCTCGAGCAGGGAGAGGCGATGAACCCCTCACCCGGTGTAGTCACCGCCCTGGCCAGGGCCCTCCAACTCGACGAGGACGCCGCCGCCTACCTGCACACCATCGCCGGCACCACCCAGCCTGCAGCCTCCGGCATGACCGAGGCGGAAGATTCCGAAGCAGACATGAGCTTCACCTTTGACCGTCTAGTTGAGCACATGCCCGGTACCGCTGCGATCACGCTCTCAGCAACCAACGACGTCCTGTCCTACAACCAGCTGGCCTACCAGCTGTTCTTCTTCCACCTGGATCTTGCTGAGCAGTGGAACACCCACAGGTTGCTCTTCACTGACCCTTATACCCGGGACCTCTATCGCTACTGGAATGAGGAAGCCTCCCTGGCGGTGGCCTCCCTGCGGTTCCACGCCGCCTCAACCCCCGACGACACCGCAGTACAAGCCCTGGTCGGTGAACTGTGTGTCACCAGCAGAGAGTTCGCACGGCTCTGGGCCGGACACCCAGTACGTCGCTGCACCCGCGGCACCAAACACCTCATCCACCCCGAATACGGGGACCTGGATCTGGAATACCAAGTCCTCCACGCCCCCGACGGCAACGGACGCCGCATCCTCATCCACACCGCTGCTCCAGAAACAACCACCGCAGACGCACTCACTCTGATGAGAGAAAGTGCCGCCTGAATCGCTTGACCCCCTCACAGACTGGGCAGACTCAGCGGTCAGAAGCCAGTGCGCCGTAGATGAGGGTGTCGGTCCATTCGCCTTTACTCCACCAGTCCTGGCGCAGGTGAGCCTCACGCTGCATACCAGCGCGTTCTGCCAGTCGGGCCGAAGCGATGTTACGGGCATCCATCTGAGCAGCGACACGGTGCAGACCATAGTGGTCGAAACCTAACTCCAGCACGGCTTGCACTGCTTCTGTGGCCAGGCCCTGACCACCGTAGGCGGGGTCCATGACCCAGCCAATCTCAGCGATGCGATGCTCAGCATTGGTCAGCCACAACAGCACATCCCCGATGACCACGCCGTGATGCTCGATGATCAGCGCCAGAGACTCACCATCCTGGTCGAGGCCCACCTGTCTCACCCGTTCACTCACACGACGTTCAGCCTCACTAGCGGCCCATGGCTCATCCAGTAAGTATCGTGCGACGTCATCTTGGCTGTAGATGCGCTGCAGAGCACCGGCATCACCCTCTTGGTGCAGCCGCATGAGCAACCGGTCCGTTTTGCGAGGCAATAGATCAGCGTGTGTCATGCGGTAAAACTAACATAGTTCGCATAAGGTGGGGGTGTGAGCTATTGGGAACACCGCAAACCGGTCCGCCGGGCCCGCGCCGTCGACGTCGAACAGGTCGCCCAGGCCGGAGTGCAACTGCTAGACGAGGGTGGACTGCGGGCATTGACTATCCGTGCTGTGGCCCAGCGGTTAGGCGTGGCGGCTGCCAGCCTTTACTCCCGGGTCTCCTCTGTGGACGACCTCTATGACCTGGCTCTGGATTATGCACTTAGCACCGACCAAGGTCTGCAGCGAGCCATCGAGGGCGCTGGGCTGCATCAGCTGATGATGGCCTTTTATCGGCATCTGGTGGCTCACCCGTGGGCGTGTCAGGTCATCGCCATGCGAGCACCCCGGGGCCCGAACTACCTGCGGCTCTCTGAGCGCATGTGCGTTCTGCTCGCCGATCAGGGAGCGGCTGACCCGCTGGGCGCGGCGTACACGTTGTCGAACTTCGTCATCGGCAGTGCGACCACAACCCCGATGGCACGCAACGAACGCACCGCGCCCATCGACGCAGACATCGCCCCTGAATATGCAGCACTGCACGCTGAGCACGAGGTCGAGGCCGCATCACTGGTCAGCAACGGACTCAAGGCCCTGTTGGGCTGAGACCTGATTGCCTATATGCCAGCCCACTTCCAACTCTTATGCTTCAGGCCGGAAACAGCTGCAAATCCACCCGTCGATCAGCAACATTGAGATGGAAAGCTCAGGAGTTCCTCATGCGCATCCTTCGTGGCTTCCTATTCACCCATGACGACGATGATGCCCTAAGCATCAGAACGCCCATGCAGAGCTGATACAAAGGACAGCAGAGTGCGCCTCCAAACCTCTCTTCAGGAGTTCACATGACTTACGAGCCACGTATCGGATGTGGTGCCGCCATCCTCAGCAACGACAAACTGCTGCTGATCCAGCGCCGCGGAGAACCCGAAGCAGGACACTGGGGTTTCCCTGGTGGCAAGGTTGATTGGCTGGAACCGGTGCCCGAGGCCGTGGTCCGAGAAGTGCGCGAAGAACTCGGCATCGAGCTCACCGATCTGCAACTGCTCACTGCCGTGGACCAGATCGACTCTCAGGCCCCAGCGCACTGGGTGGCGCTGGTCTACCTCACTGATGCGTTTACCGGACAGCCCAGGCTCATGGAGCCGGAGAAACACATCGACTTCGGCTGGTTCTCACTCGATGAGCTGCCAGAACCGCTGACCACCGCGACCCGAATGGCCCTGCCCTCCCTGCTATCTCGCTGAAAACCATTCCTTCGGTGGAGAAGAATCAGAAGGCACAGAACATCGCCAAAGAAGCGATGAGCCAAACCTGCCAATGGGTCCGTGCCGGCCAGTCACTGCAGGAAGTGCGGGACTACTGCGAACAGGTGATGCGACAGCTGGGGGCAGAGGGGTTCTGGTATTACGGGATCGGTGCGTTTATCTTCTCCGGTGAAGAAACTGTGGTGTCAGTCTCCGGCCGGGACTATCAAACACCTGAGCGCACTATTCAGAATCAGGATCTGCTGACGATCGATCTCAGTCCGCAGTACGGCGGGGCGTGGGGCGATTACGCCCGCACCCTGGTCATCGAAGACGGGAAAGCCCTGCCTGACCCCGGGCGCGCACTGCGGCGTGAGTGGGGCGAAGGAGTCCTAGCGGAACAGTCCCTGCACCAGGAACTTCGACAGGTCGCCAGACCCTCTATGACTTTCGAAGAACTCCACGCCCATATGAACGAGCGCATCCACCAGCTCGGTTACGAGAATCTGGACCTGCACGGCAACCTGGGCCACTCCATTGAGCAGCGGCCAGAGGACCGCATCTATATCGAGGAAGGCAACACGGCGCCCTTGGCCAGCGCAGAGCTGTTCACGTTCGAACCCCACATCCGCCGATCCGGCACCACCTACGGCTTCAAATACGAGAACATTTACTACTTCGCAAATGGTTCGCTCGAGACGTTGTAGGCAGTGAAGAGTCACCCGGGACGCTGCGACACTTTCCGCCCGTTTTCGTCGCCACACGGAGTAACTAGAGGACTGCGCGGGTGGTGTTGAGAGCGTCTCCAGTTTCGTGGTTACGGTGGATGAAGCGATACAAAACGAGCCGAAGGGGTGACTTGTCGTGGTCTCACAACATGGAAGCCGTTTCTGGGCCGGCTTCTGGGGCATCTTCGGAGTTCTGCAATCGGTGCTCATTGCAGGATCTGCCTTGCAGAACTTCGGAGAGTGGTGGAACTGGCTGCTCCTGTTCATGGGCCTCTACCCGGCCACATTGGCGTGGTACTACTACTGGGGCAAACAGCCACCTGAAAAGGGGATGGAAAAGGACCCCGCAGGGTTCGGCTTCAAAGTAGCACGCGGCGTCAGTGCTGGCCTCTGGCTCATCTTCGCTGCTGGGGTGCTCTGGAACTGGCTCGGAGACTCCGAGATCAGTCTCTTTGCTCTGGCTTTCATCGTGTGGGCAATTTCCATCCAGGAGCTACGTGTGGCCAATGTTGTCAGGTGGAGCGCGGCCGGGGACACGAACGAGGCTCAATCTGCTCCCACCGCGACGACGGTTTAGACAGGTCTGGCTGTTCTCCGCCTCTGACCTCCCCAACGTGTCACAGAGAGTGTCACAAAGGATCCGAACGAGGTTCTAAGAGAGCCCATCGGATCGGTGAGTGTGCCGAGAGAATCGCATGAAATCAGAGGGGGAACGAACAAAACCCCACGTCAGGTGCAGATTGAAATGCTAGTGCTTGGAACAAGATCAGTCGATGAAAGGGACTGACTTTATGAAGGTCGGTATGACTGGTCGCGGAGCATCACCGTTTCAGGCTGGAACTTGACGAAGAGCCAGTCCTCCAGGTGGTCCAGCCCCTCGACGAATCTCTTCTGGTCCCACCTTGTCATGTCATTGCCCAGGTACTTGGAGAGCACCCGCTTGGCCTTCTCAACATCCCACGGCTCCACTGTGGCACGGCCCCGGAAGCTGACATGTTGGACCAGCCCGGTGTTCACATCAAAGTCCACGATCCCGACAGCGGTACGCGGGTTCTTCTGCACACGTTGGTGAAAGGTGTTCTCGGAGACCACGACGATGAACCACAGAGCAGAGTCTTCCCACAGAAACCACAAGGGAACATCCCGCGCCCCCTCGTCCGAAGACGTTGCCAGATGAGCGAAGAGAGGCCTGCCCAGGAACTCTTCTAGGTCCATGTTCTCGGAGGGCGTGCCAACGACCTGCATTCTGTCCTGTACCTCTCTGGGCCTCGTTACTGAACTCTTCTTTCCTCAGCTTCACCCTAGTCCACTGCAGAAGGGCGAGACTGGTCCGTTGTTATGCAGCCCATCGTAAACATGAGCCTGAAAACCTGCTGACAAGGATGTACGGTGGAGAAACCATAGGAAACACGCAGGAAGGGGGCCAACATGTCCAAGGAAGTCTGCTCCTCCATGGCTGTTGCTTTCCTTGTCATTGCTGCCGTGGCTTTTATGTTGGCCTTGGAGGCCATACCGGGCATTGCCGCCTGGTCGCTGATCATCGTGGCGCTGTTTGTCGGTTTGGGTGTGGGCGGTTACTTGGAGCGCCGCCGGAAGCCTGCGCCTTCTTCTTCGTGATCTGTTCACGGGTTGCTGTTTCTGTCCGGCAGAACCAGAGGCCGCAAGCTGCACCCATCACTACGCGGGGGAAGGGTACCCGCAGTTTCTGCAGGGCCTGTTCGGCGGTATTGTCGAACCACCAGGTGAACCTCCAGGATCCGTAGACGGCTGCACCCACCCCTGCCGCGACCCCAGCTCGGGCTGCTGGACTCATAGCCTGAGTAGGACCCTGCCCCTTCTCTTTGCCACTGTCCTCGGCCGAGGTTTCTCGGGCCGGCGTTTTGCTCTTCGAAAGCGCAATGAGGCCGACAGCGGCAGCGGTGGACCCCCACGTCAGGGTCTACGGAGCCAAGCCGGGTATTTCCTAGCTGGGATGAGCACCAACGCCCCGGTGCCTACGGCTTGAGTCAGAGGACTCTTGAGGACATTCAGAGCTGTTTTCTTCGAGTCTGTCATGGCTTCACCGTAAACATGATCAGCATGAACAGAGCATCCGCCCTGAGGCCGATCTGTGAGCGGAGGCGACTGAGACGAATACCAATCAAGCACTCGTTCAGTCGCCTCCGGTGGTTGGGCATCATGCGGTCTTCAGATCGTGGGCGGCTTCGGTGGCGCTGCCTCCCTTCTGTTCCAGCTTGGGACTGTCGGCGACTTTCAGCCATACGACTCCGGCGATGATGATGCTCAGCCAGAAGATGCGGGTGAAGGTCACTGGTTCGTCGAAGAAGAAGGCTGAGGCGATGACCGCACCGACGGCACCGATGCCGACCCAGACGGCGTAGCCGATGCCGACGTCGATCTTTCTCAGTGCCAGGGAGAGGAAGAAGAGGGTGAACAGGAAGAAAACTAGTGCGGAGATGGACCAGCCTGCGTGGGTGAAGCCTTCGCTGCCGCCGACGCTGATGGCGTAGCCGACTTCGATGATGCCGGCGATGATCAGGAAGATCCAGGAGCCGAGATTGCTCTCCCTGGCCGGTGTTTCGTGGACGCTGTTCTCGGTGGTGGGTTCAGCAGTTGTTGTTGCCATGGGGTTGTTCCTTTCTGTGAAGGTGGATGGGGTGTTCAGGCTGCGCCGGAGAGTTGCAGACCGGTGACTCCGCCAACGACCAGGGCGATGCCGGCGAACTTGTTCCAGGTCAGCTTCTGGCCCAGGAACAGGGCTCCGAGGATGACGATGCCCACGCCGGAGACCGCTACCCAGATGGCGTAGCCGACGCCGACGTCGAAGGTCAGCAGCGCCAGGGAGAGGAAGACGGTGGCGACTGCTCCGCTGGCAAGGGTTGCCACGGTCCACCAGAGTCGGGTGAATCCTTTGGCGTTGGAGGCTGAGATGGCGACTGCGATTTCGAAGATGACGGCGATGGAGAGGTAGAGCCAAGCCATGGTGCTTGTCCTTTCAAGAGTGGGATGGTTCAGATAGTTCTGAGACTGCCGGGGTGATTGATGTCCAGGTAGCGGGTGAAGGGTGTGCTGCCTTCGGCCACGGGAAGTGGGCTGATGAACTCGCTGAGTGTGTCGCGGTCAATGCCCAGTGCGGGGTAGCTGCTGCGGTAATCGATGCCGAAGGCAGCGACCTGGTCGGCGTCGACGGCGACGTAGACATGCTCGATGCCGTGGTCCATGGCGAAGCGATAGCAGAGCCCACAGGGCTCGCCGGTTGCCAGCAGGGTATGACCAGCCAGGTCGCGGAGGCCCTTGTCCCGCATCACCTGGCGCATGGCCATGATCTCCGCATGAGCAGTAGGGTCGCGGGTGCGGGCCACCTCGTTGATCCCCTGACCGGAGATTTCCCCGATCTGGTCGAGGACCACTCCGACGAAGGGCAGCCCGCCGGCCTCGACGTGGTCGATGCTGTACTGCACGGCAGATTCCATGGCCTGGGTCAGCTGTTCGGTGGTGAGGCTCATGAGGCCTTCTCCGCAGAAGCGTCGATGACCTTCTTCAACCGGGTGGCGCTGGGGACTCCGCGGACCAGCTCGCCGTCGACGAAGATGCTGGGGACCGCCTCAACGCCAAGGGTCTTCACCGCGTGCTCCAGCTCCGCCCGGTGAGCGGCGCGGAAGCTCTCGTTGACCAGGGCATCCTCGGCCTCCGCCCGGTTCAGGCCGACCGAGGTGGCGATCTCGATGATGACCTCGTCCTCGCCGATGTTTCGGTCCTGCTGGAAGAACGCCTTGAACATCGCCTCGGTGTACTGCTCGGCCAGTCCCTTCAGCTCCGCGAGCTGGAAGACCATGAAGGCCTTCTCCGTGCGCGGCTGCGGAGAAACAGTGGGCAGGGTGATGTCAAAGCCCAGCCGCTTGGCCATCGGATACACCGAGGCCTCCCAGACCCGCGGCAGGTACTCATCCTCAGGTCGCAGAGTCGGCACCGGATCCGGGCGCAGCTCGAAGGGGTGGATACGGACTTCGACGTCGCGATCCCGCTTGACCTCCTCGATGGCGTCTTCGACCAGGAAGCAGAAGGGGCAGACGTAGTCCAGGTAGACATCGATCTGAGTCGTCATCAGTGGGGTTCCTTTCACCTGCTGGGGTATGGTTCCTCCATGGTGAAAGCTGACACCGGTGTTAGATTCAAGTCCGAAGAGCTCCTGAGCATTGGTGAGCTTGCTCACAGGACCGGAGTGAGCCCTCGCTCCATCCGCTACTACGAGCAGCAGGGCCTGCTGGTCTCCGAACGCACGGGGTCAGGGCACAGACGATTCCTGCCCGAGGTGGTCGAACGAGTAATACTCATCCAGCACATGTTCGCCGCCGGGCTCTCCAGTCAGGACATCTACCCGATCCTGCCCTGCATGATCGACGAGTCTCAGCGCACCCGCTTCCTCATGGACGAGCTCCGCCGCCACCGGGATCGCCTGGTTGACGAGGTGCGCAAGCAGCAGGAGACCATCAACATCCTCAACGGCGTCATCGAAGAATACGACCACGCAGAATAGGGCCAAGGCCCCCCACGGGTCTGCCATAGAGCTGTTACCTCGTATGGCAGAAATGTTCATCCGGCTGGGGCGGAGGTGCGTAGCATGGGGATATGACCGAACAGCTGATTGCTTTTGCTCTGGTCTCGCTGGCCGTGATCGTGATTCCTGGTCCTGATCTGGTGCTGCTGTTCAAGAACGCGGCCAAGGACGGACGGATCGGCGCGGTATACACCGCCGGTGGGATCATGCTGGGCAACGCAGTGTTGGCCACAGCTGCCGCGGTTGGGCTGACCGCGCTGCTGATGACCTCTCAGACTCTGTTCGATGTGGTGCGGATCGCTGGTGGTCTGTACCTGATCTATCTGGGTTCCCGAGCGGTATTCAGTTACATCCAGTTGCGTAGAGCAGGGGATAACCCCGATGTGGTGGAGTTCCGTCTCAAGCCAGGCAAAGTCCACCGTCCGAAGCTGACTGGTTTCCGCCAAGGGCTGATTACCAATCTGCTCAACCCTAAGGTCGCTGCCTTCTACCTCTCGTTGTTCCCGCAGTTCGATCTCTCTCCGCTAGCCCCTGGAGTCCAGCATCTGGTGCTGGCTGCAGGGTTCTGGGTCATGGCACTGGTCTGGTACATCCTGGTGGTGATCTTCCTGACCAAACTGCAGCGGTTCTTCCAGTCCCGGAAGGTCGCCCGCCGCACCGAAGCCGCAGCCGGGGCGGGATTGCTGGGTCTGGGCACCTATGTGCTCGTCTCTGATCGCTGACCTGAGACCCTGTTGAGCTCTCCCCCTGCGCATGAGCATGCCCAGCCTGCGCGGCAGGCTCAGCGCGGGGTGTTGTGGACCTACGCGCTGAACAAGGCTGGGACCGGGGTCTTCGCCTCCCTGCTGGTGATTTACCTGACCACCCAGCGAGGCATAGATCCAGCGTTCCTGGCCCTTGCCATCCTGACCGCAGGCATCGCCGGCACCGTGGCAGGCATCCCGCTGGGAGGGGTCGCGGACCGTTTCGGTGCCAGACGGATCTACATGGCGACTCTGGGCTTCGAGGCCGCCGCCTCAGTGGTGATCATCCTGGCCTTCAACAACACCCTGGTCCTCGTCGCGCTGCTGCTAGCCGAGGTGGGAGCTGCAGCAAGTGCTGCTGCCGCTGCCCCGCTGGTCCGCGCTCACGGGGGTGACCGTCCGGCAGTACTGCGAGCCAAAGTGCGCACCGTCAGCAACGTGGCCATGGCTGCCGGAGCGGGTATCGCAGCCATGGTGGCACTGATCAACCACGAGACCTTCTACATGGCAGCCCTAGCCCTGAACACGCTCTCATTCCTCGGTGCGATCATCGTGGTCCGCAAAGTTCCCTCCCCACCCCGTCTCGCCGGGACAGTGGTGCTGCGGCGCCGGTTCGCCATCCTCGAAGCCCTCACAGATGCGCCCTACCTGGTAGCCGCAGTGGTCAACGGGCTACTGGGGTTGCACACCGCTTTCCTGACCTTCCTGATCCCGCTAGCCATGGTCCGGCTCGATGCCGAGTATGCCTGGATCGGCCCGGCCGCTCTAGTGGTCAACACCCTGGTGATCTTCACCCTCCAGGTCCGTATCAGCAGAAAGATCAGCACCCACCAGGCTGCAGGGTGGGCATTTCTGGCCTCGGGTGTCCTATTGGCTGCAGCAATGGGTGGACTGGTGCTGACTTACCGCCTGGAACCAGACCTGGCGGTGCTGCTGGTCGTTCTAGCGGTAGTGGTGCTGATCTACTCCCTCGGGGAGATATACAGTGCCGCAGGAGGATTCGAGGTCGCCTTCGGCCTGGCACCGGAAGGCTTACAAGGCCAATACTTCGGAGCCTTCAACGCCCTGTTCCACCTGGGCATCGCCACCGGACCAGCATTGTTGGGCTGGCTATTCTTCACCAGCCATCCGGCAGGTCCCATCGCCCTGGTGAGTTTCTTCCTGGTCTCCGGACTGTTGTCCCCCTGGCTGATCCGATGGGCCGCGAAACGAAGCCACCACACCCCCGCAGCCATCCCCACAGGAGTCAAGGAGAACTCATGACAACTCAGAGCACCCCAGTGCTTGAGGCCTATATGAACGCATGGGTCGCAGGAAACCCGCAGCAGATCGCCGACCTGGTGTCTGTGGACTGTGTGATCACTGAGTGCTACGGGCCGGTCTACCGTGGACGCGAGAGGGTCTTCCAGTGGGCGGACCAGTGGTTCTCCGAGCGTGGGATGGTCCATTCCTGGCAGATCAGCTCATCGTTTACCGCACCGGGTAGAGAAGTAGCCGAGTGGGTCTTTGATTTCACCTGGCAGGGGCGTCGTCGCTCTTTCGAAGGCGCCAGCATCGCTACCGTTGATGGAGGTCTGATTACCTCGCTGCGGGAGTATCGCACCACCGGGGAGCTCTACGACTGGACCGGCACCTGGCTCTGAGCCGTGGTGGCCGGCTCCCTTGGGGCAGGCGTGATGGGTTCAGAGTTTGGACATCCGGTAGATGAAGAACCCCTGACTGGCCAACATTGCTGCCAGTCCGACCCACACCCACGGGCTGATCGGCCAGTCGCCGGCGATCCCGCCGAGTGCGATCAGATAGATCAGCGTCACGGTAGCCACGGTCCAGATCATCATCTGGACACCGTTTTTGTAGTGGGCCTGGATGTTGTCCTCGGTGACCTTGCCCAGCCCGTAGTTATAAGTCCGCGGGAAACGGGTAAGGACCGCGCAGCCGATGATCGCAGCAAGCATCACCGCAGCCATGCCCAGGATCTCCCAGGGTGAGCCGTACCGGTTGACCGATCCATCAGCGGCGAAGTGCATCGGTACTTGATCCGGCATTGAGGGGATGCGTGCCACCATCCACACGGTGTAGAGCACCGCGATCGTCAGGCTGCCGATCAGCAGCAACCGGTGAAACTGATCCAGGGTGAAATCTGGCTGGGGACGGCTGCGCATCGTGGGGTACTCCAGCGCCCCATCGCCGTTACGGAAGGGAACACCCAGGCGCCGGGCCTGCACATAGTCACTGACCGGCTCGTTGTCTGTGGTCTTCTCCGGCATCGTCACCTTGTCCTCCCTCAGATCCTCTCCAGGGATTATTTCAAACTGGACGACGAGGAGGACGGTCAGTGCAGGCCGCTTCCAGGGCTGTGGTGCTCCGGGTGGCGCCTATGCGCAGTTGCGCTCAGCCAAGTGTGCTTTGGACCTGGTCTTGTAGCCAGGCGCTGAGGGATTCAGGGTCGTAGCACACCGCCGCAGAGAGAGAAATACGGTGGGCCGATGCCGTTGGAGGCCCAGTTCGCCATCGTTTTGGCCGATACCCCGAGGTAGTCGGCAGCTTCCTGCCGGGTCCACAGCCTCGGCATTGTCGGGGTTGCATCTGTCTTGGTTTCTATAGTTGCTGTGCTCATATGCCCGTAGCGTCCGGCCGGGGTCGTCAACGGGGCGACCCAGCCAATCTGGCTGAGTTCTTTCGACCCCTCGCATGGGAGCTGCGCACCTTGGTGGGGCTTCCGGACACTCACAGGGCATGGATACCAACGACAGCACAGAGACCAACGATACGAACCAGCGCGATCACCAGTGGGAGACCGCCGGCGAACTGGCCGATGAGCTCACCCCACAGAGCACGGGCCGGTGGCTGATCACCACTAAGGGCACTCTCCATCTCTGGGATCTGGATCAGATGACCTACGTGCGAATGCCATCGGCAGCATCGAAGTCAGGGTCTATGGGGCATGACCAGAGGCCAGTTCCACTCACTCGGGTGGTCTGGTGGCCGAAAGTTGGGGAGCGTCCTTACTTCTGGTACGACGATCCGGACTATCCGATGTTTTGGGAGCACTGGCGGATCAGCTCGGAGGTCCAGAAGATCGAGCGCCTAGCCGATACCCACGCCACCACTGATCCGGAGGACCCGTCATGACCCCTGGACCACGAGACCGACTGCAGCACACAGATTCCATGTCGGTGGGGCCCTCTAGGGTGAAATCCATGAGCAGCACCGACTCCACCCAGGACACTGACACAGCCCGCCGGGGTGCCACTGTGGCGATCGCTGGGGACTGGCACGCCAACACATCCTGGGCCATCCGCTCCCTGCGCCACCTGCATTCACTGGGCGTGCGGGAAGTCTTTCAGCTCGGTGACTTCGGGATCTGGCCCGGCCAGAAAGGAGCCGACTATCTCGATGCCCTCCAGGAAGTCCTGGAGGAGCTCGGGATGCGGGTGGTCGTCACCCCTGGCAACCACGAGGACTATCACCAGATCTCCGAACTCTCCGCCCAGAACCGGGACCAACATCCGGCTCATGCAGGTTTCGAAGCCCTGGGTGCGGTCATGTGGTCCCGGGACCGGATCGCGCTGCTGTCACGGGGTCACCGGTTCACCCGTAGCGGGTGGAGTTTCGTGTCTCTGGGTGGGGCGCCGTCGGTGGACTTCGAACACCGCATCACCGGCCAGTCCTGGTGGATCGAAGAGACGATTACCCGCGACGACGTCGCCACCGTCGTCGCCGGTGGGCCGGCCGACGTGATGCTCACCCACGATGCCCCGGAGCCCTGGCACGGCACAGATATGGTCGCCAAGATCGTCCAGACCCCACTGGGCCGTTCGGCTGAGGTGCTGGCCTACGCAGCCGAGGGACGTCGTCGCCTCGATGCGGCCTTCCAAGCCGTTAAGCCCCGGGTGCTGGCGCACGGGCATTACCACGTCAAAGACTCCACACGGGTCCAGATCGAGGGCTGCGATCACGAGACCCTTGTGGTCGCCACCGAGTGTGATCAGATGCCCGATGCCAACCTCGGTCTCCTTCACCTACCCGACGAGCAGACTGAAGGGCAGGAGCCCCAGGTGGAATGGGTGCCGCTACCACCGATCACCACCGGGGTGGACCGCAGCCAGCTCGGAGTCTGGCCGGAGAAACCCGTCTGGGTCTGGGAGACCGAGGAGTTCCTGCGGGTCTTCGACGAGGGCCGCTCGGCTCACTGGAACCAGCTCATCGCCGAAGCCGCCGAGGAACCCACCGGCGCCTGGGTGCACCGCATGGCAGAAGCCCTTAAACAGTCCAAGAATCCTCGTGCCGGGGAGTTCATGGGAGCCCGGGCCGGCGGCCTGCTGCCCGACTCGGGTATAGAAGGAGACGATCAGTGATGACTCAGAACTCAGACCACAACACTGCCCAGGACTTTGAGCTTGCCCCGGTACTCAACACCGGGGGCGGCGTTATGGGGAAATGGGCCTGGTACCACCGGCGGAATCAGGAGCTCCGCCGGGTCAAAGACCTCTTCTTCCAGGCCCAGACCGCGGAGAACATCTGCGAGGATCTGACAGTCTTTGGCCGTACCCCGCAGACTGGGTGTGAGGATTTGCAGGTACGGGTGATGGACGGCAACCTCCCGGTGCTGGTGCACATTCCGCATGCGGGGCTTCGTGTCCCGTCTGAGCACACACGGGACGGGCACCTGTCCCAGGGGGAGAAGGCCTCCGAAGATCCTGATCTGCTGGCCCAGGTCCGTGATGCCGCCGACTACGGCGTAGACCACTGCGTACAGAACGTCTGGAATCGAGCCAACGACGGCACCCCCTACGTAGTCAAAAACCTCCACTCGCGGCTGACTTTTGACCCCTACGAGGATCCAGCTGCGGAAATCCAGGGTCTGCATGCGGCCTACCATCGGCTGCTAGCCGAGACACTGGAGAGGATCCTGGGCCGATTCGGCGAAGCACTGCTCATCAACCTCCACGCCCACGGAACTCCCACCCCGGCCACAGGTGAACCCCGAGGGCCTGCTCTGCACCTCAGGGTGGACGGTCAGCACCACAGCCAACGCATCGAAGGCGTGCTGGAGAGGCTGAGGGCCGAGGGCCTGGCCGCGGTCAACAAGCCGTACCCAGGGGCTTTCGTGCCAGCGGACCATGTCGGCAGACCCGAGGTTACTGCGGTGGACTGCCATGTCCGAAAGGACGTCTATCTCGATGCTGACCACACTCCCCGCCGCACAGGTTCCGACGAGAATCCAGGAGCCGATGAGGTCCCTGAGGTGCGGCTGTCTGAGTTGCGGATCGCGATCCGCAGGATCTGGCTGGAGCACGAGGAACCCGGCCGAGAAGCCAGGCGATCCGCACGACGGAGAGCTGGCACCGCACCGCTGCCTGGACGAAAGGCCACGGCCAGGACTGAAGATGACAAGGAGGCCCAGGATGATGCCGCTGGATCTGATCCTGATCCGACACGGAGAGTCTGAGGGAAACGTTGCTGGTGCCCTGGCCCGGCAGGGGGATGAGCCTTATTACACTGATGCCTTTGTGACCACCCCGGGTCGTGAGTGGCAACTGACTGAGACTGGACAGAAGCAGGTCCAGATCATGGGCCAGCACCTGCGGAAGGCCGAGTTCCCCACCGCTTATCCCCAGCTCCGCAAGGAAGAGACCACCAGGTTCTACTGCTCGCCCTATGTGAGCCCCGAGCTCGACCATGCGAAAGGACTGCCCCGTGGCGACCTTCTTCACCAGTGACCAGCATTTCGGTCACCGCAACATCATCGACTACTGTGACCGGCCCTTCGGCGGCGTCGGTGAGATGGACGAGGTCATCATCGCCCGGTGGAACGAGACCGTCGGCATCGAAGATGAAGTGTGGGTTCTGGGGGACTTCGCCATGGGCGACCGTGCCCGCGGGCTTGGCTACCTGCAGCGCCTGAACGGCACTAAATACCTGGTGGCCGGCAACCACGACAAGTGCTCTCCCACGGAGAAGAACGGGCACCTCCACATCCAGGAATACCTCGATGCTGGGGTCACCGCCGTGGTCTCCCAAGCTCAAGTCTCACTGCCCGCACTGCGCTCCAACGGGCAGAACCTGAAGGTCATGCTCTCCCACTACCCCTATGCCGGCGACTCTCATGCCGACCATGATCGGTATGCGAAGTTCAGGCTGCGCGACCTGGGCCAGCCACTGGTGTGCGGCCACGTCCACACCGACTGGAAGACCAGCCTCTCACCCCAAGGCACCGCACAGGTCAACGTGGGCGTGGACCAGTGGGGATTCCGGCCAGTCTCAGCAGAAGAGGTCCACCGTGCCATCAGAGACGTCAACAAGCGCAGCTGACCTTGTGCCTCACAAGCCTGACCAACTAGAGCATCCGCGATGCCTTAACCCGCAAGCGGAGAAGGGGATCTTCAGCAACGAAGTGAACGGCAAGAGTCAAGATGGGCTATCATAGAGGATGCTGTTCTGGGCAGAAAGGGCTTCCGGCCCCTGAGCCTGGAAGACAACAAAACTGAATATAGGGAGGCAGCGCAGCGTGCTGCATGGGCCTTTAGCTCAGTTGGTAGAGCATCGGACTTCAAATAGGAGCGCCTCGGCGGAAACCCCGAGGATGACACCACTCAAAGTCGGGGAACCCTTCCTAGAAGACCTCTAGATGGCAATCCCGAGCCAAGCCGAGACCACGTCTCGGAAGGTGTAGAGACTGGACGGGTGGCACCTACGGCGCAAGCTATGGTGAAGGGACAGTCCAGACCACGAACGCCCTCCGGGGCGGCGGCGAAAGTCGAAGTGGGAAGTTAATCCGCAGGTCGAGGGTTCGAGCCCCTCAGGGCCCACCACATCAGGTTGGCCGCTCAAATCAACACGGTTCGAGCGGCCAGCTGGATCTCGTGTAGAATAGAGTCATCATATCCCCCACGCCTCTCACAGAAGCGCAACTTGGGGGATTTTTCTTTCCCGTCTGACTAGACTCCTGACATGGCGAAGCGACGAATGCCCCGTGCCCGCGGAAGCAGACGCTTCGAGAAGCCGCCCCTGAGCTCGTCTGCGTTAGTGGATCTGCTCAGAAGCCGTGGACTTGCCATCACAGACGAAGCTCAGGCAGCCCCGCAGATCAGCAACATCGGCTATTACCGCCTCTCTGCCTACATGGTCCCATTCCAACGTGGTCGTGATAATCATGGCTTCAAGCCGGGGGCAACATTCGAAGATGTGATGAGCCTCTACTCGTTTGACCGCCAGCTCCGGCTCCTCGTCCTGGATGCACTGGAGCACATTGAGGTCAGGTTGCGGGCGGCCGTGACTGACGAAATGTCACTGAAGCATCAGAACGCCTTCTGGTACACCGAGCCGTCGTATTTCCGAGATTGGGCTCGGCACTCTGAGTTTCTGGATCAGGTGAGTGAACGCAGCCGACGTCAGCTCGAAGGCCGGCCTGAAGACCCCGGCGACGTACACAATTACCGGTCTGCCTTAGAACATTACTTGGTCACATATGGCGAACCGGAGTTCCCTCCCTCATGGATCATGATGGAGGGGCTCACCTTCGGTCAGGTGAAGTCGCTCTATGACAACCTCCAGCAGCGTGAAGACTCGAACCGCATCGCCCGCCAGCTCGGCGTCCCCGGACCAGTGTTGACTTCCTGGCTGAGGACTTTTCTGCGGTTCCGGAACATCGGCGCCCACCATGGCCGCTTATGGAATGTCGTTCTTGGTGTCGCGCCTACGGCACCAAAGAGCAAGTCCGTTCCTTGGCCGCGATCTCATGGGAAGATCACTGACCCTCGGCACGGTCCCATTCGGATATATCCAGGACTTGCAGCTATCCAGTCACTGTTGCTGACCACCGCCTCAGGCCTCACGTGGTCACAACGTCTCTATGAGTTGATTTCGGATTACCCGACCGTCCCTCAGCAAGCGATGGGGTTCCCAGCAGACTGGCACCACGAAAGGTTCTGGAACCTAACTTCCGAGTGAAGCAACCTCCCGGCGCGGGAGGGGTCTTCGGAGACACTGTGGCCTGCTGAATGTGGTGGCCATTGTGGTGGCCATTTTGCTCCACATCCACCGATTCCGAGCGACGCCCACCGACAGAAGAAACTGCAAAACCCCAGGTCAGAGGACACCCGTCGACACCGACCGATTCCAGCAGAACCAGCTCAGGGGATCTTTTAATACGCATGCCGCCACCGGCCCATACAACGCGCACTATGACCGTCCTGCACTCCTTCAGCTCCTTGGCCACGTCGAGGGACTCTCAGTGCTCGACGCTGGCTGTGGCCCCGGGCTCTACGCCCAGGAGCTAACGGCACGCGGCGCCCGGGTTCTAGGGGTCGATGCCAGCCCTGAGATGATACGCCTGGCCAGCAAGCGCAACGGCGGCGGGGCAGAGTTCCGGGTTCACGATCTGGAGTCTCCGCTGGATTGGGCCGAGAACAAGTCATTCGACCGGATCGTCATGGCCCTGGTCCTGCATCATCTGCAGAACCCACGGTCAGTGCTCAGGGAGTTTCACCACGTCCTGCGTGATGACGGTCGCCTGCTGCTCTCCACTGTGCACCCGGTGGCCGACTGGCGCCGGCTCGGCGGCAGCTACTTCGCTGATGAGCGAGTCCAGGAGACCTGGAGCCTAGGCCTTGAGGCCGAGTTCAGGCGAGCGCCTCTGACAGCGGTCATTGCTGACTTTACTGCCGCAGGATTCGCCATTGAGGCCCTAGTGGAGCCACAGCCTGCACCCTCTATGGAGGCCGAGTACCCCAAGCATGCTGAAAGACTCTCCGCGGAGCCCGGCTTCATTGCATTCTCCCTGATCAAGCACCCAAGCTCACAGGGCTGAGGCTATGCGCGGCTGATCTTCACCATATCCTCGCGGGGGACGACCTTGACCCGCTCACGCTCCACAGCGCCGGAGGAACTGGCCTGCTGGCCGAGGGAGAGTTCATGCTCATCCAGCTTCAGCCAGCCCTCCCAGGTGGTGTACTCGACGCCCCGGGACTCCAGCAGCTCAGTGACCGCATCCTCCTCGGGGTGCTGCGCCTCGGGCAGCCGGTCGGCATCGCTAATCAGGCACGCGATGGTCTCCATGGCGTCGCCCTTGGTGTGACCGATCAATCCCACCGGGCCGCGCTTGATCCACCCGGTGGCGTAGGTGCCAGGGACGTGCCGGGCCTGATCATCAAGCACTCTGCCGGCCTCGTTGCGGATCACTCCGCGCTTCTCATCGAAGGGGATGCCTTCTACCTCGGAGCCGAAGTAGCCCACTGCCCGGTAGACGGCTTGGACCTGGTAGTCCAGGTACTCTCCGGTGCCGGAGACGTTGCCGGTGCCGTCCAGCTCCATCCGCTCAAACCTGATCCCTGCCACCTTTCCGGTGCCGGAGCCATCGGGGTTCTTCCCCTCCAGAATCTCCACCGGCTGGTGCAGGAAGTGCAGGTGCAGCCGGCGGGAAGCCCCCGGCTGGCCGGACTCCTCGCGCTCCTGCTGTTCGATGAGCCAGTTGCCCAGAGTGTTGACCATGGTCTTGATCTGGTTATTGGACTTGATGGCCTCATCGGAGGCCTCGTCGAAGTCGAAGTCCTCCTCGTTGAGCACAATGTCCACATCCCGGGAGTGGCTGAGCTCGCGCAGCTCCAGGGGGGTGAACTTCACCTGGGCGGGACCGCGGCGGCCGAAGACATGCACATCGGTGACCGGTGAAGCCTTCAGCCCCTGGTACACATTCTCCGGAATCTCGGTGCTCAGCAGGTCCTCGGCGTGTTTGGAGAGCACCCGGGCCACATCCAGGGCCACATTGCCGTTGCCGATGACTGCGACCTGCTCGGCATCCAGGGGCCACTCTCGGGGGTAGTCGGGGTGCCCGTCGTACCAGGAGACAAAATCCGCCGCCCCGTAGGAGCCCTCCAGGTCAATCCCGGGGAGGTCCAGCTCGGCGTCCTTGATGGCACCTGTGGCGAAGATGACGGCGTCGTAATGTGCTCTCAGATCCTCAATGCTCAGGTCAGTGCCGATATTCACATTGCCCAGCAGCCGGATATCGCCCCGGTCCAGCACCTTGTGCAGAGCCTTGACGATACCTTTGATCCGCGGGTGATCGGGCGCCACACCGTAACGGATCAGCCCGAAGGGCGCGGGGTAGCGGTCGAAGAGGTCGATGCTGAAGCGCAGATCGTGCTTCTTCTGGGCCTTGGCCAGGATGTCCGAGGCGTAGACCCCGGCGGGGCCTGCCCCGACAACGGCGACGCGGATGGGCCGGGAGCGGAAAGTCTCAGACACTGTGCGGCGGGTTTCCTTTCAATGTGCGCACTGCAGGCGCGCGAATTTACCTCAGGTAAGTATGCCTTATTGGTCAACGCCACGGCGCCGGCATGTTCTTCCCCGGAGCTGAAACCAGCTGAGATACTGCCCACGGTGGGCACTCAAGAACCGCACCCGCCGGGATAGGGTGTAAGAAAGAGCGAGCCAGGGCCCTGACCTCCGGGTTCCGCACAAAACCTGAGGCATCTGTGCGGCCCATATCAGGCAGCGCCCGGCGTGCGGGCTAGCAGAAGACAGGAAGCGAGCGAACGTGGCGGAGATGTTCCTGGAGAAGTTCAAGGCCCTGGTCCCACAGTACCTGGACGATGAATGGACACCGCGAGAAGGGTACTCCCGGCAGGAGCTGGCGGAGCTGCTGGCCGACTCCGAGCTGCCAGACCGCACCCGGCTTCCACTGGTGCTGGAGGAGCTGTACCTGGCACTGGGACGCTGCGAGGAGATCCTGGAGGCCTACCACTTCATCTTCGACCCGGACGAGCTGGTCACCGAGGAGGGGTACCTGCTGTTCCTGGAGGATGAGGAGGAGCGCTGGGTCTGGGGCGTGGAGGCCGCTGACCTCAAAGTGCCGGACCCGATCATCCACCGTCGCAATAATGACAAGCACGAATGGACCTCGGAGGGCGCCACCGTCAGTGAGTTCCTGTTCGACCTCCTCGAGTTCTCCTTCGAAGAGGACTGAGATGGAGAACAGCGCCCCACTCTGGTCCTCACACGCCCCCGAGGACTATGTGTGCCCCTTCTGCCAGTTCGCCGCTGGGGACACCTCGGATCCGGGAAACCGCTGCGAGCTCACCGACCTGGTCTACCAGGACGAGGACCTGCTGGTACTCATCGCCTGCGACGGGTTCGGTCCGCACGCCGGGCACGCGATGATCATCCCTGCGGCGCACCGCGAGGCGCTCTACGACTTGGAGGATGATCTGCTGGCAAAGATCAGCATCTTCTCCCGGGATGTGGCCCTTGCCATTAAGCTGGCTTGGAATCCGGAGGGGACCTCAGTGCGCCAGCATAATGAGCCGGCGGGGAACCAGCATGTCTGGCACTACCATCTGCACGTCTTCCCGCGCTACAGCGATGACATGCTCTACCGGCAGATCCGGCACCCACTGGGGGTGGAGTACCGGGCGAAACTCGCCAAGGAGCTCAGGGCCGCCCTGGACCAGGTGCTGAGTCGGCGCTCCTAACCCTTACGGTCGACCACGGCGTCAGCGAAGTTCAGCAGGGCTGACTTCACCGTGGACTCCGGCAGCGGGCCGATTGCCGCCTTAGCCTTATCCGCCCAGCCCTGAGCAATGGCCCAGGACTCCTCAGTCACCGGATGGGCCACCAGGGCTGCAACAGCCTCGGCCAACTCTGCGTCTCCGCTGAGGTCTCCCTGCACCCGGGTCAGCACCGCGCGGGCTTCGGGGTCCTGCTCAGCCGCGCGGCGCAGCAGCAGCACCGGGAGGGTGGGCACGCCTTCACGTAAGTCGGTGCCGGGGGTTTTCCCGGAGGCTGCCGGGTCGGCGGTGATGTCGATGACGTCGTCAGCCAGCTGGAATGCGATCCCCACTGCCTCACCGTATTCTCTGAGACTTCGGGTGGTCTCCGGGGCTGCCCCGCCGAAGAGCCCTCCGAGACGCGCGGCAGCCGCCACCAGGGAGCCGGTCTTGTCCGCGATCACCTGCAGATAGTGCTCATAGGGGTCCTCGCCTGGGCGGGGCCCCACGGATTCGTGCAGCTGCCCCATCACCAGCCGTTCGAAGGTGTCGGCTTGGATCTGCGATCCCTCCTCGTCGAGCTGGGTCATCAGCTGGGAGGCGCGGGCCAGGATGAGATCCCCAGTGAGGATGGCCACCGAGTTGCCCCAGACTTCATGGGCGCTGGGGGCACCCCGGCGCAGCGGCGCCGAGTCCATCACGTCGTCGTGGTAGAGCGTGGCCAGATGGGTCATCTCCATGACTACCGCGGCCTGCAACACATGAGCATTGGTTCCGCTGCCGAGCATGGAGGTAAGGATGGTCAGCAGCGGCCGGACCCGTTTGCCGCCGGCCTCTGCCAGATAGCGCGCTGCAGTGTTGGCGAGCTCATCGGTGCTGGAGAGCGCGGCCAGCAGCTGGTTCTCCACGGCGTCGAGGGCCTCAGTCACCTCGGCCGAGAGCTGCGGATCATCAGCGAGCACGTCGAACCCGGCCGGGAGGGTGACGGAGGCGGGGAGGGAGTCTTCGGTCATCGTGGTCAAGCCTAGCTGTTCCCACCGGGCTTGAACGCGCGGTGAATGGCTACAATGCCTCCACTGAGGTTGCGGTAGCGCACCTGAGACCAGCCAACCTGTTCCATGAGCGCGGCAAGGTGGTCCTGGTCCGGCCACGCGCGGATGGACTCAGCCAGGTAGACGTAGGCATCCGGATTGGAGGAGATCGCCTGGGCCACAGGCGGCAGGGCGCGCATCAGGTACTCGTTGTAGAGCACATTGAACGGCTTGAACGTGGGGTCGGAGAACTCCATAACAGCCAACCGCCCGCCTGGCTTGGTCACCCGCAGCATCTCGCTCAGTCCCACCAGGGTGTCCTCAATATTGCGCAGGCCGAAGCTGATGGTCACAGCGTCAAAGCTGTCATCGGCAAAGGGCAGGTTCATACCGTCCCCGGCAACAAAGCTCAGCTCGGGGTGCTTACGTTTGCCCACCTGGAGCATACCCAGGGAGAAGTCACAGGCCACGGCAGTTGCTCCGGCCTGCTGGAACGGCAGGGTGGAGACCCCGGTGCCGGCGGCTAGGTCCAGCACGTACTCGCCGGGCTGGACCTCCAGCGCCTGGGTGAGCTTCTTCCGCCAGCGCCGGTCCTGGCCCAGGGAGAGCACATCATTGGTGAGGTCGTAGCGCTCTGCCACCTGATCGAACATGCTGGCGACGTCCTGGGGCTTCTTGTCCAGGTCAGCCCTGGTGCCGGTGCGGGGATTCACCCCAGCATTCTCGCATGAGCTGGGCCGCGTAAGATGGTCTGGCTATGACCTCAGCCCCCGCCACCCTGCACCTCCAGGCGGCGGAGGTGGATCTTCCGGGCGGAGTGAACGCACTGCTGCCCCATACGGACCCCTCTGGGGTCTGGGTCCGCGAGGGAGAGGGGCTGATCGGACTGGGAGCTGCTGCCTCAGCCACTGCCACCGGTCCCCGCCGTTTCGCCGAACTCGCAGCATTCTGGGAGTCTGTGGCGGTCGCTGAGGCGGACTTCGGTGCTGAATCATCCGTGGAGACCGATACAACACCGGAATCGGGCATATCGAGCTCCGGAGCAGGCTTACTGACCGGATTCGTTTCGGTGACCTTCTCCGCAGACTCTTCCTATGCCTCACATCTGGTGGTGCCAGAGGTGCTGATCAGGCACGACGACGCCGCCACTACCCTGATCACCGCCACTGGGGAGCCTGAGCCGCTCAGCGAGACTCTGGCCCGCCACGGCCTTGAGCTTGGGGAGGTTGGTGCTCTCCCCCAGCTGCTCCCGAGCGGGCCAGCGCTCAGCCTGCCGGCCACTGCACTGAAACCCGGCACCCAGTCCGAGCGCCAGCACCTCAGCGCCGTTTCCGCGGGACTCTCGGCGATTGCCCAGGGGACCGTGGAGAAGCTGGTGCTGGCACGCGATGTGGTGGTCTCCGCCGAGGCTCCGCTGCCGCTGGGGGCAGTGCTGGCCAGACTGGCTCAGGCCTACCCGCAGACCTGGACCTACCGGGTGGGCGAGGTGCTCGGTGCCACACCGGAGATGCTGGTGCGCGTGCGCGGCGCCCAGCTGTCCTCCCGGGTATTGGCAGGCACCATCAGCCGCCGCGATGATGCGGCGGGCTTGGTGGGCGATGCCAAGCAGCACCGGGAGCACGATCTGGCCGTGCAGTCCCTGCTCAATGGTCTGGGTCCGCTCACCGAGTCTCTCCAGTCCCCGGCCGACCCGGGGGTGCTGGAGCTGCCGAATGTCTACCACCTGGTCAGCGACGTCAGCGGCAGGCTGGCAGCGGACCCCTCAGGCAGGCTGCCCGGCCCACTGCAGGTGGCGGAGGCGGCCCACCCCACCGCGGCAGTCTGTGGGACGCCCTCAGCCGCGGCCGCCCAGCTGATCACCCAGCTGGAGGCAATGGACCGGGGCCCCTATGCCGGGCCGGTTGGCTGGCTGGATGCTGCCGGCAATGCGGACTTCGGGATCGCACTGCGCGGCGGGCTGCTGGAGGATGAGAGCACCATCCGAATCTGCGCCGGAGGCGGAATCGTGGAGGGCTCAGAACCGGAGAGTGAACTCGCCGAGACCGAGATCAAACTCACACCAATGTTGGGCGCCCTCGGTCTCTGAGCTCTTCGGTGAGGATCTGCTCCCATCCGGTGGGCTCAATGCCGAAGCGCTCGGTGGTGGCTGAGTGGTCCAGCAGGAATGGCTTCTCCCACTGGTGCAGCATCCACCGGGGCCTAGTGACGGTGCGGCCCAGAGCGGGTTGAGCAGGCTCAGAGTTGGGCTGCGGCCTCGGCGATCCTAGCGTGGAGATCGCGCAGCCTGGACCGGTCTGTGCGGGTTTCGATGATCCGGATGCCCAGCCGGTCGTCCGGATGGGCCAGTGCCCGGCCCAACTCCCCGAGGTCCTCCGCGTAGAGGTACTCATGCTGATAGGCATCGGCCAGCGCCTCAATGTCCACAGTCTGCGGGGTGCCGAAGAGCCGCTCCACGGTCTGGGCCTGACCCGGGCGCCGTCCGACCTCGCCGTGCTCCAGCTGGTCGAAGATCGCTCCCCCGGCATCGTTGATCACCACCACATCCAGGTTGGGCGGCCGCTCAGTGGCGGGGATGAGCAGCGCATTGGCGTCATGCAGAAAAGTGAGGTCGCCCACCAGGGCGGTGACCCGTTGGCCGGCCGCGAGCGCCATTCCTGCGGCCGCTGAGATGTTCCCGTCGATTCCGGCGATGCCGCGCAGCGCTAGGACTGCCGGTGCTGAAGCCTCGCGGCGCCCGCGGGTCAGTGCTGCGGCCAGATCCACGTCCCGGATCACTGAGGAGGAGCCCAGCAGCAGGGGGGTGCGCACGGTCTCGGCAACGAACTGTGCGGCCCGCACCGAGCTGAGCGAGCCGGCAGCCTCATCCTCCTCACGGAGCACCGAATCGATGATGCCCTGGGCCTTCAGCCCGCTCTCCTCCCAGTCACGGGCCCATTCGGGGCTGACCTGCCCGGCAAACTCCGCCAGGGCCCCGGCAGTGGTGATCACCCGGCGGGGCAGGCGCTGGTCATGCCAGGGTTCGGCCTGCGGAGCGTACTGAACCACCTCGAGGTCCTGCCGGGAGATGAGCCGCTGCACCGGCCGGGTGAGGGTGGGGCGCCCTGCCACCACCACGCGCTCGGTAGTCTGGACAAGCTGCGCGGCAGCCGAGCCCTCCGGCGACTGCAGCAGCAGCCGGTACCCCTGGACGGGCCCCAGATCGCTCCACCTGGCGCCGGAGGTGGGTTCGGCGAGCATCGGATGGCCCAAGGCACGCGCCAGTTCGATCGCCTCCGGCGGCGCAGCGTGGCCCATGACAAACAGTGTCCGGGTTGGTCCCGGCAACGGGCGGGGCTCCCCCTCGCTGCCTGAGGTGCCCGGCGCCCCCGCTCCGTTTTCCGCCGCGGGCCCGCTCAGCAGCTCCGCCGGCCCAGGCTCAGGCCGAGCCGCACTGTACATACGCTCCCGCTCCTTGGCCGGTATCACCCCACGGCGGGCCCAGCGGCCGATCGTAGCTGCCGGACCCTCTTGAGGTGCCAAGCCCGGGGCCCCTGCCGTCGGCCCGGGCGGAGGCCCCCCGACCTCGGCGCCGGCGGGAACCAGCGGATCGGCGAATCCGATGTTCAGGTGCACCGGGCCGGGCGCCGAACGTGCCGTGGCGGTGGTGGCCGCGCGCAGCAGCAGGGCGGTCTGAGTCTCAGCGGCGAGCATATCGTCCCGGGAGACCGGCTCCAGGCGCAGGGTGCCCTCAGCGATGGCTGACTGCTCCAGGGCAAGCTCATCCCGCACCCGGCCTGTGAACATCCCCTGCTGCCAAACGGTCTGGTTGGCCCCTGTGCCGTGCAGAGCCTCGGGACGGTCCGCGGTGATCGCCACCAGCGGCACCCCGCTCATATCCGCCTCCATCACCGCCGGCAGTAGGTTCCCGGCCGCTGTTCCGGAGGTGGTGACCACCCCGGCCGGCTCTGCGGTGGCCAGTGCTATGCCTAAGGCGGTGAAGGCGGCAGCCCGCTCGTCAGTGCGGATGTGCAGGGTGAGCGCACCCAGCTGCTCGGCCTCGGCCAGGGCATAGGCCAGCGGAGCCGAGCGCGAGCCCGGACAGAGCACCACATGGCGCATCTGCAGTGTCAGGCCCCGGATCACCCGGCGGGCCAGGCGGAGGGATTCGGAGTCCCTCGAGTCGTCGAACTCGCGGAACAAACCCCTCTCAGCTGCCATGGAGTACATGGTATGCGCAGCGCAGCCGCTCCAACCACCAGGCTTCACGGTCCCCGGTGACGCGATGGTCGCTGATCAGCTGCGGATCTGGGATGGGTGAGCGTACGACGACGCCCCCTTCTGTCTCTGCCACGGGGACCTGGATCATGCCCCCAGTGGGCACCAGCGGCTGGGCCACCAGCTCTCCGCGGAACAGGGTGACAGTGCCCAGTCCGCAGGCGTAGGGCAGCTCAGGGAGCCGGGCGGCCAGGGCAACGCCGGCGGTGAGCCCCACGGAGGTGTCCAGGGCGGAGGAGACCACAGCCGGCAGTCCGGCCTGCTCCACAATCTCCAGGGCCCGGTCGACACCGCCCAGCGGGGGCGCTTTGACCACGATCAGGTCGGCGGCTCCCAGCCGGGCAACCCGCAGCGGATCCTCTGCCTTGCGGACTGCCTCATCGGCAGCGATGGGCACCGGCGCACCGGCGGCATGGAGCTGTTCGCGCAGCTGCGCCAGCGGCTCGATCCCAGCCACCGGCTGCTCGGCGTACTCGAAGCGCCCCCCGGCGATCTCAGCGATCTGGCCTAAGGCCCGCACTGCTTGAGGAATGTCCCAGGCACCATTGGCGTCCACCCGGATACCGGCTGCTGGGGCGAGCCGGCAGACCTCGGTGACCCGGGCGGCGTCGTGCTCGAGGCTCTGCCCGGGTTCGGCGACTTTGATCTTCACCGCTGGGATACTGTCAGGGTCTCCATAGCGGCTCAGCACGGTCTCCACCTGATCTGGGCCCACCGCAGGCATGGTGGCATTGACCGGCACTGATCGGCGCAGCGGGCTGCCCAGCCCGGTCCAGCCCGCGTGGAGGCCGGCGCGCAGCCAGTGCGCGGACTCCGCGGGGCCGTATTCCGCGAAGGGGCCGAACTCCGCCCAGCCTGCGGGCCCGCGCAGCAGCGTCACCTCACGTGCGTGCTGACCGCGGAATCGGGTTCGCATGGGCAGTGAGACCACCACTGCGGCCTCGAGAACCTCCTCGAGGGAGGGTAGTGCGTTCACCGGGAATCAGGGTGGTAGCCGAAGTGCCTGGCGTAGAAGTCGTCCAGAATGCGCCGGTAGACGGCTCGGCGGCGGTGGATGCGGATCAGCCAGGCACCTAGCCCCACAGTGGCGGCGGCGAAGCCGGCAGTCATGAACAGTGCGGTGAAGATCTGGCCGGTGTCGCCCTCATTGGCGTAGTCGACCATCACCGAGATGCTGGCACCGGTGAACACTAGGGTGAACGCCGTGAGCGGATAGGCCCAGGCCAGTGTCCAGGCCCGCCGGAAACCTGGCGGCGGGGGTGGAATCTGGCCGGCCCCGTGCGGAGCGGCCGCAGCCTCGTCCAGACTTCCCGGGGGCTGTGCGGGCAGTCCGCCGGAGGGGGCTGGCTCGGGCTGCTGCCACCGCTGTCGGCCGAACTGGTACTCGCCTGGGGACGGCTGGCCCTGCTGAGCTGCTGGCATGGAGTTCATCCTAGGGCACGCCTGCCAACTTCTGAGAGAATAGGCGGCATGTCTTCTGCTCTGCGTCCGCCTGCCCGGCGCACCGGCCTTTGGATTACGGGGCTTCTGGTGTGCGGGGTGCTGTTCCTGGCGGTCTATGAGTATTTTGTGCGCACCGAGTCGGGTCAGTTCCTGGACAATGTGATGCGGCTGACCGCTGATCACTTCAACCATCCGCTGCCGGAGCTGAACCCGAACAACAAGTGGATCGCGGTCTTCATGGTGCTCCCGCCGGCGGTGATCTTCGCGGTCATTGTGCTGGCTCGGCGGAAGTATCTTGCCGGGCTCATCGCGGTGGGCACTGTGCTGGCCTCCAATATCTCCACCCAGGTGCTGAAGTATGGGATGCTGGACCGCCCCGATCTGGTGGGCAATCCCACCTATTGGACCAATAATTCGCTGCCCAGCGGGCATACCACTATTGCCGCCTCGGTGGCGGTGGCAGTGTTCCTGGTGGCCAGCCCGCAGGCCCGGCCGGGTCTCGGTGTGCTGGGCGCAGTCTGGGGCGGCGGCTGGGGTGCCTATCTGTTCATCGAGGCCTGGCACCGGCCCTCGGATATGATCGCCGCCTATCTGGTGGTGGCGGCCTGGGGCCTGGTGGGCGGTTGGCTGATCTTCCGCTGCGAACCGCGGAACAACACGGTGATCGCGGGGGAGGAACCAGGTGTGGCCCCGGCGGCCGGACTGAGTTGGTTCCTGGGGATTGTGCTGAGCATCGGCGCGGTGCTGTGCCTGATCTTCGCCGGGGGCTGGTCAGGCCTGGCTGCCAGTTTGGACGATCCGAGTCTGTGGCCCTGGATCGCTGGGACTCTGCTGTGCTTGGGACCAGCGTTCCTCACTGCTGCGGTGGGCATCAACTTCTTCGGCGCCGAGGCCGGCCGGCGGATGCGCGGGGCGGATGTGCCTGCCCCCAAGGGCGCCCGCATCGTCTATCCGATCCCGCCGGAGCTGCGCGAGCTCTACGAACGGGTATGAGTCCCGCCACGCTCTCCCCCGGCCCCGTTCACCAGGGGGTTATCGCCTGGTACGCCGAGCAGGCCAGGGATCTGCCCTGGCGCCGCGCCGAATGCACTCCGTGGGGGGTGTTGGTCTCGGAGATCATGCTTCAGCAGACCCCCGTGGCCCGGGTGCTGCCGAGATGGCAGGAGTGGATGCGCCGCTGGCCCACCCCGTACGACGCCGCCGGCGCACCTACCGCTGAGATCCTCACTGTCTGGGACCGGCTCGGCTACCCGCGGCGGGCGCTGCGCCTGCAGCAGGCCGCGCAGGCGATTGTCGATCAGCACGGCGGAGAAGTTCCCGGCACCAGGGATCAGCTGCGCGCCCTGCCGGGGGTGGGCGAGTACACCGCAGCAGCGGTGGCCTGCTTCGCCTTCGACCAGCCAGAGGTGGTGGTGGACACCAATATCCGCCGAGTCCACGCCCGGGTGTTCTCCGGGCATGCACTGGCGGGGAAGACCTACACGGCCGAACAGCGCAGACTGGCCCATGATGTGTTCCCGGACCCGGAGCATGACGGCGGGCAGTTCGCCTGTGCCTGGAACATCGCGGTGATGGAGCTGGGTGCCCTGGTGTGCACCGCACGGGCAC
>NZ_WRPM01000019.1 GCF_009758175.1 Nesterenkonia alkaliphila
AGGTGAGGTCGGCCCAGGGCGCAGTATCAGCGTTTCGGCTGGTCTGTTTCCCTGGGCCGCCTCCCGAACCGGACGTGCGACTTTCACCGCATCCGGCTCTCCACGAGCCCATGCCAATGCTCATGCAGGTGCTGGTTGGGTCCACGGTGTGGGGATGTCTCCTCGGTAGCGGTACCGGCTTACCGGTATTGCAGCGGGATTGAACAGCTCCACGCCCTCGTCCACCGGCCACCACCCCATGGGGCCGTACCGGTCTCGGAGGGCCCTCCAGTTGGTCTTACGGTGTTTGTTCCTCAACCAGATCACGACTCTGCGCCAGGTGTAATGGCGCAGATACGCGAAAGTATGGGCTGAGACCCCGTATTGGAAGTACCGTGTCCAGCCAGGCAAGATGAGATTCAGTTGCCTGAGAATCTCTACCAGCGGCTTGTGTGTTCCCTGCGTGGTGATCGTCTTGACCTTCTGCTTGATCGCTGCCACAGATTTCCGTGACGGGAAGGTATAGACGAACTGCTTCGACGTTCCTGGCTTGTAGTGCCGCTGGATGCGGAACCCCAGGAAGTCGAAGCCCTCATCGATGCCGACGACGAAAGTCTTCTCCTCTGATAGACGCAGCCCCATAGGGGCCAGGACGTCTGCAATCTGGTCATACAGTGCTTCCGCGTGTTCACGTTCACCGCTGATAAGCACGACAAAATCGTCTGCATAGCGGACCAGCCGGTAAGTGGGTAGTCCGTGTCGGCGGCGACGGGCACGATCGACCCGGGAAGAACTGTTTTCAGCCCAAACCCGAGCGAAGTGCTCATCGAGTACTTCCAAGGCAATGTTGGCCAGCAGAGGCGAGAGGATCCCGCCTTGCGGAGTTCCGGTGTCTGTGCGTCTCAGAGTCTGGTCCTCGCTGAGGACGCCGGCTTTGAGGAACGCTTTGATCAGAGCGATCACTCGCTTATCACCAATACGACCACGTACCCGGCCCAGCAGGGCCGTATGGTCGATCTCATCGAAGCAGGCCTTGATGTCACCTTCGAAAACCCATTCATAGGAATTCGAGGCGAACATCCTAATCTCGGCCACAGCATCCATCGCCCGCCGCCCGGGGCGGAACCCGTAGGACGAGGCATGGAAGTCAGCTTCGAAGATCGGTTCTAACACCAGCACCAGGGCCGCTTGGACCACCCGATCAGCAACGGTAGGGATACCCAAGGGGCGGAACTTCCCTCCAGGCTTCGGTATCAGTCGCTGCTTCACCGGCGAGGGCTGGAACTGACGCGCCTTCACCCGGTGGCGAAGATCGGTCAGAAACTGCAGCCAGGTCCCCTCAGCGACAAGCCGACGAGCTGTCAGCCCATCAACTCCTGCTGAGCGCGCCCCAGTGTTTCCTGCAACCCGCTCCCACGCTACGCGCAGGAAAGCAGGGTCAGCCACGAGATTAAACAGGTCGCTGAAACAGGCCGTGGCGTCCTGCTTCGACCATTGATGCAGTTTGAGCTGTATTCCCAGTACCCGCTCCCGAGCCTCAACGAGGCCGGGGAAAGGAGCGTCGATATTCACCGGCGACCTCCTGGCCTTACAGAACCAAAACTGCGGACTCGCTGCCGTCCTTCGCCATGTATGTGGCTTTCCCACACTCGGACTACTACGACGGCTCCGCCCCCTGTGGCGCCCATTAGGCGACGACGGCCCTGCCCGCCAGACCACTGGCTGCGGACTTGGAAGGGCAGACACCACAGGGTTCCCATGTTCCCTGTGCGACGGTTGGTAGGGGCGGTGCCCAGCTCTTCTCCGGCAGCTTGTCTGTGAGTACGCCGCAGAGATTCCTCACAGCCACCAACACCGGCGTCACTTCCCAGTGCTGGAGTCGCTTCACCGTTCGTCCGTGAAGCGTCTGCTGCTGCCCGGCCCACATCCACCAGATTTGAGCCGGTTCCACGATTACGGAGGGTCAACCACTGGTTCACTCTCGTTACACCTTCCTACCTCGTTTGCCGAACCCGCACTGTCTGGTAGTGCCAGCACGTTCCGGCGTTGTCAGGGCTGCTTTCCACCCTCACCAGCGTCTCCTGGATCAGGCTGCCCTCAACTTGTACCCAGTCGCTGCGACGACCAGGCCACAGGGGTCTCTCACCCCCATCCGCACACACAGCGCCTCATGGCGCAC
>NZ_WRPM01000002.1 GCF_009758175.1 Nesterenkonia alkaliphila
CCCCCGCGCACCCCGCGCCGGCTAGAACGGCTGCCTGAATACGGGGCACTTGAACTCGACGACGATGGGCCCGGCCCCGATCAGGCGCTTGAGGATGCCGCGAAGATTATGCGGCGTCGTCGGTATCGGGTTGAAGTCCGTCCCGATGAGGCCGGCGGCGGCTCCATCGGTGCGGAGAAAGGTTATCTCCGTGAAGTCGGCAATATCCTCTTCCATGTCTCGCTGGTGGGGGTGCTGATCTTTGTGGCGTTGGGTGCGATGTTCAGCTACCGCGGCCAGAAGATCATTGTGGAGGACGAGGGTTTCGTCAACGCGCTGGTCGCCTATGACAACTTCTATCCCGGCACCTGGTTCAGCGAGGATCAGCTCGACCCGTTCTCCATCCAGCTCAATGATTTTGAGCGTGCTTTCGACAGGCAGGTCACAGCTGAAGGAGAGGCTGGAGCGGATTGGGGCAATGCGTTGGACTTCACTGCGTGGGTCACCGTCCAGGAAGACGTCGATGCTGAACCTGAGGAGACGACGTTGAAGGTCAACCACCCGCTCACACTGGGCGGAGCCAATATCTACCTGGTGGGCAACGGCTACGCACCGGTGGTCACCGTACGCGACGGCGAAGGCGAGGTGGCCTTCTCTGGGCCGGTGATCACCCGTCCTGATGATGGTGTCTACACTTCCAGGATGGTGGTCAAGGCTCCCGATGCTGATCCTGAGCAGCTGGGGTTTGTGGGTCTGTTTCTGCCTACTGCAGTAGATGGTGGAGATGGTATGGCTGTTTCAGCTGACCCTGAACTGGGCAATCCGGAGCTGCACCTGAACGCCTACGCCGGGGACCTGGGCTTGGACGAGGGCATCCCGCAGAACGTCTACGTGCTGGAGACTGATGACCTGGAGGTGCTGAACTCCCGGGAGGTTGAGGCCGGCGGGGTGGTGTTGGGGCCGGGGGAGACTCATGAGCTTCCTGACGGGTTGGGCACGTTGGAATTTGAGGATGTCCAGGACTACATCGCCATCGACATCACCTATAACCCGGGCGAGACCGCGATCCTGGTGTTCGCGCTGACGGCCACCGCAGGACTAGTCATCAGCCTGTATCTGCGCCGTCGTCGTGCCTGGGTGACTGCAGAGATCACCGAAACCGGCCGCACGTTGGTGCGTTACGGGCTGCTCTCCAGGGGAGAGGACTTCGGTCTCCGCGACGAGAACATCGCTCTGCGAGCCCAGTTCGAGAAGACCTGGCCCGTGCGACCACCAGCAGCCCTGGATGAGGCTGAGGACGAAGCGACGACAGGAAGGCGCGACTGACCATGCTGTTTACACTTGGGGCCATCACCCTGCCACCCATCAACATTGCACTGGCCGAATACTCTGAACTGTTCATGATGATCGCAGCGTTTATCTACACGCTTGCTTTCATTCTCTTTACCGTAGACACCGCAAAAAGCTCTACCACGATCCGACGTATTGAGGCCGAGCTTGCAGAAGAACACGAGGGCTCCTTAACCCGGAGCAGCAAGCTGACAGCGGCGGCTGCCGGATCATCTGCCCCCGGCACCGCAGACCGGGCGTCCGCACCTCCAGGCGGCAGAGGGGATTCCTCGGATATCCCGGAACTGGTGGACCAGGACATGGCATACCTGAGGGCGCCACGCCCATTCGCCAACGCCGCAGTCGCCTTAACCATTGTGGCCGCGGCTGCCCACGCATTCGCGGTGGTGGCCCGCGGAGTCGCAGCCTCACGCTGGCCGCTGGGCAATATGTACGAATTCCTCGTCGGCGCCGCCCTGGTGGTCGCCGTCGTCTACCTGCTGGCCTTGCTCCGGCGCGACCTGCGATTCATCGGAACCTTCGTCCTCGGCCTGGTTGTAGCGATGATGGTGGCCGCTACCATCGGCTTCCCCACTCCCATCGGGCACGTCCAACCGGCTCTGCAAAGTCCGTGGCTGGCCATCCACGTGAGCCTGGCCGCGTCGGCAATCGGGCTGTTCGTGCTGACCTTCGCCATGAACGTGCTGCAGCTAGTCCAGGCTAGGCGCGAAAAGGCGCTGGCGCAGGGGCCATCGGGGTGGTTCGAACGGACAGTCTCCCGTTGGCAGTTCATGCACCTGGTGCCCAAGGCCTTCTCGTTGGAGTCCTGGGCCTACCGCCTCAACGCCGTGGGCTTCGTCTTCTGGACCCTTGGGCCCATGATCACCGGCGCGATCTGGGCCCAGCAGTCCTGGGGCCGCTACTGGGGCTGGGACCCCAAAGAGGTCTGGACCTTCGTGATCTGGGTGGTCTACGCCGGCTACCTCCACGCGCGTGCGACCCGAGGCTGGACTGGCAACCGTGCCGCCTGGCTATCGATCATCGGCTTC
>NZ_WRPM01000020.1 GCF_009758175.1 Nesterenkonia alkaliphila
CATAACCCTCAAATTACACGCTTGAAGGATCACCACTCATACACCACACCACCGGACTTGACCCCTCGATGACTTGGTATCCCGTTGCTGCGGCGGCTCGGGAGAGCTGGGCACCGTAGCTTCCTGCGCCTTCAACTACCCAGAGAGCCTCCAGGTCTGCCCCGGTACGACGAGCCGCCCACGCTATCGCCCGTGCTCGTCCAGGGGCGGAGTTCGGGAATGTTTCAGCACACAGGGGTTCCCCAGCGGCAGTGACCACGGCGTAGGTATGTGTTCTGGTGTGGGTCTCCACACCAATGATGAACGGATGAGTTACAGCGACACTATAGTGCGCATAGTGACTGGGCTCCTCTGATTGAGATGGCAATGTTCCAGTCGCTAAGACCGGTGCCGGCCCGGAGGAGGGATCACGTCAAGGCATACCTGTGATGAGCCACGACCCTGCATGGTCGGGCATGCTTCTAATCTCTAATGGTTATTGTCAGGTCTGGTACCCGCTGGCCCTGCGTGTCAGGGTGAGGTGACTCACTTCTGATCCGTCCCGAGCAAAAGCTCAGTGACCTGGGCTTGACGTGTCCTTCATCGCGGGTGGCATCGGCCTGGCCCCTTGCCATGGCTTAATAAAAGCCTGGCCGCGCCCTTACCGGCTGCGTGCCTCATTAGAGATGTGCCTGACAAGAACCCTACTCCAGACCGATGCCACCAGTAACGGCAATCGATGTGGAAAGCAGGATCACCGTCATTGGTATTGACACCCATGCTTGTACCCACACCTACGCGATCATCAACACCACCACAGGGGCACACGCCGGCTGTGAAGCTTTCCCGGTGACTAGCGCTGGCATGAGCCGGGCTATCGCCTGGATCCGCCGCAATACCGGCGGCGCGATCCTAGCTGCGGTCGAGGGAACCAGCTCCTACGGGTCCTCGATCCGGCGGGCACTACACGCCGAGGATGTCGCTGTAGTGGAGGTTAAGCCCCCGAAGAAACCAGCCCGAGCCGGGGTAGGCAAGACTGACCAGATCGACGCGGCAGCGGCCGCGATGAGCGTACTGGGTCGCGACACAGCAAACCTGCTCCAACCCCGCGACGACGGAGAAAGAACCGCGATCAGCGTCCTGTTGGATGCCCGCGGGAGAGTCGAACAGCAACGCACTGCCAACCACAACGCCCTAAATGCCTTAGTGCGTCAGCTCGAGCTGGGCATCGATGCCCGACGAGCCCTGAAGGCTCTGCAGTCCCAGCTGGCCGACCTCGGTGAGCAGCTGGCCCCGGGCCTGCAGTCCCAGCCAGGGTTTGGCCCTGTGACCGTGGGAATTATCCTGGCCACATACTCCCACTCCGGACGGATCCGCTCTGAGGCAGCCTTTGCCGCCCTAGCCGGGGCTGCGCCCTTACAGGCGTCTTCAGGCAACACGATCCGGCATCGGTTGAATCGGAATGGCGACCGGCAATTGAACATGGCCCTTGACGTCATCGCCAAAGTCCGAATGCGCTTCCATGAACAGACCAAGGCCTAGTTGCCAAACGCACCGCCGAGGGGCGCACCTACCGCGAGATCAAACGATCTCTGAAGCGTTACCTCGCCCGCACGATCTTCCGCCAGCTCCAACACCTCATGAGTTGACGACAACCATAAAAGCGCCAGGCCATTGATGTGGGCCGAGTCGGTGCCGGTCACCCACCAGGGCCGGACAGTTCATAGGAAAGACACTCTCAGGGAAGAGAGATCAGTTTTGTCATGAGCCACAACCACGGTGAGGCAACCAACACCAACTCTGCCAGCCGGTCCCGGACCAGCCACTCCTAGACTCACAGTGTTGTTAGGGGAGTTGCCGCGGAAGATCTCAGGCAAGTTGCCCGGATTCAAACTCGTCAAGATAACATTCTGGTGCGTGGTTTCTCTCTGCGGCTACCGTGGCCGTCACGGCAGCGCAGGCCGCCGATTGGGTGGTGCTGGTGCGACAACTCCGAAAGCGGAGACATGGCCAAGCCTGAGCTCCGGGAGATAGTCAACTGCATGGGTGATTCTCGTGCGCCATTCTTTGGCGAAATGCGTAACGCTTACCGAACCGTAACTGAGCGGCTTAACATGGCTGTATGCATCCAGTGACGCGTGCTTCCGCCCTTCACACTTCTAATCGCAGACACCATGTGTGCGACTTCCGGGCCGTCATCTTCGATATGGACGGCGTAGTCACCGATACCGCGCAGGTGCACGCCGCGGCGTGGAAGAAGCTCTTCGACGGCGTGCTGGATGCAGTGGGCCAGCTGCCGGAGAACCGCGATGTGGTCAGGGCTGAGCCGCACCGGCTGGCACCATTCGACATTGCGGACGACTACCTGCGGTTTGTGGATGGTCTGCCTCGCGAGGAGGGGGTGCGTTCGTTCTTCGCCTCCCGCGGCCTGACACTGCCGCAAGACTCTGGCGCCGCCAACGGCGAGCTGAGCGTCGATGCGCTGGCCAGACGTAAGCAGGGATACTTCGATGAGGTGCTGCGCACGGAGGGTGTCGCGGTCTTCCCTGATGCGCTGAAGGCGCTGAAGCAGCTGCGCGGTGCAGGTATTCCGATTGGTCTGGTCACCGCCTCGCGCAACGCTCACACCGTGCTCTCCCAGGCAGAGGTGATCGATTACTTCGGCCACATCGTCGATGGCAGCACCGCGGTGGAGCTTAACCTGCCGGGCAAGCCCCACCCTGCCACGTTCCTCCACGCCGCCCGCCTGCTGGGGGTGGAGCCCCAAGACACGGTGGTGATTGAGGACGCCGTGGCTGGAGTGCAGGCCGCCGTCGCCGGTGACTTCAGCCTGGTGGTCGGGGTCGACCGGCACGGTTCCCCGGAGCGGCTGAGTGAGGCGGGCGCCGTCGTCGTGGATGATGTATCCGCCCTGGATCTGCAGCACTGCGTGACCCGGCCCTACGACCCTGCCTGGGTGCTGGCCTATGACAGCTTCGATCCGGCAGAGGAGGGCACTCGCGAGGCGCTGTGCACCCTGGCGAATGGGTATTGGGGCACCCGTGGCTCGGTGCCGGGCGCCCAGGCCGGGGAGGTGCATTACCCAGGGACCTATGTGGCGGGGGTGTTCAACCGGCTGGCCTCCACAGTTGAGGGCCGCGAGGTGGAGACCGAGCACCTGGTCAATATGCCTGACTGGACGGTGCTCTCAGCGACCCCCGAGGGCGCTGATCCGCTGCTGCCCACCACCGGGCAGCTGATCGAGTATCACCAGGAGCTGGACCTGCGCCGCGGCCTGCTCACCCGCATCCAGCGCTATCAGGATGCCGACGGGCGGATCACCCGACTGATCACCCGGCAGTTCCAGTCCCTGGCCGAGAGGCACATGGCCGGCCTGGAGATGCGCGTGGAGGCGGAGAACTGGTCCGGCGAGCTCACCCTGCGGTCGGTGATCGATGGGCGGGTGGCCAATCGCAACGTCGCCGATGACCACCAGCTCGCCTCCCGCCACCTGCAGCCCGCGGGGGCTCGGGAGGTGGACGGGGCCACCGTCCTGTTGGAGATGATGACCAACAACTCCCAGGTTCGGGTGGCCGTGGCTGCCCGCACCCGCATCACCTGGAACGTCGAAGGCCGCGAGCCCAGCCGCCGGCTCATCGAGGAGGATGACACTGTCATCGGTCACGACATCGGTCTGCACCTGGAGGCTGGGGTTCCGGTGACCCTGGAGAAGATCGCGGCCATCTCCACCAGCCAGGATCCGGCCGTGGCCACCGTGGCGGAGAGCGCGGCCGCGCAGGTGGCTCGTGCGCCGGGCTTCAGGCGGATGCTGAACCGTCACGAAGAGCGGTGGGGGATCATTTGGGCACGTGCTGCTGTGCACATGGATCACCAAGAGATGTACTCACGCGACGACGGCGATGAATGGGCTGGCCTGGATCATGACTGCGCCAATGAACGCCACCAGTTGGCGTTGAATCTGCACACCTTCCACGTGTTCCAGACGGCTTTCGGCTCACATCAGGAGACCGACGTCGCCCTGGGTGCACGTGGCCTGCACGGGGAGGGATATCGCGGCCACATCTTCTGGGATGAGATGTTCATCTACCCCACCCTGACTCTGCGTCGACCTGAATTCACCCGCGGATTGCTGATGTACCGGTACCGGCGGCTGAATGAAGCCCGAGCAAACGCGAGGGCTGAAGGCTACGCCGGGGCGATGTATCCGTGGCAGTCCGGTTCCACCGGGCGGGAAGAGACCCCCAGCGAGCTGTGGAATCCACGTTCGGGTATGTGGATGCCGGATAACTCCCATAATCAGCGCCACGTCTCGCTGGCGGTCGCCTATTCGGTGCTGCGCTACTTCGAGGCCACCGAAGACGAAACGTTCATCTCCAACTTCGGCGGAGAGATGCTGGTGGAGATCTGTCGGTTCTTCGTGTCGCTGGCCCACCACAACCCAGAGACTGGGCGGTGGGAGATCCACGGTGTGATGGGCCCGGACGAATATCACGACGGCTACCCCGATACCCCCGGCTCCGGGCTGCGCAACAACGCCTACACCAACGTGCTGGCCTCCTGGGCGCTGGCGGCCACCGTGCGGCTGCTGCGCTGGATGGACGGCCGAGACGATCCGCTGAGTCAGTGGCTGGACGTCTTTGAGGACGAGCTGCGCCACTGGGAGGACATCGCGGCCAACCTGAAGGTCCCATTCATGGATGACGGGATCATCAGCCAGTTCGATGGCTACGAGGACCTGCTGGAATTCGACTGGGATGACTACCGGGACCGGTATGACAATATTGGCCGGCTGGATCTGATCCTGCAGGCCGAGGGGGACTCCACCAACCGATACAAGCTTTCCAAACAAGCTGATGTGCTGATGCTGCCCTACCTGTTCTCCCTCCAGGAGCTGCAGGAGACCTTGGCGACTATGGGGTACGAGTTCTCGGTGCAGGGTCTGCGGAACACGGTGGACTACTACTTGGCGAGGACCTCCCACGGCTCCACCCTGTCGCGCCTGGTGCATGGCTGGGTGGCAGCCCGCACCGACAGGTCCGCTTCCTGGGCGCTCTTTGCTGAAGCGTTGGAGGCAGACCTGTCCGACACCCAGGGCGGCACCACACGCGAAGGTGTTCACCTAGGTGCGATGGCCGGGACAGTGGATATGGTCATCCGCTGCTTCGCCGGGGTGGAGACGCGGAAAGATAGGCTGCGCCTGAACCCACGGCTGCCCAAGGAACTGCCCGGCGTGCATTTCCAGGTGCGCTTCCGGCATCAGACGATTGACATAGACATCACCCACCAGGAGGTCACCGTCACCCTGCCGGGCTCATCCTCCCAACCGATTCAGCTGTTCGTCGAGGAAAGAGAAGAGACCATGGCCCCCGGTGACACCTCTACAGTGCCACTACACGGCAAGACCTGAGGAAATCTCGCGCCTCGTTATCTCCGATCTGGATGAAAAGGTCAGGCCTCTTCCGGCTGGGGGACCACCATGACGGGGCCTTCACCGCGGAGCAGCAGTCCACGTGAGACCGAGCCGAGCATGGTGCTCCTCAGTCCGCCGAGCCCACGGGTGCCCACTACAATCAGCTGCGCGGTACGGGACTTCTTGCGCAGCACGCTGACCGGGTCGCCGGGCTCCACAGTCGTTGAGACCTCCAGGTCGGGGAAGTGGCCCTTAAACCAGTCACGTTCGGCATCTACGGTTTCCTGCAGCTCAGCCCTGCGCTGCTGGGTGACCTCATCGCCCTGATTGGTCAGCTCCGGGTACCACAGCAGCGCACCATCCAGCGGAGGCAGCACCATGAGAATCTGCAGAGTGACCCCGCGCTCGGAGGCCGCCCGTGCCGCCTGCAGCACCGCTGTGCGGCTATGGGCCGAGCCGTCGATTCCAACGACCACCGGCCCGGAGCTCTCCACCGGGGCGAACCGTGCTGCGCCTTCGCCGTCGTCGTAGTTGCCCGGAATGATGACGGTGGGCGACTTGGCATAGGCCGGCAGAGCCGAAGCCACCGAGCCCAGCAGCTGTCAACGACGGCCGAAAACTGGACACTTATCGACGCGGCGGGTTCTATTCAACGTTGCAACAGTGGTGGGGGTTCACGAGGTTACCAGTGCGGTGAAAACCTCAGCCGGTGTCCGGTCATTCAGGACCCGGCGCGGTCTTGCGTTGAGCTCGTTTTCAACGGCTAGCAGGTGCTCGGGGCTGTGTCTGCTGAGCTCGGTTCCTTTCGGGAAATAGTCACGCAGCAACCCGTTGGTGTTCTCGTTCGAGCCGCGTTGCCATGGCGAACGGGAGTCGCAGAAGTAAACCGGTGCCCCTAAAGTGCTCGTGATCGTCAAGTGCCGAGCCATTTCTGTGCCTTGGTCCCACGTGATTGACCGGACCATGCTCTGCGGCAGGTCTGCCATTCGCATAGCGAGGGCATCGTGCAGGCTGTGCCCGTCACGCTGGGGTAGGTGCAGCAATCGCAGCGTGCGGCTCCGACGTTCCACCAAGGTGCCGATGGCCGAGCCCGCATCCTTGCCGACGATGAGGTCTCCCTCCCAATGGCCGGGCTCGCTGCGATCCTCCGGGGCAAAGGGGCGTTGATGAATCGAGAGCATCGGCTGCTCGAACCGGGGTCGTCGCTGCTGACGGGCCTGGTGAGCCCGGCGATTTTCTCGGCCGGTCCGCAGTGGTGAACGACGATGCGGCGCCAGCGGAGATGGCCGCAGGAAAGCCGATCCCGGCTCGTATATTGCTTGGTAGATACTCTCTGGAGATAACTGCATCCATGGAGCTTCCGGGTACTTAGCGCGCAGATGACGCGAGACTTGCTGAGGGCTCCATCGCTGACGGAGCAGCTCGTCGACCACCCCGGCCAGTTCTGGGCTTGTATGCAGACGCCGCTGGTGGTGACGTGCCCGCTTCGACACGGCTTGCCGGTGAGCCTCGAATGGCCTGTAAGCGCCATCCTTTCGACGATTGCGCCGAAGCTCCCGTGAGATGGTCGATGGGCTGCGAGACATCTCGACGGCGATCGTGCGGATGCTCGTGCCGGCTTGATGCAGATCGGCAAGTTGGATTCGCTCATCCTGGGACAGGAACCGTGCACTGATTCGGCGGACTTCAAGGCGCTGCAGCGGAGCCACGACTCCTACGGCCTGACCGTGACGATAGGTCTTATAGCCATGACTCCAGTTATTCCCAGCACTGCGGGAGACACCGACCTCACGGGCAGCAGCGGCGATCGACCAGCCACGCTCACGCAGCTGCATGAACCGTGCACGCTGAGCCGACAGCGGACGACGCCCCGGCCCCTTCTTCACTCGACGCGATGACAACATGTCCTCCATTCTTCGACATCTGTTGCCACGATGAATAGAAACCACCCCGTCGCTAGGTGTCCAGTATTCACGCGTCGTCGACAACCCCTACATCATCGGCAAGGCCAACCAGTCAGCAATCGGGACCCTGGTGGAGCGGACCACGAACTACACCATGCTGGTCCACCTGCCCGAGGGTTACACCCCCGAGTTGATGCGTGATGCACTGGCCGCGAAGATCAAGACCCTGCCCAAGGCTCTGCGCTCGACCCTGACCTGGGACCAGGGCACGGAGATGACCGAGTGGAAGCGTGTCAGCATCGACGCCGATGTCGAGATCTACTTCGCCGATCCGCATTCGCCCTGGCAGCGCGGCATCAACGAGAACACCAACGGACTGCTACGCCAATACTTCCCCAAAGGCACCGACCTCACCGTCCACAGCGCCGATGACCTCGACTGGGTCGCCGCTGAACTCAACGACCGGCCACGCAAACGACTAGGCTTCAAAAAAACCAATCGAAGAGATCAAACCACTGCTGTTGCAATGAACGCTAGAATCCGCCCTGGGTCGACTGAACCAGGTGCTAGAGATTGACCAGAGCGCCGGTCTGGCGAGAATCCAAGCCGGAGCCCAAGGCCCGGGCCTGGAAGAGCAGCTGAATTCCCAAGGGTGGACGATGGGGCACCAGCCCGACAGCTTCAAACACTCCACACTGGGCGGCTGGATCGCCACCCGATCCTCGGGAATGCAGTCAGATAAATACGGCGACATCGCCGACATCACCCGCGGGATGCGGGTGACACTGCCCGGCAAAGTCGTGACGTTAAGGCCTCGGCCCAGCTACTCCTCCGGACCCAGCGTGCGGGAGATGATTCTGGGCTCCGAAGGCCGCCTGGGGGTGATCACTGAAGCCTGGGTCAACGTCCATCGACTCCCATAGAACTGAGAAATCATCGCGTACCTCTTCCCCACATGGGAGAAAGCCATAGCCGCGATGCACCAGATCTCGGTCTCTGATGCCGGCCTGGACCTCCAGATCGCGCTGTATCGCGGTATAGACCCCGGCCGTCACCTCAACCTCGGCACAGCGCTGCCCGCCCACCGGGAATGGCCAACCCCTCCATGACCGGGAAGACCCGGACATCCAAAAGCCCTCCACACAAGAGTTTTCGACCAGCCTCATGATTGTTCATACGAGCATCGCCGGGGGAGAGGTGGGGAGACAATAGTGATCTTTGAGAGTTCCCCGCCAAATTGGCACAGGTCCACCTAGAGTTCCAGGGCTGCGAGTCCTTCAAGGTCTACATGACTGGCAGGGCGAAGATCGATCACCAGCTCAGGAGAGGCTCGAAACCCGCCACGGTCCAGGATCTTGGTGACGGTTGAGTAACTGCTCCAAGTTAGGCAGCCGCTGATCTTGAGTCTCATCGGCCCTGGGGCCATCTTGACCGGGCCCGGGGTGCTGAGTGGTACTACCTCGATATTGAGCGGCATGTTCCATAGTCGACCTCAGGACTTAGATATCCACTAGCGCCTTGCTGGGCGCTCCTTCCAAAGGAGACTGGGGTCAGTCTGCCAAGTTCCTTCTGTTTCCTCCTTCGGTGGTAGGTGGCCTCGATCCTCGTCACGATTGCCTCTCGCAGCTGTTGGCGGGTGGTCCAGGGGCGGGTGTCGAGGACGTTGTTCTGCAGCAGCGAGTAGAACGACTCCATCGCGGCATTGACGCTCCTATATCTGTCGAGTAACCGCTGAGACCGGCTCTGCGGCAGACGGGGGTTCCTTGATCAGGTGATAAACCTCGCGGATGACATAGCGCTTGAGACATCGAATGATGTCGCGCTTTGACTTTCCTTCTGCGGTCCGGCGGGCAACGTAGGCCTTGGTCAGTTCGTGAAATTGCATCTTCATGATCGCTCCCGGAACGAACGCTGAAGGATCCAGAATCGTTGCGGTACGTGGCGGCGTTCTGTCAGCGCCATTTGGCGACGGCGGTGGCATTTGTTGATGCCCGGGCCGTTCTGGTTTGGCTGCGCCTGCCGAAGGGGGTACTGGGACACCGTTCCCGGTTGTTCTCGCGCTCCCGTACCAGTTTGGAGTTGGGGGCACCGGCCACTGCATGGCGGACCAACTCGGCCACCTGCTCTTGTCCCTACGTCCGCTTGCTCCTCGGGTGGACCACACGTCGCCGAGCCAAAGCGATAGCCTCGCGCTGACGTTCTTTGATCAGTGAACGGTCGAATTCTGCGAGAGCACCCAAAACCGAGAGCATCAGAGTTGCCATGGGGCAGTCCTCTTCAGTGAACACCAGGTTCTCCTTGCAGAACTCCACGCGCACACCCTTGCCCGTGAGTCTCCCCACCACGGAGCGCAGATCCTCAAGGTGACGGGCCAGCCGGTCCATGCTGTGAACGACAACAGTGTCGCGGTCGCGTACGAATCTGATCATCTTCACGAGTTCCGGCCGGTCTGTGTCCATGCCCGAGGCCTCTTCTGTGAATATCCGATCTAAGACCTCGCCGTCGAGCTGGCCTTGGTCGTTCTGGTCGACGGGATTCACCCGCACGTACCCAATGCGCTGCCCGTTCAACCCACTCATTCCTTCGTCACCGACGCACCCTGTCAGGATGAACTCTAGGAGATCCCACCACATGTGCCCATACGCAAAGATATGGACTCTACTCTGACATTCGTCACACAGGATACCTGACGTCAGGCTGGGGTGTGCCCGAACTAGGCATGCCGGGATCCTCCGCAACCTGACAAAGCCATTCGACTATCTGGGTAATCCCCACCGGAAGGCTGCTGCGCCGTTTATATCCAGAATGTCGCCATTTATCGCCAAAAGTCACACCACACCCAGGAACAGTCACCTCCTCTGCGACCCATCGATCCTTCTCTGGCCCGAACGACTTATATAGCGACCCAAGGGGTGCGGGTACTGTCACTGGCGGGACAGATCCGCCATCGAGATAACCCACGCGTAGGGGCGCTCGATGTGGTGTGCATAGGACGCGTTCACCGTTTGGCTAAGAGGTAACGGATCAGTTTTTCCAGCTCGACGATCACCAGGATCGATATCCCCAGGGCGGCACATATCGCCCACTCTGCAGCGGATAGGGACACGAACCCCATCAGTGCGGCGCTGACCGACCAGTTCATTGCTAGCCAGTGCAGCCCCAGGGCGCCTACGGCGGTGAAGAGCAGCAGCGGGTTGCTGAACGGACTCGAGAACACCGACTTGTTTTCGAAGCGGGATGTTTGGACGAAGAAGAAGTTCATCATGATGAACAGGGTCAGTGTCAAGGTTCGGGCGTACTCGTCGGTTCTTCCCGAGTCCAGGGCCCAGGTGAACATGAGGATGGCGGCCAGCCCCATCCATGCGCCGGCGAGCCCGGTGCGGATCCACATTTTTTGATCGAGCACGCCTTCGGCTGCCGAACGCGGCTTGCGTTTGAGTTCATCGCCCTCGGCGGGCTCGAACGCTAGGGCGATGTCTTGCACGCCGTTGGTGACCACGTTGACGAACAGCATCTGGATCGGTAAGAAGATCAATGGCATGTCTGCGTAGACGCTGATCGAGACTGCAATCAGTGAGGCTGCGCCGTTGGCGACCAGGAAGTGGGTGGCTTTGCGGATCGCGTTGAAGGTGACCCGTCCCTGCTCCACCGCGTCCACCACGGTGACGAAATTGTCGTCGGTGAGCACCATGTCGGCTGCTTCGCGGGCGACGTCTGTTCCGGAAGCTCCCATTGCGACTCCGAGCGCGGCAGCTTTGAGTGCTGGTGCGTCGTTGACGCCGTCGCCGGTGACTGCGACGACGTGGTCCTGGGCCTGCAGGACTTCGACGATGCGCCGCTTATCTGCTGGTGTGACCCGGGCAGCTACGCCTACCGTGGTCAGGCGCTGGTAGAGGTCGTCGTCGTTCAGGGTTTGGATTTCGGTGCCGGTTAGCGGTTCCGCCCCGGCCGGTAGTCCCAACTGTTCTGCCACTGATATGGCGGTGGCGGGTTGGTCGCCGGTGATCATCAGGACCCGGATACCGGCGTCGTGGCACTGTGTGATAGCTTCCAGCACCCCGGGCCGCGGCGGGTCGGCCATGCCTTGCAGCCCTAAGAAGGTCAGCCCGGAGGGGGCCGGGAACGCTTCGGTTCCGCCGGGAAGCTGCTCTGCCTGGTGGAGATATCGATAGGCGGTGGCCAGTACGCGCAGCCCCTCGGCGGCCATAGTTTCGTTGGCGGCGCGGACCTGGTCGAGGCCGGAGGGCTCAGGGCCGTTGACGGTCTCCAGGTGCGTGGAGGCGGCGATGAGCGCATCCGGGGCGCCTTTGACGAATAGCACGCGGCGTCCGTCCACCTTCCGCACCGTCTGTGAGAGCCCGAGTTCGGGTTCGTAGGGGGCGTGGGCCAGCGGCGGGGCGAGGAACTCGTCACGGGTGACCGCTTCCCACCGCAGAGCAGCTTTGGCCATCGCAGCGTCTACTGCGTCACCGCTGAAGTTCTCCGGATCATCAGCCAGCGGCCGGGCCTCATTGGTCAGTGCCCCGGCGCGCAGCACCAGACGCGTGTTGGGGTCAAGTTGCTGGCCGGGTGCGTTGAGGGTGTTCAGATCGGTGGTGCCGGCTGGGGTCCGTACCTGCTGGACGGTCAGCTCGTTCATGGTCAGCGTGCCGGTCTTGTCGCTGCCGATCATGGTGGTTGAGCCCAGCGTTTCGACTGCCGGTAGATGCCGGACCAAGGCGTTGCGTTTGGCCATGCGGGACACGCCCACGCTCATCGCCACGGTCAACACAATCGGTAGTGATTCCGGTAGCGAGGCGACCGCCAGGGCGACCACGGTGAGGAACATTTCACCAAGCTCGTTGCCCAGCAGGATGCCCGAGACGAACAACACCGCGGAGACGGCAACGATGATGATGCCGATCTTCTTTTCAAGGTCATTGGTCAGTTCCTGCAGCGGCGTCTTGCCGGTGGGGCCCTTGACCATTTCGGAGATCGCGCCGAGTTCGGTGTCGGTGCCGGTGGCAACAACCATCGCGCGGGCGCGGCCTGAGCGCACCAGGGTTCCGGAGAACGCCATGCTGGTGCGATCAGCGATGGGCGCAGCTGCGTCGACAGCGGCGGTGTCCTTAGTGACGGCGTCGGACTCACCGGTGAGCATGGACTCGTCGACCTGCAGGTGGGTCGCTGAAAACAGGCGCACATCAGCTGGGACCTTATTGCCGGACTCCAGCAGCACCGTGTCGCCGGGGACGAGATCCTCGGCGGGCAGGGTGATCGACTTCCCGTCTCGGATGACCGTGGATGACGGGGCGCTCAGCTGCGCCAGTGCCTGAACATCGCGGGCTGCTTTGCGTTCCTGCCAGAACCCCAGGGAGGCGTTCAGAATGAGGATCAGTGCGATCGCGCCGGCGTCGGCGTACTCCTGCAGCAGCAGAGTGATCACAAACGCGACCAGCAGAATGCCGATCATCGGAGAGACGAATTGGCACAGTAGGGTGATGACCCAGGACTCAGCCTTGGCGGCCTCGATTCGGTTGGGGCCGTAGCGTTCTAACCGTTGCCCGGCCGCGGCGGCGTCGAGCCCTTCAGCGTCTGTCTCCAAAAGCTTGAAGGTCTCGGCGGTGGAGAGGCTGTGCCAGGGCTCTCCGGCTGCGGTGTCGGTGCTGCTCGTGGGACCGTCCCCGCTTCGCATTCCCCGTTCTCTGTGCACTCATCGAATCCTTCCGCGTCGTGCTAGTCGATTACTACCAGTGTTCGAGAAATCCACTCTGGTTGGCCTGTGGCAGCAAGCCACGAAGGGGCAGCTGCTGTCGCCTGTGGGCTTCGAGGTTCCATGTTCTCGACATCGACGCACACCTACTCAATTGGTGTGCAACGGAGCCTACGTGCTCAGGCCGGTCAGAAGTCGTGGGTCCGAAGGACTAGGTTGAGCTAGCGCACCCCCGAGCGGTGAATCCAGCTTTAGGGGAGTGCGACGAACGCGTCCAGTGACAGGAAAACGATAATGAGGAGTGCCAGGATCCCTAAGAGAGGTCCAATGAATCTCAGGTAGGTTCCATACCCGACCTTCGCCAGAGCAAGGCCGCCCATAACTACTGCAGAGGTGGGGGTGAAGAGGTTGATCCACCCGGAGGCGGACTGGAATGCTGTCACGACGACTTCACGGTCGAGGCCGGCGAAATCCGCCAGGGGTGCTAGAACCGGCATGGCTAAGGTGGCATGGCCCGAACTGGAGGGCACCAAGAAGGCTAGGGGGACGTTGAGGAGGAACATCAGCGGACCGAACAACCAGCCAGGCGCACCCACGATAGCATTCTCGAGTGCGTTGAGGACAGTGTCGGTGATCTCGGAGTTGTTCATGATGACCGTGACGCCGCGAGCGAGGATGATGATCAGGCCGGCACTGATGAAGTCGCCGGCGCCGGAGACCATGTTGTTTGTGAGGGTTTTCTCGCTCATGCCCGCCACCAGGCCCACGACAATGGTCATGACAACGAACAATGCAGCCAGCTCTGGGAAGTACCAATCCAGCTGCCATACGTAGGAGTCGGTATCAGGTCCTTGAAGAATTTGTGCCCACGGAATGATTGAAAAGATCATCATTGCAAACGTCAGCGTCAGAAGTGTGAGGATGATCTTGCGTCGCACGGTCAGGTTCAGGACCGCGGTGACCTTTTCCTCGTCGTTGGGATCAATGCCCATCAGCGAGCGGTCTGGATCGCGCTTCACCCGAGTTGCGTAGCGGGCGACGTAACCGATGGTGATAGCGGTCAGGGCGATCAACATTATCGCGCGTAGGGTTACGCCTTCCCCCATCGATATATCCGCGGCATCCGAGGCTACGCCGGTGGCGAAGGGGTTGAATGTCGATGCGAGCGTCCCGATACCTGCACCGAACAGGATCACAGAGGCTGCCACGAGTCGGTCGTATCCGAGAGCCAGTATGATCGGAACGACAAGTGCGTAGAAGCCCAGGGTTTCTTCGGCCATGCCCATTGTCGTGCCGCCCAAGGCGAACAGCACCATGAGGATCACGATCAGCGGTATTCCGCGATTTCCGAACTTCTGGCTCACCCTTCCTAGACCGGCGTCAATTGCTCCAGACTTCATCGTGACTGTGATGAACATGCCAACGGCAAGCACAAAGAGAAACACCCCGGCGGAGCCGAAAAGTTCACCTATCTCGTAGGCGCCAACGACCCCTGTTTCTTCACTTTGGACCCCGTAGAGACCATGGATTGGTGCCATGAAGAGGTCATAGAGACGATCTCCGAGCGGTATCTCAACGTCGGTTCGCTCGTATGACCCCGGCATCGGACGGCCGGTGTCCGGGTCAGCGGCGTAGCTTCCAGTGGGAATAAAAAACGCCGCCACCCAAACGGCGACGGCGACCAGCGCAACGATGGTGTAAGCGCTGGGGAATCGAAATCCACCGGTTTTCTTTTTCCCCACGTCAGTGTCGGTTTTGTCCACGATGACCGCCCTTCTAAACAACAGAGGAAGAGTTGCTAAACAACAGGAGGAAGATTTGGTCCGCTATTGCTGCGGCGCAGTACGACTGCTAGCGTGCTGTCTACGACTTTAGCAGTGTCTATCCGGCCCTTCAAGAGTTCTAAACAGCCAGAGCTCCAGGGCCTAGAATCCGCTAGAACTCAATATGGGTTTGAAGTCAAATTTCTGATAGGGAGTTAATTGGTCATGGCCCCAAAACTTGAGGTGAACTCTGAAGTAGGCCCCTTGCGGGAAGTGATTGTGCATCGACCAGGTCTGGAATTGGAGCGACTGACTCCAAGCAACCGGGAAGATTTTTTGTTTGATGACGTGCTTTGGGTTAAGAACGCGCGACTTGAGCACGACGCATTTGTAGATGCTCTCCGTCAGCACGGTGTCGTGGTCCATCTGCTTGAAGATCTACTCACCGAGACTGTGGCCTTGGCCCCAGCAAAGAAACACATTCTGGATACGATCTTGGACGACCGCGTCCACGGGCCAGATTTGGTCGAACCCCTGAGGGATTTGTTCGAGCAAATGGATCCTGCATCCCTGGTGGAGCATTTGATCGCGGGGATCTCCAAGCGCGAGGTCTTGGAGAAGATGCAAGGGGGGTCCTCGATGGTATTGCGGTCATTGGGGATCGATGACTTTGTTCTGCCGCCTTTGCCGAACCATTTCTTCGCCCGAGATGCGTCCGCGTGGATCTATGACGGTGTGACCGTTAATTCGATGCGCAAGAAGGCGCGCAAACGTGAAACGATCAACTACGAGGCGGTATACGGGCTATTCACCGTTGAGCGTGGAGTCCCTGTTGGTGGGGGATCCTGCGGCGTCGGCGTGTC
>NZ_WRPM01000021.1 GCF_009758175.1 Nesterenkonia alkaliphila
GTGTATTCACTTACCTGAAGTGAGACTCAGTCAGAGACTGAGCTCACTCAGCGGCACGCTGCCACTGGTCGGCATTCCAGGTGATGCCGGTCTGCGCAGCTGTGGTCCGGACGTTCTGGATCTCAGCGTCAGCAGCGAAAATACCTGGGTGGACGAACAGCGGAATGCTCATCAGGTCATCCCACAGGATCCGCTCGATCTCCTGAATCAGCGGGATGCGGGCCTCCTCGTCCATGGTGACCACCAGCTCGTCCCATGCGGCGTCGAGATCCTCGTTGCTCCAGTTGCCGTCGTTCTGACCGCCCTCAGAGTGGTAGAGGTTACGACCGGAGGCGATCTGACCGGAACCGGCCCAGGCGAAGAGAGCTACATCCCAGTCGCCGGTCGGAATGACCTCGGCGAAGAAGGCCTCGTGCCCACCGTCGGAGATATCGAAGCCGGCCTCCGAGCACTGCTCAGCGATCAGCTGCACCTGGTCGGAGCGGCGCGGGTTGGGCGCCTGGTAGCCGATTTCGATCTCGACGGTGTCGTGGCCGGCCTCATCGAGCAGCTCACGTGCCCGCTCGATGTCCTGCTCGTCGTAGCGGCCGTCATAGGCCTCAGAGACGACCTCGTCGTAGTGCTCCTGGTAGTTGAAGACCTCACGAGCGTTGAGCAGCTGAGCATCCTCAGCCAGCGGAGCGATCAGGTTGTCAACGATCAGCTGACGGGGCACGCAGAGAGCGAATGCCTCGCGGACTGCGTGATCGTTGAATGGGGAGGCGGAACCGTGGTTGAGGTCCAGGTGCTCCCAGGTAGCCAGCTCCTGGTTGAGGACATTGATATCGCGGTTCATACCCTCAAGGAGATCCAGGGTGTCAACGGTGGCCTGGGGTGCAATGACGTCGACGTCATGGTTCTCCAGGGCCTGCGGCATCACACCATCATCCAGGAAGTGGAAGGTGATGCGCTCGGTGCCCGGGCCACTGCCCCAGTACTCCTCGTTGGCCACCAGGGAGAGGTACTCACCAGTGGAGTAGGAGTCCAGCACGAAGGGACCGGAGGAGGGCATCAGTTCAGTATCCGGAAGCTCGCCGCCCTGGACGTGCCAACCGGTGTTCCAGAAGTCCGCCACGTCAACGAGGGCAGCTGAATCTTTCTCGTAGAAGGCTTCAACCAGCTCCTCGACGCTCATACCGCCCTGCTCTGCCAGCACATGGGCCGGCTGGGGGCCGCCGACCAGCAGCTGCCAGTCGACGTAGACGTAGTGGTCGGAGAACTCCACGGTGAAGGTCTTGCCGTCAGGGTCTCCCTGCGGTCCCTCCGGGATGTACATACCCAGGGTCTGGGAGGTTGCGTCGAAGAGGTTGGCGGGCTCGTCGTACTCGACATCTTCGTCTTCTGCCGCGGCCGCTGCCTCGTCCTCGTCATAGTCCGGGTTGGGGAGCCCGGGTGACTGAGTGCCCCAGGTCACCACGAAGTCGGCCACGGTGATGGGGGTGCCATCAGACCAGACCGCGTCGTCGGAGATGGTGTACTCCACCACCATCGGGGAGGACTCCTCCTCATTGATGACCGGCTCACCGTTCTCGTCGAGCACGGTATTGCCGTCCTCGTCCTCCTCGTAGACGGCGTTGCCCTCGTCGACCACCTCGGTGGAGCCGAACTCGTCGAAGGTGTTGATGGAGAGGTCAGTGCCGAAGTACCAGAAGCTGGAGCCCATCAGGCTCACAATGGCGGAGTTAGTGGTGTTGTTGGCGGTACGGGCGTTGCCGTTGTAGGAGACGAAGTCCACATCGGCGACACTGACGTGGATCTCATCCTCGTTGGTCTCAAGGTCGAGGTCCTCGCGGACTCCGCTGCCCTCAGCGGCTTCGCCGCCCTCCTCACCGTCCTCGCCCTCGGCGCCGTTGTCGCCACCCTCATCAGTGGTGTCGTCGCCGTTCTCGTCGGTGACGTCGTCACCGTTACCGGTGTCCTCGTCATCGCCGGGGGTGCACCCCGACAGAACCAATGCGCTGGAGGCCAGGATGGCTGCAGCAGCAGAGAGTTTGCGTAGTTTCACGTGTTGCTCCTCATGCAATAGGTGCGAAGTGGCTGGTGGAGTGTTGTGCGCACCACACCAGCACTAAGGTGCTCACCAGATTACGACCGTCCAGCTCGATCAGTGAGACGTTTGACCTGCTGTAACCGAATCGTTACTGGACCCAAAACCGCCCCGGAAGCTGTGCTAGCGGGCGCTACGCAGAAGTCAAGTCAGCTGCGTCAATATTCTCGAAACACACTCCGCCCGGGGCTCGCGAGAGCTGGTTACCGGTGAGTTCCGCGGTATTCCGCCGAAGTCCGAGTCCAGGAAGAATTCAGGTTTACACCAGGTTCCCCAAGGTTTCTGTCCCGTAGACACAGCTCACGAAACACAGCCGTAACGCACGGTGAGCAGCAGGTGAACAGCACCGAGGATTCTCGCAGACCGAAATATTACTTAATGTTACGTGCCGTGTCGCATCTCACACTGCGCTTCGGCTATGGCGAGACGTCCCGGACCCCCCGCAGTGCCCTCTCACCTGGAGCGTTTCAGTACAGTCCTAGCGTCGCCAGAGCTGCTCGGGATCAGAGGTTTCACCCTCGGACTGACGCAGCGCCTGGGCCGCCGCGACAAGCTTCTCGTACTTGGAGTTCTTCTTCTCCAAGCCCTTGGTCTGGCGCAGCGGGAGCATGATGGTGCGCTCGGCCTCGATCCCGGCCTGCAGCTGGCGGCCGCGCTCTAGCTCCGAGTCCAGTTCGGCGCCGAAGAGCAGCACCATGTTCATGATGTTGACCCAGAAGAGGAAGATGATCACGCTGGCCAGCGCCCCGTAGGTGGCCTCGTAATTGGCGAAGTTCATCACGTAGATCGCTACTGCCAAAGTGGTGATGATCATGGCGACGATCGTGATGGTGGCACCCGGGGTGATCCACTTGGGGCCCGGCCGGCGGATATTGGGGGTGAAGAAGTAGAGCAGACCAATGGCAATGGCCGCGACGATGATCATCACGAACGGAGTGGCCCAGTTCCAGATCGTCACGAAGGTCTCCCCCAGGCCGATCACATTGCCGATGGCCTCGGCCACGGGGCCGGAGACCACCAGGGTCACTCCTCCGATGGCCACCAAGAGGATCATCGCCACTGTGATGCCGTAGAGCATCGGGCGCAGCTGGATGAAGCTGCGGCCCTCCTCCACCTCCCAGATCCGGTTCATAGCGCGGGAGAAGGCGTTGACGTAGTTCGATGCCGTCCACAGGGCCAGCAGAATACCGACGGCCAGGCCGAGGCCGGCCCCGCCGACCCCGGTGATATTGCCCACCACCGTGTTGACGGTATCCATGATGGCGCGGTCATTTCCGGTGAGATCAGCCACCATGTCCACAAAGAAACCGGTGACCCGGTCCGCCTCTCCGACCAGGCCCAGAATAGAGACCAGGGCGATCAGAGCGGGGAAGATCGAGAGCACCGTGTAGTAAGTCAGGGCCGCGGCCATATCAGTGCACTGATCCCGGCCGAACTCCGCGGCAGCGCGCTTGAAGCTGTACTTCCAGGTGGTGCCGGTGAGCTTGACCGGGGACTCAGCCTTTTTGCCGTGCTCGGCACCGTCCTCCTCGGCGTACTCCTGCCGCTGACGTGCCTTCACCAGGTAAGGCTGGTCAGCAGCGGCGGAGACTGTGCCGGGCCGGGCGGAGTCCTCGTAGGTGACCTCTCCGCCAAGGCTGTCCTGAGCCTCCACCTGCTGCTCGCGCAGCTGGTGAGGTGTGAGTCCGGGCTGATCAGCTGGGTTCTGGTCGCTCCTCATAACCCCAGACTAACGACTAAGACTCGAAATTATCCCGACGTGTCTTCAGCAAATCATCAGTATGGGTGATCTCCGCCGGCATCGAGTTGTTGAGATAGCCCGAGCGGGCAATCGCCATGGAGCCCACCGCCGAGGTGAGCAGCTGGGCGATGATCGCCACCGAGGCTTTGATCAGGTTCAACCAGCTGAAGTCCATCAGCAGCGCCCCCACTACGATGGCGGCCACCCCAAGCCCGGCGGAGGTGCCCACCGCAGAGGCCCGCAGGTAGAGGTCGGGAAGCTTGAACAGGCCGATTCCGGCCACGATGATGGTGGCGATGCCCAGGAAGATGAACACCACCCCGGCACCGTGCGCAATAGTGTGCAGCTCCATCAGCGGCGACCTCCAGAGCCGAGCCGGGCCATCGAGATCGCCGCCATGAAGCCCAGCAGGGTAGCGATCAGGATAATGTCGAACAGCGCCTCGATATTGGTCCGCAGCCCAATCAGCGCGATGAACCCAATAGTGGCAAAGAAGATCAGGTCGGCCGCCACTGCCCGATCGGTGATCTTGGGGCCCAGGTAGGCGCGTACACCGGCCAGCAGCATCCCTGCGCCCAGCAGAATCAGCGCGACTTCGAGGGTGATCTCCGAGATCATGGCTCATCACTCCCCTCATGCTCATCTGAGGGTACGACGACGGGGGCTTCAGTGGGCCGGGAGAGGTCGCCCGGCTGCCGGCGCAGGGCACGCAGCATCCTGTCCTCCATCTCCTGGATCTCAGCCACCAGCGACTCCCGGGAGTCAACAAACATGCCGTGCACATAGAGGATTTTGTGCTCCCGGCTGATGGAGAGGGTCAGGGTGCCCGGGGTCAGGGTGATCAGGCAGCTGATCAGCGTCCATTCGGTGTCCGTTTTGCTGGCCGCCGGCACCGCGATGATCGCCGGATTGGTCTTCATCTTCCTACGGGGGCGCAGGATATCTGCGGTGACGTGGACATTGGCCAGGAGGAACTCCTTGGCGTACCAGAACATGAAACTGATGATCCGCACCGGCCACATCATGAGCCCATCACCGCCTCAACGTACTCTTGGGGGTTCAGCAGATTCTCTGCGGCGGTCTCGGAGAGCATCATGAGCAGCTCGGCGCCGAAGCCGAAGAACACAGTGATCCCGGCCAGGATGGCACCGGGGATGATCAGTTTGGCCGGAATCTTCACTGCGCGCTCCCCGGAGAGCACTGCCGACATCGTGGCGGTGGGCGGTCCGATGGTCAGGGTGGGGTTCTCCGCCTGGGCCTGGACCCGCAGGTAGCGCTTGCCGTGCATCCGCTCCTGATAGGTCAGCGCGTTCTCCTCCAGGTCAGCCGGCGGCTTGCCCATGAATACACCCACCCAGATCTTGAGCATCGAGAGCAGGGTGAACACTGAGACCAGCACCGCCACTGCGGCCACCCAGTAGTGGGCCTGCTCCAGGGTGGCCATGATGATGCTGAACTTGGCCACGAACCCGGAGAACGGCGGCAGCCCGGCCAGGGAGAGTGCGGCGATCATGAAGATGATCGCGATCAGCGGCTCCCGTTTGGCCATCCCGCCCAGCCTATCGATCTCCCCGGTGCCGTAGGTCTCCTCAATCGCCCCGGTGGAGAGAAACAGGCTGGCCTTCACAATCATATGGTGCAGCAGGTAGAAGATGCCCGCGGTCAGCCCCAGCCCGGTGAACAGGCCCACACCGATCAGGATGTAGCCGATCTGGCTGATCATATGGAAAACCAGGATAGAGCGGGTGGTCTTCTCACCGATCGCTCCGAGCACCCCGACGAGCATAGTCAGCGAGGTCACCAGCAGGGCGACCCAGAGGAACTTCTCATCCCCGTCGAAGAGGATCGAGTAGATCCGGTAAATGGCGTAGATGGAGACCTTGGTGTGGATCCCGGAGAACAGCGCGGTCACCGCCGGGGAGGTCATCGGGTAGGTGCGCGTCAGCCAGCCGTGCACCGGCACCACGGCAGCCTTGATGCTGATGGCGGTGAGTACGACGCCGCCGCCCACCGCCACTGCCGGATCCTCCACAGCTGCCCCGTGCAGCTCGGCGAGGTTCACCGTGCCCGCGGTGGCGTAGACCAGGCCGATGCCGATCAGCAGCAGGGTGGAGGCCAGCAGGTTCACCGAGACGTAGATGCGTGCGCCGTGGGCGCCGAGCTTGGCACCCATCATCGCCAGCAGCCCGTAGCTGGGCAGCAGCATCACCTCGATGAACACGAAGAGGTTGAAGATGTCTCCGGTCATCAGGGCGCCGGCAACACCGGCCATCAGGATCAGCACGAAGGGGTGGAAGAACCGGGCGCGGGCCTCGTGGGTGGCCATGGCGAACATCACGGAGGTGATACCCAGGATGCAGATGATCATCAGCACCAGCGAGTTCAGCGCGTCTACCACAAAGGGGATGGCGATCTGCGGGGCGAAGTCCCAGAAGCCCACCTTATGAGCCAATACGGTCCCGTCATGGGTGGCAATGACCAGCAGCACGGAGAAGGCGAACAGCGCGGTCAGCGTGCCGAGGCTGATGACGTGCCTCAGGCGCTTGTTCTTGCGCACTGCTGCACCCACAGCGCCCATCAGCAGCGGGATGCCGACCAGCAGGGGAAGCAGTGGTGGGAGGATCTCGGTCATCGGTCACTCCCTTCATCTGCATTCGGCGGCTCAGCGGCGTCATCGTCCTGGGCAGTGAAATCACTGGCTTCGAAGTCATGCACAGGCGACGACGGGGAGGCGTCAGCTCCCCCGGTTGCCGCACCCACAGCGCCGGTGGAGTCGGTGTCCACCTTGGAGCCGGCGGCGTCGTCCTTATCCGGTGCGGTGAGCACCTTGGCCGGGGAGTCCTCATCATTCTCCGTGTCATCGTCACCGGTGGTGGTGATCGCCAGGGTCACCATGAACATCGTGATGGAGAAGGCGATGACGATGGCGGTGAGCACAAAGGCCTGGGGAAGTGGGTCTGCGCCCTCTCCGTAGTCGGAGGTGCCGATATAGGGCACTCCGCGGAAAGCGGTGTTGCCTGCGGCGAAGAGCAGCAGATTGGCCGCATGGGAGGCCAGGATGAAGCCCAGCACAATCCGGATCATGCCGCGCTGCATAAACAGATAGACCGCAGCCGCTGTGAGCAGTCCCACTGCGATGGCGATACTCATCCGCTCTCACCTCCCCGGTCGCGGGACCATCTGCGGCGCCTGCGGGCCAGTGCCGCCGCGCCCCAGCCCTCACCCTCGGCCTCCAGCGGCACGTCCCCGGGGTCCTCACCGGCATGCATCTCCACCTGATCGATCTCCCCGGTCTGCTGGCCCTGGGCCTTCATATGGGCTTTGAGCAGCTCGGCAGGGTAGCGCTGAGCCTGCCCGAGCCGGTCCAGGGCCACCAGCACAGCGCCGATCACCGCCAGGTAGATGCCCAAATCGAAGATCAGCGCTGTGGTCAGGGTGAAGCCGGCCTCAGTGCCCCATGGCAGCGGCAGGCCCTCCCAGATGACGATCGGGCGCAGATAGGAGCCTTGCGCGCCGTCCAGGAAACCGAAGAGGCCCACGACTGCGCCGATGATGATCCCGCCCACGATCACCAGCGCGTAGTCGAAGCGGAGTTTGACCGCGGAGTCGGAGGGGGCCACCAGGTAGCGCAGGGCGAAGAATCCGCCGAGCACCAGGGCGGCGATGAATCCACCGCCGGAGTCGTAGTGGCCGCGCAGCAGCAGGATCATGGAGAGCAGCACGATGAACGGAGCCATCCAGTTGAACACGCTGCGCATGGCCTGGGTGTTGTCTGCAGCATGGTCCAGCGGGGTGCCGATCCACAGCCTGGACTCTGCCGGGTGGGAATCGGAGGTGGAGAAGGCGGAGTTGAGCACCGCCAGGATGGCGAAGCCGGCCACGCCGAGCACGGTGAGCTCGCCGAAGGTGTCCAGAGCGCGGAAGTCCACCAGGATCGAGTTGACCGTGTTCACCGCGCCCACCGTCTCGTAGGTTTCCTCCAAATACCACTGGGCGGCGGCGGACTGGCCGCGGCGCCCGGTGAGCGCAAAGGTACCGACGAAGGCCATGGTCCCGAAGGCCAGTGCCACAGTGGCCGCCACAGCGGTGCGGGTCTTGGAGACTTTGTGGAATTTCCGGGGCAGTTTGCGCAGCACCAGCACCAGGACCACTACGGTGAGGATCTCCACCAGCAGCTGAGTCATGCCCACATCCACTGCACCCAGGGCAAAGTACCAGGCGCCGACCACGAATCCGGCACCGCCGGCCAGCACCACAGCGGCGGTGCGGGACTCGGCGATCACGGTGCCGAGCAGGAAGACGGCCAGCAGTCCGATGAGCACCCAGTCGGTCATCCGGGTATGGCCTTCGCTGAAGCTGCCCACCTCGCCCACGTTCAGCACACCGGCGACGAAGATGCCGCCCAGGAAGATTCCCGGCACAGCAAGGTGCAGGCCGTGGATATCAGTGCGGGTGAGGTCACCCACCCGGCGGCCGAAGGCGATGGAGCCGGTGCGCAGCTGCTCGACCACCTGGACCCCGGTCCAGGGCAGGATGGTACGCGGAATCAGGCTGTCCAGCCGCGTCCGGGCCAGTACTGCGATCAGGCCCAGCCCCATGATCGCCACCGAGAGCATCAGATCGGTGCTCAACCCGCCGAAGAGGTAGAAGTAGGGCTCATAGTCGCTGGTGGTGGAGGCCTGCACGGAGGCGGTGATCAGTTGGTCGAAGAGGAAGGGCGCGAAGCCCAGCAGCCCGGCGGCAGCCGGCAGCAGCGCCGGCAGATAGAAGCTGGCCGGGGCCTCATGGGCGGCCTCAGGTGCCATCGGCCGGTGGGCGTGGTCCTCAGGTGAATAGCCCGCATCGTTCTTACCCACCCCACGGTAGCTGGTGAAGACTCCCAGCACAATACGACCGCAGTAGGCGAAGGTGCCCACTGCGGCGAGCACACCCAGGATGGTGATGGTCCAGGTCAGCCCGGGACCGAACAGTGCCGGCTCGTGCTCGGCGGAGAGCATGCCTTTGAGCAGGTTCTCCTTGGACACGAAGCCGAACAGCGGGGGGATCCCGGCCATGGACAGGCAGCCCAGCAGGGTGATCACAAAGCTGACCGGCATGGTTTTGCGCAGCCCGTTGAGCTCACGGATATCGCGGGTGTGGGATTCGTGCTCGATGATCCCAACCATCATGAACAGACTGGACTTGAACAGCGCATGGGCGATCACGTGGATCGTGGCTCCGGCGATGGCGGTAGGGGTGCCGATGCCGATCACCGCTACCAGGAAGCCCAGCTGAGAGACCGTGGAATAGGCCATGATCTCTTTGATGTCGTGGCGCTGCAGCGCGAAGAGGGCACCGATCAGCGCGGTGATCAGTCCGCAGGTGATCAGCAGGGACTGCCAGATGACCACGCCTTCGAAGACCGGAGAGAAGCGCAGCAGCAGATAGATGCCGGCCTTGACCATGGCTGCTGCGTGCAGATAGGCCGAGACTGGTGCCGGGGCGACCATCGCATCGGGCAGCCAGAGGTGGAACGGGAACTGGGCGGACTTGGTGAAGGCGGCAAAGGCGATGAGCACCGCGATAACCCCGGTGAAGACAGCGTCCTCACCCCAGGCCTGGTGCTGCAGGGCCTCGGAGAGGCTGGTGGTGCCGGTGCGCACGATGATCCACAGCACCGCGGTGAGCAGCCCGAGCCCGCCGGCCATGGTGATCAGCAGGGTGCGCTGAGCCGGCGCCGGAGCCTTGTCACCGGAGCGGTTGATCAGGAAGAAGGAGCACAGGGTGGTGAACTCCCAGAAGACGAACAGCAGGATCATATCGTCGGCGAGCACCATGCCGGACATGGCGAAGACGAACAGCAGCATCCAGACGTAGTAGTCGGAGGTCTTCTTCTTGGGGCTGAAGTAGCGGGCCGAGTAGGCCATCACCAGGGCGCCGATGAACAGCACCAGCAGCAGGAACACCATGCCCAGACCGTCCAGGCGCAGGCTGATGCCCACGTTGATGGTGGGGATCCAGGGCAGATACTCCTGGGTGGTCTCGCCCCCGGTCAGTCCGGAGAGCCAGGGCAGTGTCAGTAAGCCCAGCACGAGCAGGACCGCAGCGGCAAACCATCCGGTGTTGCGGCCCAGCAGAGTGTGCACTGCGGCAGCGGCCGGGACCAGGAGCAGCGTGAGAAAAAGGAGAACCAGCAGGCTCAAGGCAGCGGTCCTCCTCAGGGCTCAGGTACGTACGGTCAGCGGTGCAAGGGCGCGAGACGCTCAGAGCATCCTACATTCGCTCCGATGAACGCAGTATTGCGCTGCTTGCTTCGCCGACCAGACTTCCCGGCACACCATGTTGTGGAATCACCCTAACCAGCGCCGCGGCCAGGGGCAAAGTCAGACCACTACTGGCTCACCACTCCGCAGGCGATCCGGCTGCCAGTGTCCCCGGTGGCTTGGGACTCCTGGTCCGGGCCGTAGGGCGCATACCGGGAGGGGATGTTCCCGTGGTGGTCGGGGTCTGAGTGCACTATGACGGATCTGCCCCCGTCTGCCAGCAGCAGCTCCTCACTGAGCCGGTCTGTGACGAACTCGATGCTTCCGGTGCCGTCCTGGTTGATCAGCACATTGGGGAAGTTCCCGGCCCGGTCCGGGTGCGGGACCTCCTGGTCCTCCTCAGCCGGAGGCTGCTGGGCGAGCGCGCCGGCGGAGAAGCCCCCGCCCTCCCAGGTTTCCTCCTCGGCAGTCTCATCTGGGGGCGCCTGCTCGCCGCCGTTCTCCGGCAGCTCCTCCTCCTCGAGCTCCTCGCCCTCGATCACGTCCTCGGTGGCCGGCTCACCCTGTAGATGACCGCCGGCTGAGTAGAAATCGCCCACCTGACCCCATTCGTTCTCCGACTGGATCTCGCAGAGGCCGTGCTCATGGACGGACACAGCGCGGAATCCGGGGGTGAGGTTCCACAGTTCGATGGAGACCAGCACCCCTGGCCCCTCCTCCTCGTCCAACTCGGTGAAGCTCACATGCCCGAGATCGTTCTCCGCGACATCAATCAGCTCAGCGGAGGCGAAGGGCTCGGTCTCGGTGTCCTCCTCCGCCTCCTCCTGCGCGCCCTCGGCAGGCGGGGCGGTGGCCTGGGCGGTCTGCTCCGGCTCTGGTGAGGAGGCGGCGTCGTCGTTTGTGTCCTCGCCGTTGCCGCAGGCGGTGAGTATCAGTGCGGTGCTCAGAGTGGCGGCAGTCAGGGCCGGCCAGCGGTGGGTGAAGCTCATGGGGGCACACTATAGCGCCGGCGGCTGGCAGCGCGCTTGCCGGATCAGGTGTAGAAGAACCGGACGGCGTGGAAGAACACCGGCGCGGCGAAGCACAGCGAGTCCAGCCGGTCCATGATCCCGCCGTGACCGGGGATGGTGGAGCCGAAGTCCTTGATACCGCGGTCGCGTTTGATCGCTGACATCACCAGACCGCCGGCGAAGCCCATCACGCAGGAGACCAGGGCCAGTGCTGCTGCGGCCAGCGGGGTGAAGGGGGTCAGCCACCACAGGGCGGCGCCGAGCGCGGTGGCCGAGAGCACCCCGCCGATGAACCCCTCCCAGGTCTTATTGGGGCTGACCTTGGGCGCGATCGGGTGCTTGCCGAGCGTCTTGCCCCAGATGTACTGCAGCACGTCGGAGCCCTGGACCACGATGAGCAGGAACAGCAGCAGATGCGCCCCGGCGGCCCCGCCGGAGCCGGAGGATGAGCCCTCGGCGGCCTCGCGCCCGACCTCCATGGCCACCGGCAGCTGCAGCAGCGCCGGGGCGTGGCTGATCGCATAGACGCAGACCATCAGGGCCCACTGGATGCTGGCGGCCCGCTGCAGGAAGCCCTTGGTCTGCCCAGCCAGTGCGTTGCGGGCGGGCAGGAACAGGAAGGCGTAGACCGGGATGAACACGCTGAACATCCCGTACCAGTGCTCCCAGATAAACCAATAGTGCACTGCCGGGATGATGAACACCAGCCAGACCAGGACCTTATGGTCCCCGCGGGTGGTGGGTGAGATAGTGATGAATTCGCGCAGCGCCAGCAGGGACAGCAGCAGGAACAGGATGATAGTCACCGTCTCCCCTGCCGCCAATGCGGCACCGATCACCGCGACCATCAGCCACCAGGCATTGATCCGCTGCCGCAGGTTGGTGATGGTGCTGGTGGGGCCAAGCAACTTGGCCAGGACAGCGGCGGTGAGGCTGGCAAGGATCAGAACCAGTACGACGCCGCCGAGCAGCCTCAGTGCCGTATCATCCAGCAGCCCTACCTCCCAGCCGCTCACTGCCGGGACTCCGGGGTGTCTGGGCCGGCCGGATTCTGGGCAGCCGAATTGTCTTGGAAGGTGGTCTGGTGCTCGATGAGGCAGTCGATGAGGATCTGCCGCGCGCGCGCCAGGAAATCCTGCTGCTCCTCGCCGGATTCGATGTGGATGGGGTCGCAGAACACCACAGTGGACAGGTGCGGGACCGGAATCAGCTCTCCTTTGGGCAGGATCCGGCCCACATTGGCCAGGGTGACCGGCACCACCGGGATCTGCGGGCTGTGCTGGGCCAGGCGGTAGAGCCCGCCGCGGAAGGCAGCAATCGACTCCCCGTCGCCGCGGGTACCCTCCGGGAAGATGATGAGCGAGTCACCGGCATCCAGCACCTCTGCCATACCTTGGATCTGACCCTTGGGGCTCACCCCGGATCGGGACTCGCGCTGACGGGTGCTGTTGGAGCCGTGCCGGTCCACCAGATAGGCATTGAAGATTCTCTCGGCGATTCGTTTGCGGACGCCGGAGCCCCAGTAGTCCTTGGCGGCGATGGGCCGGGTGCGCTTTTGCAGCTCATCGGGCAGTGCGGCCCAGATGGTGAGAAAGTCCAGATGGCTGCAGTGATTGGCATAGAAGATGGCCTGGTCCGGCAGCTCCGGATCCGTCTCCCCGTGCTGGCTGATCACCCGGGCCCCGGCGAAGCCGGTGATCACCTTGGCGAGGCTGCGTTTGGCGAAGCTCATGGCCTGCCCCGGCCTGACCTGCTGCGCAGTACCGCACTGATCCTGCGCAGCCTGCGCAGACAGGTGACCAGCGAACCCGCAGCAATCAGGCCGAGCGTTCCTAGCAGCACCCAGCCCGGGGTCCAGGGCAGCCAGGGCTCAGCGATCGCAGCCAGGCAGCCGGCCATCAGCAACCACATCCGGTGCGGTTTTGCCAACGGGCCGTCGAAGAAGTTCCCGGTCCCCAGAGCCGCACCCAGGCTGCGGATATAGGCGGTGAGCACCGCCAGAATCGCGGCGCTGAAGCCCAGCAGGAGGCCCAGATCCACCTTCCCGGCCGTGACCAGGCCGGCTGTGGCCAGCCCGGCGGAGCCGATGAGGAGCACATCGGCGATCCGGTCCGGCAGCTCGTTGTAGATATCGCCCACCGGGGAGCTCAGCCCCTTCTCCACGGCGAGCATGCCGTCGAGCATATTCAGCAGCAGCCGCAGCGGGATGCAGAGGGCGGCTGCGGATAGCAGGGCGGCGCGGGCGGCGTCGTTGTCTGTGTGTGCGGAGGCGATAAGGGCGGCGGCCCCCACTGCGGCGAAGAGCACCGATCCCACCGAGATCTGGTTGGGCGTGAGCTTGGCAGCGGCGAGCGCATCGGCAGCCTTGGCCGCCCACCGGGTGCTGCGCTGCCGGATCTGCCGCCGGTCTGTTCCTTGACTCATCGGCTCAGTTCGCTCCTTCCGTCCAGACCACACGCTAGTACGCCTGCCTCAGCTGCGTCACCCACTGTCGTGTCCCCGATCATCAGCCCCCTCAGCATTGAGTGGGGAAATATCCCTGCCATTCAGACAGAACACGGCTGTTTAGCGGGGGAAATTCACCACTCGAGGCCGGGGGGCGGCTCAGCTGGGGTCATCACAAGGGGCTGAGGAGCAGAAAGCGAAGGCAGCGGGGCGAAGGCGGCGGGGCGCGGGCGACGCGCCGCGGGACGAGAGCGGCATTCGATAGGCTCGCCCCATGGGTATCCGAGGCAGGCGCCGCAGCCGGAGGGCACGCCGGCACGCGGGCGCTCACGCGGTTCGGGCACGTCCCCCTCGCGGAGGGGCCCTCCGGGATCACAGCGTGGCCGCCGCCTGGGGATTCGCCGAGGCGACGTTCTTCTTTGTGGTCCCGGATGTCTGGACTTCCCGGGTGGGCCTGCGCAGTCCCAAGCGCGCCCTGGCCACCACCGGCTCGGCCCTTGCCGGGGCGCTGTTGGGCGGAGCTGTGACCTATACCTGGGGCCGTAATACAGCGGCAGCCACCTCCCAGCGCGCCCTGGCCAAGGTGCCGGCGGTGACTGAGAGCATGATCGAGCAGGTGGAGCAGGAGGTGACCGAGGCCGGGCATGTCTCGCTGATGCTCGGGCCCACTCGCGGGGTGCCGTATAAGCTCTACGCCCGCGCCTCGGGTCTGCAGCGCAGGTCGCTGCTGAACTTCCTGGCCTGGAGCGTGCCGGCCCGGCTGCTGCGGTTCATACTGGTCACCCTGCTGGCCGCCGGGCTCGCCGCCGGGGCACGCAGGCTCTTCCCCCGGCTCCCGGAGAAGCTGATCACCGCCGTCTTCTGGGCTTCTTGGGCAGGGTTCTACGGCTGGTTTGTGCCCACTGTCTCCCGCCGGCGCTGATCCGCCGCGAGCCCCGCAGCAGCACGCATTGTTGCTGAGGGCAACTAATCTGGCAGACTGAGAGCTATGGCTGATTCTCCCTTCTGCGACCTCGACCACTACGTTGCCCATCCTCGGATCGGCGGACTGGCGCTGAGCCCGGACGGTACCCGGCTGGTCACCACAGTCCAAACCCTGAACACCAAGAAGAACGGGTATGTGACCTCAATCTGGGAGGTGGACCCCGCCGGGGAGCAGCCCGCGCGCCGGCTGACCCGCAGCGCCAAGGGTGAGGCCGGCCCGGTCTTCGCCGCCAATGGGGACCTCTACTTCACCTCGGCTCGACCGGACGAGGATGGCGAGGAGGAGGACAGTGCGCTCTGGTGCCTGCCCGCTGCCGGGGGCGAGGCCTATGTGGTCAACCGGCGCGCCGGCGGAGTCTCCGGAGTCATCGCCGCCGCCCGGGCCGACCTGGTGGCCGTCACCGCCCCGCTGCTGCCTGGTGCCGCGAATGAGGATGATCAGGAGAAGCTGCACAAGGCCCGCAAGGAAGCCTCGGTGCAGGCGATCCTGCATGACTCCTACCCGGTGCGGTACTGGGACCACGATCTGGGCCCGGCCCGGCCCAGCCTCTTCACCCTGGAGCAGGAGCCCACACAGCACAGCGAGCCCCCCGCCGGCTCCGGGCAGCGCCGCCTCAACCATGTGTTGAAAGGTATCGGAGCACGCTTCGGAGGGGATGTGCATATCAGCCCGGACGGCTCCTTCGCGCTCTTCGCCCTGCGCCTGCCGGATGCTGGTGCTGATCTGCGCTCCACTGTGGGCCGAGTGGACCTGGCCACCGGTGAGTGGGAGATCCTCTTCGATGGTGCCGAGCACACCTACACCCCCGGCATCATCAGCCCAGATGGGACCTCTGCGGTGATCGGGGTGGCCAACCGGCCCACCCCTGAGCGCGCTATGCGGCCGGTGCTGCACCTGCTGGACCTACAGACCCGGCAGCTCACGCCGCTCACCGAGAACGCTGATCTGTGGCTGACCCCCACTGCCTGGCTGCCCGATGGCAGCGGCTTCCTGGTGGTGGCAGACCAGAACGGCCGCGCCCCCGTCTTCCGGGTGGATACAGACCAGCCACGCACTGTGCAGATCACCCAGGACGACGCCGCCTACACCCACGCCTTTCCCACCCCGGACGGCAAGACCGCCTACGGACTGCGCTCCAGCTACGCCTTCCCCGCCGAAGTGGTGCGCATCGATCTGAGCACCGGGGAGAGCACCCGACTGCCCAACCCCACCGAGCGTCCTGAGCTGCCCGGCACTCTGGAGGATGTTCAGACCACTGCCGAGGACGGCGTCGTCATCCGTTCCTGGCTGTGCCTGCCTGAGGGCGCCAGCGGCGCGAAGCCGGCCCCATTGCTGCTGTGGATCCATGGCGGCCCGCTGAACTCCTGGAACGCCTGGACCTGGCGGTGGAACCCCTGGCTGGCTGTGGAGCAGGGCTATGCGGTGCTGCTTCCGGATCCGGCGCTGTCCACCGGCTACGGCCAGGACTTCATCCAGCGCGGCTGGAACTCCTGGGGGGACAAGCCCTACACCGATCTGATGAGCGCCACCGATGCAGCACTCGCCCGGGAGGATATCGATCAGTCGCGCACCGCGGCGATGGGCGGTTCGTTCGGCGGCTATATGGCCAACTGGGTGGCCGGGCACACCGACCGGTTCAACGCCATCGTCACACACGCCAGTCTCTGGGCGCTGGACCAGTTCGGCCCCACCACCGATATGTCACCGTTCTGGCGGCGCCAGATCAACGCTGAGATGGAGGCCGAGCACTCCCCGCACGCTCATGTGGAGAAGATTGTGACCCCGATGCTGGTCATTCATGGGGACAAGGATTACCGGGTTCCCATCGGTGAGGGACTGCGGCTGTGGTACGAACTGCTGGAGCGCTCCGGGCTGCCCATGGATTCCGAGGGCGAGACTGCCCACCGGTTCCTGTACTTCCCCGATGAGAACCACTGGATCCTCAAGCCTCAGCACGCCAAGATCTGGTACCAGGTGGTCTTCGCCTTCCTGGCTGAGCACGTGCTGGGCGTCTCAGCGCAACTGCCGGCGCAGCTGGGGCTCACCGCGCCGGAGAGCGAGAAGGACGACGACGCCGCCTGAGGCCACTGTGCCGCCGGCTCCCCGGTCAGCGGCGCACCTGGAAACCGACTTCCGGCAGGGTCTCCAACTGGGCCTCGGTGGCCGGCCGGGCCTCCACCTCGGTCACCTCGGCCCGCTGAGGACCAGTGCCGCACCAGGTGATCAGGGCCTCCACTGCCGGCCCCTCACCGCCGACCAGCAGTTCTACTGTGCCCTCGGAGGTGTTGCGGACCCAGCCGATCAGGCCGAGTTCGTCGGCCTGACGTTTGGCGGAGTTGCGGTAGTTCACGCCTTGGACCCGTCCGGAGATCCGGAGAAACGTTCCTGTGCTGAATGCTGGTGCCATACTCACCAGAGTACGCAGTGCTAACGGTTCTGCGGAAGCTTCGCAGCTTATGCGTTCTCAATAACCAGGGCTTATTGTGAACGCATGGGATTCGGGCACAGCCACACACATCAGCATGAGCGCGCCGGCGCCGCAGAGAATGCAGACCACCGGCGGCGGCTGACCATTGCCTGCGCCATCACCCTGTGCATTGTGCTCGCCCAAGGCCTCGGGGCCTGGATCACCGGCTCACTGGCCCTGCTCACTGACGCTGTGCACTCCTTGGCCGACAGCATCGGGCTGGTGGTGGCGGTGATTGCCGCCAGCCTCATGTTCCGGGCAGCCAGCACCACCCGCACCTGGGGCTGGCGGCGGATGGAGATCCTTGCCGGGCTGGTCCAGGCCGCACTGCTGCTGAGCATCGGGATCTACGCAGCCGTGGAGGGCATTCAGCGCCTGGGCGATCCCCAGGACATCCTGCATGTGCAGCTGCTGGTCTTCGGTGCCGCCGGGCTGGTGGGCAACCTCATCTCGCTCTATGTGCTTTCCCGAGGCCGGAGGGCGAACTTTAATATGCGGGCCGCGTTCCTGGAAGTGCTGGCCGATGCCTTGGGCTCACTCGGGGTGATGGCCGCCGCAGTGGTCATCTGGCTCACCGGGTGGCAGCAGGCTGACGCGGTGGCCGCTCTGCTCATCGCTGCAGTGATCATTCCCCGGGCCGCGCTGCTGCTGCGCGAGACCGGCAGGATCCTGCTGGAGTTCACCCCGCGCGGACTGGATCTGGACCAGGTGCGCCACCATATGCTGCAGCTGGAGCATGTGCGTGAGGTCCATGACCTGCACGCCTCCACTGTGGCCACCGGCCTACCGGTGATCTCAGCCCATGTGGTGGTGGATGAGGCCTGCTTCACGGACGGCTGCGCCCCGGAGAAGCTGACTGAGCTGCGCGAATGCGTGGCTGAGCACTTCGATGTGCCTGTGGAGCATTCCACGTTCCAGCTGGAGACTGCCGCCCACGCCCGCACCGAGTCTCACACTCATCAATGAGTGCTGCGGCTCCGGCTCACCAGCGCTCAGCCACCACCGGGGCTGAGGCCTCAGCGTCATAGCGCAGCACTTCACGGCCCTCGATCCAGGTACGCAGTGCCCGGTTGCGCGTGTCCAGCGGGTCGCCCTCCCAGAGCACCAGGTCGGCGTCCTTGCCTTGCTCCAGGGACCCGATCCGATCCGCTACACCGAGCACCTCCGCCGGGTTGATGGTGATCGCCCGCAGTGCCTCCTGGGGGTCCATGCCCTCCTTGGCCGCCAGGGCCGCCTGGTTGACCAAGAAGTCGATGGGCACCACCGGGTGGTCGGTGATGATGGAGACCTTCACCCCGGCCTTGGCGAGAATGCCCGGGGCCTTGGGGCTTCGTTCCCTGACCTCCACCTTGGAGCGGGAGACCATCATCGGCCCGTAGAGCACCGGGATGCCGCGCTCGGCGATTCGGTCGGCCAACTTATGGGCCTCGGTGCCGTGGTCCAGTACCAGCTCGTAGCCGAACTCATCGGCGATCCGGATGGCGGTGGCAATGTCATCGGCCCGGTGGCAGTGCTGCCGCCAGGGAATCTCACGGGCCAGGACTTTGGCCAGCGCCTCGGAGACCAGGTCGGCGGCCCGATCCTTGGAGTCCTTTGCGGCCCATTCACGGGCCTCACTGAAGGCTTTGCGAATGGTGAAGGCTGTGCCGAGTCTGGTGCTGGGAGTCTTCTTCTGCTCGCCGTAGACCCGCTTGGGGTTCTCCCCCAAGGCGGCTTTGAGCCCGGAGGGTGCGCGCAGGACCATGTCATCGACTATCGCCCCGTGCGTCTTCATTGCTACGGTGAGCCCGCCGATGGGGTTGGCCGAGCCGGGGTTGACGTTGACTGTGGTGACTCCATGGGCCAGGGCGTCGTCGAACCCGATGTCCATCGGGTTGATGGCGTCGATGGCCCGGACTGCGGCGGTGACCGGATCGGTCGTCTCGTTGAAGTCGGCGCCGGCCCAACCCTCGCCCTGCTCATGGACTCCGAGGTGGACATGGGCATCGACGAAGCCGGGCAGCAGCCAGGCGCCCGCCGCGTCGATTCGCTCATGGTCCCTGGGGGCCTTGGCTGTGGGGCCGAGCTTGGCGATCTTGCCTTCGGTGACCACCAGTGCCCCGTCGAAGGGCTCACCTGTGACGGGCACGATGTGGGCATTCTCCACAATATAGTTTCCTGAAGCAACCATAGCGTCAGCCTATAACGAGGCCGCCCGGGAGCGCACCCATCGCCGCACCGGGATCCTCTCGCCTATGATCGGGCGAAGAACACAGACCACAGGAGATCCAGATGACCCAGCCGCCCCATGATGGGACCCACCCCCAGTCCGGCAACGGCCCCCCGCCGGGATACCACCAGTACGGGCAGGGCGGCTGGCAGTCCGGGTATCCGCAAGGGGCACAGTTCCCCGGTGTGCCGCAGGGCGACTACCCGCTGGACCCCGCACAGCAGCAGATGGGCGAGCAGCCGCTGAGTCCCTCTGAGGAGCAAGGCTGGGGCGTGGCCGCACATTTGGGCGGGCTGTTGGTCTCGTTCCTGGTGCCGCTGGCCATCTGGCTGATTTTCCGCAGGCGCAGCCGGCTGATCAACGACCACGGACGCACCGCCGTCAACTGGGAACTGACTCTGCTGCTGTTCTATGTGGTGGGCGTGGTACTGGCCATCATCGGCTATATCTCCCTGTTCGGAGCCGTCATCTCAGGCAACGATCCCGGAGCCGGCACGGCTTTCGGCTTAGTCGGGATCTGGGCTCTGGTCATCGTGGGCTTCATCGTCCTGTGGCTGCTGAACCTGGTGCTCTCCATCATCGGAGCGCTGCGCGCCTATCGCCGGCAGCAGTTCAGCTACTGGGCCATCCCGTTCATCCGGTCATAGTACCGGGCGGTTATAGCACCGGTCGCTGCAGCGCGATCACGGCGTCCATGTCGTCATCCGGGGCCAGCCGGTTGCGGTCCTGCGCCTGACAGACCGTGCACCGGTGCAGCAGGATGTAGCCCTTCTTGCCCGAGTGGTCCACGCCCACCGGCTCCATGGCCCCGCCGCAGTCTGCGGCCCGGTCTCCGGGCAGCACATCCACGTGTTTGGACCATAGGCAGCGCGGACAGTGGTTCCGGTAGCTGCCGCCGGGGTGTTTGGTGATCTGGGCGCCGCAGTGGATGCACGCAAAACCGGTGTTCTCGGCCTGCCGGCCCGTGGGCGCATAGCTCACTGGGGCTCACCACGCTCGAACGGATGCCTCTCGAGCGCAGCTAGCGGGGCAAAACCCTCATACCCCTCCCCGGGCGGCGGCTGCTGCCGCTTCTCAACGGGGAGCGCGTTGCGCTGGGCCATCGCTGAGGCATAGAGGCACAGCGCCCCGGCCACGGAGACGTTCAGCGACTCGGCCTGGCCGTAGAGCGGAACGGCGACGGAGCCATCAGCCTGCGCCTTCTGCTGATCACTGAGCCCATGTGCTTCGTTCCCCAGCAACCAGTACGTGGGCTGCGCAAGCTCCGGGGCCCGCTCATCCTGCAGATCTGCCAAAGTTTCTGCCGCATAGCCGTCAGCCGCAAGCACCTGGGCGCCGTTCTCCCGTACGAACCTCACCAGCTGGTCTAGGTCGATACCGGTGGCCACTGGGAGGTGGAAGTGGGAGCCGGCCGCGGCGCGCACCACCTTGGGCGCCCATGGGTCCGTGCTGCCGGGCGTGAGGATCACGACCCCGGCCCCTGCCGCATCCGCAGTGCGGATCAGCGTACCCACATTGCCCGGATCCTGAAGTCCCACCAGCACCGGGGCCAGCCGCACTGCCGGGAATGTGACAGTGGCTCCTGAGGCGGCCGCGCCCGATCCATCTGCCCACACCGAGGTCATTCTCATCCCCACCAGCAGCGAGTCCAGTCCGCCGAACTCAATGATCGGCTGCCGGCACACGGCGAGGACACCCTGGGGGGTGTCGGCGTCGCTCATCGCGGCCAGGGCCTCGGCAGTAGCCCCACGCAGGAAGAACCGGGCTGCGCGCGGCAGTTCGGCCTCAGGATTGAAGAGCACCCCGCGGACTTGATCCAGCAGGCCTGCCAGATCCGGATGCTGCTCCAGGGCCTGCGGGGTGAAGTACAGGGCGTCCAGCTCCGGCAGGTACTCCGCTGGGGGGTGCTGCGCACGGAGCTGTTGCTGCCCGGGCTCGGCACCAGAGGCTGCCCCGGCGGCGTCGTTGTTCTCATCCCACCTGCGCAGCCAGAGCGCCAGAGCCTCACGGACTGGTTGCGGCCCTTCAGCCAGGAACCGGCCCTGTTTGCGCCGGCCGGCTCGGGTGGCCAGCTGGGCCACCTTCTTCACCCGATCGCTGCTCGGATTGTCCACTACAAATTCGTCACTCACAGTGCCCATTCAACCAGGCCGCGCCGGCCCAAGGCGCCGATGCGGGTCCGCCAGTGGGCAGTTGATGACGACGAAACGCCCAAGAGCGCCCTGCGTCGTCGCCTACTGCCCAGTAGCGGAGGTTTTTCCGGTCAAACTGGGCAATTGATGACGATAAACCGCGCTGAGTTCGTCAAGATCGTCCGCAACTGCCCAGTCTGGGACCGCAGCGCACACGAGAACGCCCGCCTCCCCTGAACAGGTGAGACGGGCGTCGTCGTTGGTTTGGGCGCCTTAGGCTGCAGCCTTCTCGCGAGGGGCGTTGACGTCCTCGGGGAGGGCGGCCCGTGCGGTCTCCACCAGCGACTCGAAAGTCTTGGCGTCGGAGACAGCCAGCTCGGCCAGCATGCGGCGGTCGACCTCAACCCCAGCGGCCTTCAGGCCCTGGATGAAACGGTTGTAGGTCAGGCCGTGGGCGCGGGAGGCAGCGTTGATGCGCTGGATCCACAGGCGGCGGAAGTCGCCCTTGCGCTTCTTGCGGTGCTGGTAGTTGTAGGTGTAGCTGTGCAGCAGCTGCTCTTTGGCCTTGCGGTAGAGGCGGGAGCGCTGTCCGCGGTAGCCGGAGGCCCGGTCAAGGACCTTGCGGCGCTTCTTGTGCGCGTTCAGTGCGCGTTTTACTCGTGCCATGGGTGGTTCTCCTGTGAGCTAAAAGTCTTGGGGCTTGCTGAAAGTGCTGCGGCTCTAGAGGCCGAGCATCTTCTTGATGCGCTTCTCGTCTGCCTTGGTGACGATCTGGTCAGATGCCAGGCGACGGGTCAGGCGCGATGACTTGTGCTCCAGGTAGTGGCGGCGGTTGGCCTGCTGGCGCTTGATCTTGCCGGAGCCAGTCTGCTTGAAGCGCTTCTTGGCACCGGAGTGAGTCTTGTTCTTCGGCATAGTGCCGTACTCCTTATGTCGTTCGGACCTGTGAACACCTTTGGTGCCGCTTCAGAGACGGCGGCGGTGCACAGGTGGACCACATCGGCCGTGAAGGCCTGCGGTCCCTTTGGCATGGGCGCGCATGAGCGCAGACCCAACCGTCCATCTTACGGGAAGCCGGCGGAAGTTGCGAATCGCCGCGGCGGCGCTGTGCGGGCCCGCCAGGCAGCGAGGGGCGCAGATCCGGGAAGCCCGCCTGGGAGGTCAGAGGTTCTTGAGCTCGTCCGGCAGGTAGTCGGCCATGGAGTTGGACAGCGGCTTGACGTCCTTCTGCTCAGTGGACACCCGCTGCTGGCGCTCCTGGGTCTTCTTGGCCCGGCGCTCGTTCTTGGCCTTGGTCTTGGCCTTGTTGTCCTCGTTATCGGCAACCTCACCCTCAGCGGCGGTGGAGGCGGCCTTGGCCTGCTGGGCCTTAGTCTTCAGCGGGCCCACCACCATCACCATATGCCGGCCGTCCTGCCGAGGAGAGGATTCCACCTGGCCAAGGTCCGCGACATCCTCGCTGAAGCGCTGGAGCAGCCGGACACCCATCTCCGGGCGCTGCTGCTCACGGCCGCGGAACTGGATCATCGCCTTGACCTTGTCCCCGGCCTCCAGGAAGCGGCGGGCATGGCCGACCTTGGTGTTGTAGTCGTGATCGTCGATCTTCAGCCGGAAACGCACCTCTTTGAGAGCGGTGGTGGACTGATTCTTGCGGGACTCGCGGGCCTTGACCGCGGCCTCGTACTTCCACTTGCCGAAGTCCATGAGCTTGCAGACCGGGGGCTTGGCCTGCGGGGCCACCTCAACCAGATCCAAATCAGCTTCGGCCGCCAAACGCAGTGCGTCTTCTATTCTGACGATGCCCACCTGTTCCCCTTGGGGGCCAACTAGGCGGACTTCGGGCACTCGGATGCGGTTGTTGATGCGTGGTTCGCTGATCTGTCTTGCTCCTGATTCGGTGACTGTGATATTGAGTTCATTTCCGGGCACGCAGTGGCGCGGCCAGAAACGACTATGAGAATCTTAGCAGTATGACTAGTGACCCGAACACCCCCCAGCCTTCCGCAGATCCCGATGACGACGTCGCCGCTCTGGTGGGCGGCCAGGCCCGGGATATTGCCGAGGTGCCGGCTGTGGAGCTCATCAATACCGTAGCAGTGCACCTGATGAGCGCTGCAGCGGTGAAGACTGGGCTTGCTGAGGGGCCCGATGCTGCTGAGCTGAAAGACCTGGATGAGGCCCGCAAGCTCATCACTGCCCTGGCTGGACTGGTCACCGCTGCAGCGCCCGAGGTGGGATCCACTCATGCGGCCCCGCTGCGGGACGGCGTGCGCTCCCTGCAGCTGGCCTTCCGCGAAGAGTCGCTGATCCAGGATCCCCCCGGCAAGGGACCCGGCGAAAAATGGACCGGCGCGGTCAACTGACCATCCCGGCGGGCACGCCATAACCTCCACTCAGCCAGCGTTCAGAGGGTGTTGAGGAACTCTGACTACTTTCGACTCCGCACAGGCGCTGCAGTGACAGAGGCTTCAAAGGTTGAAGAACGGGAGCAGTCCCGGCTGAGGAGGAGAACGGAATGACCGCTACAAGCACCATCTGGCGCGGAGCAGCCACACGGGGAACAGCCACACGGGGAGCAGCCACACGCGGAGCAGCCGCACTGAGTGCAGCAACCCTGGGCGCAGCAGCCCTGCTGCTGACTGCCTGCGACTCCGATCAGAACGGGGACACGGAGGCCCCGGCCCCGGAGTCCTATCAGGGACCGGAGCATGCTGAAGAGATGCTCACCGATGAGCAGGCCCAGCAGCTGACCCTCAGCCAGGATGAGTTCCCGGTGGAGTTCGAGGAATTCGAATCCATGAACTATGCCGATTTCGGCGATGAGGTGGCCGCCGAGATGGCTGCCCAATCCGCCATGCCCGAGATCCAAAGCTGCGATGAGCTCGCCGGTTATGCGCAGGACCAGGCCGCCAGTGGCGGCTCGGGCAGCGCGGACCAGGAGGCTGAGGATTTTGAGGGTGAGGTGGCCGGCACCATGGCCATGGGCATGTGGAACCTCGCCGACCTCGAGAACTTCAGCCTATTGGCCAGCAGCGTGGGCAGTTACGAGGACTCCGACCCAGCCGAGCACCAGGAGCACAGTGAGGCCCTGCGCGACTGCGACGGCGAGACGGTCCAGCTCACCCAGGACGGCATCGACTTCGATGTGACCTTCGAGCACCTGGCGCAGGGCCCCTGGGAGGGCGTGATCATGACCATGGCCGCCGAGGTGGAGGGCGAATCCATGCAGACCGACATTGGCTTCCTGTGGCTCTACACCGGAGTTGACGGGCTGGTCGTGATGGGCATGGGCGAGGGCGCCGAGCATATCGAGGAGACCGCCGAGGCTCAGCTGGAGAAGTACGAGACCGGACTCTGACCGTCCCGGTTCCACAATCCCGCCGCTTGAGGTCAGCAGATGACGACGACGCCGCCTGCTCACCATGGCAGCCCAGGCAGCTGTGAGGTGAGGATGAGGCGAAGATGAGAAAAACAATGCTGCTTTCTCATTCTGCTCTCACTGGCCTCTCACATTGGCCCGCCAGGCTTGTTGACCATGAGCATCACCGTTGCCATGTATTCCCACGACTCAGTGGGGCTGGGTCACGCCCGGCGGAACCGTGCCCTGGCCTTCGCCCTGGCTGCCGACCTGCCCCGGATCACCGGCGAGCGGGTCCGCGGCCTTCTGGTGGCCGGGCACGCCGGAGCCACCGCCGACGCCCTGCCTGAGGGGTGGGACTGGCTGGTGCTGCCCGGGTTCACCCGCACCACCAACGGCTACGAGTCGCGCAAACTGGATGTCAGCACCGAGCGGCTCTGGCACCTGCGCAGCTCAACCGCCGCCGCAGCACTGGAGGCCATGGCCCCGGAGCTGCTGATTGTGGACCGGCACCCTTTCGGCGTGGACAACGAGCTGCTGCCCGCCCTGGAAACCCTGCAGGGCACCGGCACCCGCTGCGTGCTGGGCATGCGGGAGGTGCTGGACACCCCGGAGGCCACCCGCGCTGAATGGGAGCTCATCGGTGGCCCGGCCGCCGTGGCGCACTACTACTCCGGGCTCTGGATCTACGGAGACCAGACGGTCTATGACCCCCTGGCCACCGGTGAGATCCCGCAGGAGCTCTCACCGATCACCCGATTCACCGGTTACCTGGCTCACGGCCGGCCAGATGACCCGCTGACCGCATCCTCTCTGGTGCCCGCCCAACCCTATCTGCTCACGATGGTCGGCGGCGGCTCTGATGGCGGGGCACTGGGCCTGGCAGCGGCCCGAGCCGAAGTACCGGCCGGGCACCGGCACATCATCCTCACCGGCCCCCAGATGCCGGCCGCCGATCACGACGCCATTCTTGATGCGGCGCGCAGCTCGGGGTCGCCGCGCGGGCAGCTGCGGGTCTCCCGCTACGCACCGCATGTGCCCATGCTGGTGCGTGATGCCGCAGCCGTGGTGTCCATGGGCGGCTACAACTCACTGGCCGAAATCATGGCCACCACCACCCCGGCGCTGATCGTACCGCGCAGTTCCCGCCGCGCCGAGCAGCGGCTGCGCGCCCATTCGCTGGCCGCTACCGGCGCCGTGGACGTGCTGAATCCCGAGGACCTCAGCCCAGCCGCCCTCTCCGCCTGGGCCGCCGCAGCAGTCCGCCGGCGCGGCCTGCGCGACGGTATCGACCTGGACGGGCTGACCAGGATCGGTGATCTGGCCGCCGAACAGATCCAGGCGCGGCGGGCGTCGTCGTCCGCTCCGCAGTCCACTCACGCCCATATCGCACCCGTTGAGCGTGTGCGCTGAAAGAGAGTTGATACCCATGTCCTCCGCCCCCGTGATCGGTTATGTGCTGAAGATGTACCCCCGGTTCTCTGAGACCTTCATCGTGTCCGAGATCCTGGCCCGCGAAGCCGCCGGGGAGCGGATCGTGATCTTCAGCCTGCGCACCCCCACTGATGCCCGGTTCCACGCGGAGCTGGCCAAGGTCAAGGCCCCGGTGGTCCAGATCCCGCGCACCTCCAACGCCAGCAAAATGTGGCAGCGCCTAGGCGAGGCAGCAGCCGTCCCTGACCTGGGCGCGGGGATCCAACGCCTGCTGCCGGAGCTGATTCGGGCCGAGGCGGAGGATGCCTTCCAAGCGGTGCTGCTGGCCCAGGAGGCCCGGAACCACGGGGTCACCCATCTGCACGCCCATTTCGCCTCGGTGGCCACAACGGTGGCGCGATTCGCCGGTTCCATCGCCGGACTGCCGTACTCCTTCACCGCCCACGCCAAGGACATCTTCCACGAGGATGTGGACCAGGCAGAGCTGGAGCGAAAGCTGGCTCAGGCCCACCACGCAGTGACCATCAGCAGGTACAACCTGGAGGATCTGCGCCGCCGGTTCCCCGCTGCCAGCCAGAATCTCCACCTGGTGCGCAACGGACTGAACCTTGAGCGATTCCCCTATCAGCCGCGCACCATCAGCCGCCGCGTGCCCCGAATCCTGGCCGTGGGCCGGCTGGTGGAGAAGAAAGGGTTCGGTCTGCTGGTTCAGGCAGTGGCCCAGCTGCGAGAGCGCGGACTCCCGGTTCAGGCTGATATCGCAGGCGACGGGCCGTTGGCCGCTGAGCTGGAGGCCCAGATCGCCGCCCTCGAGCTGCAGGACCAGGTGCATCTGCTGGGACCGCGCACCCAGGCGGAGGTCAATGAGCTGCTGGGCAGCCACGATGTCTTTGCCGCACCATTCGTGGTGGGCTCCGACGGCAATGCCGATGGTCTGCCCACAGTGCTTCTGGAGGCGATGGCCCGCGGCATCCGCTGCGTTGCTGCGGAGGTGACCGCCGTGGGTGAGGTGGTGCGCAACGGTGAGACGGGTTGGTTGGTGCCCACCGGGGATCTCACTGCCTTCAGCGATGCTCTGGCACAGGCGGTGCAGCCGGGGGATCACACCGCGATCACTGATGCCGCCCGCGCTCTGGTGGAGGAGCAGTTCGACAGCAACCGACAGGCCGCTCATCTGCGGGCACTGGTCACTGCGCCGCAGCAGACGGATACCCCCCAATGGGGCAGCGAGAGGCCCGGCAGAGAGGCGGTGTCCTCCGAGGCGAGCGAGGGATTCATCCCAGCCCGGAGCTCAGCGGGGGTGCTGCGATGAGAATCGCCTATATTCTGGCCGATCCGGGCATCGGCATCTTTGGCACCAAGGGCGCCAGCGTCCATGCCCAGGAGATGATCCGAGCCTTCCGGGCTCAGGGGCATGAAGTGACGGTCTTCGCCACCAAACGCGGCAACAAATACGGTGAACCCGGCACGGAGTACGTGCCCGAGGACCTCAAGGACCTGCCGGTGTTCGTAGTCCCGGTGGCCGGGGCCAAAGGTGCAGCCGCCCGCGAGCGGGCCACGGCCCGGGCCTCCCGGCGGATGGCCGAGCTGGCTGCTGAAGGCTCCTACGGCCTGGTCTACGAACGCTACTCGCTGTTCTCCACCGGCGGGGCTGCACTCAGCGACCGGACCGGCGCCCCCCTGGTGGTGGAGGTCAACTCCCCGCTGCTGGCTGAGCAGTCTGCCCACCGCAGGCTGCACGACGCCCAGGGCGCCATGGAGGCCACTGTCAGGACCTTCACTGCAGCCGATGTGCTCAGCTGCGTCTCCACCCCGGTGGCCGGCTGGGCCAGGTGCATCGCCGCCGGTACTGACCCGCGCATTATCGTGACCCGCAACGGGGTCAATGTGGAACGTTTCAGGCGGCAGCCTACGACGACGCCCCCCAGCCAGTTCACCGTAGGCTTCCTGGGTACGCTCAAGCCCTGGCACGGCACTGAGTACCTGCTGCAGGCCGTGGCCTCCAGCCCGGCGCTGGCCGGAATCCGGGTGGAGATCCTGGGCGACGGTCCCCAGCGGGCAGAGCTGGAAGGCCTGGCCGGGCGGCTGGGCATCGCCGACCAGGTGGTCTTCCACGGGGCGGTGGCGCCTGAGCATGTCCCCGCCCACCTCAGCCGCTGGGATGCAGGTGTGGCACCCTACCCTGCCGCTGAACAGCAGAGCGAGAACTACTTCTCCCCGCTGAAGATCTACGAGTACCTGGCCGCCGGACTGCCGGTGGTCGCCTCTGCCACTGGGGAGATCCCCGAGGTCATCGAGCACGGCGTGACCGGTCTGCTGGTCCCCGGATCAGATCCCGCGGCCCTGGCTGAGGCTCTGGGCCGGCTGGTCACAGACCGGCAGCTGAGCCGCCGGATGGGTGCGGCAGCCCGCGCCGAGGCGCAGCGGCACCACAGCTGGGGAGCCCGGGCCGCAGCGGTGCTGAAGGCCGTAGGTGCCGGGCTGCCGGCCCCAGTCCCTGCCGCGGAGGTGCTGGGCTGATGGGCAAGAAGTCACCCTCACTGAACCGGCAGGCGCTGCTGCGCACCCTGCGGATGGTCTGGCCTTTCGTCAAGCGGCATAAGCTGCTGGTGGGCCTGGGCATGCTGGCCCTGATCGGCGATGTCCTGTTCCGGATCCTGGAGCCCTGGCCGGTGAAGTTCGCCGTGGATGCGGTCACCGACGCCCTGGGCGCGGAGCTTGAGAGCACTGCCGACGGGGCCGATAACGTGGCCGGGGTGATCGTCTTCTGGTCAGTGGCCCTGGCCGGAATCGTGGCCGGCCGCGCCATCTGCAACTACGGCTCCACCATCGCATTCGCCAAAACCGGAGTGAAGGTGGCCGCCAGGCTGCGCACCAAAGTGTTCGAGCATATTCAGTCACTGTCGCTGCGCTACCACTCGAAGGCCAGTATCGGTGACACCTCCCAGCGCCTGGTAGGCGATATGGGCCGGCTGCAGGAGGTGGCCGTGACCGCCGGGCTGCCGATGATCGGCAACCTGCTCACCCTGATCGCCCTGTTCGTGGTGGTTATTGTGCTCAACCCGGTGCTGGCCCTGGTGGTCACCGCTACTGCCGGCGGCTATCTGCTGGCCTCACGGGTGCTGAGCCCCAAGATCACCACCGCATCGCGAGCCACCCGTAAGGGCGAGGGGCAGCTGGTGGGTGACGCTGCCGAGGCGCTGGCGGCAATCCGGGTGGTCCAGGCCTACGGGCTGGAGGACACTGTGGCCTCCGGGTTCGCCGCCGGGAACGAGAAGGCTCTGAGGGCCGGGATCAAGGCCCGCAAGCTGGCCGCCAAGCTGGAGCGTTCCACCGACTTCTTTGTGGGCATCGCCACCGCAGTGGTGCTGGGCTTCGGCGGTTGGCAGGTGCTGGCCGGAGTGATGACCCCCGGGGATATGGTCCTGTTTCTGATGTACCTGAAGATCGCGATGAAGCCGCTGCGGGATATGGCCAAGTACACCGGGCGGATCGCCCGGGCCACCGCCTCCGGTGAGCGCATCGCGGATCTGCTCGATGAACCGGTGGAGGTCACTGACCCCAAGGACCCGATGCCGATGCGCCGGGTTACCGGTGAACTGTGCTTCTGGGAGATCAGTGCTGCCGACGGCCGAGGTGTGCCGCTGTTCGAGAACCTCAGCCTGCGCATCCCCGCCGGCCAGCGGGTGGGCCTGCTGGGCCCCTCAGGGGCCGGCAAGTCCACTCTTACCGGATACCTGCTGCGGCTGGCCGATCCCGACTCCGGATCGGTGCTGGTGGACGGCTACTCCACCCGCAGCGTGGCCAAGGCTGAGCTGCGCGGCAATATAGCGGTGCTGCTGCAGGAATCGGTGCTGTTCTCCACCAGCATCGCAGAGAACATCCGCTACGGCCGCCAGGAAGCCACCGATGATGAGGTGGTCAGCGCCGCCCGGCGGGCCGGCGCCCATGACTTCATCACGAAGCTCCCCGAGGGCTATGAGACGGTGCTGGGCAACCGCGGCGATACCCTCTCCGGCGGCCAGCGGCAGCGGATCGCAATCGCCCGGGCCCTGGTCCGCAACGCTCCCATCGTGCTGCTGGATGAACCCACCTCCGGGCTGGACCCGGCCTCCCGGGCGAAGGTGGAGGAATCCATCCGGGAGCTCACCGCCGGGCGCACCACTATCGCCATCACCCACGATCTCTCCATGATCCAAGGGCTGGACCGGGTGCTGTGGCTGCAGGGCGGCGCCATCCTGGAGGACGGAGCTCCCCAGGAACTGCTGGCCGACTCGGAGTCGAAACTCGCACAGTGGGCGCAGAGCCAGCGCCGCAGCATGGCCTCGGCCGCCGAGCGTGGGCAGCACACTGGGCTTCCCACCGCCCATGACCTCCTGATCCCCGATCGCCGTCTGCCCCGTGAGGTGAATGCATGAGATCTGCCGCCGAGCCGTTCATACCCACCCCCGCCCAGGCGGACGCGGCCGCAGCCTCCGCCGTGGAGCTGGACCGCGCTGAGGAACTGATCCATGCTGCGCTGCTCTCCGAGCTGCTGCAGCGCAGCGTGCAGGTCACCCACGCCCGGATCAAGCCAGGGCACTCCGTGGTGGTGGCCCACGCCGGTGAGGACGGTGCGCATGGTTGGACCATGCTGACCTCCGACCAGGATAAATTCGGCAAGGCCCGGCAGCGGGCAGCGGACTTCGGCCAACAGCTCCAGGTCCACCAGCGCGACCCCGCCCGGGGCTACCTCTACAGCGGCAGCATCTGGTCAGATCCGGCGCTGGCCAAAGAGCTGCACGATGCCCGCAGCAGCCTTGACGAGGCTGAGGGCCGCCCGGTGCAGTGGCAGATCCTGCGCTACAACCCCCGGCGCCGCCTGGTGGCCGTGGTCGATGCCGGGCACAGCCCCAAAGTAGTGCGGGTGGCTGCCGGGGGTGCAGACCAGCTGCTGGCCACCGCCCTTCGCTGGCGCAGCCTGGGGCTCCCGGTAACCAATGTCTCCCCCCTGGGGCGCCGGCACTCAGCGACCATCGCCCCGTTGTGGGGCGTAGGCGACCTCACCGAGTACCCCTATGAACCGGCCGCCCAGCGCGCCGGGGAGGCGGTGGCCCAGCTGCACCGCGCACCGCGGCACGAATCCTGCGGAGACCGGCCTCATGCCGATCCGGCCGAGGCCGCCGCAGCCCTGGGCAGGATCGCTCCCTGGTTGGCCGCCCGCGCCGACCAGCTGGCACTGCGCTGCAGCAGCCAACTCAGGCCCACTCTGAGCTCCACAGCTGCTGAGATCCACGGTGACCTTTCCCCCGACCAGGTGATCCTGGCCGCAGCAGCCAGCCATAAGGTCCGGATCATCGACCTGGACCGGGCCGGCTGCGGCCACCCGATGCGCGATATCGGCTCCTGGGTGGCCACCTGCCGGCATAGCGGCACACCGGAACTCATTGACGCGTTCCTGGCCGGATACGCCACCGGGGCACCGCTGGAACCCGCCGATCTGGACGCCTGGGAGGCCTACGCCCATCTGTCCCGGGCCACCGACTTCTTCCGGCACCGGGAGTCGGATTGGCCCCGGCAGACGGTCCACGCACTGAACCTGGCCGAGGAGGCACTGAACCGATGAGCATTGAACCGATGAACACAGAACCGATGACCACTCTGATCGCAGACCCCGCCCTGCCGGCCCTCGATGAACTGATGAGCATCGGCGCTGAACTGGTCTCCCATAAACGGGGCAGGCGCGCCGTGGTGCGGATGCAGACCGGCAGCGGCACCCAGTTCATCAAAGTGGTCAGACCCGGCAAGGCAGCCAAGATCCTCGATGGCATCCGCCGGGCGGAACCCTTCAACGGCCCCTTCCGCACCCCGGAGGTGCTCCAGAGCACCGATTCCACGGTGACCTTCGCAGAGCTGACAGGTCTCAGCCTGCACAGCCCTGAACAGCTCTCCCAGGATCAGTGGGTGCAGGCCTGGACTCAAGTGGCCGCCTCCCTGGCGCAGGTCATCCGGACCGGCCGGCCTCAGGACCAGCCGGCACCGCTGGTGCACTCAGCCGAGGCGGAGGTCCGGGTACTGCGGCAGTGGTTCCAGCGCAGCGCGGAGCAGCTGCCACAGGCTGCGCGCACGCAGCAGCAGCTCACCAAGCTCGCCAGCCAGCTAGAGCAGATCAGCACCCCCCGGATGAGTCCCACCCACCGCGATCTGCATGACAAGCAGCTGCTCTGGTCCGCAGCGGCCGGTCCCGGGCTTCTAGATGTTGACACCGCCTGCGCAGCTGATCCGGCACTGGATCTGGGCAACCTCAGGGCCCATGCGCTACTGCGCCGGCTGCAGGGACTCTGGTCACCTGCCGAGGCTGAGACCGTGCAGTTCTGCCTCGACCACTGCGCCGAGGAGACCTCGGTGCCCCGAGAGTCCGTGGCGGTCTATGAACGGGCTGCCCTGCTGCGGCTCAGCATGGTCTATGCGCTGCGGCCCCAGCACAGCACCGTAGCCGAGGAGCTGACTCAGCTGGTCTGAGTCGCTTCCAGCCACTCCTGTGTGGGCTTGATGAAGAGCAGGACCAGGGCCAGGGCGGCCGGCAGCAGGAATATCAGCCCAGTTCCCACCGCCCCGCCGGAGAAGAAGCTGAAGGAGAGCACCACCAGCAGCAGCTGAAGCACCATCGCGGGGGTACGCGCGGCCGGTGAGCCCTGAAAGATCTGGAAGCCCAGCAGCACCAGAATCACACCGGAGAGCAGGAACAGTATGCTCAGCGCAACAGTGCCTGCGGTATCGAGCACCTGAGCATCCTCGGTGAAGACCGAGGCCAGGGTGCCGAAGATGACAGCCGCACCCTGCAGGAACATCACCACGTAGATGACCCACACCGGCACCGGCCGGGGCGGCCGGGCAGAGGAGGCAGTCTCAGACATGAGACCTATTCAACCATCCGCGCCCATACTGCGGGAATCGGCGCCAGAACCGCCGGAAGATGAGAGAGCTCTCATGCCGGTTTCCTGCTCCTCTCACAATAGGCGGCCAGAGTAAACACGTAAGATCACAGCAGAAACGTCCAAGGAGTACTGAAAAGACCATGAGCCGACAGACCACCTGGGTCATCACCGGAGCTCTGAGCATCGTTGCCCTCGGCGGCGGCACCGCCATAGCTTCCACCCTGGGCCAGGACAACGACCAGGACTTCGGGCCCGCCGTAGAGGTCACCACCACACAGGCGCCCACCGACTCCCCCAGCTCATCGCCCTCACCGACCAGCACGGCCTCACCAAGCAGCACGGCCTCACCGAGCAGCTCGCCCAGCCCCAGTTCGACGCCGTCCCCCTCCCCAGAGAGCCCCACCTCCAGCCCCACACCGCAGAACACTCAGCAGGCTCCGCCGCCGCCCCCGCAGACTACCCAGGCGCCTCCGCCACCTCCGCAGACTACCCAAGCGCCTCCGCCGCAACAGGTGAATCCGGCTCCCCCACAGTCCTGGAGCTCACCGAGCTCCTGGTCCCCGGCCTCAGCCGAGAGCTGGAGCGCGCCCAGCGCCCCTAGTTCCTGAGCTGGTCCCGGTGGCGGGGGAACCCCGCACACCTCTCGGCCGGTTGCAGCGGCACCGGCCTTC
>NZ_WRPM01000022.1 GCF_009758175.1 Nesterenkonia alkaliphila
CATAACCCTCAAATTACACGCTTGAAGGATCACCACTCATACACCACACCACCGGACTTGACCACACGCGATTCCGCTTCAAGCCTGAGCGTTCCTCAAGCACTCTCCGGTCCACCAGTTGGGACAGTGCTCGCTGAGCGGCCACCTGGTTGAGTCCCAGCCGCCGTTCGAGAAAGGCCGCGTTGATCACCGGGTGGGCCACCAGATGCGGCAGCACTTTCCAGGCTGAAGCTTGGCGTCTCAGTCCCTGCATCGCCTGAGCAGAGGCCTCCAGTTCGGCGCTCAGATCGTCGACGAGCTGGGTGCCTGAGGATGCGGCGAACAGGGCAGCCTCGGTGAAGCAGGTGACCAGGGGAGCGGCCTCGCCCTCCCGGTAGGTGGTCAGAGCCCTGTAGTAGGTGGAGGTCTGCTTCAGCAAACCTGCCGAGAGCGGAGCTGTGGTGGTCGTGACCAGTCCTCTGGCCTTCAGCAGAGCGTGCACCAGGGCGCGCCCCGTTCTTCCGTTGCCGTTTTCAAACGGGTGGATCGTCTCGAACTGAGCATGGGCCAGAGCCGCCTGCAGCAGTGTGGGCAGGTCCAACCGGTCCATGAAACGGACGAGATCCGCCATCGCGGGTCCGATGTACTTGGCTTGGGGAGCAATATGGCTGGCTCCAATGGGTGAGACCGCAGATGTCCCGACCCAGACCAGGGAGTCCCGATAACGGCCGGCGTACCGTTCAGACGCTGGCTGCTCCTCCACCAGGATCCGCTGCATCGCCAGAATTGCCTCTTGGTCTAGTTTCTCGGCCAGGTCCAATGCCGCCTCCATCGCGCGGACATTGCCCATCACGATGCGTGCATTCTGACTGGTGGTTTGCTCCAGTTCCGCAAGCGCCAGCTGCCGCGCCCCAGCGGTGAGCTGCTCAATCTGGGACGACGATGCCGACTCAGTGCGCAGCAGAATGGAGCTCATAGGTCCCAGAGTGGTGCTGGCTGGGCCCAATGACATGCGCGCATAATCATCGAACCTGCTCAGTGCAGCAGTAGCTTCCTCGATATCGGCAGCCAGGGCGGGCGGCAGGGTGAGCTCAAGATCGGCGATGCGCGCCGGGAGCGCCGATTCATAAGGTCCTGAGGCTGCGGTGAGGCGCCGCCGCCCTGTCATCCCATCACCCTGGGCGTGCCAATGGTGCCGCTCCCGCGCGGTTGGGGGAACCGAAAGTGTCAGCATGGCGCCAATCAGACTTACATTTTTAGAGATACTGTAAGTACTTGAGGCTCATAGGGTCACCTGAGCGGTTGCGGGCTGGTTCCAGCGGAAGAGCACCAGATGCCATAGGCCAGGTGCCTTCCGGGAGGGGTCGATCAGCCCGTGGGCACCCAACTCTTCCAGGCGTCGTCGTACCTTCCACGACGGCGGCTCCTGGCCCGCCGCTGCCAGTGCCGTCCATTCCGCCGCGGCGTCATCGAGGCTGATGCCGGCCTGTTCCCGGCTGCGGGCGTCCCGGAGGTCGAAGATCCGATCGGCCTGGACTGAGACCTCGATGATCTCAAGCTTTACAGCGCGATCACCCCGATGCTTGATCATGGCCGCGGCCACACCGTCGCGGGAGGAGCTGAGGTACAGCGTGGGCTGGTCAGCCCGCGAATACCGCCCCGCGCTCCGCGAACCGGCCAGGGCATACTGCCGGTGCTGCGGATCCACGGCCCGGTAGAACGTGCCCACTACGCGGTGCAGCATCTCCATCCCTGTGATCCTTCCAGATAGAGCGGACAGCCGGTTATTCGGAAAAGGCGATGCTTCCGTCGCGACGGCCCACACTGGCGAAGAGGGAGAACGCCGCGGCGGCCACCGCAGCCCAGCCCAGTCCGGTGGTCAGCAGCAGCGCTACAGGGGCCAGCAGCTCGGCGGACGGCCCGGAGGTGTGCAGTGCGCGGATCACTTCCAGCCCGTGGGTCAGCGGTACCGCCTGCACCAACAGCTGGACCCCTGCAGGCCAGGCAGTCACAGGGACGACGACGCCGCAGCCGAGCATGATGCCCAAATGCCCCACATTGCCGAGCACATTCCGCCAGCCGGGGGTACGCAGGGCTGCCGCGGCCAGGGTCAGTGCCACCGCATACATGGACAGGGACACCAGTATCAGCACCGGCACGGCCAGCACTGCGGCCCCAATGCTCCAGCCGATGCCCAGTGCCGGCCCCAGCACGAAGAGCGCCGCGGAAGCGGTGGCCACCCCGCTGGGGACCCATTGCAGCGATCTGCCGAAGAGCACCGCCCACAGGGCAGCCGGGGAGGCCAGAATCAGCGGCAGGGTGCCGGCCTTCTTCTCCCAGGTGGTGGAGGCGACTGTGAAGAAGACTTCAACTACGGTGACCATCACGGCCTGTCCGATGAACAGGAAAACCACTGCATCAGGGTCCTCCAGAAGCAGTCCGATCAGAGCGAAGAAGATCACCTGCGCCAGGATCCGGCCCAGCCAGCCGAAGGTCCAGGTGACCGGAGAGTACAGGGCGCGCATATCGGCCCAAGCCACTCTGCTGGCGGCAGTGATCACACTAAGCATGGGTCAGCCTCCCGGTTCGCTTCACACGCTGCAGAGCTCGATCGAGCAGGAGCAGGCTCAGGGCCAATCCGGCGGCGCCCAGGGCGGTGATGACCAACAGCCTCAGCCACAGCTGCTCCACCGGAGCCGGAGTGATGGCATCGCGCAACAGATCCGAGGACCAGGAGAGGAACACCATCCTGGCCGGGACCTCCACCCAGACGGGCAGCAGCGAGACCGGCACCAGCACTCCGCCGAGCACAAAGAACGGATAGCTCAGCGAGTTCTGAAAGATGCGGGCTGAGCGGGCCAGCACGAACACGCTGGACATCACGGCCGCCCAGCAGGTCATCGCACCCACGGTGACCATCACCGCGGCAGCCAGCGCCCAGGGGTGAGCCACCGGCACCGGGAACCCCGCCATCAGGCTGCCCACCAGCCACGCCTCGGCGAATCCCACGAGAGACAGTGCGGTCACTGCGGCTATCCGGCCGTAGAGCACCGCCGCGAAAGGGGCGGGGGCGGCCAGCAGCCCCTCCAAGGAGCCGTTCTCCCGCTCGAAGGAGATCAACTCACCGGCGGTCAGCAGGGCGGTGGACCACATCGCCATCAGGCCCGGGGCCAGCACCGCATAGCTGATCAGCTCGCCCCTGTCGGCGTAGAGGAACATCGAGACGAACACCATGGTCAGCAGCGGAGTGGTGATCAGTGAGAGCATCCAATCGGCGTTGCCGCGCATGTGGCGTAGCTGAGTGCGGAAGCCCGCGGCCGCAGCGGTGAGGAGCTGCATCGGCTCAGACCTCCATCCCGCCGGAGCGGGCAGCGGTGCTGCGGATCAGCCCGAAATACAGTTCCTCCAGGGACCCAGGCTGCGGGGGCTGCTCCAGGTGGGTCAGCACTCTGCCGCGGTCGATGACCGTGACAGTATCGGCCAGGGCCTCGGCCTCCTGCAGGTCATGGGTGGTCAGCAGCACGGTGCGGCCCTGGGAGCGTAGATCGGTCACCAGGGTACGGAATTCCCGGGCTGAGACCGGGTCCATGCCCACGGTGGGCTCATCCAGGATCAGCAGCTGGGGCTCGGCCACCAGTCCGCGGGCCAGGTGCAGGCGCTGCTTCATGCCCCGGCTGAAGGTCTCCACCAGCTCACCGGCTCGCTCGGCCAGGCCCAGCTGCTCCAGCAGCTGCTGGGCCCGCTGCCTTCCCGCCCTGCGCGGCAACCCATACATACTGCACCAGAACCACAAGTTCTCCTGGGCGCTCAGCCGGTCATAGAGCCCCCGGTCCCCGCCGAAGACGATGGCGATCAGCCGGCGCACGGCCGCGGCCTCCTTGACCACATCCCGGCCGAGCACCGCCGCGCGGCCAGAGCTGGGCAGCAGCACGGTGGAGGCGATGCGGCACAGCGTGGTCTTGCCCGCACCATTGGGGCCCAGCAGGGCATGGACCCCGCCGGCAGGCAGGCTCAGGCTGACTGAGTCCAGAGCAGTTCTGGGCTGCCCGCCGCGGCTGGTGAAGCAGCGGGTCAGTCCGGCGGTCCTTAGAGCCGGAGTGGGTGTTGAAGCCATACCTCTCAGTCTGAGTAGGATGACGACGCCGCCCCCTAGTCAAATATGCGTAGGTTCCCTCGGTAGGCTGGCAGGGTGAACCCCGATACCTGCCGGAAGCTGCTGGAGCAGAGCGACTCCGCCTGGCTGGCCGGAGATGTGCACGGCACCTGGGCGAGTCTGGAGGCCGCCCGAGAGGCAGCAGGCGATGCCCCTGCACTGCACGCCGAGGTCATGGCCTGGCGCTCAACGGCTCTGCTGCGGGCCGAGAAGCTCCAGCCGGCACTGGATGCCGCCCAGCAGGCCTTGGCCGGAATCACCGCTGGCGGGGATCCTGCCCACCGATTGGCAGCTGCCCACGCCCGGGTCAGCGCGGCCAGCGCAACCGGGCTGATGGCAGAGGATGAGGCAGAGCTCCGGGAGGCGATCACGGCACTGGAATCCGCCGCCGAGGACAGGGACCCCGCCACGGTCAGGGCACGAGCCCGTGCCCTGACCAATCTCATGGTCCTGCACCTGGATAAGCTGCTCGGCGCCAGACTGCACCTCAGCGAGGCGGAGGCTGAGGCCTGGTCCCGGCTCAGCTGGGCGGACACCCTGGCCGAGGAGCTCAACGCACAGACCCACGTGCTGCGCCTGGCGGTGGACCTGGCCTTCAGCACGGGCCAGTGGGAGCGGGGTTGGCGCTATGCCCTCAGCCCCGCAGTGGAGCGGCTTGCCCGGAATGAGCAGGTGGCGCTGCGCTGCAAGGCGGCGCTGCTGGCCTGGGAGCGCGGAGATCTGCCCGGCGCTCGCAGCCTCGGCCAGCAGGCCCTGGGGCTCACCGCTGCGGTGAGCGTACATTGGGTGCGTCTCTACGGTTACTTAGGCGGGGTGATCGCCGCGGCCGCAGGGGCGGGCTCTCTGTCCACGGCACTGGAGGCCTACCGCGGTGCGGTGCCCTTGGAGGCCCATGCCACGCGCCGGAACCGGGCGGCGGCGGCCAGCAGAGTGGCACTTGACGCGGGAACGCCAGCAGATCAGGTCCGGAGCTTCTTCGAGCGGACCATCCAGGCCCACCCGGGGGACGTCTCTACACACCACAATCTTGCCGAGGTGGAGATTCTGCTACGGGATGCCGAAGGCAGGCCGTTCGACCCGGAACTGCTGAAAGTGGCTCAGCAATTCCCCAATCCGCCCTATCTGCGGGCACGGTTCCACCTGGCGGCTGCCCGCTCCCTGCACCGAACCGGCCGGAGGCTCTCCGCTCTCATTGAGCTACAGCATGCTCGCTACGCCCTGCGGTCCTGGCCCGGCAGAGTTCTTCAGCATGTGGAGAGGGCGGCAGCCGGCGTCGTCGTTCCTTTTCCTGTGACCCCGGCGCAGCAGAGAGTGCTTGACCTGCTGGTTGAAGGGTGGGGCAACCGGGACATCGCAGCGGCCCTGCAGCTGAGCGAACGCACCGTGGCGGTGCATACCGCGGCCATGCTGCGCAGTGCCGGGGTCGGGTCCCGGACCGAGCTGGTCGCCCAGGAGGTGGCCCGCCGGATCAGCCGGCACTGAGCTCAGCGGCCTGGTCCCTAAGGCAGTCCAGCGCGGCGGTCACCAGAGGGTCTGAACCGCTGGAGCAGCGGATATGCGCCACGATCCGCCGCCGCACCTGCGGACTGTGAATGGGCCGCACCGCCACATCGCGGGGCAGGTCGGCCAGCGCGAGCTGAGGAAGGATCGTCACACCCAGACCGGCGGCGATCAAGCTCAGTGCTGCGTGGTGGTCATCCAGGCGTGCGCTGTAGGCCGGGGTGAAACCTGCCGCCTGGCAGCCCGCAAGGATGATCCTGCCGGTGGGGCTGTCATAGATGTCGTGGTCCACCCACGGTTCCCCGGCCAGCTGGCCCAGCGCTACGGCAGACTCTGCACAGAGGCGGTGATCGCGCGGCAGCACGGCGGCAAACTCGTCCAGCCCCAACCCCTGGCGCTGATAGCCGTCCAGGGATTCAGGTGACTCATCAAGGGACTCATTGCGGATGTCCAGATCCGCGGGCCGGCGGCCCCGCCCGCTGTGCGGCTCGTTGAGGCTCACCTCCACTGTGACTGCCGGATCCAGCTGCCGAACCCTGCGCACGACCTCCGGGATCCACTCCTTGGCCACTGAGGAGAAGCAGGCGATGGCCAGATGCCGGCTGCGGCGGCTGCGCAGATCCTCCACCGCCCGGTCCAGCCGCCCGAGCTCAGCCAATGCCGCGCCGGACTGCTCGGCCAGAGCCAGCCCCGCAGAGGTGGGGCGGATGCCCCGGCCGTCCCGCTCAAAGAGCTGCAGCCCGGTCTCCCGGCCCAGCGCAGCAAGGTGCTGGCTCACCGTGGCGGGAGAGTAGTGCAGGTTCCGGGCGGCGGCCTGCACGGACCCGGCAGCGATCACTGCCTGGAAGACCCGGAGGCGCTGCGGGCTGAGCATCCTGCCATTATCAGTCAATACCGAACAATTCGCCAGAATTCATTGCTTGTCCCATCCTGAATGGGATTGCAGGATGGAGTGGTGACCCTCAGCACCTACCTGGCCTTCCTCGGCGTCGCCGTGATTCTGGCGGTGACTCCCGGGCCGGACACTCTGCTCTCGCTGCGCTACGCCCTGGTCTCCCGGCGGGCCGGGGCATTCGCCGCTGCGGGCTCCTCCTCAGCGATGTTCGTCTGGGCCGCTCTGGCCGCGCTGGGACTGGCCGCCCTGTTCGAGGCCTCGGACATCGCCTACTACCTGGTCAGCCTGCTGGGCGGCTGCTATCTGCTCTGGCTGGGGGCCCGCACCTCGCTCACCGCCCGTGGCCGCTTCCGCAACGCTGGGGTGATCGCAGCCGCCGGCCTGCAGGAAGCGGCACCGGTGAAGACCAGCACGACGACGCCCAGGACGGCCTATTTTGCCGGGGTCGCCACCTGTATGACCAACCCCAAAGTGGGTCTGTTCTTCCTCGCGCTCTTCCCGCAGTTCACCCCCACCGGCACCAGTCCGCTGTTCGCGATCGCGGTGCTGGGCGGAACCGTCGTGGCCACCGTCTACGCCTATCTCATCGGCATCGTGCTGCTGGTCGACGCCGCCAACCGCTGGCTCTCCAACCCTCGGGTCACCGGCTGGATCGAACTGGTCAGCGGCCTGACCCTAGTGGGGCTGGGCCTGTACATGCTGGTCACCGGAGGCCTGGGGTTACTGCCCTAACCCGTAGGATGGACGGGTGACTCCAGAAGAACTCTCCTCCGTTGTGAACACCACTCTCGCCGAGGCCGTGGCCGCCGGCGACGTCGTCCTCGATACCCTCCCCGACGAGGTGCGAGTGGAGCGGCCCAAGAGCCGCGAACACGGAGACTGGGCCACCAATATTGCGCTGCAGCTGGCCAAGCCAGCCAGGATGAACCCCCGCCAGCTTGCCGAGATCCTGGCCACCAGACTCAGCGAGCACGCCGGGATCAGCGCAGTGGACATCGCCGGCCCCGGGTTCATCAACATCACCCTTGACGCCGCCGCAGCAGGACAACTGGCCCAGACCATCGTGGAGGCCGGGGACAGCTACGGGCACAACACCGCCCTGAGCGGGCACACCGTGAACCTGGAATACGTCTCGGCCAACCCCACCGGCCCCCTGCATATGGGCCACACCCGGTGGGCGGCCGTAGGCGATGCCATCGCCCGGGTGCTGCGTGCCTCCGGTGCCGCCGTGACCGCCGAGTACTACATCAACGACGCCGGCAACCAGATGAACGTCTTTGCCGCCTCCGTACTGGCCGCCATCCACGGTGAGCCCACCCCGGAGGGCGGTTACCCTGGCGAGTACATCCAGGAGCTGGCCCGGCAGGTGGTCACCGAACGCCCTGAGGTCAAAGACCTGCCCCGGCAGGAGGCCCTGCCGGTGGTGCGGGAGCTGGCCTACACCGCGCAGATGGCTCAGATCCGCAAGACCCTGGCCGCCTTCCACATCACCTTTGACGTCTACTTCTCCGAGAAGTCCCTGCACGATGCCGGCAAGATCGAGGAGGCGGTCTCCACCCTGCGCGCCCAGGGGCATGTCTATGACCACGAGGGCGCGGTATTCCTGCGCACCACAGACTTCGGCGATGACAAGGACCGGGTGCTGATCAAGGCAGACGGTGAACCCACCTACTTCGCCGCGGATGCCGCCTACTACCTGAGCAAGCGGGACCGCGGCTTCGAAGAGAAGATCTACCTGCTCGGCGCCGACCACCACGGCTACATCGGGCGGCTGAAGGCCATTGCCGCCTGTGCCGGGGACGCCCCGGAGAGGAACATTGAGATCCTCATCGGTCAGTTGATCAGCGTCAAGGGTGCCAGGCTCTCCAAACGCGCTGGAAACATGATTCTGCTCGAGGACCTCATCGAATGGCTGGGCGCCGATGCGCTGCGCTACACCCTGGCCCGCTCTCCAGCAGACTCACCCCTGGATGTGGACCCGGACCTGCTGCAGTCCAAGACCAACGACAACCCGGTGTTCTACGTCCAGTACGCACATGCCCGGGCCTGCAATGCCGCCCGCAATGCCGAGGCCCATGGCGTGGGCCACACCGCACCCGATGGGACATCAGGGTTCGACGCCGCCCTGCTCAGTCATGAGCGGGAGGAGGAGCTGTTGGCCCACCTCGCCAAGTTCCCCAATACGGTGGCCCGGGCCGCCCAGCTGCGCGAACCGCACCGGGTGGCCCGTTATCTGGAGGACCTGGCCGCGGCCTACCACGCCTGGTATGCCAAGTGCCGGATCGCCCCCAGCGTGCATGAGGACGGCACTGTGGAGGAGGTCACCGACCTCAACCGCAGCCGGCTGTGGCTGAACTCCGCCACCGTCCAGGTGCTGCGCAACGGCCTGGCCCTGCTCGGGGTCACCGCACCAGAGAAGATGTGAGAGGCAAAGCTGTGAGCATGACACCAGAACAGACGCCGCCACCTCACCCTCTTGCCCCTGAGTGGCTCACCCCGCGGCAGAGCACCGAAGACCTAGAGGCCAAACTGCTCCCCAGTGACGCCTCACGCACCGAACAGGGGGAGCTCACCCTGGGCGGTGTGCCGGTCAGTGAGCTGGCCGCGACCTACGGCACCCCGCTCTATGTGGTCTCCGAGGACGACTTCCGGGCCCGCGCCCGCGGGTTCGTAACGGCCTTTAGCCAGGCCTTCGCCCCGGAGACTGAAGTGGACGTCTTCTATGCCGGCAAAGCCTTCCTCACCACCCATGCCGCCCGCTGGGCAACAGAGGAGGGCCTGAACATCGATACCGCTTCCGGCGGCGAACTCTCCATCGCCCTGGCTGCCGGAGTGGAGCCGAGCCGGATCGGACTGCACGGGAACAATAAGTCCGATGCCGAGATCACCCGCGCCGTGGAATTGGGCCTGGGCCGGATCATCGCCGACTCCCTGGAGGAAATTAGCCGCATCTCCACTATTGCCGGCCGGCTTAACCGCACCGCCAATGTGATGCTGCGCCTGACCCCCGGAGTCCACGCCTCCACCCACGAATACATCGCCACCGCCCATGAGGACCAGAAGTTCGGGCTCTCGGTGACCCCAGTGCCGGGCACTCAGACCGCAGACCCCAACCCCTACCTGGGCTCCCCGGCCTGGAGCGCAGTGGAGCAGGCCCTGGCCGCCCCGGGGGTGGAGCTGATCGGTCTGCACTGCCACATCGGCTCACAGATCTTCGAACCCACCGGATTCGAACTCGCCGCCCAGAAGCTGATCGGGTTCCTGGCGCGAGTTGAGGCCGCCAGTGGCGCGGTGCTGCCTGAACTGGATCTGGGCGGCGGGCACGGCATCGCCTATACCGAGGCTGATCACCCCCGCCAGCCTGAGGAGATCGCCCAGGCGCTGGCGGCTGCCGTCCGGGCAGCCTGCGCCGAGCAGGGCATCAGCATTCCGCGGATCAGCATCGAACCCGGGCGCAGCATTGCCGGACCTGCCGGAGTCACCCTCTACAGCGCCGGCACCACCAAGGATGTGGTGGTCCAGGACGGCATCACCCGCCGCTATATCGCAGTGGACGGCGGGATGGGGGACAATGCTCGGCCGGTGCTCTATGACGCCGACTATTCCGCAGTGCTCGGCTCCCGGAAGGTCACCGGAGAGCACATTCTGTCTCGCATCGTGGGAAAGCACTGCGAGTCCGGTGACATCGTGGTCAGAAACGTATACTTGCCAGCGGCCGTCACCAGGGGGGACATCCTTGCTGTGCCGGCCACCGGGGCGTACTGCCACTCGCTGTCCAGCAACTACAACTACCTCACCCGGCCCGCTGTGGTCGCGGTGAAGCAGGGTCAGGCTCAGGTGCTTATCCGCCGGGAGACCGAAGAGATGATGCTGGCCCGCGACACTGGCTTCGCCCCCGACTGACCAGCTAACGGCGTCGCCCCCGGCGCCGAGCACTCCACTGAAGAGGTGACCATGACCCAGCTCCCCACGCCGTCTCAGTCCATATCCGGTGAGATGATCACCATCGGCTTGCTGGGCGCCGGGAACGTGGGCGCCCAGGTGGCCCGGACCCTGGTGGAGGACCGAGAGCTGATCTCAGCCAGAGTCGGCGCCCCGGTGCGTCTGGCCGGAGTCGCGGTGCGCGACCCCGAGACCCCGCGTGACTGGAAGGTCCCGGGCGAACTGCTCACCACTGACGCCGAGGCGCTGGTGGACAGTGTGGACCTGGTCATCGAACTGATCGGGGGCATGGAGCCCGCCGGTGCCCTGATCGAACGTGCACTGGCCCGCGGCGCGGCAGTGGTCACCGGCAATAAGGCATTGCTCGCCAGCCGCGGTGCAGAGCTCAACGCCCTTGCCGCTCATTCCGGCGGGCTGCTGCGCTATGAGGCCTCGGTCGGCGGGGCCATTCCCATCCTGCGGCCCATCGAGGAATCGCTTTCCGGGGACCGGATCACCAAGGTGATGGGCATCGTCAACGGCACCACCAACTACATCCTGGACCAGATGGACACCACCGGGGCGGCCTTCGGCGATGCCCTGGCAGAGGCCCAGAAGCTCGGCTACGCCGAGGCGGACCCCACTGCCGATGTGGCAGGGCATGATGCCGCCGCCAAGGCCGCCATCTTGGGCACTCTGGCCTTCCACGCCCCCTTCAGCTTCGACGACGTCTACTGTGAAGGCATCACCGAGGTCAGCGCCGATGACATTGAAGCTGCGGCGGCCTCAGGCTATGTGATCAAGCTGCTGGCCATCGCCGAGAAGCACTCAGCGGGCCAAGCACCCGGAGTGGTGCTGCGGGTGCACCCCACCCTGCTGCCGCGCACCCATCCGCTGGCCAGCGTCCGTGGCGCATTCAATGCGGTGTTCGTGGTGGCGGAGAATGCCGGTGAGCTGATGTTCTACGGGCAGGGCGCAGGCGGCAAGCCCACCTCAAGCGCCATTATGGGAGACGTGGTGGCCGTGGCCCGAACTGTGCTGATGAAGAAGGGGACCGGCACATCAGTGCCCGATGCCCCCAGCATCTCCGGTGAGGCGGGCCTGCCGGCACTGCCCATTGAGAAGGCCACCACCCAGTACTACATCGACATGGAGGTAGCCGACCGCGAAGGCGTGATCGCCGGGATCGCCCGGGTGCTGGCCGATCACCACGTCTCCATCGAATCCATGCGTCAGCCCGGTTCGGTGACCGTAGAGGGTGAAGTGGAGGACAGTGACAATGGGGCCAGAGTCCAAATCGTCACTCACCTGGCCAGTGAGAAGAACCTCAGCGAAACCGTGCAGGCGCTGCGCGGGCTGGACGTGGTCAAGACTGTGAACTCGGTGCTGCGCGTCGAGGTGGAGAAGTAGGGGAGCAGAAAAGATGGCACACCAGTGGCGCGGGGTCATCCGCGAATACTCCGACCGGCTCCCCGTCAAAGAGGAGGACCGGATCATCACCCTGGGCGAGGGCGGCACCCCGCTGATCCACGCCCCGGCCCTCTCAGACCTGGTCCAGGGTGAGGTCTATCTGAAGGTCGAGGGGATGAACCCCACCGGCTCCTTCAAAGACCGGGGCATGACCATGGCGATCACTGCAGCGGTGGCCCAGGGAGCCAAAGCAGTGGTCTGCGCCTCCACCGGAAACACCTCCGCCTCGGCCGCCGCCTATGCCACCCAAGCCGGGCTGACCTGCGCCGTGCTGATCCCGGCCGGGAAGATTGCCATGGGAAAACTGTCCCAGGCCGTGGCCCACGGTGCCGAGATCATCCAGATCGACGGCAACTTCGACGGTTGCCTGGAGGTGGCCCGCAAGCTGGCTGAGAACTATCCGGTGTTCCTGGTGAACTCGGTGAACCCCTCGCGCATCGAAGGGCAGAAGACCGCCGCCTTCGAGGTGGTGGACTTCCTGGGGGAGGCCCCCGACTATCACCTGCTGCCGGTGGGCAACGCCGGCAATATCACCGCCTACTGGAAGGGCTACCAGGAGTACTCCCAGCCCTGGACCAACCAGCACACCGGGGCAACCGTGGAACCGGTTGCCACCAGGACGCCGGTGATGTGGGGCTTCCAGGCCGCCGGGGCGGCGCCGATCGTGGCCGGTCACCCAGTGACCGAGCCGGAGACGGTGGCTACGGCCATCCGGATCGGTAACCCTGCCTCCTGGGAGCAGGCCGAGGCCGCACGGGACACCTCCGGAGGCGTGATCGAGGCGGTCACCGATGAGCAGATCCTCTCCGCCCACCGCTGGCTCTCCGCTAAGGAGGGTGTCTTCGTGGAACCCGCCTCCGCCTCGGGGGTGGCCGGGCTGCTCAAGAAGCACGCTGCAGGTGAGGTCCCGGCCGGCAAACGATGGGTCATCACCGTCACCGGCCACGGGCTGAAGGACCCCGACTGGGCGATCAACAACCCCGAGGTGGTCTCCGGCGGCACCGACTACGCCGCACCCACCCAAGTGCCTCAGGATGTGGCAACTGTGGCCCGCACCCTGGGACTGTGAACCGGAAGATGTCAGCTCATCCGGGAAAACTGGGCCAGGGTCTGGCCCCCGATGCTGCAGCCGGCGCCCCGGTCAGCCAGCAGCTGCGCGAACCGCTCCGCGACCCGCTGAGCTTCCGGCTGTCGGTGCCGGCCACCAGCGCCAACCTAGGCCCCGGCTACGACTCGCTGGGCCTGGCGCTGGAATGGCGGGATGAGATCAAGGTGACAGCCAGCCCCCGCGCCGAGCCGGCCGCCCCAGAGGTGAGCGTCCGGGTGCACGGTGAAGGCGCGGCCGAGCTGCCCACCGATGCCTCACACCTGGTGGTCACCGCCGTGCAGCGTATCCTGGCCGCCAAGGGCTATTGGCTCCCCGACCTTCAGGTCCATGCGCACAATACGATCCCGCACTCCCGCGGACTGGGCTCCTCGGCGGCAGCCATAGCCACTGCTGTGCTCACCGCCGGCCAGCTGCTGCCCGGCGGGCTCAGCGCAGAGGAGCAGCTGCAGATCGGCGCGCGGATCGAAGGCCACCCGGACAACTACGTCCCAGCGCTGCGCGGCTCGGTAGCCATCTCCTGGCAGGCCGCTGAGACCCCACAACCGGTGTTCCGGACTGCGCCTCTGAGCCCCCACCCGGAACTGACCTGTGTGCTGGCTGTGCCCAGCTTTATGCAGTCCACCCAGGCGGCCCGCGATCTGCTGCCGGTCACCGTGGCGCATCAGCAGGCGGCCAGAAACAGCTCCCGGGCCGCACTACTGGTCCACGCCATCACCACTGAACCCGCCCTGCTGCTCGATGCCACCGAGGACTACCTCCACCAGGAGTACCGGCGGGCAGCCTTCCCGCAGTCCATGGCGCTGGTGGACCAGCTGCGCGCAGCGAACTATGCCGCAGTGATCTCCGGCGCCGGCCCCGCCGTACTGGTGCTGACCGAGGCCAGCCGGGCGGCGTCCTGCGTTGAACTGGTGGGCACCATCGCAGACTCCGCCGGTGGTGCGGACACGTTTGCGGCCAGAAGTCTGCCAATAGCGCGCACAGGTGCTACAGTGGAGGTACTGCAGTGATCGACGTATCACTGAGTAGCTTTCGCGCAGTTCGCGCTCTCCCAGATGGGCTGATCATCAGAACCGCACCCCGTGCGTAGCCCATACTGTGTGTCTTTACCTGCACGCACAGGGAATCTTCAGCCGTAAGTGTGCGCGAAAGCCTGACATGGAAACCGTTGGCTGCATCTGAACGCAGCCTGCCCGACGAGGGAGAAGGAAACCTTCGTGACAGAAATCACCACTGCGGACACCCCGCAGGATGTGAAGAACACCACTGACTCCAATGGCACCGGCGGCGGTCTGGCCGGTCTCAAACTGGCCCAGCTGAAGGCGCTGGCCTCCCAGCTCGGCATCGCCGGCTCCTCCCGGATGCGCAAATCCGACCTGGTGGAGGCGATCTCCGCCCATCAGCGCGGCGGAGCGGTCGCCGACCGGGGCAGCAAGAAGTCCGAGCCCGCTGCCGGTGAGGAGGCACCCAAGGCCGAGCGCAACGGCCGCGCCAAGCAGAAGACCAAGGACCAGAATGCGCAGGAGCAGAAGGCGCAGGACCAGTCCGAGCCTTCAGCTGCCGAGCAGGAGACCAATGACGACGACGCCGCCCCGGCAGACCGTGACCAGAAGCCCGAACAGGGCGCCGGCCGCGGCCGCAACCGGCGCGGGCGCAATGACCGGAACCGCAATGAGGATCCGCAGAAGCAGCAGGGCGGTGACAACCAGGCCGCCTCCCCGGAGAAGAAGTCCGAGGAGACCCAGTCCCAGCGTGAGGACCGCGGGGAGAACTCCGGTCAGGACCGCCAGGACCGTCAGGGCGGGCGCCATGAGGATCACAGCGATCAGGGCGGCAACCGTCAGGACCAGGATGACCGCGGAGACAACCGCGAGGACCGGCGCAACCGGCGGCGGAACCGCAATGACCGCAACCGCAACCGCCGCGACCGCAATGACCGCAACCGTGGCCCCGAGTTCGACGACGAGCAGGTCACCGATGATGACCAGCTGATCCCGATCGCCGGCATCCTGGATGTGCTGGACAACTACGCCTTTGTGCGCACCTCCGGCTACCTGCCCGGCCAGAACGATGTCTATGTCTCCCTGCAGCAGGTCAAGAAGAACAACCTGCGCAAGGGTGATGTGGTCACCGGCTTCATCAAGGCCCCGAATGAGAACCAGAAGCAGAACAAGCGGCAGAAGTTCGCCGCCCTGGTCAAAGTGGAGAAGGTCAACGGCCGCCCCGTGGAGGCCAATACCGACCGGGTCGAGTTCAATAAGCTCACCCCGCTCTATCCCCAGGAGCGGCTGCGCCTGGAGGGCGATCCCAAGAACCTCGCCCCCCGCGTGATCGATCTGGTGGCCCCCATCGGTAAGGGGCAGCGCGGTCTCATCGTCTCCCCGCCCAAGGCCGGTAAGACGATGATCCTGCAGTCCCTGGCACAGGCCATCAAGACCAATAACCCCGAGGTGCACCTGATGATGGTGCTGGTCGATGAGCGCCCTGAGGAAGTCACCGATATGCAGCGCACCGTCGATGGTGAGGTCATTGCCTCCACCTTCGACCGGCCTGCCGATGACCACACCACAGTGGCCGAGCTGGCCATCGAGCGCGCTAAGCGTCTGGTGGAGCTGGGCAAGGATGTTGTGGTTCTGCTGGATTCGATGACCCGCCTGGGCCGCGCCTACAACACGGCAGCCCCGGCCTCCGGGCGTATCCTCTCCGGTGGTGTGGACGCCAATGCGCTCTACCCGCCCAAGCGGTTCTTCGGTGCTGCCCGCAATATCGAGAACGGCGGTTCGCTGACCATCCTTGCCACCGCCCTGGTGGAGACCGGGTCCAAGATGGACGAGGTCATCTTCGAGGAGTTCAAGGGCACCGGCAATATGGAGCTGCGGCTCTCCCGGCGTCTGGCCGATAAGCGGATCTTCCCGGCGATCAGCGTCTCGGAGTCCTCCACCCGGCGCGAGGAGAACCTGCTCTCCGGTGATGAGGTTCAGATCATGTGGAAGCTGCGCCGCGTGCTCTCGGGCCTGGAGCAGGAGCAGGGTCTTGACCTGCTGCTGAAGAAGATCAAGGAGACCGGCTCCAATGCTGAGTTCCTGCTGCTGACCCAGAAGACCACTCTGGGCGGCAACGGCGATAAGTAGCGTGCTGAGACAGACCCCGTCCGTGCCCTCCACCGGGCACCGGCGGGGTCTTTTCAGATCACCTGGCCGCCGCGTCGTCGTACTGGACTGAGGAACCCCCATAAATGACTGAGATCAATCCCCGCATGTTTGACTCCGTGGGCACTCTGCTGGCAGAGCACAAGGAGCTGCAGATCAAGCTCGCCGAGCCCGAGACCCATGCCGATCAGGCGCTGGCCCGCAAGCTCGGCCGCCGCTACGCCCAGCTCAACGGGGTGGTGGAGGCCCACAGCCGGTGGACCCAGCTGCAGGACGATCTGGAGACCGCCCAGGAGTTCGCCGCCGATGATGCCGAGCTGGCCGCCGAGGTGCCTCGGCTGCAGGCGGAGCTCGAGGAGGCCTCCGAGAAGCTGCTGCGGATGCTCATCCCGCGGGATGAGAACGACGCCCGCAACGCCATCCTTGAGATCAAGGGCGGTGCCGGCGGCGATGAGGCGGCCCTCTTCGCCGGGGACCTGCTGCGGATGTATACCCGCTATGCCGAGTCCAAGGGTTGGAAGACTGAGATCATCTCTTCGACCCCTTCAGACTTAGGCGGCTACAAAGACGTTCAGATGGCGGTGAAGGCCAATACCACCGATCCGGCTGAGGGTGTCTATGCGCATCTGAAGTTTGAGGGCGGGGTGCACCGCGTTCAGCGCGTCCCGGAGACGGAGTCCCAGGGCCGTATCCACACCTCTGCCGCCGGGGTGCTGGTGCTGCCGGAGGTGGATGAGCCGGAGGAGATCGAGATCGCCCAGAACGATCTCAAGATCGATGTCTACCGTTCCTCCGGTCCGGGAGGGCAGTCGGTGAACACCACTGACTCCGCGGTACGGATCACCCACCTGCCCACCGGCATCGTGGTGGCCATGCAGAACGAGAAGTCCCAGCTGCAGAACAAGGAGGCCGCCATGCGGGTGCTGCGCTCCCGGCTGCTGGCCCACCAGCAGGAGCAGCTGGACGCCGAATCGGCGCAGGTGCGCAAGTCCCAGGTGCGCACTATGGACCGCTCAGAGCGCATCCGCACCTACAACTTCCCGGAGAACCGCATCGCCGACCACCGCACGGGGTATAAGGCATACAACCTGGACGCGGTGATCAACGGTGATCTGGAAGCGGTGGTCCAGTCCTGCATCCAGCTCGATGAGCAGGAGCGGCTGGCCGCCCTCTCTGATACTGATGACTGAACTGGACCAGCTGCTGCGCCGAGCAGCGGCAGCGCTGGCCGAGGCTCAGGTGCCCAGCCCCCAGGCCGATGCTGAGCTGCTGGTCGGCCATGTCCTGGGCATCAGCAGGGGAGAGGTCCAGGCGGCCGTCATTGCGCAGCGGCAGATCCAGCACGACGCCGCCGAACGGCTCACTGCCCTGGTCGCCGAGCGTGCCCGCCGCATTCCGCTGCAGCATCTCACCGGCCGTGCACCCTTCCGCAGCCTGGAGCTGCGGGTGGGCCCCGGGGTATTCATCCCGCGACCGGAGACCGAGACCATCGTGGAGCTGGTGCTGCAGCGGCTGGGTAAGCTGGCCTCCGGCGGCACCGCCCAGCCCCGGGTGGTGGACCTAGGCACCGGATCCGGGGCCATCGCGGCCTCCTTGGCTGCTGAGTTTCCACAGGCCGAGGTCCATGCCGTGGAGGTCTCCGCAGCGGCCGCGGCCTGGGCTGAGCAGAACTTCGAGAGCCTCCCGGCGGGCGCAGCCGGGATCACCCTGCACCGCTGCGACCTGAGAGACTTCACTGAGGCCGGATTCGACGTCGTAGTGTCGAATCCGCCGTATATACCGCCCGGTATGGTGCCGGCCGAGGCGGAGGTCCGGGAGCATGATCCCGAAATCGCCCTCTACGGCGGGGGAGCGGACGGGCTTCAGCTTCCCCGGGCAGTCATCGAGACCGCCAAACGCATCCTCAAACCCGGAGGCTGGTTCATTCTGGAGCACGCTGAGGTGCAGGCCGAGGCTCTCAGTGAGCTCTGCGCAGCTGACCCGGAGCTGGAAGCGGTCAGCACGCACCAGGACCTCACCGGCCGGGACCGTGCCACCAGCGCAGTCGTGAAAGAATACAGCGCGTGAGTCAGACGATCGATGTGACCAACCCCCAGCAGCGCGAGTCCGGAATCGAGTCCGCCGCCGCAGCCGTCCGGCGCGGCGAGCCGGTGGTCCTGCCCACCGATACCGTCTACGGGATCGGGGCCGATGCCTTCAGCCCGCAGGCGGTGGCCGTGCTGCTGGCCGCCAAAGGCCGCAACCGCTCGATGCCACCTCCGGTGCTGATCGGCCGGGCCGAGGTGATGGATGCGCTGGCTGACGAGATCCCAGACTCCGCCCGCAGGCTGGCGGAGACCTTCTGGCCCGGCGGGCTGACCATCATCCTGCGCGCCCAGCCCTCCCTGGCCTGGGACCTCGGAGAGACCCGTGGCACAGTGGCGCTGCGGATGCCCGCCGATGAGATCGCGCTGGATCTGCTCAGTGCCGTAGGCCCGATGGCGGTCTCCAGTGCCAACCGCACCGGTATGCCCGCAGCCACCACCGCGGTCCAGGCACGCGAAATGCTCGCCGAGGCGGTCGCTGTCTATCTCGAAGGCGGAGAGCGCAGCGCCCAGCAGGCCTCCACGATCGTGGACTGCACCGCAGAGCCGCCCCGAGTGGTGCGTCTAGGCGCGGTGCCGCTGCATGAGCTGCAGGCAGTGGTCCCCGGCACGCTTGGGCTGGAGCCCCCTGAATGATCTACTTCCTGATGGTGCTCACAGTCTCGGCGGTGGTCACCTATCTGCTGACCCCGCCGGTGCGCAGGCTCTCCCTGCGGCTGGGCATCTACACCGGCATCCGCTCCCGTGACATCCACACCGAGGTGAAGCCGCGCTGGGGCGGTGTGGCCATCTACCTGGGGCTGATCGCCGGGATCGCGGTTTCCGCGCTGATCCCGCTGTTCGCCGGGATCTTTGCTGATATCACCCAGGTGCTCGGGGTGCTGCTGGCGATGACGCTGATCGTGATCACCGGAATGGCCGATGACGCCTGGGACATCCACTGGCTGATCAAGCTGGTAGCGCAGATCGGCTCAGGGTTGATCCTGGTGCTGCACGGCATTCAGCTCGAAGTCATGCCGGTGGGCTGGCTCGGCGTGGGCGGACCCGTGCTGCAGAGCATGCTCACCGTGTTCCTGGTGGTGCTGACCATCAACGCGTTCAACTTCATCGACGGGCTGGATGGATTGGCCGCAGGAGTTGCCGCGATCGGTGGAGCAGCCTTCTTCATCTACACCTACCTGCTGACGCTGTCCATCCGGGAGTTCGAGCCCTCCCATCTGGCCACGCTGCTGATGGCGGTGCTGGTGGGCGCCTGCCTGGGCTTCCTGCCGCATAACTTCCACCCCTCCAAACTCATCATGGGCGACACCGGGGCGATGCTGCTGGGATTTGTCATGGCCGCCGGTGCACTGATCGCCACCAGCTCCCTGGAGCTGCACCAGGAGCAGTTCCGGTTCCGGAACATCCCGGCCTATATGCCGGTGCTGCTGCCCCTGGCGGTGATGGTGCTGCCGGTGCTGGATCTGGTGCTCGCAGTGATTCGCCGTACGATCCGTGGGCAGAGCCCGTTCAGCCCGGACCGGGGCCACCTGCACCACAAGCTGCTGGATTCCGGCTACTCGCACCCCCAGGCTGTGCTGCTGCTCTACCTCTGGGCCGCTGTGATCGCCTTCGGCTCGATCTCCTTCAACTTTCTGCCCTGGTGGCTGGTCGGCTCAGCTATGGCGGTGACCCTGGCAGTGGCCACAGTGCTCACCCTGGGACCCTGGCTGCGCCGGCGCGCCCAGCGCGTCAACGCCCGTGCCGCTGGGCGCACCGCAGGCAGGAGCAGCGGATGACCACCGGATGGCGCAGAGTGCTTATGACGACGACGGCTGCCGGCCTGATCTGCCTGGCCGCCAGCACTGCCCTGGCCGCCCTGGTGAGCGGGGCAGCAGCGGCTGCCTCAGCTGCCGCCGCCGGGGGCCTCGTCGTCGTCCTCTCCTTCCTGTCCCTGGGGCTGATCGACTGGGCGGAGCGGCACCGGCCCCAGCTGGCCATCCCGCTGTTCATGATCGGGTTCGCGCTCAAACTGGCCGTGTTGGCCATGGTGCTGCCGGCAGTGCGGGTGGGGGACTGGCTCGACGGTGCCTGGGCACTGGGCGCCGGCACCGCCGTGCTGCTGGTCTGGCAGGTGGCCGAAGTGATGAGCTTCGCGAAGATGCGGCTGGCCGTCTCCGCGCCGGAATGAGCCGATGGGGGAAATTTCTACCGTCTGTAGTAGTGTTGTCTCAGCACGGATCACGTGCTGCAATCCGCTGTCTAAGCTTTGGTAGGCTTAGCGCGGGCTGCGGCAGGTAATCTCTGCGCCGACTTCCCTCGCCCGAAGCCGAGATCAGCATGTCTCGATCTTTCGACGACCGATGAGAGGACCAGCGTTGTCATCGCTTGCCCTGAGTGCCGCCGAAGAGGACGGCTTCCAGCCGCCTACTATCAGTGAAACCCACCTCCCGGAGATCTTCCCGTGGATGGCCGAATGGGGCACTGGCTTCGGCAAAAACATGCTGATGGCGATCCTGGCCGTCCTGCTCATCTGGTGGCTCTTCAGCGCCGGAATCCGCAAGCAGGCCCTGGTGCCCGGACGCGGACAGTTCCTGGCCGAGGGCGCCTACGCCTTCGTGCGCAACACCATCGGCCGTGACATCCTCGGGGATAAGCACTTCAAGCCCTGGATCCCGTTGCTGTTCACCGTGTTCTTCTTTGTGCTGTTCAACAACCTGTTCGGCGCGATCCCCGGGCTGCAGATGCCCACCTTCAGCCACGCCGGCCCGGCCTACGCCATGGCCGCCCTGGTCTGGATCACCTGGGTGGTACTGGGCTTCAAGCTGCACGGCGCGAAGTTCATGAAGCTGATGACTGTGCCCTCGGGAGTCCCCAAGCCGCTGCTGATCATCCTGACCCCGCTGGAGTTCCTCTCCAACTTCGTGATCCGCCCGCTGACCCACAGCCTGCGTCTGATGGCAGTGATGCTGGCCGGCCACATCATCGTGATGCTCTGCGGCTCCGGCGCCGAGTTCCTGATCACCCAGCAGGAGGGCGTGCTCAACACCGGGCTCGGTATTGCGATCCTGCTCGGCTCCGTTCCGCTGTACTTCCTGGAGCTGATCATGATGGTGCTGCAGGCCTTCGTCTTTGCCCTGCTGACCGCCATCTACATCCAAGGCTCCATAGAAGCCGACGCGCACTGACCACTTTGACCACCTGACCCCTAAGTTCCCGTACGAGTTCCCGGTGAAAGCCACCGGGAGCGAGACAAGAAAGAGAGAAACACATGGACGGCTCCCTGAACATGCTCGGTATGGGCATCGCCGGACTCGGCGCTGCCATCGCCATCGGCCTGGTCTTCGCTGCCTACCTCAACGGTGTGGCCCGCCAGCCCGAGGCTCAGCGCGTGCTGCAGCCGATCGCGCTGCTCGGCTTCGCTCTGGCTGAGGCTGTGTTCATTCTGGCCATCGTCTTCGCCTTCGTGCTCTAGCCCCACGGGCCCAGAGCACAGCTGAGCTGCCGGGGACCCCGGCAGCCGAAGAAGACCACTAGATCCGAGAAAAGATGGGTGAACACATGATCAGCACAGCACTGGTCCAGGCAGCGGAGTATGAGGATGCCAATCCGCTGTTCCCCAATATGTGGGAATTCGCTGTGGCCGGCATCGGGTTCCTGGTGCTGCTCTTCATCGTCATCAAATGGATTGCTCCGAAGTTCGAGGAGACATACCAGAACCGCATTGAGGCGATCGAGGGCGGCATCAACCAGGCCGAGGAGGCCAAGGCTGAGGCCGCTGCGCTGAAGGCGGAGTACGAGAAGCAGCTCTCCGACTCCCGCACCGAGGCCGCTGCCCTGCGCGAGGAAGCTCGTGCTGAGGCCGCACAGATCGTGGCCGAGGCCCAGGAGAAGGCCGCTGCCGAGGGCGCCCGCATCCGCGAGCAGGCCCACGCGCAGATCGAGGCCGACCGCGCCGCCGCAGCTGCCCAGCTGAAGGCTGACGTCGGGTCCCTGGCCACTGAGCTGGCATCGAAGATCGTCGGCGAGGCGCTCAACGACGATGCCCGCTCCCAGCGGGTGGTCGACCGGTTCCTGGCAGATCTCGACGCTGAGCAGCAGACCCAGGGGGCAGCACAGTAATGGCAGTCCAGTTCAGCGGGTCCAGCGCCTCCAGCGAATCCTTCGCCTCGCTGCAGAGCGACCTGGCGGAGACTCTGGCCTCCGCCGAGCTCGCGGTCGCCGATGAGCTGTTCAGCGCGCTGGACGTCATCGACAGCTCCGCGGCGCTACGCCGTTCGCTGACAGATCCGGCGCTGGAGCCGGCCGCCCGCACCGGGGTGGTCGCCTCGCTCTTCGGCGCCAAGGCCCAGCCCAGCACTGTGCGCATCCTGGAAGCAGTGGTCTCCCGGCGCTGGGGTGCTGAGCGCGATCTCGGTGACGCGGTGGAGGCCCTGGCCGTCTCCGTGGTGGCCGCCAAGGCTGAGCGGGACGGCCTGCAGGGGCTTGAAGCCCTGGAGTCCGCTCTGTTGAGCTTCCGCCGCACGGTTGCTGACTCCCATGAGCTGCAGCGCGCGCTCACCGAGCAGCAGGCTCCGGCCGAGGCCAAGCAGAAGCTGGCCGCGGCACTGAGCCCGCAGGTCTCAGCAGAGGCCCGGCTGCTCATCGACCGGGCCGTCACCGCCCCGCGCGGGCTGCGGCCCTCAGCACTGATCGAACGCTTCGCCGAGCAGATCGCAGCCCGGCAGCAGCGTTGGATCGCTCAGGTGACCGTGGCAAAGAACCTGGACAGCTCCTACCTGGAGAAGCTCTCTGCCAGCCTGGACAAGTACTTTGGCAGAGAACTGAAGCTGGACGTCGTCGTCGATCCCACAGTGGTCGGCGGCATCAGAGTTCAGGTGGGCGATGAGGTGGTCGACAGCACCGTCTCCTCCCGGCTGAACAGCCTGAGCCGAAAGATTTCCCGCTAGCGCCCAGCGCTGGCCCAAGAACACCAACTGAACCGTACGGCCGTCGCAGACGGCCGCTGAATACAGGAGAGCAGGGAGAAGCAGATGGCCGATCTGACCATCAACGCCGACGACGTTCGCAATGCCTTGAACGAGTTTGCGGCGTCCTACGACCCGGGAAGCGCTGAGCGCACCGAGGTCGGTCGCGTAATCTCCGCGGCCGACGGCATCGCACGAGTCGAGGGACTTCCCTCGGCCATGTCGAACGAGCTGCTGCGCTTTGAGGACGGCACACTGGGACTCGCCCAGAACCTCGACACCCGTGAAATCGGCGTGGTCATCCTCGGCGAGTTCTCCGGCATCGAAGAGGGACAGGAAGTCACCCGTACCGGAGAGATCCTCTCCGTGCCGGTGGGTGATAAGTTCCTGGGCCGCGTAGTGGACCCGCTGGGTACCCCCATCGACGGCCTTGGCGAGATCGAGGCAGAGTCCCGCCGCGCCCTGGAGCTGCAGGCTCCCGGCGTGACCCAGCGGAAATCGGTGCATGAGCCGCTGCAGACCGGCATCAAGGCAATCGACGCCATGATCCCGATCGGCCGCGGCCAGCGCCAGCTGATCATCGGGGACCGCCAGACCGGCAAGACCGCCATCGCCATCGACACCATCCTGAACCAGAAGGACAACTGGGAGACCGGCGATGTGAACAAGCAGGTCCGCTGCGTCTACGTGGCTGTGGGCCAGAAGGCCTCCACCATCGCCGCAGTGCGCCAGACCCTCGCTGAGCAGGGCGCGCTCGAGTACACCACCATCGTGGCCGCCCCGGCCTCCGACCCCTCCGGCTTCAAGTACCTGGCACCCTTCGCCGGCTCCGCCATCGGCCAGCACTGGATGTACGGCGGCAAGCACGTGCTCATCGTGTTTGATGATCTCTCCAAGCAGGCTGAGGCCTACCGTGCGATCTCGCTGCTGCTGCGCCGCCCGCCGGGACGTGAAGCATTCCCCGGCGATGTGTTCTACCTGCACTCCCGCCTGCTGGAGCGCTGCGCCAAGCTCTCTGATGAGCTCGGCGCCGGTTCGATGACCGGCTTCCCGATCATCGAGACCAAGGCCAACGATGTGGGTGCCTTCATCCCCACCAACGTCATCTCCATCACTGACGGCCAGATCTTCCTGCAGTCTGATCTGTTCAACGCCAACCAGCGCCCCGCGGTTGACGTGGGCATCTCGGTCTCCCGAGTCGGCGGCGCCGCACAGACCAAGGCTATGAAGAAGGTCTCCGGAACCCTGAAGCTGGACCTGGCCCAGTACCGGGACATGCAGGCCTTCGCCATGTTCGCCTCGGACCTGGACCCGGCCACCCGTGCCCAGCTGACCCGTGGTGAGGTACAGACCGAGCTGCTCAAGCAGCCCCAGTACACCCCTTATCCGGTGGAGGAGCAGGTCGTGTCTATCTGGGCCGGCTCGCAGGGCCACCTGGACGATGTCGATGTCAGCGACGTCAAGCGGTTCGAGGCCGAGTGGATCGACTACCTCAAGCGCAAGACCGATGTGCTGACCAACATCGCCGCCAGCGGCAAGCTGGAGGATGACACGGTTCAGGCGCTGAAGTCCGGCATCAAGGACTTCAAGGCCCAGTTCCAAGCAGGGGCCGGCGAGTCCCTGGTCGGCACTGAGGAAGCCATCGCCATGGACGCTGCCGAGATTCAGCAGGAAGAGCTCAAGGCCTGATCGCCGCCAGAGTCCAGCTGAACCTCTGACCTAAGGAAGGAATCGCATGGGAGCCCAGATCCGGGTCTATCGCGACAAGATCCGATCGACATCGTCGATGAAGAAGATCTTCAAAGCGATGGAACTGATCGCCACCGCACGGGTGGGCAAGGCGCGTTCGCGTGCCCAGGCCTCCACGCCCTACGCCGAGGCCATCACACGCGCCGTGGCAGCCGTGGCCGCTCAGAACGATATCGACCACGTGCTCACTGAGAAGGTGGCCGAGCCCAAGCGTGCCGCGGTGCTGGTCATGGCCTCCGACCGTGGCCTGGCAGGGGCTTACTCCACCAATGTGATCAAGAAGTCGGAGTCGCTGCTGGCGACTCTGAGGGAACAGGGTGTGGAGGCACGCCCCTATCTCTACGGCCGCAAGGCACAGGCCTTCTACGATTTCCGGTCCCGCGAGTATGACCAGGTCTGGACCGGCAATACGGACAACCCCGATGTGACTGTCGGCCGGGAGATCGGCAAGGCACTGGTGGACCGGTTCGTGCAGCCCACCGAAGAGGGCGGGGTGGACGAGATCTACCTGGTCTACACGGAGTTCCAGTCCATGGTCACCCAGGAGCCGGTGGTCAAGCGCCTGCTCCCGCTGGCCGTGGTCGAGGATGAGACCACTGTGCACCCGCTCTACGAGTTTGAGCCCTCCCCGGAGGAGGTGCTGGACGAGCTGCTGCCTAAGTACATCGAGTCCCGCATCTTCTCAGCCATGCTGGAGGCCTCGGCCTCTGAGCTGGCTGCCCGCCAGAAGGCCATGAAGTCCGCCGGCGACAACGCCAACGACCTCATCCTGAAGTACACCCTGCTGCGCAACAACGCGCGCCAGGCCGAGATCACCCAGGAGCTCTCCGAGCTCATCGCCGGTGCCGACGCGCTGGCGTCGTCGTAATTGAAAGTGAGAGAGATGACTGCCACTACTGCAGAACAGCCCACAGAGGCCGTGCAGCCCGGTGCGACCGGCCGGGTCGCCCGTGTCATCGGCCCGGTGGTGGACATTGAGTTCCCCGCCGACGCGATCCCCGCGATGTACAACGCGCTGACCGCCGAGCTGACCCTGGGTGGTGAGACCTCCACCATCACCTTCGAGGTCGCAGCCCACCTGGGCGATAACCTGGTCCGCGCCATCTCCCTTCAGGCCACCGACGGCCTGGTGCGTGGGGTGCAGGTCCAGGACACCGGAGCACCCATCTCGGTGCCGGTGGGCGACAGCGTCAAGGGGCATATCTTCAACGTGCTCGGCGAGACTCTGGACATTCCCTCCGACCAGCTGGAGGTCACCGAGCGCTGGCCCATCCACCGCCAGGCACCCGGCTTCGACCAGCTCGAGGGTTCCACCGAGATGCTGGAGACCGGCATCAAGGTGATCGACCTGCTGACCCCCTACATCAACGGCGGCAAGATCGGCCTCTTCGGCGGCGCCGGCGTGGGCAAGACTGTGCTCATCCAGGAGATGATCACCCGTGTGGCCCGCAACTTCGGCGGCACCTCGGTGTTCGCCGGTGTGGGCGAGCGTACCCGTGAGGGCAACGACCTCTGGGTGGAGATGGAAGAGGCCGGAGTGCTCAAGGACACCGCTCTGGTGTTCGGCCAGATGGATGAGCCGCCGGGAACCCGTCTGCGCGTGGCGCTGTCTGCGCTGACCATGGCGGAGTACTTCCGCGATGTGCAGAACCAGGATGTGCTGCTGTTCATCGACAACATCTTCCGCTTCTCCCAGGCCGGCTCCGAGGTCTCCACCCTGCTGGGCCGGATGCCCTCCGCAGTGGGCTACCAGCCCAACCTTGCCGACGAGATGGGCGTGCTCCAGGAGCGCATCACCTCCACCCGCGGCCACTCCATCACCTCGATGCAGGCTGTCTACGTGCCCGCCGATGACTACACCGACCCGGCCCCGGCCAACGTCTTCGCACACCTGGACGCCACCACCGAGCTGGACCGTGCGATCGCCTCCCGCGGTCTGTACCCGGCCGTGAACCCGCTGACCTCGACCTCCCGCATCCTGGACCCGCAGTACATCGGTCAGGAGCACTACGACTGCGCCACCCGGGTCAAGCAGATTCTGCAGAAGAACAAGGAGCTGCAGGACATCATCGCGATCCTCGGTGTGGACGAGCTCTCCGAGGAGGACAAGATTCTGGTGGCCCGTGCCCGCCGGATCGAGCAGTTCCTCTCCCAGAACACCTACACTGCGCTGCAGTTCACCGGCGTGGAGGGCTCCACCGTGCCGATCAAGGACACCATCGAGGGCTTCAACGCCATCGCCAACGGCGATCTTGACCACATCCCCGAGCAGGCCTTCTACAACATCGGCGGGCTCGACGACGTGGAGCGCAAGTACGCCGAGCTGCAGAAGCAGGGCTGATCTGCCATGGCTGCACTCGACGTACAGGTAGTTGCCGCAGACCATGCGGTGTGGTCCGGTGAGGCCAAGTCCCTCACCGGCCGCACCGTGGAGGGTGATATGGGCATCCTGCCCGGGCACACCCCGGTGCTGGCCCTGCTGGCCGAGGGGGAGCTGACCATCGAACCTGTGGACGGCGGCGGCCCCATCAAGGCCCATGTCAAAGGCGGCTTCTTCTCCGTGGATGACGACAAGGTGACAGTGGTCGCTGACGAGGCGGACATTCGGAGCTAGTTCCGTATCTCTCACTTTCCGCTGATGGCCCCCGGTTCGCCGGGGGCCATCAGCGTCTTTCCGGTAGGGTGGTCTGCTGTGCGATTGGTGATTGCGACCTGTTCGGTCAACTACTCCGGCCGGCTCAACGCCCAGCTGGCCGAGGCGAAACGACTGCTGATGATCAAGGCCGACGGGGCGGTGCTGGTACACGCTGACGGCGGGTCCTATAAGCCGCTGAACTGGATGTCCCCGCCGGCCATCATGCGAGTGAGTGAGCCGGACTCTGAGCAGCGTGAAGCCGGCATCACCGAGGTCTGGACCGTCTCGGCGGAGAAGTCCGATGACGAGCTGAAGATCCTGATCTCGGAGATCCACCACGACTCATCCCATGAGCTGGGCACCGACCCTGGTTTGGTCAAGGACGGGGTGGAGGCCGACCTGCAGCGGCTGCTTGCCGAGCAGATCGAACGGCTGGGGGAGGGTCACCGGCTGATCCGCCGTGAGCATGCCACCCCGATCGGCCCGGTGGACATCCTGGCCAAGGGGCCCAGCGGCACCGTGGCTGTGGAGCTCAAGCGCCGCGGGGACATTGACGGGGTGGAGCAGCTCACCCGGTACCTCGACCTGCTCAACCGGGACCCGCTGCTGGCCCCGGTGCAGGGAGTCTTCGCCGCCCAGCAGATCAAGCCCCAGGCCCGGACTCTGGCCCAGGACCGGGGGATCCGCTGCGTAGTGCTGGACTATGAGGATATGAAGGGCGAGGAGTCCGGGGCACCACGGTTGTTCTGAGTCGGTCCCGTGGCCGCGCACGCCACGACCTGGCCCGCACAAACGCTGGTGCGTTTCTACGGGGCCCGGAGGTCGCGGTTCCCGTCGCGGCCACTCTTGGCCGGCTGCAGTGGCGCCGGCCTTCGCGCCTGAAGTCGTCGCATCGCTGTGCTGGCTCCTCAGCTGCTGATGCGCCAGCAGTGGCTGTGCCAGTGGCGGCGCTCCGAGGCTGCGAATTCATCACCGAGTACCGAGTCGGCCCGCCAGGCCACCACATGAGCGGTGCCGGCGCTGATGGTCAGTCCGCAGCCGGGGCAGCTGTAGTCCTTGGCCGCGGCCGCAGCGGAGATGTGCCTGAGGTGGTACTCGCCGTCCCGGCGCTGAACTCGCCCCGCGGCGATTCCTCCCGGTGCCAGGAACTGAGTGCCCAGCGGACGGTGCTCCTGCTGCCATTTGGAGGCGCCGCGGCGTCGTCCCTTTCCTTTGCCCACAGCAACCATTCTCCCAGAGCCCACAGGCTGAAAGAAAGCTGAATTGTAACCATATCGTTATCTTCGGTATGGTAGGGCGCTGGACATTCCCGAGCGGACCCTCGCAGGTCCACACCGCCACATATAAGGACTACACCCCAGTGCGAATCTTTTCTGCCATCATTGCGTTCCTGGCCGGCCTGGCGCTGGTCGGCTTCGGCGTCGACCGGCTGACCGCCGAGACCGAGGAGACACATACCGTCCAGACAGAGGGCGCCGAGGATGCCCCCTTCACCGTGATCACCGATGATGTGATCGACGCCGAGGACGGCCGTGATGAGTTCACCATCGAGGCCGAGGGGGAGTACCTGATCGCGGTCGGCCGTACCTATGACATTGAGGCATGGCTCGGCGACGCCGCCCACAACCGGGTCACCGGTTATGAGGCGTCCGAGGATCCCGAGCAGCCTTCACGCATCACCGCAGAGTTCATCGACGGCGAGACCGATATGCCTGATCCCACAGACTCAGACCTCTGGGTCAGTGTGGAGAGCGCCGAGGGAGAGACGCCCTACCGCTGGGACACCCCGGATGAAGCTGGTGACTGGGCGCTGCTGATCTACCGCGAGGACTTTGAGCCGGCCCCCAATTCCATCACCACCACCGAGACCGTAACCTTCAGCAATGAGGGCGGCGTGTGGATGATCATCGGCGGTGCCCTGCTGGTGCTGCTTTCCCTGGTGCTCTTCTACTGGGCAGTGGGCACCCCGCGGCGGAAGCGCCGCAAGGCGGATAAGGCCGCCGCAGCTGCACCTGCCGCGGCAGGGGCTGAGTCCGGTCACGCAGCGGAGGATGCCGAGGCCGAGAATGGTCGCGAGGACCAGGAACCCCAGGACACCGCCAATGCCTGGGTGATCCCTGGCGTGGAGACCGGAAACGTTCCCGCAGTGGAGACCGCGCAGCCCGACCAGCCCACCGCGCTGGCCCCCGACACCGAGAACGAGGGGGAGGACCAGGCTGACCAGGTTGACCAGGACCACGCCGACCAGGAGGAGGCAGATCAGGAGGAGGACCCCGATCAGGATCCGCCCGCCCCATCCGGCGCTGACGAGGGCCGCACTCACAAGCTGCCCAGCTGGGCGCAGGGCCTGCGGGACCGGCTGGGCCGCGGCAGGTCTCCCTTCGCTGCAGTGCTGGCCATGCTCCTTGCGCTGGCCGCTGGCTTCGGCCTGGGCGGACCCGCCTACGCCGCTGCGGATGAGGACGCTCCGGAACAGCCTGACCCCGAGGAGCTGGAGGAGGAGACCGAGGCTGAGGCTGAGGTCGAGACCGAGGAGGTTCCCTCCGAAGGCTACTCCGTGCTGCTGAGCTCCCAGCTGGACCGCATCCTGGAGGATGTGGCCCAGACTGTGGCCGCCGCTGACGAGGAGCAGGATGCCGAGCTGCTGGAGGACCGGGTAGCCGGCGAGGCCCTGGAATACCGGGAACTGGCCTACCGCAACCATGATTTGGCCGATACCGCCCTGCCGAACCCCATCGGCACTGAGGTGCTTTCTGCTGCCGTCTCCGGGGACCCGGAGTTCCCGCGCCAGGCCATGGTCATCGTGGAGGAGCCGGAGTCGGAGTCACTGCAGATCCTCTTCCTGGAGCAGGCCACTGCCCAGGAGAACTACAAACTCACCCATTCGACCATGATGGCCCCCGGCACCGAGTTCCCCACCTTCTCCCCGGAGCAGGGCGGCATTTCAGTGGCCGACCCCGGCGATGCTGAGGATGAGAACTCCCCGGCCCGGGTGCTCAGCAGCCTGTCCCGGTGGTTCGTGGACGATGGCCACGACTTCGGCGAACAGGTGAGCGAGAGCCTCTACATCCAGGCCCTGCACGAGTACCACGAGGAGCTCAGCGAGGCGGCCGATGACACCGAGATCAACTTCCCCAACCCCGAAGTCGACTATGAGGACCTCTCCGCGATTGAGCTGCCCGACGGCACCGTGGTGCTGGCCGGTTCCTTCGATATGACTATGGAGATGTCACCCCTGAGCGACGGCGACACGATCTTCCTGGACCACGACCTGGTCGTCGAGATGGTAGGCACCGACTGGACCACCTTCGACACCCAGATCACCTCCCGTGAGTACGTGGTGGTCCAGATCCCGCCGGCCGACTCGGAGGAAGAGATTGTGCTCATCGGTGTGGACAATCTGATCGCTGATGCCAATATCGACACCCCGGACTGGTTCGACGAGTACTGATCCGCGGCTAAGATGAGGGCTGATGAGTGAGAATCCTTCAGCTAACCAGCGCACAGTCAATGCCCATGGTGCAGTAGACCTCTCCGCCCTGGCGGAGGGCTCCGGCCAACAGCCTGCCGCTTCCGGCTCCCGGCCAGGCGGTCAGGACTCCTGGACCGCCGCAGTGGCGCCGCAGCAGCTGCAGCAGATCGTGCAGCTATCCGCCCAGGTTCCGGCCCTGGTGCTGATCCACGGTGAGGATGCGGTCTCCCAGCAGTTCCAGAGCGCCCTGCAGCGGGCAGTCGACGCCCAGCGGGGACGGATCGTACTGGCCACCATCGACGCTGCAGCAAGCCCGGAGCTGGCCCAGCAGGCCGGCAAACTGCCGGTGGTCACCGCCTTCCTCTCCGGCCAGCCGATCGCGGAGTTCGACTCCTCCGCCCCGGTGGAGCAGCTGCCCCAGGTGGTCACCCAGATCCTTCAGCTGGCCACCCAGAACGGGATCACCGGCACGGTGAAGCCCCTGGCAACCACAGCAGGGGAGCAGGACGCCGAGGCCGAGCCTGAGGTGCCCCCACTGCACCAGAAAGCCCACCAGGCACTGGAGCAGGGCGACTACGACGCCGCGGTGGCCGCCTTCGAGCAGGCGGTCAAGGAGAACCCGGGCGATTCTGAGGCCAAACTGGGCATCGCCCAGGTCCGGCTGATGAAGCGCACCCACGGTGCGGATCTGGCCGCCGTGCGCCAGCGTGCTGCGGAGAATCCCGATGATGTCCAGGCGCAGACCGATGTGGCCGATATCGATGTGCTCGGCGGCCATGTGGAGGACGCCTTCAACCGGCTGATTCGGTACATCCAGAGTCACTTCGGCGATGACCGGGAGACGGCCCGCAAGCATCTGGTGGAGCTGTTCAGCATCGTCGGCGACTCCGATCCCAGGGTGGCCGCCGCCCGCAAGAAGCTCGCAACGGCGCTCTTCTGAGTTTGTCCCGCGAGCGCGCGCGCCACGACCTGGCCCGCACAAACGCTGAGGCGTTTGCGCGGGACCCAGAGGTCGCGGTTCCCGTCGCGCCCGCTCTCGCTCGGCTGACGCCGAGCTTCACGACCTGAAGTCGTCACTCCGTTCCTCACACGCTGCCTCGCTTCACCTGCAGCTCACAGCTCGCTCTCCGGGTCGACGTCGTTCATCGCCAGGCATTCGCGGGACTGATCGATCCGGGTGACCGGGGCGGAGAGGGCCACCTGCACATCCATCATGGTGGACTCATTGATGTGCTCATTCTCGATGAGCAGCTCCACTGCGGGTTCGCGCCCGTAGCTGATCAGCTGGGTGTGCTCCTCATGCTCCACCCAGACCCAGTCCACCCCGGAGGGGGCCACACACGGCAGCTCCGTGGGTTCCAGCACCGGCTCTACACCGCAGCGCAGCACCACCGCCAGCGGGTCCCCCCAGGCGGAGGTGGCCTGGGAGGCGGTGGGACGCTGCTCGAAGCCCCCGATCTGTTCCGGCAGGGTGAGCATCACCTCCGCACAGTCTGGATGATGGGCCTCCGGGGCGGCCTGCACATCTGCGGTGGAGGCGCAGGAGGCCAGAGCCCACCCGGCAGCGCAGAGGGCCAAGGCTGCGGCCCACCGGTGTGTCGCAGTGTCAAGGGCAGGGAATCCAGGCACGTGACATATTCTGTAGGAATCTTTCACTGTGCGCTAACCGCACCACTCGCCTCATGAGGAGAACACCGATGACTGCTGTCGGTCCCGCCGAGCAGTTCTTCGTCCACGATGACGATGAGCCGCCGCGCCGCAAAAAGAAGAACAAGAGCGCCCGCTGGATCCTGGGGGCAATGGCCACTCTGGTGGTTCTGGGCCTGGTGGCGGCCGGGGCCTACCTGTTCAGCCTGCACCGCTCCTACAGCAGCAATGTCAGTCACTTCCCGGAGCTCAGCGAGGAGGATGCCCAGGAGATCCTCCCGCCGGAGGAAGAGCGGCCCGAGCCCACTGAGGCCACAAATATCCTCCTGCTGGGCACGGACGCCAACGGGGGCTCAGGTGATAATGAGGACCTGCCCCGGGTGCCCGGTGGCGGGCGCAGCGACACCCTGATGCTAGTCCACATTCCGGAGGACAGCGACTCTGTCCAGGTGATCTCGATCCCGCGAGACCTGTGGGTGGAGATCCCCGGCGGGCGGGGCTGGCATAAGGTCAACGCCGGGCTGGCCCTGGGTGGGGAGAACGGCCACTGGCTGACTGCAGCCACAGTGGAGCAGCTGCTGGATGTGCGGATCGACCATGTGGCCGCCATCGACATGCTCGGATTCGTAGGAATGGTCGAGGCCCTGGACGGGGTGCGCGTCAACTCCAGCTACCCGGAGTCCTTCACCACCAATGAGGGCTACACCTTCACCCCCGGCAGCCAATATATGGATGCCGATCAGGCCCTGAGCTTTGTGCGCCACCGCAGCAGCTTCCCCGACGGAGACCTGCAGCGGATCCGCAACCAGCAGGCCTTCATCCGTGCCGTGATCCAAGAGGCAGCCACCCCCTCCACCCTGGCCAACCCGGTGCGCACCAACGATATGGTCGCCACCTTCGCCGAGCATATGATCACCGACCCGGATCTGACCTCCACCCGGGCCGCAGCGCTGGCCTGGGACGGGCGTGGGGCGCTGAACAACATCAGCTTCTCCACCCTGCCCACCGCAGGCTCCGGCTGGTCTTCTGACGGGCAGTGGATCTGGCACCAGGACCTCGAGGAGCAGCAGCGGATATCCCAGGCCATGTGGGAGGGCACCTTGGACGAGTACCTCAACGAGGACGACGCCGCCTCGGAGTGATCTCCGGAACATGAATTAGGCTTCTCAGGTGGGCACTAAGGGAAAAATCAGAGGGGCTGCGGCCGCACGGCACTGGTTCGCCCTGGCCGAGGACACCCTGCAGACCCACCGGCATCGCCTGGACCGGATCAACGTCTACCCGGTGGCTGACTCGGATACCGGAGGCAATATGCTCGCCACCATCCGCTCCAGCAGGGCTGCGGTGGAGCAGACTTCCGGGGATGACCTGGGACAGCTCCTGGCGGCTGCCGGAGAGCAGGCCATGGGCGCAGCCTACGGCAACTCAGGCACCCTGCTGGCAGTGCTGATCCGAGGCTTCGCCGAACCTCTGGAAGGGTTGGAGCGGCTCACGGTGAGCGCGCTGAGCCGGGGGTTTGACCGCGCCAGCCTGCGCGGTTGGTCAGCTCTGTCCAACCCTGTGGACGGAACTATGCTCTCAGTGCTCGATGCCGCCCGGGACGAGGCTGCCCGCTGCGCCGCCGCGGCTGAGCAGCCGGAGTCCCGAGTCGCCCTGGAAGCCGCGATGGACCCGGTGCTCCGGGCGGCCCGTGCCGCCCTGGTGCAGACCGAGCGGCAGCTTGACGAACTCAGCCGCGCCGGAGTGGTGGACTCCGGCGGCCTGGGCCTGCTCATGGTGCTCAGCGCCCTGGCCGCCACGGTCCGCGGGACCGCCGTGGAGCAGAGCATCTTTGAGGGACTGGCGGGCTGGGACCTGGAGCCGGGGCAGCACAGCCGCGCCTCGGCGTCGTCCTCCTCCGGAGCACCTGCCGAGCTGATGGACGGAGTGGAACTGATGTGCACTGTCCGGCTGAACCCCTTGGGTGCGGCCTCACTGCGGCACCAGTTGGATGAGCTGGGAGAATCGGTGATCATCACCCCCATCGGCGCAGACCCGGACCCTGAAGGTGCGCTGCGCTGGCGCATCCACGTGCACACCGCAGACCCGGAGGCCACACTGGCCGCCGTCCAACAGGCGGGCCCCTTGGAGTCCAGTACCAGCACCCCGCTGAGCCGCGGCCGGGAGGACGGAGCCGGACGGTGAGCGGACCGGTGTTCCCCGACTCCCCGCTGCGGATGGTGGTGCCCAAGGGGCAGGCGCCGCGGATCGAGCGGGCCTTCGGCTACCGCACCGCCGAGGACCTCATGCGGCACTTCCCGCGTAGATACGTCCAGCTCAACGACCGCTACAGCCTCGATGAGCTGCAGGTGGGGGAGGTAGTGAGCTTCTTGGCCACAGTGCTGCAGCAGAAGGAGCGCAGACTGCGCCAGCGCGGGGGGTTCATCGTGGATGTCACCGTGGCCGACCAGCTGGGCAACACCCTGCAACTGAGCTTCTTCCACGGCTACCTGGCCAGGCGTCAGCTCACCGAGGGTACTGCGGCACTGTTCTACGGCAAGGTCACTGAGTTCCAAGGCAGCAAGAACATGACCAACCCGGAGTTCGAGGTGATCATGACCGGCGACGGCCAGCCGGTCAGCAGCTGGGGGATCGAGGCCGAGCATCCCGAGCGGATGCCGCTGCCGCTCTACCCCGGCTCCGGGGAGGTCTCGGCCTTCACAATGCGGCGCTACATCAAAGAGGCATTCGAGGCCATCGACTTCTCCGCCTGGACCGATCCGATCCCGGAGCATATCCGCCGGGAGGAGGGCATCCCGGGGCTGCATGATGCCTATCAGAGCGTGCACCGGCCGGTGCTGGCGGCAGATGCCGAGGCTGGGCTGCGGCGCTTCCAGTTCGAGGAGGCGCTGATCCTGCAGGGCTCCCTGGGACGGCGCCGCCGGGAAGCCGCCCAGCTGCCCGGGATCCCAGCCCCGCGGCGCAGCGGCGGAGTCCTGGAGGCCTTCGACGCCCAGCTGCCCTTCGAGCTCACCGAGGGTCAGCGCCGCTGCGGGGAGTGGATCGCCCAGGACCTGGAACGAAGCCGCCCGATGAACCGGCTGCTGCAGGGGGAGGTCGGCTCCGGAAAGACCCTGGTGGCGCTGCGGGCGATGCTGCAGGTGGCCGACTCCGGGGCCCAGGCCGCACTGATCGCTCCCACAGAGGTGCTCGCCGCCCAGCACGCCCAGTCCCTGCGACGGATGCTCGGCGAATTGGCCCAGGACGATCTGTTCACCGCCGGCGACCAGAGTCCGAACGTCAAGCTGACCCTGCTCACCGGCTCCATGAAGACTGCTGAGCGCCGGCAGGCCATGCTGGACATCGTCACCGGGGAGGCCGGGATCATCGTCGGCACCCATGCTCTGCTCAGCGAGAAGGTCAGCTTCCTCAAGCTCGGCCTGGTGGTGGTCGATGAGCAGCACCGGTTCGGGGTCCAGCAGCGCAATGCCCTGCGCGAGCGCTATACCCCCACCCCGCATATGTTAGTGATGTCGGCCACCCCGATCCCCCGATCAGTGGCGATGACAGTCTTCGGCGACCTGGAGCTGACCGTGCTGGCCGGACTGCCCGGCGGGCGCAGCCCGATCGAGACCTATGTGGTGCCCACCCAGCGCGGCCCCGAATGGATCAACCGGGTCTGGCAGCGGGCTGCGGAGCAGATCAGCCAGGGCCACCAGGTCTTCGTGGTCTGCCCGGAGATCACCAATGAGCAGGGCTCCTTGGACGCCTCGGTGGAGCTGATCAGCCAGCGGCTGCAGCAGGTGGAGCAGCTGGCCGGGGCTCGGACGGCAGTGGCCCACGGCAGGCTGCCGGCCGAGGAGGTGGCTGAGACCATGCGCGCCTTCGAACAGGGCAGGCTGGACGTGCTGGTGGCCACCACCATCATCGAGGTCGGCGTGGATGTGCCTAATGCCACCACGATGGTCATCCTTGACGCCGACTCCTTCGGGGTCTCGACCCTCCATCAGCTGCGCGGGCGGATCGGGCGCGGAACCACCACTACTAACCGGTGCTTCCTCGTCACCCGGCTGCCCGAGGACCACCCCTCGGTGCAGCGGCTGCATGATGTGGCGCAGCACACCGACGGGATGCACCTGGCCCGGCTGGACCTGCAGCGGCGCCGGGAGGGAGACGTGCTCGGTGCCAGCCAGGCCGGGGTCTCCAAACATCTGAAGCTGCTCAGCGTGATCCGCCACGAGGAGATCATCAGCCTGGCAGCGGCCCATATCGACACCCTCTTCGACCGGGATCCGGAGTGGAAGACCGCCCGGGAGCTGCACCAGGCGGTAATGGCCTGGGAGGCCGAGCACAGCGAAGCCGTCGACTTCGCTGACCAGGGCTGAGCGGCATACGCTGTACCCCATGGCACGGATCATTGCAGGCAGCCATAAGGGGCGCCGGCTGGCAGCGGTTCCGGGGGAGGGCACCCGCCCCACCAGCGACCGGGTCAAGGAATCGCTGTTCTCCCGGCTGGAGGGCTACAACGCCATCGACGGCGCCGTAGTGGTGGATGTCTTCGCCGGCTCCGGTGCCCTAGGCTTTGAAGCACTCAGCCGCGGCGCACGCAGCCTGGAGGCAGTGGACCTGGCAGAGCCCGCATACCGGGTGCTGACCAAGAACGCCGAGCTCTTCGCCGGCAGCGGCCAGGTGAGCCTGCACAAGGCCCAGGCCCTGCGCTATCTCAGAGGCCGCACCGGCGAACCCATCGAGCTGCTGTTCCTGGACCCGCCCTATGACCTGCCCGAGCCGGAGCTGACTAAGGTGCTCACCGCAGCGGCCCCCCAGCTGCATGAGGCTGCCACAGTGGTGGTGGAGCGGAATGCGCGCTCCCCGGAGCCCAGCTGGCCCGGCGGCGTCGTCCGCTTCCATGAGAAGACCTACGGCTCCACAAGACTATGGTTGGCAGAACCGGGGGCCTGAGCGTCCGCTGCGGCAACAGGTCGCGGCGTGCGTGCCGCCGGGAATAGACTGACCTGGTGCGCGTCGTATACATCCATCAGCACTTCAACTTCCCCTGGGAGCCCGGCTGGCAGCGGCCCTGGCAGTTCGCCCGTCGGCTGGTCGCGGCCGGACATGAGGTCACCGTGATCTGCGGCGGCCGGGAGTCCGCGCGCCACCAGATGGAAGGGGTGGATGTGAAACGGCTGGCGGTGCCCTATGAGAACGCCATGGTCTTCCAGCAGCGGGTGCGCTCGTTCGTCTCCTTCATGGCCCGGGCCAGCTGGGCGGCCGCGGCGGTGGATGCCGATGTGGTCTTCGCCTCCTCCACCCCGCTGACCACTGCGGTGCCGGGCATCATCGCCTCGAAGTGCCGCCGCGCTCCGTTCGTATTCGAGGTCCGGGACCTCTGGCCGGAGGCCCCGGTGGCCCTGGGCTTCCTGAAGTCCCGGCCGGCAATCCGGGCCGCCGAGGCCCTGGAGAAGTTCGCATACCGCTCCGCCAAGCACGTGATCGCCCTTTCCCCCGGCATGGAGGCCGGGGTCAAACGGGTCTGGCCCCGGGCCGCGACCACAGTGGTGCCCAATGCCTCCGATGTGGAGAACTTCGCCCCCGCCCGGGCAGACCGTGAACAGATCCGGGCGGATCTGGGCTGGGCCGAGGACGAGACGGTGCTCTTCTATGCCGGCAGCTTCGGAGTCACCTACGACGTGCCCTGGCTGATCCGGCTGGCCGGGGAGCTCAAGGGCCGCAGCCAGAAGTTCCGGGTGGTGGCCTACGGCGAGGGCGCTGCCACCGCGGACTGCCGCCGGACCGCCCGCGAGTACGGATTTGCCCCGCTGGAGATCCTGCCGGGCAAGATCCCGCGCACCGAGATCGAACGGATGCTCCCAGCTGCTGACTTCGCGGTATCCACTCTGGTGGACAATCCCGCCCTGGAGATCAACTCACTCAACAAGGTCTTCGACGCCCTGGCCGCTGCCCGTCCGGTGCTGTTCAACCATGCCGGCTGGCTGCCCGAGGTGCTCAGCGCAGCCGGTGCCGGCTGGCAGCTCTCCCGGGATCCGGCCACTGCCGCCGAACAGCTGGTGGGCAAGCTCAGCAGCGGGGAGATCAACATGGCGGCAGCCTCCGCCGCAGCCCTGGAGCTGGCGCAGCAAGAATTTGACCGGGACCTGCTCTTCGAGAGGTTCCGCCAGGTGCTGGAGGCCGCCGCAGGTCTCAGCAGCAAACATATTACGACGACGCCAGCTTGAGGTGGGAAAACGAATGCAGTCAGCAGTGTGCCCAGGATCCTTCGACCCGATGCACAACGGGCATGTGGAGATCGTCGCACGGGCGGTCAACCTCTTCGAGGAGGTCGTAGTGGCCGTCTCCGCCAATATGCACAAATCCCCCATGTTCAGCCTGGAGGATCGGATAGAGATGGCCCAGGAGACCTTCTCCTATCTGCGGGGAGTCAGCGTAAAGCCGCTTCCCCCCGGGGTGCTGCTCACCGATTTCTGCAAGGAGGTCGGGGCATCGGCAGTGGTCAAGGGCCTGCGCGGTGCCCATGACCTGGCCTATGAATCCTCCATGGCCACGATGAATCGGCACCTCACCGGACTGGAGACGGTGTTCCTCACCGCCGACGGGCGTTATACCCACCTGTCCTCCACCCTGGTTAAGGAGGTCCATTCCCTGGGCGGAGACGTCTCCGAGTTCATTCCCCGTGCCGTGCATAAGCGGCTGAGCGCTGCCGACATGTAACAGAAATGTATTGTACGCACGATAAGGTAGTGGCATGAGCAACGCCACACCGATCACAAAAGCAGTTATCCCAGCGGCCGGTCTGGGCACCCGGTTTCTGCCAGCTACTAAGGCGATGCCCAAGGAGATGTTGCCGGTGGTGGATGAGCCGGCCATCCAGTATGTGGTTGCTGAGGCCTCCAAGGCGGGTTTGGAGGACATTTTGATGATCACGGGTCAGAACAAGCGGGCCATGGAGGATCATTTCGATCGGGCTCCTGCTTTGGAAGCCACCCTGCGGGATAAGGGTGATGAGAAGAAGCTGGCTGCGGTGCAGAAGGCCACCGGGCTGGGGGATATCCACTATGTGCGTCAGGGTCAGGCGCTGGGGTTGGGTCATGCGGTGCTGTGTGGGAAGCAGCATGTGGGCAATGAGCCGTTTGCGGTGTTGTTGGGTGATGATCTCATCGATTCTCGGGATACGTTGCTGACCACGATGCTGGCTACTCAGCAGGAGTTGGGTGGGTCGGTGATTGCGGTGATGGAGGTGCCTCAGGAGAAGGTCTCGGCCTATGGGGTGGTCGATGCTGGGGGTAAGGATAAGGAGCCTGGTCCTGATGGTGATCCGGCTCAGGTGGTGCCGGTGCACCGGTTGGTGGAGAAGCCTCCGGTTGATGAGGCGCCCAGCAATCTGGCGATCATTGGGCGGTATGTGCTGCATCCGGCGATTTTTGAGGAGTTGGAGCGGACTCCGCCGGGTAAGGGTGGAGAGATTCAGCTTACTGATGCTTTGCAGGCGATGGCTGCTAAGCCTGCTGCCGAGGGTGGCGGGGTTCATGCGGTGGTCTTCCGGGGGCGTCGGTATGACACCGGGGATAAGCTCAGCTATATCAAGGCGGTAGTGACTCTGGCGGTGGACCGGGAGGATCTGGGCCCTGACCTGAGGACATGGCTCAAAGAGTTCGCCCAAAACCTCTGAGTCCTGTAGGATGGACCGCTGTGAAACATCCACAGCAGGAGAATCTGCTGCACGTGGACGTCAAGGAGCTCAAAGGCCACCCTGGGGCCCAGCAAACTCTCTCCACCACAGTTGAAGCCCCCGCAGGGTTAGGTACAGTGCTGGTCGGCATCGCCGAAGGCAGTGAGCTGCATCTGGACCTGCGCGCCGAGTCTGTGCACGAGGGAGTGCTGCTCACCGGGACCGCCTCGGCAGAGGTGACCGGCCAGTGCGGGCGCTGCCTGGACCCGATCAGCTACCCGCTGACCGTCGATGTCATGCAGCTCTACTCCTGGGAACCCCAGGAGGCCTCCAGCCCGGAGGAGGATGACGAGGAGACTCGTCATGTCACCGAGGGGCTGCACATTGACGTTGAACCGGCGCTGCGGGACCTGATGGTCTCCGCGCTGCCGTTCCAGCCGGTGTGCCGGGCAGACTGCCCGGGACTGTGCTCCCAGTGCGGATTCCGCATGGAGGAGGACCCCGGTCACGCCCACGAGCAGCTCGACCCACGTTGGGCCGCCCTTGCCGGCCTGGCAGACCAACTGAATGAATCGGATGAAGACGGCGCCGCGGCGTCGTCGTAGTCAACTGAAAGCAACGAGAGAGAAGAGGACACCGTGGCTGTTCCAAAGCGGAAGAAGTCCCGTGCCAACACCCGTCACCGCCGGTCGCAGTGGAAGGCCGAAGTGCCTACCCTGGTCAAGACCGTGGAGAACGGCCGTGTGGTCTACAGCCGGCCTCACCAGGCCAAGCTGGTGACCGACTCTGCCGACACCCCGCTGTTCTACGAGTACAAGGGCCGCAAAGTCGCCGACGCCTGATCGCACTGGTCCGTACGGATTGAGCGAGTCAGAGACGCTTCAGAAGAGCCTTGGGGTGCATATTGCCCCCGAGGCTCTTCGTCTTGCCCTGACCCACCGCTCCTTCGCCTATGAGAACTCCGGGCTGCCCACCAACGAGCGCCTGGAGTTCCTGGGCGATGCCGTGCTGCAGCTGGTGGTCACCGACTACCTCTACAGCAGCTTCGAAGACCTCTCCGAGGGAGATCTGGCCAAGCTGCGACCGGCCCTGGTCTCTACCCGAGCGCTGGCGCGGATCGCGCGGAGCCTGGAGCTGGGGCCTCATATCCGCTTGGGCGAGGGTGAACTGCGCACCAACGGGGCGGCCAAGGATTCCATCCTGGCCGACACAATGGAGGCGATCATCGGTGCCTGCTACCTCACCAACGGGTTCGAGACAGCCCGCACGCTGGTGCTGCGGCTAGTCACCCCGCTGCTCAGCGACAAAGAGGCGATGACCGCCGGCAAGGACTGGAAAACCACCATCCAGGAGCTTGCCGCCGCCCGGGAGCTGGGCGAGATCCGCTACCAGATCGAGGACTTCGGCCCCGATCACCGCAAACACTTCCGCGCCACCGTGACCATCGGGGGTCAGGCCTACGGCCAGGGCACCGGGCCCTCCAAGAAAGAGGCTGAGCGCGACGCCGCCCGGGTCACCGTGGAATCCTTGACGGGCGGTCAGGGTGAGCCGGATATCCTTACCCTGGTCCTGGACCGGTACCTGCCGGAGGGACAGTGAAAGGAGGGCTGCGCCGGTGACTGAGCCGCACCGTCCCCGCCGTGCCCGGAGCGGGACCGTCCCACCGGCACCGCAGTCTTCGGAGCCGCAGCGCAGAAGCCGCCGCACCGCCGGAGGTGCTGCCACGAAGAAGCGCCGCCGTAGTACCACCATCATCGTTTCCATCCTGGCGGTGCTCATCGTGCTGGGGCTGATCGCTGCGGCGGTGGTCTATCACTATGTGAACCGGATCCAGACAGTGTTCGAGGAGGAGCGCAACGTCATCGAGGAGCTCGACAGCCTCGACGACGAGACCGCCTACCGCACCTCTGAGAACACCGTGAACGTCCTTCTGTTGGGCTCGGACAGCCGCGGTGATCAGGAGCAGGCCTACCGTGAGGCCACTGGTGAGGGTGGGGAGCGCTCCGATGCGATCATGCTGGTGCATATCCCAGAGGACCGCTCCGGGGTCTACATCATGTCCATCATGCGCGACCTGTGGGTGGAGATCCCCGGTTATGGCTACGGACGGATCAACTCCGCCTTCTCCGAGGGCGGGCTGGAACTGGCCGTGGACACCATCGAGGAGATGCTCTACACCCATATCGACCATGTGGTGACCATTGACTTCGAGGGCTTCCAGGACCTCACCACCGCCCTGGGTGGAGTCTACGTGGACAATCCGCGCGCCTTCTCCGCAGGCCAGGCCAACCCGGACTTCTACCCGGAGGGCACAATCCGCCTGGAGGGCTCCAATGCCCTGCGCTTCGTCCGGGAGCGGAAGTCCTTCCCCACCAGCGACTACATCCGGGTGGAGAACCAGCAGCTGGTGATGCGCGCCATCGCCGAACGCTTCCTCTCCGGGGACACACTGTCCAATCCCAACCGGATCCTAGCGGTGCTGGAGGCTATTCTGCCGTTCATGGAGATGGATGACGGCCTGGATTCCGAGACCATCGTGGGCTACGCCATGGATATGACCAGCCTGCGCGCCAATGACATCCATACCTTCACCATGCCTGCAGGCGCACCGCATACCACCGCTGCCGGCGCCGAGGTGATCCTGCCTGACGAGGAGATGATGACCCTGCTGCGCCGCTCCCTGCAGGCGGAGAACATGGACGGATTCATGGACTACATGGACATTATCGACGGTGAACAGAGCCCCGGGACCTTCACCCAGCTGGAGGACGATGAGCCGCTGAGCACCGAGCTCGGCCGCATGCTGGGCGAGGGCCTCAGCCGTGAGGACTGAGCTGAACGCCCACACTACCTGGGTGTTGGTCTGTACCTATCGGCGCAACGACCTGCTGCAGCAGCTGTTGGCCTCCCTGCGCGGGGTGGATATGCCGACAGGGAGCAGTCTGGAGCAGCCGCAGCTGATTGTGGTGGACAACGCCCCGCATCCGGAGGCTGAGTCCCTGGTCCGCGCTGCCTATCCGCAGGCTCACTACCTCCACCAGCCCAAGCCCGGGATTGCCACTGCCCGCAACACCGCCCTGCAGGAAGTGCCAGCCGATGCTGCGGCGGTGATCTTTGTGGACGACGACGAGAAAGTCACCCCCGGCTGGTTCACCGCACTGTTGGAGACCGCAGCAGTCTCCGGCGCTGACGCTGTGGCCGGGCCGGTGATCCCCGAGTTTGAGCAGGATGAGCCGGACTGGGTGGGCTCCTACGGTTATGTCCGGCGCACCGATTTCCCCACCGGGCCCCACCAGCGGCGTCTGGCCACCAACAACACGCTGGTCCGGGCACACTGGTTCGGTCCGGCCGGGCCGGCTGGCCAGGGGCTGCGGTTCAACGAGGCCTTCAACTTCATCGGCGGCTCCGACTCTGAACTCTTCGAACGGATGCTGCGCGCCGGAGCACAGTTCTGGTGGTGCGCCGAGGCTGAGGTCTCCGAGTATGTTCCGGCGCAGCGGGCCACTAAGGAGTGGCTGCGCCGCCGTGCTGTGCGCGGGGGAGCGGTGCGTGCCGCCAAGCAGCGGCTGCGCTCGGGGCCGGCGGCAGCGGTGGCCCGCACTTCCGCTGAGGGGCTGGCCCGGGCTGGATACGGCTCCCTGCGCAGGTTCAGCAAACGGGTACGACGCCGCCCCATCACCTACACCGACGACTACTACCTCTGTGAAGGGCTGGGTATGCTGCAGGCGCTCACCGGCCGAGGACGCGCGGAGTACGCGCGGAAGGGCTGAACCGCCGCAGCGCCCGGACCGCCAAAGGCTTTACCCCTTCTGCGGAGGGCAGCCCGGGGCGGCGGAAGAACGCCATCGCCTCTGGGTAGCGCCAGTGATGGGACCGCGGGTCCACATAGATCTCAGCGATCTGTCTCAACACGGCGCGGGCCTGGGGGCGCTGATCCCGGGGCACCTGGCGCAGTTTGGGCAGGTACCAGGCAAAGGTCGGCTCGAAGCCGTGCCGGAGGTAGTTGGTAAGCAGGCCGGTCTCCTGCAGCCACTCAGCCTGGGCACGCTCCCGGATCAGGCACTTCTCAAAGTAGCCCGGGGTGACCGTGTTCACCATGGAGCCCTCCGTATGGGCATGGTAGGCGTAGATCTCCTCATGCACCGGCACAAAGGCCTCTGCAGCGGCGAAGAGCTGGCGGAAGAACAGCGAGTCCTGCCCGGCGGCCCCCACCACCTGCCGGATCCCGGTGTCAGTGAACCACTGAGTGCGCAGCAGATAGCTGGAGAGGTTGCTGGGCCGGAACCGAGCCCGGACCAGAATGTCAGCCCCGGCCCGGAAGACCGTTCCCTGCTCGCCCTGCAGCGGCACCTTGGCGTAGTGGGAGGTGTTCGCCACATGCTCGGTGCGATCGGCGTAGATCCGCTGCTGGTTGCCCACGGCCAGCTGGGCCTGCCGGTGGCGATCCAAGGCTACCGCCAGGGGCCAGGGCCCGGCTCCCAGGAACTCGTCATCGGGGTCCAGGAAACCCAGGTACTCGGTATCGGCAAGGTCGAACCCGGTATTGCGCGGGCGGGAGGCGGAGCCGGAACCGCCGCGGGGCAGGAACTGCGCGGCGACGTTGCTGTGGGCCGCTGCCAGCTCAGCCACTGCCTCGCGTGTGTCCTGGTAGGTGGAGCCGTCGTCGATGAGCAGTATGTGCAGCTGTTCAAAGTCGGGCAGCCGGATCAGTGACGGGAAGGCGCGGGTGCGCAACAGTTCGCCGTTGTTGAACACCGGCACAATGATGCTGATTCTGGGCTCTGCCACAGTGCCGACTCTACCGGTAGGTCGGAGCTGAGTCGGCAGATCAGCGCCGAATGCGGTATAGTTTCCGAGGTCCTCACTGGATTGTGGGGGTGTAGCTTAATGGTAAAGCACCAGCCTTCCAAGCTGGCTACGCGGGTTCGATTCCCGTCACCCCCTCTGTGCATTCCGGCCGCGTGCGGCGGCCGCGGCCTGAGACCTGAGGGGCACTATGAGCAGCATGCCGCGTGTTCGGTTTCAGATTCAGCCCACGGTCTCCCACTACCGGGAGCCCCTGGTGCGCCGGCTGCTGGAGTCCAGCCGCTTTGCCCTTGACCTGGTGGGCAGGTTCAAAAACTCCGAGGCGGACCGGGCTGACCGCATCCATTCTGCCTCCGCAGCCACTCTGGCCCAGGTGACTCCGCTGAAGACCCGTGCGCTCAGCCTGCTCTGGTGGCAACTCGGAGACGTCTCAGCGGTATGGCGAGGCGGCTATGACGCCTATGTGCTGGAAGGCCGGGTCTACACCCTCTCCGCCTGGGCCGCCGGGGCAGTGGGCAAACTGCGGGGCCGGAAGGTGCTGCTGTGGGGCCACGGCTGGAAGCGCCCGGAGTCCGGCCCCAAACGCTTACTGCGGCTGAGCTTCTATGCCCTGGTGGACGGGCTGCTGGTCTACGGGGACCAGGCCCAGGATCTGGCGGTGCAGTATGGGCTGCCGGCCGAGAAGGTCCGAGTGGTCTACAACTCCCTGTACTCCGCTCAGCAGCTTTCCCAACAGCCGGTACGCAGCCTGGACCGCGACCCCCGTCCCACCCTGATCTACTCCTCCCGCCTCACCGCCCGGCACCGGCTGGATCCGCTGGCCCAGGCCCTGGCTCATTGGCCGGCAGACCGGCCGGCACCCCGTGTGGTGGTGGTCGGCGAGGGCACCGAGCGCCCCCGACTGGAACAGGTCTTCGCCGCTGCCGGGGTCCAAGCGGAGTTCCTGGGTGCGGTCTACGAGTTCGACCGGCTCAAGGAGCTCTACGCTCAGGCAGATCTGGCACTGTCAGTCGGCGGCGCCGGGCTCAACGTCATCCAGGCACTCGGGTTCGGGGTGCCGGTGCTGGCAGAGGCCGGACACCGGGACTCCAGCCCTGAGATCGAGGCCGTCATAGCAGGCCGGACCGGAGCCTATTACGACCCCACTACCCCCGGCTCGCTGCGCAGCGCACTGCTGGAACTGCTGGAGAACCCCCAGGAGCTGGACCGGCTGGGCCGCAACGGACTGGAGCTGGTCCGCTCCCGCTACACCGCTGAGGCCCACGCCGAGGCCATCGAAGCGGCACTGGACCACTTTCTGGGCAGGTCTGCATAAGGCTGTGCGCGTTGCATGAGGATATTTCCCTAGGCAATGCGCAAAGTGCTACAGAAAATAGAAACGCAGGGCGAGGTCCGCCGCGCGCGCGGCGCTCAGCTGCGTGGGGCGAGGATCATATTGGTCATCCGGGCGGTGGAGAGCCGCCGCCCGGCGTCGTCGGTCATCACAATCTGATGCACACACAGCTGTCTGCCCAGGTTGATTGGAGTGCAGGTGGCGGTGACCAGCCCCTGCGTGGCCGAACGGTGGTGGGTGGCAGAGAGTTCGGTCCCGACCACCGCCCGCTCCAGCCCCAGGTTGGCCCGCACATGGAAGATCGAAGCCACCGAGCCCAAAGTCTCGGCCAGCACAAAGTGCCCCCCGCCGTGGAAGATCCCGGCATTCTGCTCATTGCCGGCCACCGGAAGAGTGGCCACCATCTTCTCCGGGCTCATCTCAGCGAACCGCATGCCCAGACGCACGCACATCGCCGAGACCCCGTGCGGACCCATCCAGTCCCAGTACTGCTCGGGCACCCCGGCCGCAGCCATCCGAGCACGCCGCTGCTCCTCAGTGGGAATCGGGGTCGGAACTCCAGGGGCCGGAGGGAAATTATCCTGATCGCTCATATGGGTACCTTATAGCCGCCGGTGACCGCGGAGAATTTCGGCGCAGTGCTGGATAGAAGTCACAGCGGCAGGAGCCAAGGGCCCCGGGGAGGCAGGTAGGCTAAGACTGTGAGCAACGAGGGCAATAAGCTGCTGGTGATCGACGGGCATTCAATGGCGTTCCGGGCGTTCTACGCCCTGCCGACCGAGTCTTTCCAGACCAGCACCGGGCAGTACACCAACGCCGTGCACGGCTTCACCAATATGCTGCTGAAGTTCATTCGGGAGGAACAGCCCACCCATATCGCTCTGGCCTTCGACCTGGACACCCCCACCTTCCGGCACCAGTCCTATGACGAGTACAAGGGCGGCCGGGACAAAACCCCTGCGGAGTTCGACGGGCAGATCGAGCTGATCAAAGAGGTAGCGGCGGCACTGAACATCCCTGCGGTCACGGTGGAGGGCTATGAGGCCGATGACATCGTGGCCAGCTACGTCACCCGGGCCGAGGCCGCCGGCTGGCAGACCCTGATCGTCTCCGGGGACCGCGATGCCCTGCAGCTGGTCACCGAGAACACTCACTTGGACTACCCCACCACCGGGGTCACCAAATCTGTGCGCCTGGACCCAGCGGGAGTGCAGGCCAAGTACCTGGTTCCGCCTGAGAAGTACCCAGACCTGGCCGCTCTGGTCGGGGAGAGTGCGGACAACCTGCCCGGAGTGCCTAAGGTGGGGCCCAAGACTGCCGCCAAGTGGATCGCGGAATACGGCTCCACCAGAGGGATCATTGAGAACGCCGAGGCCATCAAGGGCAAGGCGGGGGAGAACCTGCGCGCCGCTCTGGCCGATGTGGAGCGCAACCTGGAGCTCAACCGGCTGGTCACGGACCTGGATCTGCCGGTGGACCTGGAGCAGTGCGTGCTCGCCCCGCCTGACCGGGAGGCGGTGGAGCCACTCTTCGACGCCCTGCAGTTCAACCAGATCCGGGAGCGGCTCTTCGAGACCTTCGCCGCCCGGTTCCCGGAGGCTGATCTCTCCGCTGAGCCCACCCAAGCGCTGCCGCAGATCCAGACAGCGCACGACGCCGCCTCGCTCACCTCGTTCCTGGAAACGCACCAGGACCGTCCCCTGGCCCTGAGCCTGTGCCTGGACCGCTCCGGGGAGTCACTGTCCACCAAGGCCAAACGCGATGAGGCGGCCCGCCTGGCCGAGGTGCTGGCAGTGGTGCTCACCCCGGCGTTGTCCTCGGCTGACAGTGCCGAGGCGGTGACGGCTCTGACAGTGCCGCTGACCCAAGCGGATGCGCAGTTGGAGGCCGCGCTGGCGGACTGGCTGGCTGATCCCACCACCCCCAAACTGATTCACGACTACAAAGACGCCGGCAAGCGGCTGGCCTGGCGTGGGCTGAGCCTGCGCGGGGCGGTGGAGGACACCCTGCTGTCCGGCTACCTGGTGCAGCCGGACCGGCGGAACTTCGGCTTCCCGGAGCTGGTCACCCAGTACTTGGGCGTCTCGGCAGAGCCGGCCGACTATATCGGCGGTGAGGAGTTCCGCCGGACTGCCGAGAGCGAGGGAGGCCAGCTCTCGCTCTTCGATGAGGACGCGGCGCCTGGGGTGACCAGGGAGGACCTGGCCCGGGCTGCGGTCCATGGCATGCTGCTGCATTCGCTCTCTGCCACCCTGCACGCCGAGCTCACCGAGCGGAAGGCGGAGAAGCTGCTCTATGAACTGGAGCTGCCGCTGGCTGAAATCCTGCTGCAGATGGAGCTCACCGGCATCGCGGTCAGCCGCCAGAGGCTGGAGTCCCTGGACGCGGAGTTCCAGGAGTCCATCAGCGGTTCCGCTGAGGCCGCCTATGCGGTGGTGGGCCATGAGGTGAACCTCGGCTCGCCCAAGCAGCTGCAGGCGGTGCTCTTCGAGGAGCTCGGCCTGCCCACCACGGGGGTGAAGAAGAACAAGACCGGCTACTCCACCGATGTGGAGACGCTGCAGGACCTGCTGGCCAAGACCCAGAACGAATTCCTGGTGCATCTGATGAACCACCGGGACGCCTCCAAGCTGCGCCAGACCGTCACCGGGCTGATCGAAGCCATCGGTGACGACGCCCGCATCCACACCACCTACGCTCAGACCGTGGCGGCCACCGGGCGGCTGAGCTCCCTGCACCCGAATCTGCAGAACATCCCGGTGCGCACCGAGTCTGGCCGCAAAATCCGTGACGCCTTCGTAGTGGGCGAGGGCTACGAGACCCTCCTGACCGCCGACTACTCCCAGATTGAGATGCGCATCATGGCACATCTCTCCGGGGACCAGGCGCTCATCCAGGCCTTCAAGGAGGGCGAGGACCTGCACAACTTTGTGGGCGCCAGGGTATTCGGGGTGGGCACCGAGGAGGTCAGCCCCGAGCAGCGCTCAAAGGTCAAGGCGATGAGCTACGGGCTGGTCTACGGGCTGAGCAGCTTTGGGCTCTCCAAACAGCTGGGCATCGGCGTGGATGAAGCCCGGGAGCTGATGAACGAGTACTTCGAACGCTTCGGTGCGGTACGCGATTACCTGCGCGATATCGTCAGCCAGGCCAAGAAGGACGGCTACACCGAGACCATCTATGGGCGCCGGCGGTACCTGCCGGATCTGACCAGCGACAACCGGCAGCTGCGTCAGATGGCCGAGCGGGCTGCGCTCAACGCCCCCATCCAAGGTTCGGCAGCGGATATCATCAAACGGGCCATGATCAGCGTGGACGCCGCCCTGGCCGAGGCGCAGCTGAGCTCCCGAATGCTGCTGCAGGTCCACGATGAGCTGGTGCTGGAGGTGGTACCAGGGGAGCGTGAGCAGGTTGAACAGCTGCTCATCGAGCGGATGGGCGCCGCCGCCGAGCTCACTGTGCCGCTGGACGTACATGTGGGTGCGGGTCACTCCTGGCACAGCGCCGCCCACTGACGGCCCTGTGCGGGCACCTGGCTGTGCTCGGCTCGGTCACAAGGCTTCCCGGCCTTGCTTCCCTCGCCTCCCTTGCCATGCACTCCGCACAGAACCGTCACCCGTTAGGCTGACCGGATGTCCTTCGACCGCAGAGCATTCCTCGGCCTGAGCGCCGTCTCCGCTGCCGGGCTGCTCACCGGCTGCGGGCCCGGGGAGGCGCGTGGGGCGGCGTCGACCCTTATCCGTCCCGAGCCACCGCACCCTGTCCCGTCCCCGGACCCCACCCAAACCTCCGAACCCTCCGAATCCACCGGGCAGCAGGAGCCGCCGAGCCTGGAGGAGCTGCAGGCGCAGCACGGACAGCAGCAGCCCCAGGAGTGGGGCTTGGAGACCTCCGGGGTGATCACCAGCTTCACACCCAGCGGCAACCAGGCGGTGCTCACTCTTGATGCCTGCGGCGGGCGGGGCAGCGGAGGGTACGACGCCGCCCTGATCGACTCTCTGCGCCAGGCAGGGATCGCTGCCAGCCTCTTCATCAATAAGCGGTGGGCACAGGAGAACTATGGGATCACCCAGGAGCTGATCGAGGACCCGCTGTTCGAGATCGCCAATCACGGCACCCAGCACAAGCCGCTCTCGGTGACCGGGCAGCAGGCCTATGGGATCCCCGGCACTGAGTCGCTCGAGGAAGCCTACGCCGAGATCATGGACAACCAGCAGTTCTTCCGGGACAGCTTCGGCCTCGAACTGCCCTTCTTCCGTGCCGGCACCGCCTATGTGGATGAGGTGGCCGCACAGATGGCGCAGCAGCTCGGCACGCCAGTGGTGAACTTCTCGGTCAACGGTGACGCCGGGGCCACCTACAGTGCCACGGAGGTGCAGCGCGCGATGCGCGAGGTCGGGCCCGGAGACATCGTGATCGGCCACTTCAACCAGCCGGATTCCCAGGTTGCCGCCGGGTTCGGCCAAGCACTGCAGGAGGCCGCCGAGCGCGGCATCGAGTGGATGACGCTCAGCCAGGTGCTGTGAACGATAGGCTTATCGGGTGAGCACAGATTACTCGCCCAAGACACCCCAGATCGCACCGCTGGCCGAAGGGCTGGTGAGCCGCAGCTTCCCAGCCGCGCTGACGGCTGAAGGGGACCCGGAGCCGGAGACCCAGGCTTTCGTCCGAACCGTCGGCTACAACTTCTACGATGACCGCAAGCCGGAGGAGCATGTCCGGCGCTCAGTGACAGCCTCCGCCGCAGACGGGCGCCAGCTCCACGGGGTGTACCTGGACCCGGGCTTCGCCTCCCTGGAGCCCTGGGGTGATATGTACGAGAAGATCGGTTTCGACTCCCAGCACCCGGTGGGCACATTCGTGGACTATGACAAGACCCTCAACGCCGGGGGAGCCGAGCCCATCCCGGCCCGGCTGATCACCGGGGTCGGCGTCAGCCCGAGCTTCCGGCGGCGCGGGATTCTCAAGCACCTGATGACCGCCGGCCTGGCGCGCGCAGTGCAGGATGGTCTGCCGCTGGCTGCGCTGACCGCCTCCGAGGGATCCATCTACGGGCGATTCGGCTTCGGCCCGGCCACCCGCGAGGCCTCGGTGGAGCTGGACCTGCGCCCCGGAGCCGAAGGCTTCTCCCTGCGCACCCTGCCCACCGGCCGGGTGCTGGTGATCGACCCCAGCCGTGCCCGGGAGACCTTCGAAGAGGTCTTCGCGGCTTTCCATACGCGCACCCGAGGCTCGGTGGACCGTCAGGAGCGGTACTACCGGCACGAGTCGGGGGAATGGTCCGCGGAGGACCTCAGCACCGAGGACAAGAAGCTGCGCGGTGCAGTCCATGTCCGAGAGGACGGCACAGTGGGCGGCTATGTGGTCTACCAGTTCGAGGGGTGGGAGAACGAGCCCACTACGATGCGAGTCCACTCCCTGGTAGCCGCTGATCCGACCAGCAGCGTAGAGCTGTGGCGGTTCATCGCCGACCTGGACATCGTCCACCGGGCCACCTACCGGACCGCTCCGGTGGAGGAGCCGCTGATGCACGCCCTGACCACACCGCGGACGCGGAAAGTCACCGAACTCGGCGATATGCTCTGGGTCCGCATCCTCAACCCGGTGACCGCCCTCGAGGCCCGGGCCTGGAGCGCCGAGGGCGAGTTCAGCCTGAGCCTGACCGACCCGCAGGGGATCGCAGCCGGCACCTTCACCGTCTCCGTCAGCGGGGGAATGGCCCAGGTGACCAGTACTGAGAGTACGACGACGCCCCAGCACTTCCACCTGGATGTGGAGGCTCTCAGCTCTCTCTATCTGGGGGATGTCTCGGTGCTCACCATGCGCGATGCCGGCAGGATCACCGCGGAGGAGGAGGCCGACTGGGGTGCCCTCGCCGCCACCTTCGACTCGCCCACCAAGCCCTACTGCGCCACCCATTTCTGAGTTAGTTCCGGCACAGTTGTGCCGCATTGCCGCGGGAGTATAGACTGATCGGGCGCGTTCTGCGCACAGAGTCGTGTCTGACTTCTGACAGATCCCGCTCGAGAATCATACGGAGTTATTCGTATGTGCTTGAGCGCCCTGCAATTGTCCGCCGCTCAGTGCCTGCAGCAAGAACAGTGCACTGACCCAACCACACAATCCAACTAGGAACACCTACTACATGACCACCACTGCAACCGCACCCGGTGCCCCCCAGGTCGCCATCAACGACATCGGAACCGCTGAAGAGTTCCTCGCCGCCGTCGATGCCACGATCAAATACTTCGACGACGGAGACATGGTGGAAGGCACCATCGTCAAGGTCGACCGCGATGAGGTCCTCCTGGACATCGGGTACAAGACCGAGGGCGTAATCCCGTCCCGCGAGCTGTCCATCAAACATGATGTTGACCCGGACGAGGTAGTCGCTGTCGGCGATAAGATCGAGGCTCTGGTTCTCCAGAAGGAGGACAAGGAAGGCCGTCTGGTCCTCTCCAAGAAGCGTGCCCAGTACGAGCGCGCCTGGGGCGATATCGAGCGCATCAAGGATGAGGACGGAGTTGTCACCGGCACCGTCATCGAGGTGGTCAAGGGCGGCCTGATCCTGGACATCGGCCTGCGCGGCTTCCTCCCCGCATCCCTGGTAGAGATGCGCCGGGTGCGCGATCTGGCCCCCTACATCGGCCAGGAGATCGAGGCCAAGATCATCGAGCTGGACAAGAACCGCAACAACGTGGTCCTGTCCCGCCGCGCATGGCTGGAGCAGACCCAGTCCGAGGTCCGCTCCACCTTCCTCAATAAGCTGGAGCGCGGCCAGGTCCGCAACGGTGTGGTCTCCTCCATCGTCAACTTCGGGGCCTTCGTGGACCTCGGCGGAGTCGACGGCCTGGTCCATGTCTCCGAGCTGTCCTGGAAGCACATCGACCACCCGCAGGAAGTCGTGGCCGTCGGCGATGAGGTCACCGTGGAGGTCCTCGAGGTGGACATGGACCGCGAGCGTGTCTCGCTGTCCCTGAAGGCCACCCAGGAAGACCCGTGGCAGACCTTCGCCCGCACCCACGCCCTGGGCCAGATCGTGCCCGGCAAGGTCACCAAGCTGGTGCCCTTCGGCGCATTCGTCCGTGTGGAAGACGGCATCGAGGGCCTGGTGCACATCTCCGAGCTGGCTGTCCGCCACGTGGACCTGGCAGAGCAGGTCGTCTCGGTGGATGACGAGGTGTTCGTCAAGGTCATCGACATCGACCTGGAGCGCCGCCGCATCTCGCTGAGCCTGAAGCAGGCCAACGAAGGTGTGGACCCCGAGGCAGAGGACTTCGACCCCGCTCTCTACGGCATGGATGCCGAGTACGACGAAGAGGGCAACTACAAGTACCCCGAGGGCTTCGACCCCGAGACCAACGAGTGGATGGAAGGTTTCGAGGAGGCCCGCGCCGCCTGGGAGGCCCAGTACGCCGCCGCTCAGGAGCGGTGGGAGAAGCACAAGGAGCAGGTGCGCAAGGCTATCGACGCCGATGCAGAGGCTGCCGCCGAGGCCACCGTCTCCGGCTCCAGCTCCTCCCGCAAGGAGAAGGCCCCCTCCGGCCCGTCCAACTACTCCTCCCAGCAGGAGACTGAGGATGCCGGAACCCTGGCTTCCGATGAGGCACTGGCAGCGCTCCGGGAGAAGCTCACCGGTAAGTGAAGCTCACCGGCACGTGATGCTTAGCTGACTATTAGCTGAACAGAACCCGTCTAATCCGTGAGGATTGGGCGGGTTCTGTTGCTTAACGTCACGTTTCGTGGCTACGGTGGGGCCCTGATCAGGGCCTGAGTGGGCCTGAGCCGCTTACCGAAAGGAACACATGCTCGAGAAGGTTCACGACCTGTTCAGGCTCCGCACAAGCCCGGTCATCTTCTTCGTCTCCGTTGGTCTGATCGCCGCTTTCGTTATAAGGGGTATCCATTTAGGTGCCAAAGCCCTGATCAGCGTCAGTTGAGGGTCTGTGAGCGCGG
>NZ_WRPM01000023.1 GCF_009758175.1 Nesterenkonia alkaliphila
ACATCCAAGACGAATACGGTCACGGCCCTCGGGAGGGTTACACCACTCTATGGGGCACTACTGGAGGGAAGCGAAGCACCTCTACGAGATGGCAAAGAAGGTGCGATCCGGTGACCCTGAGAACTTGGAGGGCCAAGCCGCCAGAGTATTGTGGAAAGGGCTCTACGGACATCTGAACTTCACTCGGATTCCCGGTGCGAATGATGCACTGAATGCCGCCCACAACTATGGGTACACAATTCTTCGTGGTCGCGTGCTCACGTCTATCTTGGGCTCAGGGCTGACTGCCGGGATCGGGATCTTCCATAGGGGGCGATCCAACCCTTTTGCACTAGCGGACGACCTCATCGAGCCCTTCCGCGCAGTGATCGACCGGGCGGTACTTGAGTTCGATCCTGAGAAGCTACTGCTGGATCAGCCGACAAAGAAGGCACTCATTCATGCTGTTCGCCCCCTCGATGTCCCTGAAGAGGGTTTTCGAGTCGATGCCGAGATTGACCGGTTCACCGCTGCTTTCGCTCAGTACCTGGAGGGAAAGCAGGACTATCTGGAAGTGCCGAGGATTTGAAAGATGGCGGATCCCGTGTGGTTACTTGTGATGTTTGACCTTCCGGTCCAAACTAAGGCACAACAGAAGGCCGCCAATCAGTTCCGAAACCTTTTGTTGGACTTAGGGTGCTCTCGCGTGCAGTTCAGTGTGTATGCTCGCTACTTTCCGAATGCCAGTCAGTCGCATCGTGTGGTGAAGAATATCGAAGAAAACATCAGTCCTGGTGGCGCAGTACGCATTATGCGATTTAGTGACGCAGTATGGTCATCAATGAAACGTTTTGAGGCCGAGGGACAGGCCATTGAGGCTGAAGAGCCAGAGGACCAACTGCTGTTGTTCTAGCTCCCTAGGAGCTAAGAGATCATCGCCGACGAACGCCAGCCAGGTCGTCGCCGATGACCTTCACCCGAACTACGTCCCTTGAGAAACACCGGAAACCCCGAACAGCAATGCTGCGGGACTTCGAGGGTTGAATTATGTGGCCCCGTCGGTATGACCCGACAGGGCGGAGAAGTCAGAGGAACCGAAGTTCCTCCTTATTAAGAATCTCCCCAGATTCTCCTCGATAGTTGCCGAAACTCTAGCATTTTTCGCTTCAAGTGTCAGCACTGAGGCCTCCCAGGACTGGTCAGACACCGTTTCCGAGCTCCGAAAAGCCCTCCAAAACGGCCTCTGACCAGGCCCTTTAGCCCCGTATCCAGTCTATCGAGGAGTGGAGGGGGAGATTCTCAACGTTCGCGGCCTGCCAGCCGGCGACGTCGCCAGTCTATCGAGGAGTGGAGGGGGAGATTCTCAACCCTCGCCGCCGGTATCGTCCTCGCCCTCCCAGTCTATCGAGGAGTGGAGGGGGAGATTCTCAACATCCGGTTGGGGTACCCGCGTCTGGGTGCCAGTCTATCGAGGAGTGGAGGGGGAGATTCTCAACGTCCTGACCAGCAGGGCGTGACCCTGGACCAGTCTATCGAGGAGTGGAGGGGGAGATTCTCAACAAGGTGGGGGGGTGAAATTGAAGTTTTGCCAGTCTATCGAGGAGTGGAGGGGGAGATTCTCAACAACGCTTCTGGTAGGCCGGTAAATAATTCCAGTCTATCGAGGAGTGGAGGGGGAGATTCTCAACAATACTTCAAACTGATTAGAGCGTGACCCCAGTCTATCGAGGAGTGGAGGGGGAGATTCTCAACCAGTGCTGGCACCAGCTAGTCAGCCTCCCCAGTCTATCGAGGAGTGGAGGGGGAGATTCTCAACAGCTTCTCCATGGCCAAGCTCGCGGCCACCAGTCTATCGAGGAGTGGAGGGGGAGATTCTCAACGTCGCCGACGGGCACCGCCGCCTCGCGGCCAGTCTATCGAGGAGTGGAGGGGGAGATTCTCAACCGCTTGCCGACAGTGCCGACCCGGTTGCCCAGTCTATCGAGGAGTGGAGGGGGAGATTCTCAACCGTGTTCTGTTCTGTCATGTTCCAGATTCCCAGTCTATCGAGGAGTGGAGGGGGAGATTCTCAACGTACGTGAGGGTCCACCACTGCGCGTTCCCCAGTCTATCGAGGAGTGGAGGGGGAGATTCTCAACCGACCGGAAACCATGATAGCTACCAAGCCCAGTCTATCGAGGAGTGGAGGGGGAGATTCTCAACGATTGGAGCCTCACCTATGCACATCAAGCCAGTCTATCGAGGAGTGGAGGGGGAGATTCTCAACGCGACCCCGCATCTAAAGCTAGGGCGCGCCAGTCTATCGAGGAGTGGAGGGGGAGATTCTCAACGTCTGCCGCCCTTCTCCTGCATCCACGCCCAGTCTATCGAGGAGTGGAGGGGGAGATTCTCAACCAGAGCTCCTGTGGGACCGCATCCCATCCCAGTCTATCGAGGAGTGGAGGGGGAGATTCTCAACCTCTTCTTTGCTTCCAAATCGGCCAATGCCAGTCTATCGAGGAGTGGAGGGGGAGATTCTCAACTGATGTTAGAGAACCGCTGCATGCTCATCCAGTCTATCGAGGAGTGGAGGGGGAGATTCTCAACTGAGCAGGCCCGGCACGAGGCGCAGCAGCCAGTCTATCGAGGAGTGGAGGGGGAGATTCTCAACTCGACCCAGCAGTAGCAGCATCAAGCAACCAGTCTATCGAGGAGTGGAGGGGGAGATTCTCAACACCCGCCTATCCCCTGCCGCTAAGTCAGCCAGTCTATCGAGGAGTGGAGGGGGAGATTCTCAACCTCGCTCTCCGGCTGCCGCTTCCACCAGCCGGCTGGACTGGGAGCGGGGCTGACAGGACCAGGGAGGCCGATCCCCCGGAAGTTCTAGCGCTGAGTGCGCAGCTTGTGCAGCGTTTCCGGGTGTTCTGGGGTGAGAGTGCTGCACAGATTGCGCACTCGATGGATTCCTAGCGTTCGCCGCAGAGTTTGCCTAGGTGCCGTCCGCAGCAGGAGTACGATGAGGCTCAGAGGGCAGGAGGAGCTCATGACTGATACGGATCAAGTCACACAGCACGACGGCCCGATAAGAACCGTCGATGGCCTGTACAAGGTGCTGCTGACGTACGACCGGGGCCAGGCTGTGTACTACAAGGACCGGGAGCTTGCTGAAGCGATCCACGATGCCAATCGCAAGGCAATCTACTTCCGGAACCTCGAGCATGACCTGCGCGCCTGGCAGAAGCTTCCGTGGTGGAAGCGGCTGTTTACGCCCCGTCCCTGATTCCCAGCGCCCCCCACAACACCACCCCCTAGACTGGTGGCAGTCGAGCATGGAGGAACGCACTGTGGCAGATCTGGAGAAGCTCAACAAGATCGGGTGGCTGCTGGTGGGCGCCGCCGTCCTGGTGAGCCTGCTGGTGATCATCGGACTCTTCAACGGCCTGGGCTTCTGGGCCGGGTTCTGGAGTTTTGTGTTCATCGTGGCGCCGCTGGCGGTGATCGGCCTGGCGCTGCTGGGCAAGCGTTGGTTCACGATCTCCAAGCGCACCGGCCGCCGGCTCTGACCGGTGGCAGCGCCTCAGCGAGTCCTGATCTCCGCCTTCGAACCCTTCGGCGGCGCGGACCGCAACCCCTCCCAGGACGTACTCACCCTACTCACCCAGCGGGCAGACCAGGGTGAGCTGCACGCACAGGCTGAACACCGCGGCGTCGTACTCATCCCGCTGACCCTGCCGGTGGAGTTCGGCCGCGCCGGGAAGCTGCTCACCGCAGCCATCGGCGACCACTCCCCCGCCCTGGTGGTCTGCCTGGGGCTCGCCGCAGGCACTGAGACCATCCGGCTGGAACGCCTCGGGGTGAATCTGCGCGATGCCCGGATCCCGGACAACGCCGGCGCCCAGCCCACCGACGCGCCAGTGGCTGCAGATGGCCCCGCCGCCCTGTTCAGCACACTGCGCCTGAAGGCCGCCCACGCCCGCATCGCCGCCGCGGGCATCCCCGTCTCCCTCTCGCTGAGCGCAGGCAGCTATGTGTGCAACGATCTGCTCTACACGGCCCTGCACCACATCAGCTCCCAGCGGCTGCAGATTCCTGCCAGCTTCGTCCACATCCCCGATCTGCCCGGCGTTGATCAACAGAGTGCTGATCAGCACAGCCCAGGCAGCCCCCTGAGCATCGGCCAGGCTGCCACAGCGGTGGACCTCCTGGTGGCCGAATCGCTGCACAACACTGGCGACGCCGCCACACCCCTGGGTACGCTCCACTGAAAGTTTCACGCCCTGCTCAGGTCACTTTCAGAGTAGGTGCTTACAGTCAATAGCGGTAAGCAGAAGTTCCAATCCTTGAGAAGCGTGCAGCGAGGTGACCATGACGTCACAGGAACAGGACGAGGCCGATACCCGGCTCCACCATCAGGCTGCCCAGCGCAATGGAGCCCCTCCCCCGGAAGGCGGCAAGAAGCAGGATGACCTGGGTCTCTCAGCATCCAACCGGGCTGTGACCATCACGCTGATAATCGGCATCGCATTGATGATCCTGGTGCTTATGCTGCCCTATCTCAGCAACCTCTGAGTCCGTTGCAGCGGCGACCCGCTGAAGCTCCCTGCCGAGGGATAAGCTTGGTTCCCGATGAGCAGGAGCAAAAAGAAGACCCGGGGCAATCCTCGCGGCCAGGCTAAGCGGCGCAGCTCCTCCTCACGCACATCCTCCCGCACCGCCTCGCGTGGCCCACAGCGGCGCACAGCCGCTGCGCGTTCCATGCAGGCAGCCAGGTACCTCTGGGCGGTGGTGACCGGCCTGGTGATCGCAGCTCTGCTGTTTGAACCCACAATGGTCTGGACCCTGGGAGTGGGGTTCTTCATGGTCGCCAATGCGGAGCTCTTCGGCCTATGGATGGTGGTGGCCGGCTACGGCATGGCCTGCCTGCCTGCCACATTCGGGCTGCTGGTGGCCACCGGGCGGTTCTGGTTCAGCCTGACCCACGGACTGTGGATCGGTGCTGTGTACTCCGTGACCGGATTCCTGCTGCTGGACCGTATCATGGGGCTGCTCAGCCCCTACGGATTCCCCTAGTTCCGCGGCTCAGAAGTCACGGGCCATCTCGGCGAAACGCTGGAAGTGCCCCTGGAAGATGAGGGTGATATCGCGGGTGGGACCGTTACGGTTCTTCGCCACAATGATGTCCGCCTCGCCGGCACGTTCGGTCTCTTTGTCATAGACCTCGGGGCGGTGCAGCAGCATCACCATATCGGCATCCTGCTCGATGGCTCCGGACTCACGCAGGTCAGAGACCTGGGGACGCTTATCCGGGCGCTGCTCGGAGCCGCGGTTCAGCTGGGAGAGCGCGATGATCGGCACATCAAGTTCCTTGGCCAGCAGCTTCAGGGTTCGGGAGAACTCGCTGACCTCCTGCTGGCGGGACTCGACCCGTTTCCCGGACATCAGCAGCTGCAGATAGTCCACAATGATCAGCTTGAGGTTCTCCCGCTGTTTCAGGCGGCGGCACTTGGCTCGGATCTCCATCAGAGAAAGGTTGGGGGCGTCGTCGATGTAGAGCGGCGCCTGCTCCAGGTGGTCCATGGCCCGGGCCATCTTCTCCCAATGCTCGTCCTGCAGGCTGGAGCCTTTGCGCAGATCACTGAAGTGCACTGCAGACTCGGCGGCGAGCAGGCGCATAGTCAGCTCCACCTTGCCCATCTCCAGGGAGAAGAAGGCAGTGGTCATACCGTGCTTGACCGATGCTGAGCGGGCGAAGTCCAGAGCCAGTACCGACTTGCCCATGGCGGGGCGGGCGGCGATCACGATCAGCTGACCGCCATGGAACCCATGGGTGAGATCATCCAGGTCCCGGAAGCCGGTGGGAATGCCGGTCAGCGTGCCGTCATTGGCGGCATTGACCTCGATCTCCTCGATAGTGGGGGCGAGGATCTCGGAGAGCCGGGAGTAGTCGGCGCTCTGCCGGTTCTCCGCTACGGTGTAGATCTCAGCCTGGGCCTCGTTGACGATCTCATCGACCTCACCATCGGCAGTATGGCCCAGCTGTACGATCTTGGTGCCGGCCTCCACCAGCCGCCGCAGAATGGCGCGCTCGCGCACGATATCTGCGTAGAAGCCGGCATTTGCTGCTGTGGGCACCGATTGAGCCAAATTGTGCAGATAGGCCGGACCGCCCACCCGCTGCAGCTGCTGCTTCTTGCTCAGCTCGTCTGAGACGGTGACCTCATCGGCGGGCTCGCCGCGGCTGTAGAGGTCGATGATCGCCTCAAAGATCAGCTCATGGGCCGGGCGGTAGAAGTCGCGTCCGCGCAGCACCTCCACCACATCAGCGATGGCGTCCTTATTCAGCAGCATGCCGCCCAGCACGGACTGTTCGGCGACCATGTCCTGCGGCGGGGTGCGCGACTCCGCGCCGGCCCCGGTGCCCGGGTCATAGGTCTCCACACTCACCCCGACAGTCTACTCACCGCTTGTCCTCACCGCGCTGTGCCTTTAATCTCGCGCAGTGCCAGCTGTTCCAAGGGGGCCCGCAGCCCGTAGACCAGCCCGGCCAGCCAGGTGCGCATGGAGCGGCGGGCCTGCCGGGTATCGGGGTACCGGCACCGCAGGTGCAGTCCGGTTTCGTTGATCACGAACCAGATCATCACCCCGTCGGTGTGGATCACCGCCGAGACGTGCTGCGGGTTCAGGTCCTGGGCCACGTTGACCGGCAGTTTGCGGTGGTCCAGCCAGCTCATGGCGAACATTCCGGGCACCTGGGGCATGCCGCCGTAGGTGCGCATGATCGGGGCCAAGGGGTAGGAGCCCAGCCTGATGGCCTCCTTCACTGCGGCGTAGCTGGACTGATATCCGGCGTCGTCGTTCTCCAGTGCTGAATTGGTGATGAACCACCCCACCGAGTTGTACCAGCGCTGATCATCCCGGGAGTGCACCGGGAAGACCGCGCGGAAAGGCTCACCGGAGAGTTCGCCGGCGAGCCGGGTCATCACCGAGACCGCCACGGCGATCAGCCGCACACTGTGCTCCTTGGCATGGGCCTCCACGGCGGCGAGCTCCTCGGCGTCGAAGACATCGCGAATCTCTACCCTCTCCTCCACCGGCTGGGAGATATCCCCGAGGTCCAGCGGGAACGTGGGCATCGCGCCACCGCCAGCCTCTAGGATCTCCCGCCAGCGGGCGACCACCTCAGGAGGCGGCGCGGGCCGGTTCGCCAAGTGCCGGGAGTGGGAGGCGAAGGACTCGGCGGGTGGGAGGTCAACCCCCGGCGGGTGGCCCTCCAACAGGTCAGCGACGCAATGGGCCAGATCCCGGGCCAGCACCAGCAGGCTCCAGGCGTCCACATGCGCATGGTCAGAACCGATGATCACCTGCGCGGGCCGCGCGGAGGCGGGGTCCTCGATCAGGCACAGCCGGTGGGAGGGGGCGTTGAAGGATTGGCAGACGGCGTCGAAGTGGGCGCGCAGGATGGCGCGGATGGCTTCTGGGGACTGCCCGGTCAGCTCCTCCCAGGTACCGGGCTCAATCTGGACGCTAGACAGCTGCAGATCTGTCTGGGGCCCGCCGCAGTGTTGGTCACCGGCCTGCTGGTCCCGCTCCGGTGTGGCAGCAGGTGGGGCCGCGGCGTCGTTCTGCTTCTTGGTAAAGACCGTCCGCAGTGTCCCGTGCCGGCTGATCACATGCAACCAGGCCTGGGCGATAGTTTCCCGCTCGGCCTGCACCGGCAGGTGGAAGGCCACCGCCATCCAGGAGCCCGGCCGGGAGCCGAGGCCGACATGACGGTCCTGGTCAAAGGACAGCGGCAGCCGCTCTGGCGGCTCCGCGGCCCGCGCGGTCACGGAGTAGGTCAGCAGCCGGCCAGGCTGCACCTGCATCTGGGAGACATTCGTCAGCCTCATGAGCGTAGTGTAGATGGGTGCCGCGACGTATAGGTAGCGCGGGAGAAACCTCCGGTTAACATGAGCTCCGGACACTTGAAAGAAGCTATGAAGCGTTTCCAGACAGCAGGTGCGACCCTGGCCTACGAGGTCAGTGGTGCGCCTGATGGACCCTTATTCGTCCAGACGCATGGTCTGACCTCCTCGGCCTGGCGGGAGCACCGTGCCGGATTGGACGTCACCGGTGCCCTGCGAGGATTCCGGGTGCTGCGCTATGACGCCCGGGGGCACGGTTCCTCCACCGGGCGGGCCGTGGCCGTGGACTATGTGTGGCCGCGCTTGGCTGAGGATCTGCTGGAGCTGCTGGAGGTGGTGGCCCCCGGGGAGCGGGTGCACACCGGCGGACCCTCCATGGGTACAGCGACCCAGCTCTATGCCGCGCTGCAGGACCCGCAGCGATTCGCTTCACTGAGCCTGCTGGTCCCGCCCACCGCCTGGGCTACCCGGGCTGCCCAGGCGGAGTCCTATCTGCGCTCCGCGGAGCTGGTGGAGAATGAGGGCATGGGCGCCTTTGTACGGGTCGGGGAGTCCGTGCTGCCCCCGCCCGCCCTGGCCGACCGGCCCCGGGAACGGGTCCCTGCGGTGAGCCAGGAGCTGCTGCCCTCGATCTTCCGCGGCGCCTCACTCACCGATCTTCCGGATAAGGATGCGGTGGCCTCTATACAGACTCCGGTGCAGATTCTGGCCTGGGTGGATGACCACGCCCATCCGGTCTCCACCGCCGAACAGCTGCACCGGCTGCTTCCCGATTCACAGCTTTCGATCGCTGAGACTCCGGAGGATCTGGCCACCTGGCCGGCACGGGTGGCCCAGTTTGTGCACCGGCACCGCAGCTGACCACCAGCGCTGCGTGGCCCGAGGGATGACCGGATCACCGGACCAGCCCCGGTGAAGGGGCTTCGGCAGGATCAGCGCTGCACAGCTGCGGCTCTGATCCCCTTCCCTTTGCCTAGGTCCGGCGATCCGATCTTCAGCGTCCCTGCAGAGGTCACAGGACAACCGCGAACGCTCCCTGTGAGCCAGGGCTTCGCCTGTCCGGTGTCACTCAGTCCGTCCGCAGCTGCGGACGGTGGTCTGATGCGGATGCACGCTGGCTGGTGCCGGCCAATACCCGCATCGGTGCGGAGGGACGGTTCACACTGTAGGCCGGGTTGCGGCGCTGAGGCAATAGGTCCCCGCACACCCCCTGTGGATAAAATGTGGACTGGGCGGCGTGTTCTGTGCAGAACCTGAGGGAAACCCTGTTGATAATAGTCGGCTTTCCTCACAGGCCACGGTCTGACCTGGGACGATGTAGCGACACGCTGTGAATTCAAACTTTTTTCCGGTGTGTGACAGGGCAGCCGGGAACAGTTGCTGTTTACCTGCTATTGGGTGTATAGACACTTCTGTGGACTCTTTTCCACAGGTTATCCACAGTGTGGAAGCGGGTTCTGAGACCTCCGTGCTGAGCCCGTCTGCTCAAACCCCCAGTCAGCGGCAGAGATGTGCATGCGCTCGGCCTCGGATGGGTTTTCTTTCAAATTTGAAGTATTATAGGCGTGCGGTGATCTCCGCATTCTTCCCCTTCGACGTTCTTACCCTTCGACTCTGTGCAGGAGAGCTATGCAGTTCGGCATCTTTTCCATCGGCGATGTGACACCGGACCCGATCACTGGGCATCTGCCCTCCGAGCAGGAGCGGATCCGGGCCACCGTGGCAATTGCCAAGAAGGCCGAGGAGGTGGGACTGGACGTCTTTGCCATCGGCCAGCACCACAACCCGCCATTCGTGGCCCCGGCGAACCCACCGATCTTCATGGCGTATATCGCCGCCCAGACCCAACGCATCCTGCTCTCCACCGCCACCACTCTGATCACCACCACAGATCCGGTGCGGATCGCCGAGGACTACGCCTATGTGCAGCACCTGACGCAGGGACGGATCGATCTGACACTGGGCCGCGGCAATACCGGCCCCGTCTATCCCTGGTTCGGCAAAGACATCCGCGCCGGCATCCCGCTTGCGGTCGAGAACTATGCCCTTCTGCAGCAACTGTGGCGCGAGGAGAACGTGGACTGGAAAGGCCGGTTCCGCACCCCGCTGCAGGACTTCACCGCCACTCCGCGTCCGCTGGACGGGGTCCCCCCGTTCGTGTGGCACGGCTCCATCCGCTCCCCGGAGATCGCTGAGCAGGCCGCGTACTACGGTGACGGGTTCTTCCACAACAACATCTTCTGGAACAAAGAGCACACCGGCCGGATGATCGATCTCTACCGGGAGCGCTACGAGCACTACGGCCACGGCCCGGCGGAGCAGGCCATCGTGGGACTCGGCGGCCAGGTCTATATGGCTGAGACCAAGGAACAGGCCATGCGCGAATTCCGGCCCTATTTTGACCGCGCTCCCGTCTACGGCGGCGGGCCCTCTCTGGAGGACTTCTCCACTATGACGCCGCTGACGGTAGGCACCCCTGAGGAGGTGATCGAGCGGACGCTGAGCTTCCGTGACTACGCCGGGGACTACCAGCGCCAGCTGTTCCTGATGGACCATGCCGGGCTGCCCCTGGAAACCGTGCTGAAGCAGATTGAGCTGCTGGGAGAGAAGGTGGTTCCAGTGCTGCGCAAGGAGGTCGCAGCCCGCACCCCGGAGACCGTTGTGGCGCCGCCTACCCATGAGCGCCTCAAGCAGCGCCGGGCAGAGGGTAGCGATCCCGTCCCGGGCGGGAGGAAGAACGACGACGCCGCCCACTGATCACTATGACGTTGGGTCGCAGCCCCGGCGCCGGAGGATTCCTTGTGTGAGGATGCGTGAGCATCCGAGCTAAGGAGGAGGTGTCGGGGCGGAGGGGCACCCAACGTCCTCCAACGGCAGTTAGACAGCTGTGGCCCCGGGAGAACCTCCCGGGGCCACATGCTTAGGTGATGCTGGTGACTACTTGGTGGCCACAACCTGCAGGTCGAGGCTGGCGGTCACATCGGTGTGCAGCTTGACGGTGGCGGTGTAGCGTCCCACGGACTTAATCCGCTCGGGCAGCTCCACAGTGCGCTTGTCGATGCTGCCCAGACCCGCGGTCTCCACAGCCTCAGCAATCTGGGCCGGACCCACAGTGCCGAACAGGCGGCCGGAGTCGCCGGTCTTCACACCGATCTTCACCGGTGCCGACTGCAGCTTCTCAGCCACGGCCTGTGCTTCCTCCACGGTAGCGATCTCGCGCGCCTGACGGGCGGCACGGATCCGCTCCACGTCCTTCTCGGCACCCTTGGTCCACGTCAGTGCGAAACCTCGGGGCAGCAGGTAATTACGTGCATAGCCGTCTTTGACCTCGACCACATCGCCGGGGGCGCCGAGGCCGGTGACTTCCTGAGTCAGGATGAGCTTTGCCATAGGTATGTCCTTTCCTTCCTCAGTCGTCTCAGCCGCGGCCAGCGCCGGAGTACGGCAGCAGGGCCATCTCACGGGCATTCTTGATGGCCTGGGCAATCTTGCGCTGCTCCTGCACGGAGACGCCGGTGACCCGGCGGGCGCGGATCTTGCCCCGGTCGGAGATGAACTTCCGCAGCAGGGCGGTGTCCTTGTAGTCGATATGGGTGATATCAGCAGCCTTCAGCGGGTTCGCCTTGGGCTTGATGGGCTTCTTGGCCTCAGCCTGTCGTGCCATCGTGGTGCTCCTTTGTTATTGGTTGGAGCCCGCGCTCAAACGCGGGATGGATAGTGTGTTGGTGGTGTGCTCAGAAGGGCGGCTCGTCGTTGCGGCCGGAGTCCCAGCCGCCGCCCTGTGAGGGCTGCCCGCCCCATGGGTCGGGCTGCTGGCCGCCCCCGAAGCCTCCTCCGGGATTGCCTCCGCCGAATCCGCCGCCGGAGTTGTTGCCGAAGCCTCCTCCGCCGCCCTGGCGGGGTGCCTGACGCTCAATCTTGGCAGTGGCGTAACGGAGGGAGGCGCCGATCTCGTCAACGTCCAGCTCCCAGCTGGTGCGGTTGTTGCCCTCTTTGTCCTCAAAGCTGCGTGCCTTCAACCGACCCTGGGCGATGACTCGAGTGCCCTTGGTCAGCGATTCGCACACATTCTCTGCGGCCTCTCGCCACAGGGAGCAGCGCACGAACAGCGTCTCGGCATCCTTGTACTCATTGGCCTGCCGGTCGAAGTAGCGCGGGGTGGAGGCGATGACAAAGTTCGTCACCGGTGCTCCGGAGGGGGTGAACCGCAGTTCTGGGTCGGCGGTCAGGTTTCCGACCACGGTGATGACGGTTTCGTTGTAGGCCATGTTGTGTACCTTTCTCTGCTGGTGGTGTAGCTAAATGCTAGGCCCAGGGTGGGAGACTCAAGCGACCTTGAACTCTTCGGGGCGGATGATCTTGGTGCGCAGAATGGTCTCATTCAGGCGCAGCAGACGGTCCAGCTCCTTGGCGGTGTCCGGGGTGGAGTGGAAGTTGACCACCGCGTAGATGGCCTCTTTCTTCTTCTGGATCTCGTAGGACAGCTGGCGGCGTCCCCAGATATCGATCTCGTCCACGGAACCGCCGTCCTTCTTGACCAGTTCCATGTACTTGCCCAGTGTGGGCTCCACAGTGCGCTCGTCAACCTCGGGGTCGACCAGCACCATCAGTTCGTAATGACGCATTATTGAACCCACCTCCTTCGGTCTTGCGGTCACGGTACTTCCGTAACAGGAGGTTCTGATGCGTGCTGTGCGTTCAGGACGCACAACCCCGCAATACTACACCGTGAGCTCCGCTGTGAAAAATGCCCGGATCGCGTCCCTGAGATGGGCCACATCCTGGACTCCACACATCTCCCGGGCTGAGTGCATGGACAGCAGCGGGATACCGACATCCACCGTGCGGATGCCCAGCCGGGTTGCGGTGATCGGCCCGATGGTGGAGCCGCAAGGGATGTCGTTATTGGACACGAACTCCTGGCTCGGCACCCCGGCCGCCCGGCAGATCTGAGCCCACATCGCCGCCCCGGGCGCATCGGTGGTGTAGCGCTGATTGGCATTGATCTTCAGCAGCGGACCTGCATTGGGCAGCGGCCGGTTGGCCGGATCATGCCGCTCAGAGTAGTTGGGGTGCACCGCGTGGCCGGCGTCGGAGGACAGGTGCCAGGAGCCTGCGAGCGCCTGGGCACGCTGGCTGACCGTGGCGCCCAGCCCTTCATAGATCCGGCCCAGCACCTCCTCCAGGAAAGGACCTGCCGCTCCGGACCGGGAGGCCGAGCCGAGCTCCTCGTGGTCAAAGGCCGCCAACATCGGGATCACCGGGGCGGAACCCTCAGCGTCCATCAGCGCCTGTAGGCCGGTGTAGACACTGGAGAGGTTGTCCAGCCGCCCTGAGGCGAAGAACTCCCCCTCAGCTCCGAAGACTGCTGGCTGCTGCGCATCAGCCACCACGACGTCATAGCCGTCCACCTCATCGGCGCTCACCCCGGCAGCACGGGCCACCACCTCCAGCACATTCGGGGCCTGACAGCCCCTCATTCCCTCAATCGCCTCGGAAGACTCGGCACCAGTGCCGGTCTTCGCTCGGCTCAATCGCTCACCAGCCTTAGCGGCCCTTTCAGGGGAGCCGGCGAGCCCGAGGATCGGCATAGTGTGCTGCTGCTTGCCCAGCTTGATGCCCTCGGCGTTGACCTGCCGGTCCAGATGGATGGCCAGCTGCGGGATCCGGGCCACCGGCCCGGTGGCAGCCAGATGCGTGGCTCCGTCGCGGGTGACGATCCGCCCGGCCAGGCGCAGCTCCCGGTCCAGCCAGGAGTTCAGCAGCGGTCCCCCGTAGACCTCCATCCCGGCCTGGATCCAGCCCTGCTTGACCACAGTGGGTTTGGGCTTGAGCTTGAACCCCGGGGAGTCTGTGTGGGCACCGAGGATGCGCAGCGGCGTCGTCGCTCCTGCGCCCTCCGGAAGGATCCAGGCCAGCACCGCCCCGTCGCGGACCACTACGTATTTGCCGGGCTCCCCGGGTGTGACCAGGTCAGCCCAGTCCTGATGCTCACCCAGCTGGGTGAAGCCGGCAGTCACCAGTCGCTGGGCTGCCACCTCGGCGGCATGGTACGACGACGGGGACTCAGTAACGAAAGTGCCCAGATCCTCTATCAGCTCATCAGTGCTCAGACTCATGGCTCCACACTATCGGAGCAGCCCGGCGCACTTACTGCTCTCCTGGTTTGCGAGGACCCCGGGGTGGTTCTGCCGGCACTCCCTGCGTGAACCTGCTGAGCCGGAAGTCCTCCAGCAGCGGCTCTGGTTCGTCCAGGAGCTCACCGGAGACCGCTCGGCCAAGAAAGGGAGCGAGGGTGACTCCGCTGTGGGTGGCCACGGCATACATCCACTCAGCCCCGGGCACCGGGGAGGCGATGGTCTTCCCATCGGCCGGCATAACTCGCTGTCCCACCAGAAGCTGATCTATTCGGGCCCCTGAGCTCGCCGGCAGAATGCTGCGCAGCCTGGTGAGGAACTGCTCCGCCAGTTCTGAGTCGAGACCCGGTACATTGCCGGGTTCGGCTGTGGCATCGAGGTCAAGGGCCTGAATGACCAACCGTCCGCCGCCCTCAGGGCGAGCATTGAGCCACGGCGTGGTCACCAGTCTGGCCAGCTTCACCGGTAGCGCGTTGGTCCGGGCCAGATACCCCACGGTAACGTCACCTGGTTCAGTGAAGCGGGCCATCGGCACAGTACCGCCACCGAGTTCGGCCACCTCACCGGTGCGCCCTCCGGAGGCGAGCACCACCCGGTCAGCCGGGTAGCTGCCCCCGTCCTGGGTACGCACCACTACACCGCCGCCAGCTGAGTCGAATCCAACAACTGTTGCGCCCTCTACGATCTTTCCGCCCGCGGCCCGCAGCCGATGAGCCACCTCAGCGACATACAGCAGCGGGTAGACATGACCCTCTTCCGGGAAGTACATGATCGCACGGGGACTCTCTGGCAGGTTCAGCCCAGGTTCCAGAGCGGCAGCCTGTTCGGGGCTGAGCTCCTGCACCTGGTACCCGCGCCGGGCCAGTGCCTCAGCCCGGTGCCGCAGGTCCTGCTCGTGCGAGGCGTCTGCAGCAATCTCCAGGTGGCCGGTGCCGAAGAACCACTGGCCTCCGCCCGTGGCCTCAGTGGCGAAGGCGCGGTGGGCTTCGATTCCGGCGCGGTTGATCGCATAGTAGCTGTGCGGCTCCTTGCCGTTGGCGTTGATCCATGCGTAGGAGGTGGAGGTGGTCCCGGAGCCCAAGGTTTGAGCTTCCAGCACAGTGACCTGTACTCCGCGCCGGGCCAGGCCCAGGGCGATGGAAAGTCCGACAATGCCGCCGCCGACTATGACGATCCGTTGTTCATTGGTGCTCATTTAGTCTCCTGGTCTGTGGATGGGGAAAGGGTGGAGTGCTGCTCCGAACTGCGTCCGAATACTGCATGTGCCACCAGCAGGCCGAGCACGGAGGATCCGATGCCGAAGATGGCGTAGGGGATGGTGGTGTCGAGGATGTGCGCACCGGCACAGGCAATCAGTCCGGCAGCCATCGAGACACCTGCCGTCACGGCCTTGAGTCGTCCGCCGCGTTTGGTCAGGAAGTAGCCGATGAAGATCGGGGCAAACAGGATGGAGGCCGAATATGCGTAGGTGGCCACCAACCAGGCCAGTGCTGCGGGGAACGCTATCGCCAAGGCTGCCCCCAGGATGACCACAACCACGGCCACGATCCGGGAGATCCCGCGAGTGTCTTTGTTGCGGTAGCCGAAGACGTTGACCGTGATGTCCTCCACCACATTGGTGACCACTGACTGCAGGGCCGAGGAGGTAGTTGTGGCGATCGTGATCAGCAGGAACGAGGCGAACAGCGCCAAGAGTCCTGCTGGAAGCTGAGTCAGGAACCATCCAGCGGCTGCCTCCTGGTTATCGGTCATCCCGTCATTGAGCGCGCGTGTGGAGAGACCGAGCAGGAACGGGTACAGCGAACCGATGAATACAAGGGTCCCGCCGAGAATCATGACTAAGCGCGCCTTGTTGACGTCTCCGAGCGCGAAGACCCGCTGGTAGTACATCTGGTTGGTCAGCGTTCCGGGCAGGATGGCGAAAGCCCAGAGCAGCACTGTCATTCCGCCCGCGGCAGCCAGACCCTGGGGGAAGGAGGAAATCTCCGCCGGAACAGCCTCCCGGATTCCGCTCCAGCCGCCGGCCATATTGACCCCGTAGATGACCACTACAGCCGACAGCAGCAGCATCAGTCCGCCGAGGATGGCGTCTGACCAGGCCACGGAGCGCAAACCGCCCGGCAGCACGAACACCAGAGTGATGATGCCCATCACGATGGTCAACAGGACCGAATTCATCCCAGTGATCTCCGAGAAGAGACTGGCGAACGCCACGTACTGAGTGGCCAGCCACCCGAAGGGGACGACGATGGCGGCTAGAGCTGCGAGGACAGTGACCAGGGGGTGCTGGGTGTATATGCGGCGAACAATCTCTGGGATCGTGGTGAATTCCAGCCGACGCAACCACTTGGCGATGAATGACAGCAGCAGGAACCCGACAAAGACGAAGAATGGGTAGAACCAGTACGCCCACCCATGTTGGTAGGAGTTGCCGACATGTGCGACTAGGACACCGCCGCCGGTGGCGGTGGCGAACTGGGTGAGTACAGCAACCCAGAGCGGCAGGGAGCGCCCGGCGACATGCCAGCCCTCTTCAGTGTTGACCTTACGGCCGGCGATGATGGATACAGCGGCGCCGAGGCTGAGCACGGCGACACAACTAACCAAGACCAGGGTGAGTTGTCCTGCAGTCATGATGATTCTCCTCAGAAGAAACGTGCGGGTGCGAGGTGTTCGATGGAGTGGCCCGTCTCCCCGGCTGTCGCAAGGTCAGCGACGACCTCGCCGAAGGTGGGCGCCAGTTTGAACCCATGGGCGGAAAAGCCCGTGGCCACTGTGACGTGGGGCAGGTTCGGCAGCGATCCGATCACTCCGTGGTTGTCCGGGGTGAAGCAATCCGCGTAACTTCCAATCCTCACCGGGTGTGGGATGAGGTCTGGGAGGTGTGTTTCGACCGCTTCCCTGACCGCGGCGAGGTAACGCCGGCCCGGGTTGCGGTCGATTTTCTCCGCGCTGTCCAGATGGGGACGCGGGAAGCTGTGCAGGCTGACTTTGACGGTTTCCCCGTCGACAGCAGGGAAGCAGGAGAAGGCGATGTCTCCGGTGCGAATCACGATAGGTGACACCTCCTTGGCGAATGCTTCCGGGTTTTTGGCCAGGAACCAGAACGTAGTGATCTGATGCACGCTCAGCGGCAGACTGCTCAGCTCCAACAATTCGCGGGACCAGGGACCGGGGGCGAGGATCACGTGATCAAACCGGTGTGTCCCCTGCGAGCTGTGCACGGTGACGCCCTCAGCGTCGGGCCGCACAGAGTCGACGGAGGTGTAGGTGTGCAGCTGTGCACCGTTGCGCTGGGCCTGCTCGGCGGCGGCGATGACCGCCTGTTCTGGCCGGAGTACTCCAGCAGACTTGTCGAGCACGGCAGTTTCGCCTTCGCTCAGGGGAAGATGTGGGAAGCGGTGGTTGGACTCTTCGCGGGTGAGCAGTTCATGCGGCAGGTCGAACTCACGGATGCAGTGCAGGATCTGTTCAAGATCGGGATGGCCGTGGGGCCCGATGCTGAGTCCACCCGAAAGGGTGAGAAGGTCAGCACCTGATTCGGACTCCAGCGAACGCCACAGGTCCTTTGCCCGCTGCAGCAGCGGTACGTACTCCGCCCCCTCCTTATAAGCCACCCGGAAGATCCGCGTCTGGCCTCCACAGCCGCCTCGATCATGTCCAGGCGCATAGGTGTCGAAGCCGTGCAGATCAGTGACCCCACGCTGGGATAACTGCCAAAGCGCCATAGCTCCGACAGTGCCGGTGCCGATCACGGCGATGGAACGATCCAGTGACATTGTTGGTCTCCTAGTCAGATATGCGGTAATCCGTGGCGATCAGAGCGAGGTCAGTGCGTGTCGGGGTCGATAGTCTGCTCGACGAAGAGTTGGAAGGCGTGCGGAGCCAGCACCGAGTTGTAGACCTCGGCGAGTCCCCCACCTTTGAGGTAGGACTCACGACGGGTAAAGAACAGCGGGGTACCTTGGGGGAGCTGCAGCAGCTCCGCCTCCCGGGCAGCGGCTACTCCCGGATTGATATAGAGCCGGGATCGAACCACAGGGATGCCCTCCCGCTGGTAGTAGGCCAGAGTAGTGAGCTGAGTAAGGTCCTCACTCATCAGCCGGGGGGCTACCGCGAATGGAACGGCATGGACCTCGATGACCACAGGACTGCCGTGCCGGTCCTCCTTGACTCTGGTGAGCCGATGCACGGCATCCTGTTCACCGACCCCAGGCAGGTCAAAGTCGAGATCGGCGGCCGGAAGGGTCTGGGCAGAGATCACCCGGTGGGCTCCCTCAGTCTCCGGGCCAGTGGCCAGCAGGTTGGTGAAGCCCAGCAGGTCAGTCGCCCTGTGCGTGACGACTGTTCCTGCGCGTCGGCGGCGGGTGACCAATCCAGCCTCCGCCATCGCGGTCACTGCTCGTTGGACTGTGGCTCGTGAGACGTTGTACGTCTGGCACAGTTCGCGCTCCGTCGGCAGCTTGGAACCCGGTGGGAGCTCCCCGGAACGGATGGCGCGTTCCAGATCAGCCCGTATCCGGGTGTACTGCGACTGTGGCGACATGCAGAAAGACTAACCATATAAATAATGACTAGTCCATAGTTGTCCAAGAATTCCACCTTATTTAACGTGGCTGTAACACCAGGCTGCTGCTCGGGGCGCCAGGCCGGCAGGGGCAGGCAGCAGCGCCGGAGCGGCCGCCGCAGGCGCTAGTCCAACAGGCCGGACTGGTAGACATAGACCACGGCCTGGACCCGGTCGCGCAGTTGGAGCTTGGTGAGGATGCGGCGGACGTGGGTCTTCACCGTGGCCTCGGAGAGGAAGAACTTCGCCGCGATCTCGGCATTGGAAAGGCCCTCGGCCACGGCGAAGAGCACTTCGGTCTCGCGGGTGGTCAGCGGCTCGCGCACCACCCCGTCCTCCAACGCCGCAGCGATCTCGGTGCCGGTGGGTGTGGCGGCGCCTTGGGCAGGGGCTGTGACAGGTGATTCGGGGCTGGCAGCTGCGGTGGGCGTCGTCGTGCCCTGCCCGCCCTTGCGAACGTACATCTCCAGCAGCCGCTGGGTGATCCGCGGAGCGACCACGGCATCCCCGGAGGCCACCACCCGTACCGCATCCACCAAGTCCTCCGGCTCCACGTCTTTGAGCAGGAAGGCGCTGGCCCCGGCCTGCAGCCCGGAGAAGGCGTACTCGTCCAGGTCGAAGGTGGTGAGGATGATGACCTTGACCTCGCAGAAGGCTGCGGCGATCTTCTCTGTGGCCTCGATACCGTCCATAGTGGGCATCCGGACATCCATCAGCACCACATCGGGGCGCTGGTCACCCAGGTCATGGAGCTTCTCCAGGGCTTCGGCGCCATCGCCGGCCTCGGCCACCACCTCCAGGTCCTGCTCCTCCTCCAGGATGAGTTTGAAGCCCATCCGCAGCAGGTGCTGGTCATCGACCAGCATTACTCTGATCGGCCGTTGGGCCGGAGCTTCAGTCATTCGGTTCCCTCCTTGGTGCTGGGCTGTTTAACTGCTGCGCTGTTTGGGCCCGGCCGGCGGCTCCAGTACGGCGCGCACTGTCCAGCCGCGGTGCTTGCCGGGTCCGGCGTAGACCGACCCGTTGTAGAAACTGGCCCGCTCCTGCATTCCCTGGATGCCCAGCCCTGAGCCTACCGACTCACGCCGGGTACCGGGGGCGGGGGGCACGCCGTCATCGGTGACGCTGATGATCACCTGGGGCTCTCCGGTCAGCCCCAGGGAACGCTGCTCCTTCTCGGAGAAGCCCTGGGCCTTGAGCTCTTCGCAGGCGGCCTGGTCTGTGCCAGGGATATGCTCCACCACCACGTCCACCCGGCTGACCCCGCGGCCATAGCGCAGCACATTGGTCAGCGACTCCTGGAGGATCCGGTGCACGGTGAGGCCGAAGGCAGCGTCCTCCGGCAGCGGGGGGCCGGACTGCTGCACGTGCAGCGGCAGGCCGGCCTGGCGGAAGTTCTCGAAGAGCTCGTCCAGAGACTCGGTGATCGGGCGGCGGGCCTGCTCCACCTCCTGGCCCTCGCGCAGTACCCCGATGACTCGGCGCATATCTGCCAGTGCGCTGCGCCCGGTGGCGGAGACCTCGCCGATCACCTCGGCGGCACGCTCCGGATCCCGCTTGGCCACCACCCGGGCACCGTCAGCCAGTGAGATCATCACTGACAGGGAGTGGGCCACCACGTCATGCATCTCCCGGGCGATCCGGTTGCGCTCGCCCAGTTGGGCCAGCTCATGGGACTTCCGCGCCCATTCCACGATCTCGCGCTCATGCCGGTGCCCGCGGCGCACCGCAGCCCCGATGCCCACCGAGATCACCACCATGAAGACGGTGGCCACAGCCACCAACACTAGGGCCTCGAACTCCCCCATGCCCTGGTCCAGGTAGTACTCTGCCCAGATGCTGCCGCCGTGGTTCTCGATCCAGCTCTCTGCAACAAGCAGGGTGCTGTAGCCTAAGGCGCTGGCCGGCAGGGCAGCGACCAGACCCCAGCGCAGCCCATAGTGGTAGGCCACCGCGTACCCGGCCAGGCACAGCCCAATCAGCTGCGTACCCTCCCACGGGTAGAAGTAGAGCATGGCTGATTCGAAGAGCGCCACCAGCACCAGCACCGTCAACGGGCGGGCGTGCCGGAAGCACAGAGCTGCGCAGACCACCGTATAGCCCAGCAGCAGCCACCAGGCATCAGCGCCCAGATCGATAAGGGCCAGCGGGAAGCCCCACACGCAGAGCAGCAGGTAGAAGGCGACCACCACAGTGTTCATCCACTTCGGGTGCCGCCGGAACCACCCGCGGATCCCGGGTTTGCGCACTAGGCCCAGCTGGTCCCAGCGTTCGAACATCTCCGGCACGGCCTGAGGCTGCACCATGCCGTGGTGGTCGGAAAAAGGGCCGTGGTGGGCGGAAAAAGGGACGACGCCGCCAGGGGCACTCTGGCCGGCAGGCGGCGTCGTTCTCATCTCCCTATCTCATCATGAGTCGCGGCGGGTGAAGCTCAGCCAGCCCAGTACTAAGGGCACTGCGGTCCAGACCAGCAGGCCCACAGCAGCCGGTCCCGGATCGAGGACCGGGAAGAAGGCGTACTCCCCGGCGGTGGGGTTGATGAAGCCCTCCACCAGGTTCATGTACTCGACTTGGATCAGGGCCTCCACCCATGCTGCGCCATCGGTGACGCCCATCAGGATGCTCAGCACAATCTGGACCACAAACATGATCGAGGCCAGTACTACGATGCCTCCGGCGGAGGAGCGCAGCAGGGTGCCCAGGCCGAAGCCGAGCAGCACGGTGAGCACCACTACCAGCCAGGTCTTGGCGTACATCAGTGCGATCTCCCCGTCGGTGACGATATCGCCCAGGCCCAGCGGATCGGCGATCAGTGCAGTGAGCACATGGGCGATCAGCACCATGATGACCGTGGTCAGTCCGGTCCAGACCACCAGGGCCAGAGCTTTGGCGCTCAGCAGGGTGGTGCGGCGCGGCACTGCGGTCAACGAGGAGCGGATGGCGCCGGTGGTGAACTCGGTGGTGATGGCGATGACTCCCAGGGAGCCCAGCAGGATCATCGCGAAGAAGCTGCCGGTCTGGCCTTGGACGGCCATATCCAGAGCATTGGTGCTGAAGTCGCCGGCGAACTGCTGGTAGGCGAAGGCGACTGCCCCGGCGATGAAGGCGCCCAGGCCGATGGTCACGATCGAGAGCCACCAGCTGGTGCGCAGCGCTTTGAGCTTGGCGAACTCCGAGCGGAAGGTGCCCAGGAAGCTGACACCGGAGAGGGTGGGGTCTACCTGGTAGGCCGGCGGGCGGGCCGAGGAGGCGGTGTTCAGGTTGGGGGTCATCGTGCTTCCTCCTGGTTCTGGCCGCCGGAGCGGTATTCGACGTAATCGCCGGTGAGCTTCATGTACTGGTCCTCCAGGGTGGACTGCTGGGGGGTCAGCTCGTGGAGCACAATCCCGGTCTCCAGGGCGCGGCGCCCGATGCTGCGCGGGTCCAGGCCGGTGACCTGCAGGGTCTCAGCATCCAGATGCTCCAGGCTCACCCCGCTGGTGTTCAGCGCATTGGCCAGGTCAGCGATCTGCTCGGTGCGCACCAACACCCGCTGCTCGCCGGAGCTGAGCAGCTCGGCGATGGGGGCATCGGCGATGATCCGGCCCCGGCCCAGCACAATGAGGTGATCCGCAGTCTGGCTCATCTCACTCATCAGGTGGGAGGAGACGAACACCGTGCGGCCCTCAGCAGCCAGCTGCCGGGCCATGCTGCGCACCCAACGCACACCCTCAGGGTCCAGCCCGTTGACTGGTTCATCGAAGATCAGCACGGCGGGATCACCTAGAAGAGCCGCGGCAATGCCCAGCCGCTGGTTCATACCCAGTGAGTAGCCTTTGATGCGCTTACGGGCCGCCTCGCCCAGACCGGTGAGCTCAATGACCTCCTCCACCCGCTTATTGCTGATCCCGTGGGTCGCGGCCAGCACCCGCAGATGGGCACGGCCGGTCCGGCCCGGGTGGGTGGCTCCGGCATCCAACACCGCGCCCACTGTGCGCAGCGGGGCCTTGTGCTGGGCGAAGGGTTTGCCGTCAATGGTCACGGTTCCGGCTGTGGGCCGGTCAAGTCCCACCGCCATCCGCATAGTGGTGGACTTCCCGGAGCCGTTGGGGCCCAGGAAGCCGGTGACCTTACCGGGGGCCAGCTGAAAGCTGATGCCGTCCACGGCGGTCTTGGAGCCGTATCTCTTGGTGAGATTCTCTGCTGTGATCACGTTCACTCACTTCCCGTCTTGCAAAGAGCCGCAAGCCGGGTCCCCGGCTCGCTCTCTTACACTCTGCTAGACCCACAGGCTGAGCACATCCCCCTGGAGACTGATCCTTGACTCACCCCCGAGGCGGGGCGAGGGTCTGCCGATGCCCCTACGCTGGAGAAACCTCATCCTTGGGAGTTACGCCCGCCTTCCCCCGCAGACTAGTTCGCACGGTGAAACACGTCATGCATTTCCAGGTTTCGTCCAGATAATTTGTATGGGGTGGGGGTAAGACCCAAAAGAGGGAACGGAAAATCTGAAACTGAAGGAGCCCCATGCCCCGCATGAAGCACGTACTGACCGCATTGACCGCTGCCGGTGCCATCGGCCTCACCGCAGCCTGCGGCAGCTCTTGGTCTGCCTCTGACATCGAGTCCGATCTGGCCCGTGACCTGGACAATGAATTCCCGCAGGATGCCCCGCACGAGGTGGACTGTCAGGAGGGCCTGGACGCCGAGGTGGGCGAGTCCACCAGCTGCGAGGTCGAGGACGCAAACGGCGCCGGAACCATCGTGGTGGAGATTGTCCAGGTGGACGGCAACGAGATCGAGTACGAGGCCGAGTTCTCCGACTACAACCTGCACAACGGTGAGGATGACCTCGACTCTGAGGACGAGGCTGACGGCGAGGATGAAGGCTGATCCAGCCGACACGTACCCGTTCGCCCCGCGAGGTTAGTCCCGCGAACCGGCGTAGGTCCAGGCGCGCAGCGGGGCCTCCAGGGGTCCTCGTGCAAACCGGGCGAACCACAGATGCGAGATCACCAGCTGGGCGGCCCAGATCGCCAGTACAGTACCGCCCACCGCCAGTTCGCTGAGCTCCCCGGCTAGGCCGAAGCCCACTCCGGCAAAGAGGATCACCATCACCACGGACTGGGTGAGGTAGTTGGTCAGCGACATTCGCCCTGCCGGGGCCAGCAGCCGGGTCAGCGGCACGGCGCTGCGGAAGAGGACCAGCAGCAGCACAACGTATCCGAAAGCCTGAATCGGACCGGCGGCTAGGTTGAGCGCCGTGCCCAGCAGCTCCCCGCCCATGCCTGGGTGGTGATCCGTGCTGCCGGGCGGGCCCCAGGCAAGCAGCGCGGCCATGGTGCTCAGCACCAGGCCCGCAGCCAGTGCCGGTAGCCCCATGCCCAGCAGTCGACCGGTGCTGAGCTCCCCGGCAGCGATCCGCTCGATCAGCCGGGCTCTGCCGACCACCAGCCCGAGCAGGAACACCGCCAGGGCCAGCGGCCCCTGTCCGAACAGCACTGAGATCTGCACCAGCGGGTAGACCCCCAGCTGGAATCCCAACCACTGAGCGGCCGGACCGGTGAACGCTTCCCGGGCTGCTGCGGGATCTCCCATCATCGTCGTGCCGTCCAGGGCATCACCCACCGCCCAGCTGATCACCCCCAGAAACAGGAGAAATCCGACCAAGGCGGCGTAGAGCACTGCTGCGGTGATCAGCGCTGCCCTGGCTGAAACCCGGCGCATGCCCAGCAGGATGAACCCGAGCACCCCGTAGGCCAGCAGGATATCGCCGGCAAACAGGAAGAGGCCGTGCAGCAGGCCCAGCAGGATCAGTGCGGAGAACCGGCGCAGCGAGCGCCGCCGTTCGCTGGCCCCGCTCTGATGGGCCCGCCCCCAGGCCAGCACAAAGCTGAGTCCGAACAGGAAGCTGAAGATCACATAGGACTTTCCCTCAAAGATCAGCGAGGAGCCGAAGCGCACCAGCTGGTCCGCACTGGTCTCCACTGAGTCTCCGCGCAGCCCCAGGAGCATCTGCGGGTGGGCGAAGAACCAGATGTTGACGCTGAGAATGCCCAACAGGGCCAGCGCCCGCAGCGCGTCCACAACATGTACCCGCTCAGTGCTGTGGCTCCCCCTGTGCGCTGAACTCATACATCCAGGCTAGGGCACTGATGGCTTTGATGAGGCGGGCAGTAGTGATGCGGTGGGCTGATAGAACTTCCTGATGACCAGGGCGCAGAGGTAGACGGTAGAGAACAGGTGGCCGAACACTGCGGCCACGTAGAGCTTCTCGTCGAAGAGGTGCTGCGGATCAGCCTCACTGACCCGGGCGGCCAGGTGCATCCAGATCGCCCAGAAGTGCAGGATCTGGAACCCGTGCCAGATCAGCACATCGCGCAGCTTAAGCCCGGCCAGGGCAATCAGCGGAACCAGCCAGATCATGAACTGCGGGGAGTAGACCTTGTTGAAGATCATGAATGCCGCCACGATCAGCAGCAGCAGCGGGACCAGCTGCGGGCGCTGCGGGGTGGTCAGACCGATCAGCAGCACCACCGCGCAGCTCAGCACGAACAGTGCGGTTGACCAGAAGCTCACTGCCTCGGCACTCATCTGCTCCCCGCTGAGCACACCGGTCACCTGCCAGATCGAGGACCAGCCGGCTCCACGCTCGGCGGAGAACACATAGAACTCCGCCCAGGCCTCGCCGCTGATCAGCAGCACCGGCAGATTGAGTGTCAACCAGGCGACGACGCCGCCGGCGGCAAGTCTGCCGAGATCAGCCCACCTGACAGCGTGCTCATCTGTCTCTTTCCTCAGGTAGGCGCGCAATGCCAGGGTGAAGACTGCCCCGAGCAGAAACAGCGGGTAGAGCTTCAGCGAGACTCCGATCCCCATCGCCACCCCCGCCCAGAGCCACTGCTGGCGCAGACACAGCAGCATCGCCAGGGCCAGGGCCGCGGCCGCGAAGATGTCCCAGTTGATGCCCAGACCCAGGATGATCGCAGGGGAGAGCGCCACCACAGCGGCCTGCCAGGGGCGGGGACCGGCAGCCTTCATCACCGCCCAGGTGAGCAGGAACCATGCCAGGGATCCCGCAAGGAAGGTGAGGTCCCAGTACAGCAGCCCACTGCGCCCCTCCCAGTAGGCAAGTCCGGTCCCGCCCAGGACTGCATCGGTACCGTGGGTCAGGGCTGCCAACGCCGAGGCCAGCACCATGGTCAGCGCCGGGTACTCGAAGTGGGAGTAGTCCGGGTGGAACGGCGCCCAGGGGTGTTGGGCGAAGTCGCGGGATCCCCAGAGCGCGGAGACATCGGAGTAGCAGCCCCAGTGGTAGACCCCGGTGCCGCCCCAACCGTTGATCCGGCAATACTGAGAGGCCAGCAGCGCCAGCAGCACTCCCACCGCGGTCATTGCCAGCAGTATCCGGGTGATGGTCCAGAACCCGGTGCGCTGTGTGCGCAGCCTGCTGCCAGCAGGCCCGCCCCACCGGTCCGACAAATGGCGTAATGTCGGATCGACTGAGGACAGCGGCTGAACTGTTTGGCTCACCCAACCACCCTATGATGGATAGGTTGCATCGATCGAAGGAGACGAGATTGTCAGAGAATCCGGTACGGGTAGCCCTGGTGGGCGTCGGCAACTGCGCGGCATCGCTGGTGCAAGGCGTAGAGTACTACAAGGACGCACCACCGGACCAGGATGTGCCGGGTCTCATGCACGTGCAGTTCGGGGATTATCACATCTCTGATGTGGAGTTCGTGGCTGCTTTCGATGTGGACGATAAGAAGGTCGGCAAGGATCTCTCTGAGGCGATCATCGCCAGTGAGAACAACACTATCCAGATCGCTGAGGTCCCCTACGCCAATGTGGACGTGAAGCGCGGGCCCACCCTGGACGGCCTGGGTGACTACTACCGGCAGACCATCCATGAGTCCGCCTTCGACCCCGTGGATGTGGTGGCCGCACTGAAAGAGGCACAGGCGGAAGTCGTCGTGTGCTACCTGCCGGTGGGCTCCGAGGAGGCTGCCAAGTTCTACGCCCAGGCGGCCATCGATGCCGGCTGCGCCTTCGTCAATGCGCTGCCGGTATTCATCGCCGGCACCGAGGAATGGGCGGCCAAGTTCACCGAGGCCGGGCTGCCGATCGTCGGTGATGACATCAAGTCCCAGGTCGGGGCCACCATCACCCACCGCGAGCTGGCACATCTGCTGGAGGACCGCGGGGTCCACCTGGACCGGACCTACCAGCTGAACTTCGGCGGGAACATGGACTTCATGAATATGCTCCAGCGCGACCGGCTGGAGTCCAAGAAGATCTCCAAGACCCAGGCGGTGACCTCCAACACCTCCGCGAAGCTGGCTGACCGGGATGTGCACATCGGCCCCAGCGACTATGTGCCCTGGCTCGATGACCGCAAATGGGCCTATATCCGCCTAGAGGGCCGGAACTTCGGTGACGCTCCGCTGTCCATCGAGCTGAAGCTGGAGGTCTGGGACTCGCCGAACTCCGCCGGAGTGATCATTGATGCGATCCGGGCCGCGAAGATCGGCCTGGACCGCGGAGTCGGCGGGCCTCTGCTGGCAGCTTCGAGCTACTTCATGAAGTCCCCGCCGGAGCAGTACTACGACGATATCGCCCACGAGAAGGTCGAAGCCTTCATCCGCGGCGAGGTCGAGCGCTAGTACAGCTAGGAGCCAGCGGACCCTGCTCAGAGGTTCTCAGCAGCCCACTGCCTGAGCAGGGCCACCGCGGCCTCATGGTCCACCGGACCGTGCTCCATGCGGTGCTCAAGCAGGAAGTTGTAGGCCCGGCCCACCACCGGCCCCGGCGGGATATCCAGAATCTCCATGATCTGCTTACCGTCCAGATGCGGGCGGATCTTGGCCAGCTCCTCCTGCTCCTGCAGCTGGGCGATGCGGGTCTCCAGCTCACCGTAGTTCCGGGCCAGCCGAGCGGCCTTCTTCCGGTTCCGAGTGGTCACATCGGAACGGGTCAGCCGGTGCAGCCGCTCCAGTTGGTCGCCGGCGTCGGTGACGTATCGGCGCACCGCTGAGTCAGTCCAGCCCTGGTCCCCGTAGCCGTAGAAGCGCATATGCAGCTCCACCAGGTGGCTGACGGCCCGGATGGTCTCCTTGTCGAACTTCAGCGCCTGCATCCGTTTGCGGGTCAGTTTGGCCCCGACCACATCGTGGTGCCGGAAGCTGACCCCTCCGCCGGGTTCAAACCGGCGGGTCTTGGGCTTGCCCACATCGTGCATCAGTGCGGCGAAGCGCAGCACAAAGTCAGGCCCCGGCACCGGACCCTCGGGCCCGGTCTCCAGCTGCGCGGCCTGCTCCATGACCTGCAGGGAGTGCTGGTAGACATCCTTGTGCCGGTGGTGCTCATCGTCGGTGAGCTTCAGGGCTGGAACCTCCGGCAGCACAATATCGGCCAGTCCGGTCTCCACCATCACATCCACCCCGGCGCGCGGGTGGGCCCCGCAGATCAGCTTCACCAACTCGGCCTGGATCCGCTCTGCGGAGACGATCTGAAGCCGCCCGGCCATCTGAGTCATCGCAGTGCGCACCTCCTCAGCCACCTTCAGGCCCAGCTGGGCGGCGAACCGGGCAGCGCGCATCATCCGCAGCGGATCATCGCTGAAGCTCTGCTCCGGGGTTGCTGGGGTGCGCAGCAGCCCGGCATAGAGGTCCCGCACCCCGCCGTGGGGGTCCACCAGTTCAAAGCTGGGCAGCCGCAGTGCCATCGCGTTGACTGTGAAGTCCCGGCGCAGAAGGTCATCGGCCAGTGAGTCGCCGAAACGCACCTGCGGCTTCCTGGACGCCGGATCATAGGCCTCAGCCCGGTAGGTGGTGACCTCTAGAGTGTCATGGCCACGGCGGATGCCGATAGTCCCGAAGGCACGCCCAATATCCCAATGGGTGTCGGCCCACCCGGTGACCACATGGATGATCTCCTCCGGGGTGGCGTCAGTGGTGAAGTCCAGATCCGGGGAGACCCTGCCCAGGAACAGGTCGCGGACCGGTCCGCCCACCAATGAAAGGTCGAATCCTGCCCGGGAGAACAGCTCTCCAAGCTCTAGCACAACATCGGGCAGCTCGGCTCCTGCGGGGAAGCCCTGGGGAAGTGAAACCATAACGGGCAACAGTCTGGCACAACCCGGCGTTAAAGTAGGTACATGACCAATGCGGAAACCGGAGGTGAACGGCGCACCCCCCTGACAGTGTCGATGGGTGCTCGCCGGGCCACCGGTTCTGCCTTCTCACGGCCCAATGGGCACCTGCCCACTGTGGAGGAGGTCAGCGCAGGCGGCGTCGTCATCACCCCGGCCTCCCGTGGGTTCGAGGTGGCCATCATCGCCCGCTACAACCGGGGCGGCAGGCTGGAGTGGTGCCTGCCAAAGGGCCATCCGGAGGGGGCTGAGTCCCACGAGGAGGCCGCGGTGCGGGAGGTGGAGGAGGAGACCGGTATCGCCGGGTCCATCCTCACCCAGCTCGGCAGCATCGAGTACTGGTTCACCGTACCGACCCACCGGGTGCACAAGACCGTGCACCACTATCTGATGGAGGCCGTGGGCGGGGAGCTGACCATTGAGAAGGACCCGGATCATGAGGCGGTGGATGTGGCCTGGGTGAATCTGGACCAGCTGGACCGGATCCTCTCTTTCCCCAATGAGCGGCGAATCGTGGCCGCCGCCAAGCAGGTCATCCAGGACTCGCTGTGAACTTCGGGCTATAGTCACCACCGATGAGCCGCACACCTTCCCCCTACCGGCCCCGGCACCGCGGACAGTCCCCGACGACGCCGCCCGCCGCCCCCGCAGCACCGCCCGCCGACCCTGCAACACCGCCCGCCGACCCTGCAACACCACCCGCCTCTGCCGCACCGCCCGCCCCCTCGCATGTGCCGAAGTCCGGGATGGCGGTGGCCTCTGTGGTGATGGCCGCCGGCACCACGGTCTCCCGGGTGCTGGGATTTGTGCGCACTGCCCTGCTGGCGGTGGCGATCGGCGCCACCACCACAATGGCCGATGTGTTCGAGAAGGCAAACAGCATTCCGAACATCATCTATCTGCTGCTGGCCGGCGGCATGTTCAATGTGGTCCTGGTGCCGCAGCTGATCAAGGCGGCCAAAGCCCCTGACCGGGGGGCGGACTACATCTCCCGGCTGCTTACCCTGACCATCCTGCTGCTGGGCGGGATCGCGCTGGTGGTCACCCTGGCGGCCTATCCGATCATCAGTGCCCTCACCTATGACTGGACCGAGGCGCAGCTGGCCCTGGGCACCGCTTTCGCGCTGTGGACGCTGCCGCAGATCTTCTTCTACGGCCTCTACGCAGTGGTCGGGCAGGTGCTCAACGCCAATGCCAAATTCGGCTGGTACATGTGGGCCCCGGTGCTGAACAACATCATCGCCATCGGATTCATCCTCGCGTTCATCCTCCTCTTCGGCACCTATTCCGCCGGGGATGATCAGGCCGCAGCCTGGACCACCACTCAGACGGTGATCCTGGCCGGAGGCCACACCCTGGGCGTGGTCACCCAGGCGGCACTGCTGCTCTGGCCGCTGTCCAAGCTGGGCATCCCGCTGCGGCCCAAGTTCGGGTTCCGCGGCCTGGGGATGGAGCAGACCGGCAAGATCGCGCTCTACACGCTGATCACCATGGTGGTGGGCAATGTGTCGATCCTGCTGCATATGCGCCTGGTCTCAGGTGCCACCGCGGCGCGGGCGACCATGGAGGACGGTGCCCATATCCCCGGCGAGTACGCAGCCAATATTGCTGAGCTGATCGTGCTTCTGCCGCATTCGGTGTTTGTGCTTTCCATGGCCACTGTGCTGTTCAACCAGATGGCCGCCCATATGCAGGCCGAAGACCACGGGGCCGCCCGCTCCACGATCAACCGAGGGCTGCGGATCTTCGCGATCCCGATGATGTTCTCCACAGTGGTGTTCATTGTGCTGGCCGGGCCAATCGGCCGGCTCTTCGGCGGCAGTTCGGAGGAGGCCGCGGCAGCCGGTGCCGCGATCGCCCAGCTGCTGATCATCTATGCTGTGGGCCTGCCGTTCCGCTCAGTGCAGTTCTATCTGATCCGCACTTTCTATGCTGCCGAGGATGCCAGAACCCCCATGATGGTGAACCTCACACTGGTGCCGATCGGGCTGACCATCACTCATCTGTGTGCCCTGCTGCTGCCCCATCACTACATTCCCTACATTGTGGTGGGCCTGTTCAGCACGCTGAACATCGCCCGCACCATCATCTTCCACCTCCTGGCCACCCGCCGCTGGGGCCATTACGGGCTCGCCAGCGTGCTCACCGCTTATATCTCCTCCGGGTTCGCCGCCCTGGCCGCCGGTTGCGCCGGCGTGCTGATGCTGGCCCCGCTGGGCGGGTTCACCTGGGGCTTCGCCTGGAACTCGATCGGCACAGCAGTGGTGAGTTGTGCCCTGGTGGTACTGGTGATGGCGCTGGTGTACTTTGTGGTGCTGCGGGCTGCCCGGGTCCGTGAGTTCGGCGAGTTCATGGAGCCGGTCTCCCGGCGCGTACCGGCCCTGGCGCGACTGGCCCGCTGAGCAGCGGCCCTTCACCGGGATTCGCCGGTAGGCTTGTGGTCCACAAACTCTGACAGTCCTGGGAGGAGATGAGACGTGCCCCAGCCGTTCGGCATCGGTGATGTGGTCGGCGGTCGCTACCGCATCACCCACCATGTGGTGACCTCCGCGGATCAGGACATCATTTTCCAGGCAACCGATAATCTGCTGGGCCGTGAGGTCTCGGTACTGCTGGCCTCCCGGGCCAATGCCAAGCAGGTGGCCACCTCCGCCAAGGAGCTGGCCACCGGCGAGCGGGAGTCTCCGGTGGAGGTGCTGGATCTGGGTTTGGCGGAGGACCGTACCTTCCTGATTTCCACAGTGGTGGACCCCAATCAGCTGCTGGATCTGGTGGTCCCGGATACCGCACCCTATGTGGAGCCGTACTACACCGATTCACTGGGTTCTGAACTCTTCGGACAGTCTCGGGAGATGCAGCCGCAGACCTATGAGGACGACGCCGAGTACTACGCCCGTCTGCAAGCTGGCCTAGGTGCCGGGGAGCGTGAGCGGCGCCGAGCCCTGCGCCCGGCGTTCCTGGACCTGGTCACCCCGGCGCACCGGCGCAGCCCGGAGCCCTCCGAGTCCGCTGAAGCTCCTGCAGCGGCGAACCCTGAGTGCAGCCTGGAGGAGCTTGAGTCAGAACTTGAGTCAGCCGGGGATGTGCACGGTCTGAGCATCTCCCGGGAGATCAGCCGGATCTCCTTCTCCCTGCGCAGCGACCTGGATGTGGTGGAGGCCGATCCGGCCGCCGATGTTGCGGAGGACCCGATTGAGGCCATCACCGCTGCACCCGGCGCAGCCGGGCCACTGGCTTCCGAAACGCGCGCGGATGCGGAGCAGCCGGGTGACCCTGGTCAAGGAACTCCGCCCGGCTCGCCGCAGGATCCGCTACCCGCTGTTGAGCCGGAGCCGAGGTCCGGACAGGATACTGCACAGGGTGTGCCTGGGGCAGGGGTGGAGTCCTTCGGAGCCTCAGTACCTGGTGGACCCTTTGTGGAGAGTGCACCCTCGGCAGCGATCTCCACTGTTGGGGTCAGTTCCGCAGGGTCCAGCCATCCCGGTCTGAAGGTCGATGAGCTGCTGGCCCAGGGGGAAGAGGTGGTGGATGACCCGCCTGAGACCCCGGACGAGTCCTATGACCGGCACAGTCTGGTGGAGCCCCCGGTGCCGCAGGCTGCTGGGAATCCCCCCACTCAGCAGCAGCACCTAGGACTAGACGGGGGTTCTGCCTCCGCCCAGGAGCCCGGCAGCTTCACCACCTTAATCAGCACTGTGCCGCAGCGGACCCCGAGCGCATTCCCGGCAGGTGCCGGCAGCAGCGAAACTCCCCTGCAGGAGACGCTCCATCTGGGGGGAAACACGAATGGCACCAGCAAGGTACCGATCAGCAGATGGATCGCCCTGGGCACCCTCGCTGTGCTGTTACTCGCCGCGGCAATCATCGTCTTTGCGATCCTTACAGGAAACTGAGCCCTCCTGCAGCGGCTTTCGTACCTTGGAAACAGGGTTCGCGGAATATGCCGCATCCCCGTATCGTTCGACCTGCTAGACGATCCCGCCATTCGTAAGGAACTCACGTGACTGACCAGACTCTCCCCGACCAGGTTCATGATGTTGTGATCATTGGTTCCGGTCCTGCCGGGTATACCGCTGCGGTCTACACCGCCCGGGCGAATCTGAACCCTGTGGTGCTGGCTGGTTCGGTCACCGCCGGCGGTGAGCTGATGAACACCACCGAGGTGGAGAATTTTCCTGGATTCCCAGAGGGTATTCAGGGCCCTGACCTGATGATGAATATGGAGGCCCAGGCCCGCCGGTTCGGTGCTGATATCCGCCACGAAGATGCCACAGCAGTCGCTCTTGAAGGGCCGGTTAAGGAGATCAGCACGGGATCCGGGGGTGTGCTGCATGCTCGCACGGTGATCCTGGCTACCGGTTCCGCCTACCGGGAGCTGGGCGTTCCCGGTGAGAAGGAGCTCTCCGGACACGGGGTGAGCTGGTGCGCCACCTGTGACGGTTTCTTCTTCCGTGAACAGGTCATCGCGGTGGTCGGCGGCGGCGATTCAGCCATGGAAGAAGCCCTCTTCCTGACAAAGTTCGCCTCGAAGGTCTTTGTCATCCACCGGCGGGACTCACTGCGCGCATCGCAGATCATGGCAGACCGCGCTAAGGCCAACGAGAAGATCGAGTTCATCTGGAACTCAGAGGTCACCGAGGTCCGCGGTGAGGGGAAGGTCAGTCAGCTGGCACTGCGCAACACTGTGGACGGCACGGAGTCCACCCTGGATGTGACAGGTTTGTTTGTGGCTATTGGTCATGACCCGCGGGTGGAGTTGTTCCAGGACCAGCTGCAGCTGACTGAGGACGGCACAGTGAAGGTGACCGGGCGGACCTCCAAAACCTCCCTGCCAGGTGTATTCGCCGCCGGTGACGTGCTGGATCCGCACTATCGCCAGGCCATCACAGCCGCCGGCTCCGGCTGCGTGGCCGCTCTGGATGTGGAGCACTACCTGGCAGACACCGCAGCTGACGACGCCGCCGAAACCCGTGTCGCAGAGCCAGCCTCCGTCTGAACCCCACCCGAGAACCAAGACCTCCACTGAAAGGAGCGGATACCATGTCCGATCTCAAAGCAGTCACCGATGCAAGCTTCGAAGAAGACGTCCTCAAGGCGAGCAAGCCCGTACTGGTCGACTTTTGGGCTGAGTGGTGCGGTCCCTGCCGCGCTCTGACGCCCGAGCTCGAGAAGCTCGCAGCAGCCCACGAGGACAAGATCGAGGTGGTCAAGGTCAACGTGGATGAGAATCCGGCCATCGCCGCCAAGTACGGCATCACCTCCATCCCTGCCGTCTTCGCCTTCAAGGACGGGGAGAAGGTGCACACCAGCATTGGCGCCAAGCCGCAGCCAGCACTGGAGCAGGAGTTCTCCGACCTGCTGAGCTGAAGAACCTCCTCCTTGGGTCTCCTGCCCTCCGCCCAGCCCCTGCTGAGCATGCAGTTAGCCTCGCGGAGCCGCAGAGACTCAGCCCGGACGTGTTGGCCCGCCCCCGCAGGAGCCTGACGTCTGTGACCCGCGCGGATCCGTGATCCGTGCGGGTCACCTCAAGCCGGGTCTTTAGGACCCTACCGCAGGCCCTCCTGGTGGGCGGGTCATTGTGCCCGGACGAGACCTGTGCCGGTGCGGGAACTACCGCTGGATGTGAAGGCCCAGAGTATCCAGTATCCGCTCCAGATCCTCCAGCCCGGCGAAGTCGATCGCAATCCGCCCTTTTCTTGCGCCCAGGCTGATCTTCACCTGAGTGTCGAGCTTGTCAGTGAGGGCCTCAGCGTATTCCTCCAGTTCCTGGACCCGAGTAGTACTGGGCAGACGACTGGTTTCACGTGAAACCCTCTCCTGGGCGGCACCCTTCTTCAGCAGTGTGGCCTGCTCCTCAGCACTGCGGACCGACAGGCCCTCGGCGATGATCCGCTGGGCAAGCTCCTCCATCAGCTCCTCTGTGTCCAGACTCAGCAGTGCGCGTGCGTGGCCCGAGGAAAGTACTCCCGCAGCGACTCTGCGCTGTGCCGCGGCCGGAAGTCTCATCAGGCGCAGGGTGTTGGAGATCTGCGGCCTAGAACGGCCGATCCGTTTGGACAGTTCCTCCTGGCTGATTCCGAAGTCGTCAAGCAGCTGCTGGTAGGCAGCTGCTTCCTCCAGGGGATTCAGCTCAGAACGGTGAATGTTCTCCAGGAGGGCATCGCGCAGCAGATCATCGTCCGAGGTGATCCTGACTACGGCCGGAACCGTTGGGCGGCCCGCTGCCTTGGAGGCTCGCCAGCGCCGCTCACCCATGATGAGCTCATACTGGCCGTACGGTGCCGGCCGCACCACGATAGGCTGCAGCACTCCAATCTCACGCACAGAGTGCACCAGTTCCGCCATGTCCTCTTCGTCGAACACCTGACGAGGTTGTTTGGGATTGGGCCGAATCTCCTCCACAGGTATGGCACGGAACTCGGCACCCTGCACGGGCTGCTCCGTTTCACGTGAAACATGCACCCCGTCTGAGATCTGCTCGACAGGATCCTCTCGACGGGAGGAACCCAACAGATCCGGCATCTCGGCCCGCTGTGACCCTTTCGGGCGGCGCGATGCAGTGGCATGCCGTCTAGTACCGGATCCTCCCGGCACAGAAGCGTCCCGAGAGATTCGCTGTGTCTCCAAATGGGACTTCGCAGAGAAGAACACATCTATCGGGCGTTCCGGACGCTCCGTTTCACGTGAAACATCCAGCGGTTCTGCTTCCGTCTCGGGCTCTACCGGCGGTACCGCATGTACGGCAGCCCCAGAGACGGCCCGCCCTTCATTGTCGCTATTGATGAGAGCGCCAAGCCCTCTCCCGAGTCCGCGTTTCTTCCGTTCAGCCATGCCAATAGTCTACGTCTCATATGCGTGAGTTTCTGTTGTTGCGCTGTCCTGCTCCGCAGTTTCACGTGGAATCTGCGCACAGTGGATGGTCCCAGCAGTCCGCAGCCGCTGCTCATCGGCTGCTCACACTGGAGAAGAGCCCGCTGGAATGCAACAGCCAGCTCACACCGACGGAGACACCTGCGCCCCCGCTCATCAGTCGGAGCCTCGGCACGCTATGGCTCGTTGGCGTTTCACGTGAAACGGCCGGTTGATAGCTTTGGTAGACAGTGGTTGGCGGTGGGAGGTACCAGAGCAAAAAGCCGCGGCGCCCACACGGTTGAACCTCTAGCGCGCCAAGACTGCTGGAGGCTTCCATCATGCGAGTCATTCAGCGGTCCTGATTCCCCGAGCTGCAAGCTGATACTTGATGGAGGCCTTAGCCGATACTTCGTAACGGTCCTGACCAGATTCCCTAGACTCTCGCCTCAGACGCCGTGGGTGAGGTCTGATCAGCAGCACTGAACTCATAACTGGTGCGCAAAGCGACTGGGACGTACTCAATCAGCCGGTGATCGAGACCTCAGACAGTCACAACTAATTCTGTTTCATGTGACACACCAGTTCCTGGGGTGCCGCCGCCCGTGGGCTATGAAGGCCTACCCCTGGGAATCCCGTGCATATTCTTATCGATACCCGGTGCACTATCGCTGAAGAGCCCCGGCCTCTGTGGGTCCGCCCTGAGGCCATAGGGCGCGGAGTTTCACGTGAAACGGCACAGATCAACCCCACCCGTCGCCCCGTCCTCACCACTCGGCACTGGCCTGGACCCCTTGAGTCGCAGATCGCGGCGCTCGGTATCACCAGTACCGAAAAGACTCACAGAGGCCGTCTCTGCAGGATCAGTCAGGTATCTCGCCCTAAGGCAGAGCAGGAGCGGTTCGGGCCGGGCCTCCGTGGTCTTCTGCGAGAAAGGACGGATCCCCCAACCGCCCGTGTGGTGTTCTGCGAGGAAGGATGAATCCCCAAGCAGCCGTCCGCCACCGAAGCGCGTCGGACGAGGCTCAACGTTTCACGTGAAACGCCTAGGGTGTGAGGCTCAGCCCCGTTGGACCAGTTCAGCCGCAGCTTCGAGATAAGCCAGAGCGCCTGTGGAGGACCGGTCATAGGAGATCACCGACTGCTGGTAGCTGGGCGCCTCAGCAATGCGTACGCTGCGGGGGATTTTGGTCTCCAGCACCTCGGTTGGGAAGTGTTCCTTGACCTCCTCCACCACCTGTGCCGCCAAATTGGTGCGGGCATCGTACATGGTCAGCAGAATGGTGGAGACCTTCAGCACCGGGTTCAGATGCTTCTGGATCATGCTGATGTTATTCAGCAGCTGGCTCAGCCCCTCCAGGGCGTAGTACTCGCACTGGATAGGGATGAGCACCTCCTTGGCTGCCACAAATGCGTTGACCGTCAGCAGTCCCAGGCTCGGTGGACAGTCGATAAACACATAGTCGAGGCGTTCCAACCCATTCTGCTCCCGATGCTGGAAATACTCCTCCAGTGCCCGGTGCAGCCGCTGCTCACGCGCCACCAAGGAGACCAGCTCAATCTCAGCCCCGGCCAGGTGGATTGTTGCCGGCACCACGGACAGCCGGTCCACATCGGGGCAGTCCGCTACAACATCAGCGAAGCTGAGATCATTGATGAGCACATCGTAGATGGAGTCGGTCTCAGCCGAGTGAGGGATTCCCAACCCCGTGGAGGCATTTCCCTGCGGATCGATATCTATCACCAGCACGTTGAACCCGTGATCGGCCAGCGCCGCAGCCAGGTTTACTGTCGAGGTCGTCTTACCGACCCCGCCCTTCTGGTTGGACACAGTGATGACCCGGGTCTCCGGGGGCCGCTCTAAGTCCATCTCGGAGAGCCGCTTTCTGCGTGCCTGCTCATCCTTCAGCTGGGCTGCCAGGGGGGATTCGGAGAGTGGGTCAGTCATAAGGTGCAGTCTAAGTCAGGGGGCCGAACCTGCGCAGGTCGGGCTATCCCCGCCGGGAGGAACGGACCACAGTGGTCGGCTGCTCGAGCAGATTCTCACCCAGCAGCTGGACCTGCGGTTGCTGGAGCCGATAGCGCTTAATGGCTTTGGCAGCCGCCTCAATCTCCTCCTGGGCTGAGCGACCCTTGAGGAAGATCAGCTCCCCGTCCTCACTCAGCAAGGGGGCGGTAAGGGGTATCAACTTCTTCAGAGCTGACACGGCGCGGGCTGTGACCACATCTGCCATCACCTCATCGGTGACTTCCTCGGCGCGCGCGCGGATCAGCTGCACGTTCTGCAGTCCGAGGTCCTGGACGACCTCAGCAAGCCAGTCGACCCTGCGTTCCATCGGCTCGATGAGGATGAAATCTGCATCAGGGCGCACCAGCGCCAGTGCGATTCCGGGCAGTCCGGCTCCGGAGCCGACATCGGCCACCGTACCTCCGGCAGGCAGCTCCGGGCCCAGTACCGCACAGTTGAGCACATGCCGCCCCCACATCCGGGGGATCTCGCGGGGACCCAACAGCCCATGCGTGATGCCGGTGGTGCACAGGTGCTCAACATAGCGCTCGGCCAGCCCCAGACGCTCACCGAAGAGGGTTTCCGCTGCGGGACGCTCGGCAGCTGTCAGAGCGGGAATCGGCTCCAGCGGCTCAGTGTCGGAAGGGGGAGTGCTCATCACCGGATACCCGCCTAGTCGGCAGAGACCACCACGTGGCGGCGCTTGGCCTCACCCTCAGACTCGGAGATCAGACCGGCCTCTGCCACGAAGTCATGGACGATCTTACGCTCGTAGGCGCTCATCGGTTCCAAGTGCACATCCTCACCGGTGTCCTTGACCTTGGCCACAGCCTCCTCCGCCAGGCGCTTGAGCTCGTCATTACGGGCGGCTCGTTGTCCATTGATGTCCAGCACCAGGCGGGTACGCTCACCGGTGGCTGCCAGCACTGCCAAGCGAGTCAGCTCCTGCAGAGCATCAAGGACCTCACCCTTGGCGCCCACCAGGTCCTGCAGCTCTTCGCCGCCGTCCTCGGCCTGAATGGAGATGAAAGTGCGCTCACCGCGGATCTCGATCTCGATATCGCCGTCGAGGTCAACAATGTCCAGCAGCTCCTCGAGGTAATCGGCAGCTACATCACCCTCATCGGGGCCGGAGGCGGTGTCATCTGAACTGACGAGTGGGGCGTCGTCGTTCTCTGCTGTACTGACCTGGTTAGCGACTACTGATGCCTCATTGGGATCAACGGTCTCGTTGCCGTGCTCCACTACCTCTTCAGGGGTGGTCTGTTCGCTCATCGCTGTCCCTTTTTCTTCTTCTTTTTCTTTTTCTTCTTCTTGGGCTGGGCGGTGTGGCCCTTGTGCTCGCTCTTGGGCTTGGCGGCCTCCTCGCGCGCCTTGCGAGCCTCCTCGCCCACCGGGGGCAGACCCTTGGCTGCGCGCCGCAGGTTGAGCTCCTTCTCCGCCATGGAGCCGGGGGTGGGGTTGTTGCGGATGACCCACCACTGCTGACCCATAGTCCAGAAGTTGGTCGCGGTCCAGTAGATCAGCACACCCACCGGGAAGTAGACACCGCCGAAGACGAACACCAGCGGTAGGGCGTAGAGCATGATCTTCTGGGTCTGGGCGAACTGTCCCTTCAGCGCGGCCTCAGACATGTTCTTCTGCATCAGCTGCTTCTGGGTGAAGAACTGAGTGCCGACCATCAGAATGATCATCACTGAGGTCAGCGCGATGACTGTCACGGTGCTGCCCATCAACGCCGGATCGCCCTGAGTCGCGCCCAAGAAAGTGTCGGGCATGCCGACCCCGAAGATCCGCGAGTTGGCGAAGCTGGTGACCTCTTCGCCGGAGAGCGCGAAGTAGCCCTCGCTCTGATAATCGGTGTCACCGGTGCCGATCTGCCCGGAGCCGCCTATTCGGTTCAGGCACCAGAACAGTGCCAGGAAGATCGGCATCTGCGCCAGGATCGGCAGACAGGTCATAAACGGATTGACCTTGTGCTTCTTGAACAGCGCCTGCTGCTCCTGGGCCATCGCCTGCCGGGAGACCGGGTCCTTCTTGCCCTTGTACTTGGCCTGCAGCTTCTGAATTTCAGGCTGGATGATCTGCATTCCGCGCTGGGACTTGATCTGCCGCACGAACAGCGGGATCAGGATGATGCGGATCACTAGCACCAGCAGCAGGATGGAGATTGCCCAGTTCCAGCCGGAGCCCTCGGGCAGGCCCATCAGGCTGAGCAGGCTGTGCCACATGCTCAGGATGAAGGAGACAGCCCAGCTGAAGGGCCACATAATCGTGTCGAGGAAAGCCATTACTCTCTTACGGGTGTCAGGTCCGGCGCCGAGCCCTGGGGTGGGAATGTTGTGTGCCGGACACGGTGGTGCGTGAGAAAACCAACCCTCAGACTACCTGCTCAGTCCTCATCCCGTGGAATCGGAGGATGGTTCAGCCGCACAATCGCCGGCAGTTCCTCCTCCGGCCAGGCCCGGTCGGAGGGTGGCACGTGGTCCACCCCGCCCCCGGTGAAGGGATTGCAGCGCAGAATTCGCCAGGCGGTCAACGCACTGCCCCGGAACAGTCCGTGCACTGTCACCGACTCCAGGCCATAGGCCGAGCAGCTGGGGTAGAAGCTGCAGACATTGCCGTAGAGGGGAGAGATCAGTTTGCGCCAGACTCTGATGAAGAGCACCAGAGGGTACGACGCCGCCCGCCGCCACCATCTCCAATACTGAGTCTGTCCGGATGGGCCCCGGCTAGGCTCAGGGCTCACAGAAGAGTGCCCCTGAGATGCCTCAGGATGGGTGTCCAGGTGGTAGAAGTCCCGGTGCCTGATCCAGACCGTCATGGCACGGCCCTCTTCAGCGCCCGGCGGATCCCTGAGGCGAGGTCATTCCTCAGCTGCTGGTGGTCGGACTCGGGGGCCTGAGCCAGGGCACGGACTACAAAATCGCTGCGGGACTGGGGCAGCGGGATCTCTCCGCTGCGCAACAGCTCAGCAACTAAGTGCCTGAGCCGGCGCACGGTACGGTGCCGGACCACCGCATTGCCCACTGCTTTGGAGACGATGAACCCGCAGCGCCACTGCGGGCTCTGATGCTGAGAGTCAACCAGCACTGAGACCACTACAGTGGCTGTTCCCGCACGGCTGCCGCGGCGCATCACAGCGGAGAAGTCCTGCGGGCGGGTGATCCGGTGCTCCTGGGGCAGCACGCCTATCCTCCCTGGCTGAGATCTGGTGCGGCTCTGGTCAGCAGCCTACTGCTGCCGGCTGGCTGCACAGACAGGTAGGGCCCACAGTCCTCTGAGACTGCGGGCCCTGACGTGCGCTGTGCTGAAGCAGCTGCCTCAGGCAGACAGCTTCTTGCGCCCGGCGCTGCGGCGCGAGGCGATGATGGAACGGCCGGCGCGGGTGCGCATCCGGGAACGGAACCCGTGCTTGCGGCTGCGACGGCGGTTGCTCGGCTGAAAAGTCCGCTTGCTCACTGTGTACTCCCAAAGGTGATGGTCAAAGTCTGAACTGCCATTTAGGCGCGCAGGTACGCGTCAGGCCCATTTGCGACTGGTCAACGGTAGTCCCACTACCACGTCCGGGTCAAATTCCCGTGCACCCGACACTGTGCATAACCCTGTGTGAAACTCCAAAGTTTTCCACAGTTGCAGTCCCCAGCCGCCTCAGCACCGCCGATTCATTCAGCCGTCCGTTTTCCTCAGACCTGTGGAATACTGGGCCCACGCCCTGACCGAGACCACCGACCTACCGCTTGAGAGAACCGCGTGTCCGCCGACTCCGAAACCTCCGCACCCACCCCACCAGGCCCTCCGGCCTCCGTCTCTGCAAAGTGGCAGCAGGTACTTACCGAGCTGCGTGAGCATCACGGGATCACCGGGCTGAAACTAGCCGATGTGGCCCGTGCGGTGCCACAGTCGGATCAGCTCATCGGGGACACCCTGCTGCTGGCGGTACCCCATGAACGGGTGCGGCAGCTGCTGCACTCCACTCTGCAGACCGAACTCTCCCAGGCCCTGCGCACAGTATTCGGCAAGGACATTCTCTGTGCCTATGTGATCGATCCCGAACTGGCCCGCGCGCAGAAGGACCGGGACGAGGCTGCCGCATCGCAGACCCCCAGTGCTGCACCGCCCCCCAGCCGAACCCACAGCTCAGCGCCGAGTGCCTACAGCGCGAACACCGCCGAGCAGAGTATGGGTTCTCCTGCCGCAGCACCGCCCCTGCCTGCGGAGACTCCCCAAGAACCCAGCAGCTTCGAGTCCCGGCTCAGCCGGGAGCAGATCCGGACCCGCCCAGGCTATTCCGAGGCCAGTGCCGCCCAGCCCGGGGCCGGACTGGCGGAGACCTCCCGCCTGAACCCCCGCTACACCTTTGACACTTTTGTGATCGGCTCCTCGAACCGCTTTGCCCATGCTGCAGCCAATGCTGTGGCTGAGGCTCCCGCCAAGGCCTATAACCCGTTGTTCATCTATGGTGACTCCGGGCTGGGCAAGACCCACCTGCTGCACGCCATCGGCCACTACGCCCAGCGGCTGTACTCCGGCATCCGAGTGCGGTATGTGAACTCCGAGGAGTTCACCAACGACTTCATCAACTCCATCCGCGATGACGAAGGTGCCAGCTTCAAGCACCTCTACCGCAATGTGGACATCCTGCTGCTGGACGATATCCAGTTCCTGGCTGATAAGGAACGCACGGTGGAGGAGTTCTTCCATACGTTCAACACCCTCTACAACAACAATAAACAGGTGGTCATCACCTCCGATGAGCCGCCCAAACAGCTTTCCGGGTTCGAGGAACGCCTGCGCTCCCGCTTCGAATGGGGGCTGATCACTGATATCCAGCCGCCAGACTTGGAGACCCGGATTGCGATCCTGCGCAAGAAGGCCAATGCGGAAAACTTCAGCTGCCCCGATGACGTGCTGGAGTACATCGGCTCCAAGATCTCCACCAATATCCGTGAGCTTGAAGGTGCTCTGATCCGAGTCACCGCCTATGCAGCGTTGAACAAGCAGGAGGTTGATCTCTCGCTGGCTGAACAGGTGATGCGCGATCTGATCTCCGATGATCACGCCAAGGAGATCACCGCCCAGCAGATCATCAACGCCACCGCTGACTACTACAGCTTCAGCGTGGAGGATCTGATGTCCAAGTCACGCAGCCGCAATCTGGTCACCGCCCGGCAGATCGCCATGTACCTGCTGCGTGAGCTGACCGAGATGTCCCTGCCGAAGATCGGACAGGAACTGGGCGGCCGGGACCATACCACCGTGATCTATGCCGAACGGAAGATCCGCGAGCTGATGGCGGAGCGCCGAGCCGTGTTCAACCAGGTCACCGAACTGACCAACAAGATCAAACAGGGCCGCTGAGCCTCTGGGCAAACAGGTGTGGAGGGCGGCGTCGTACACATCTTGCACTGATGTAGTTTCGCGCGATGAGCGGGTCTCCGGGGAGTTGACATTCGCTGTCTCCACAGTTTTCCTCACATATCCACAGGCAATGGTGCAGTTCGGGGAGACCACTCCCCACACCTGTGGATAACCTCGTGCAAATTCTGGGGAGAGGAGGCCCCGACCCTGTGCATAACACCCTCCGTCCTGGGGAGAGCCGCATTTATGCGCGGAAAATCCTCCCCGTGTAGTTCACAGCCCCAGGGAGCGTTCCCCACCTGATACCCCACAGGCAGATCGCGCCGATCAGCCGCAAGCAGCCAGTTATCCACAGAATCCACACCCGTTACTACCACTTCTTGTCCTTAAATCCATTAATCCCCTGATAAGCAACAGATCACGCGCCGAACCCAAGATGTTGTGGTTGAAGACCAGGCTTTCGGCATATCTGGGGAACACGGTAAGCTCATCCCTCAGACACACCTGGCCGAATACTTGACACGATGAGGGAGTTCCACCGTGCAGTTCACCGTTGACCGCGACATTTTGTCAGAGGCGGTGTCCTGGGCTGCCCGTGCATTGTCCCCCCGGCCCCCAGCACCGGTGCTCTCCGGGCTGCTCATCACAGCGGAATCCCAGCAGGTAACCATCTCCAGCTTTGACTATGAGGTCTCCGCTCAGCTGCAGATCGACGCTGATGTCTCAGACCAGGGGACGGTGCTGGTCTCCGGCAGGCTGCTCAACGACATCGTGAAGTCACTGCCCAATGCTCCGGTTACGCTCTCTCTGGAGGAGAACAAAGTTGTGGTGGTCTGCCGCTCCTCCACCTTCACGCTGACCACTATGCCTGTGGATGAGTACCCGGATCTGCCGGCTCAGCCTCATGTGGCCGGTGTGGTGGACGGCAGTGAGTTCTCCCGTGCTGTCTCCCAGGTGATTTCTGCAGCAGCCCGTGATGACACCCTCCCGCTGCTCACCGCGGTGAAGCTGGAGATCGAAGGCGAAACCATCACCTTCTTCGCCACCGACCGCTACCGGCTGGCGATGCGTGAGATCACCTGGCGGCCCGCCGACCCCAGCATCTCCACCTCACTGCAGATCAAAGCCAAAACCCTCAATGAGGTGGCCAAGTCCCTGGCCGGCAGCGGTGACCTCTCGATTGCTATTTCGGACGACGACGCCCTGGTCGGCTTCTCCTCCGGAGGCCGCCGCACCACAAGTACTCTGGTGGACGGCGACTACCCCAAGATCCGCCAGCTCTTTCCCGAGGAGACGCCGATCCACGCGGTGGTCAACACCGCTGAGCTCATCGAAGCAGCCCGCCGTGTCTCCCTGGTGGCTGAGCGCAATGGACATGTTCGTCTGCAGTTCGCTGAGAACAACCAGGTCACACTGGATGCCGGGGTCGATGACAATGCCTCGGCCTCAGAGGTCGTGGCTGCACAGCTGAGCGGGGAGCCGATCACCGTCGGCTTCAACCCGGCCTATCTGAACGAGGGGCTGGGTGTCTTTGACACCGAATACCTCCGATTCAGCTTCGTCTCCGCACCCAAACCTGCCATGATCACCGGCCAGCCGGAGGCTGAGGGCGAGAACTCCACAGACTTCCGGTATCTGCTGATGCCGGTCCGGCTGATCAGCCAATAGCCATCCTCCAGGAGCAGCGCCTGTGCGGCTCTCCCGCCTGAGACTCCAGAACTTCCGCAGCTACGCGGATACTGAACTCACCCTTGAGCCCGGTCCCAACGTGCTGTTGGGCTTCAACGGAGTGGGCAAGACCAATATCGCCGAAGCCATCGGCTATCTCTCCAGTCTGTCCTCACACCGGGTACCACAGGACACCCCGCTGATCAGACACGGCGAGGATCAAGCCTTCATCCGTGCGGAGGCCCACCGTGGGGGGCGCACCGCATTTCTTGAGGTGGAGATCAATCCCGGCAGGGCGAACCGAGCCCGAATCAACCGCGGCTCAGCCGTGCCGGCCCAACAGATCCTGGGAACGCTGCGCAGCGTGCTCTTCGCGCCTGAAGACCTGGAACTGGTTAAGGGCTCCCCTGGCGTGCGGCGCCGGTTCTTCGACACTCTTGCCGTCCAACTGCGGCCTGCCCTGGGTCAGCTGCGCCAGGATTATGAGAAGGTGCTGCGGCAGCGCAATGCGCTGCTGAAGTCCATCCGGCATGAGGGGTTTACCCCCACACATGAATCCACTCTGGAGGTATGGGACGCCCAGCTGTCGCAGACCGGGGCCAGGCTGCTGCGGGCCAGGCTGGACATGGTGCTGGCCCTGCGGCCCCAGCTCAGCCAGGGGTACCAGGACATCAGCCACTCAGTGCGCACTGCGACTATGAGGTATCTGTCCTCTCTTGATGGCCACGATGAAGAGCAGGCGGCACCGGCGGAGGCACTGCCGGAGAGCACCGCACTGGAGGAGGCCACAACCGAGCAGCTGGCTGAGCAGCTGCACCAGGGACTGCAAGCGGTGCGCAGACGTGAGCGCGAACGGGGGCTTACCCTGATCGGACCGCACCGCGATGACATTCACTTCAGCCTGGACACCACTCCGGTGAAGGGCTACGCCTCACACGGGGAGACCTGGTCCTATGCCCTGGGGCTGCGCTTGGCCAGCTACCGGGTGATGCTCGATGACGACCCCGAACCCGGCGCTGAGCCCATCCTCATCCTCGACGACGTCTTTGCCGAACTGGATGCCCGCCGCCGCCGTCGGCTTGCCGACCTGGCCACCGGAGCCGAACAGCTGATCGTCACCGCAGCAGTGGACGACGACGTCCCCGAGACCCTCCTCAGCAACGCCTACCGGGTGGAGTCTGCTGACCAGATCAGCACCGCGGTGAAGCTCAGAGCAGGGGAGGTCCAGAATGACTGAGGACCAGCCCTTTGATGCTGCCACTGCGCTGTTCAACCGGTACCGCAAAGCTGCCGAGGAGCGCGGTGAGCGGCGGATGCGCCGGCCCCCCAGAAGCACCTCGCTGACCTCTGATCCACGGGCCGCTACCCTGGACGCCCAGGATGAGCAGTCCGTCCAGCAACGCCGGTCTCGCACCCCGCGTGCGGACTTGCGGGATCCCAAGCCGCTGGGCGAGGCCCTGAAGACCCTGGTGCGCAGCCGCGGTTGGAGCGCCCCCGTAGCGGTGGGCTCAGTGGTCAGCCGCTGGGATCAGCTGGTGGGCAGCAGCATTGCTGAGCATTGCCGACCGGAGCACTTCGAGGACGGTGTGGTGACGGTGGTCTGCGACTCCACGGCCTGGGCCACCAACCTGAAGCTGATGAAGCCCCAGCTGATGGATGTCTTTGAACGCGAGCTGGGCAAAGGCATTGTCACCGAGATCGAGATCCGGGGACCATCAGCCCCCAGTTGGAAAAAGGGCCGCTACACCGTCCGCGGCGGCCGCGGTCCCCGAGACACCTACGGCTAGCAGGCGATATGCCGGGCGGAGGGGCCCTGAGACGATCACAGCCCCATGTGCAGGTGTGCGGATCGCTCCCAGCGGCGGTTCCTGGTCTCCTGGGACATATCTGAGGGCCGAAACCCGCTCAGAAATGCGGAAATACCGGGTGTTCACGGTAGAATGACTGGGTGACTGAACAGGACTCTGCGCACGGCAACTACGGCGCCTCTGACATTACCGTTCTTGAAGGCCTCGAGGCGGTGCGGAAGCGCCCAGGAATGTACATCGGCTCCACCGGTGAGCGGGGACTGCACCACCTGGTCTATGAGGTGGTGGACAACTCAGTCGATGAGGCGCTGGCCGGCTACTGCTCGCACATCCTGGTCACCCTGCAGGAAGACGGCGGGGTCCGAGTGGAGGATGATGGCCGAGGCATCCCAGTCGATATGCACCCCACGGAGGGAATGCCCACTGTAGAGGTGGTGATGACCGTGCTGCACGCCGGCGGCAAATTCGGCGGCGGCGGCTATCAGGTCTCCGGCGGCCTCCACGGGGTGGGCATCTCCGTGGTCAACGCGCTCTCCCGGAAGGTGGAGACCACCATCCGCCGCCAGGGGCACGAGTGGAGCATCGGCTTCGCCGAGGGCGGCAAGACGGTCAAACCCCTCACCCGGGGTGCGGAGACCGACCAGACCGGCACCACCCAAGTGTTCTACCCGGACCCGGAGATCTTCGATTCGGTCGAGTTCAGCTTTGAGACTCTGCGTGCCCGGTTCCAGCAGATGGCCTTCCTCAACAAGGGACTGCGGATCACCCTGCGCGATGAGCGTGACCTCGAGGCCAATGTGGTGGTCGAGGATGAGATCGCAGAACAGCACGACGAGGCGGCAGCACAGGTTCCGGAGGGCGAGGAACCGCCACCGGCCGAGCCCGGCGAGCATGAGCAGGCCCTGGTCGAATCGCCTAAGGGCCGAGTGGTCGTCTACCAGTACGACGACGGACTGTTGGACTACGTCAAGCACCTCAACTCCGCCAAACGGGCTGAGCATGTCCACGAGGACGTCATCGCCTTTGAAGCAGAGGATACTGACCGAGGAATCAGCGCTGAGCTGGCCATGCAGTGGACCCTGACCTACTCAGAGTCCGTGCACACCTACGCGAACACCATCAACACCCATGAGGGCGGCACCCATGAGGAGGGCTTCCGTTCGGCGATGACTGCCCTGATCAACCGGTACGCCCGCGAGAAGAACTACCTCCGGGACAAGGAGGAGAACCTCACCGGCGAGGACATCCGCGAAGGTCTCACCGCGGTGATCTCGGTGAAGCTCTCCGAGCCGCAGTTCGAGGGCCAGACCAAGACCAAGCTGGGCAACTCCGAGGCACGTGGGTTCGTCCAGGGCGTGGTGCACGAGCACCTCGGCGATTGGCTGGAGCGCAACCCCGGCCCGGCCAAAGACATCATCCGCAAGGCCCAGTCCGCCGCCCAGGCCCGGCTGGCCGCGCGCAAGGCCAGGGAGCAGGCTCGTCGCAAATCCCCTCTGGAGACCTTCGGAATGCCCGGCAAGCTGGCCGACTGCTCCTCCAAGGACCCCTCCATCTCCGAGATCTATCTGGTGGAGGGAGACTCCGCGGGTGGTTCGGCCAAACGCGGCCGCGATCCCAGGACCCAGGCCATCCTGCCCCTGCGCGGCAAGATCCTCAACGTGGAGCGTGCCCGCCTGGACAAGGCCCTGTCCAATAACGAGGTCCAGTCGATGATCACCGCCTTCGGCACCGGCATCGGCGAGGAGTTCGACATCACCAAGCTGCGTTACCACAAGATCGTGCTGATGGCAGATGCGGACGTGGACGGCCAGCACATCACCACCCTGATGCTGACCCTGCTCTTCCGCTATATGCGCCCACTGATCGAGCACGGCTACGTGTTCCTGGCCCAGCCCCCGCTGTACAAGATCAAATGGTCCAACGGGGACCCCGACTACGTCTTCACCGATGCTGAGCGCGATGAGGTGCTCACCAAGGGCCGCTCCACCGGGCGCAAACTGCCCAGGGAGCAGGGCATCCAGCGCTATAAGGGTCTGGGCGAGATGGACTACTCCGAGCTGTGGGAAACCACTATGGACCCGGCCAACCGTACCCTGCTGCAGGTCTCCATGGAGGATGCGGCTGCCGCCGATGAGATCTTCTCCATCCTGATGGGCGAGGACGTGGAGTCCCGCCGCAGCTTCATCCAGCAGAACGCCAAAGACGTCAGGTTCCTCGACATCTGATGAGCCGGTCTGCTGCAGGTGAGCAGGCGCCGTCGTACCTACATCTGAGAACACCGCGAAGGAAGTAGCGCAAGTGAGCGAGCACCCCCCAGAGAACTCGGACACCGGTCAGATCCCCGCCCCGCTGGCCGGTGCTGAGGTCGACCGGATCAACCAGGTTGACCTGCAGACCGAGATGAAGCGGTCCTATCTGGACTATGCGATGGCAGTGATCGTGGGCCGGGCACTGCCTGATGTGCGCGATGGGCTCAAGCCGGTGCACCGGCGGGTGCTCTATGCGATGTATGACGGCGGGTACCGGCCCGATCGCAGCTTCAACAAGTGCTCCCGCGTGGTCGGCGATGTGATGGGCCAGTTCCACCCGCACGGCGACAGCGCCATCTACGATGCCCTGGCCCGCCTCATCCAGGACTGGGTGATGCGCTACCCGCTGGCCGCCGGCCAGGGCAACTTCGGCAACCCAGGCGATGACGGGCCCGCCGCACCCCGGTACACCGAGACCAAAATGGCACCGCTGGCCATGGAGATGGTCCGGGACATCAATGAGAACACCGTTGATTTCCAGGACAACTACGACGGCAAGCAGCAGGAGCCGGTGGTCCTGCCGGCTCGATTCCCTAACCTGCTGGTCAACGGCTCCTCCGGCATCGCCGTGGGCATGGCCACCAATATCCCCCCGCACAACCTGCGTGAGGTCGCCTCCGGCGTCCAGTGGTACCTGGAGAACCCCCAGGCCAGCCGCGAGGAGTTGCTGGAGGCCCTGCTGCAGCGGGTGCAGGGACCCGATTTCCCCACCGGTGCCCAGATCCTGGGCACTCAGGGGATCGAGGAGGCCTACCGCACCGGCCGCGGCTCGATCACCATGCGCGCAGTGGTCAACGTGGAGGAGATCCAGAACCGCACCTGCCTGGTGGTCACCGAGTTGCCCTATCACGTGAACCCTGACGCCCTGGCCCGCAAGATCGCACTGCTGGTCAAGGACGGCAAGATTGGCGGAATCGCCGAGATCCGTGATGAGTCCTCCGGACGCACCGGTCAGCGGCTGGTGATCGTACTGCGCCGCGATGCTGTGGCCAAAGTGGTGCTGAACAACCTGTATAAGCACACCCAGCTGCAGGAGAACTTCTCCGCCAATATGCTCGCCCTGGTGGACGGGGTCCCGCGCACTCTGAGCCTGGATGCCTTTGTGCACCACTGGGTGATGCACCAGATCGATGTGATCGTCCGGCGCACCCAGTTCCGGCTGACCAAGGCTGAGGCTGAGGCCCATATCAAGATCGGGCTGCTCAAAGCCCTCGATGACATCGACCGGGTGATCGAGACCATCCGGGGTTCGGCCAGCGTGGACGAGGCCCGTGAGGGCCTGAAGCAGCTGCTGGACATCGATGACGAGCAGGCCACCGCCATTGTGGACATGCAGCTGCGCCGGCTGGTGGGCCTGGAGCGTCAGAAGCTGCAGGACGAGTACGACGAGCTGCAGCGAATGATCGCGGACTTCAAGGAGATCCTGGCCTCCGAGGACCGGCAGCGCCAGATCGTCGGCGATGAGCTGGGCACCATCGTGGAGAAGTTCGGCGATGACCGGCGCACCCACATTCTGCGCGGCTACGACGGGGATATGTCCATGGAGGATCTCATCCCCGAGGAGGACGTAGTCGTCTCCATTACCCGCGACGGCTATGTCAAGCGCACCAAGATTGACAATTTCCGGGCACAGAACCGCGGCGGCAAGGGCGTCCGCGGCGCCCAGCTGCGCGCCGACGATGTGGTGGAGCACTTCTTCGTCACCACCACCCACCACTGGATCCTGTTCTTCACCAACCTGGGCCGGGTCTACCGCACCAAGTGTTACGAGCTCATGGAGGCCGGGCGTGACTCCAAGGGCCAGCATGTAGCCAATCTGGTGGCCTTCCAGCCCGATGAGCACATCGCCGGGGTACTGGCACTGAGAGACTACGACGCCGCCGACTACCTGGTGCTTGCCACCAAGGGTGGTCTGGTGAAGAAGACTAAGCTCACCGACTACGACTCACCCCGGCAGGCCGGGGTGATCGCGATCAACCTGCGGGAGGACGATGAGCTGGTCTCGGCCAAGCTGATCTCCGCTGAGGATGATCTGATGCTGGTCTCCCGCAAGGGACAGTCGCTGCGCTTCACTGCCAGCGACGAGTCACTGCGCCCGATGGGCCGCGCCACCTCCGGGGTGACCGGTATGAAGTTCCGCGAGGATGATGAGCTGCTGACCGCTGATGTGGTCACTGAGGACTCCTATGTCTTCATCGTGACCGAGGGCGGTTACGCCAAACGCACCCATGTGGATGAGTACCGGGTGCAGGGTCGGGGTGGTCTGGGCATCAAGGTCGGCAAGTTCGTTGAGGACCGCGGCAACCTGGTGGGCGCCATGGTGGTTGAGGAGAACGACGAGGTGCTGGTGGTGATGAACTCCGGCAATGTGGTCCGCTCCGCAGTCTCCGGGGTTCCCCCGCGCGGCCGCGACACCATGGGTGTGATCTTCGCCAAACCGCGCAAGAAGGATGCCATCCTCAAGGTGACCTCCGCCTCGGGCGCGGCACTGGTAGCCGCCGGTGAGGGCGCCGCGGAAGTTTCCGAGGGGGCAGCCGAAGGCGAGGGGGCGTCGTCGGCCACACCAGGGGCTGATAACGATGCGGCAATGTCTGAACCTGAGGTTCAGGATTCTGAGAGTGAGAAATAGCCGGATGCAGTACCGTGGACTCTCGATGCACACGCCTTTTCATGCCCATGGAGGTCTCCAGTGAGCGAAAGCAATGATGGTCAGGAGAGCCAGAACAGCTCATCCGAGGCCAAGCGGCGCTTCCCTGCCCCGCGACCCCGTGGCGCCACGCTGACGAATATGCCGGCGATCAAAGAGGAGATCGCCACCGAGCCGCAGTCCGGTA
>NZ_WRPM01000024.1 GCF_009758175.1 Nesterenkonia alkaliphila
GCGCTCCATCGCCGCCACGAATTGCGCCCGCGCGTCCGCTTCGCTTCCCGCGGCGACGTGAAGCAGATTCGTTTCGCGGCCGCGCGTCATGCCGACGTACACGCTCGCAGCGCTGGCCTGGTCGGTGAGGAGCGTGTGCGACCCGGTGACGGTCGTGCCCTGCACGCCGTAAGAGGTTGCCGCATAGGACAGCTGGGCGTGCTCCGCCACATAGTCGGCAGGGAGGCGGACGGTGCGCTGCCGCTTCCGCCCGTTCCCCACCTCGCGCACGCTCAGCGATCCGTCGTCTGCGACGTGCTGCACGATCCACTGCTGCCGGTTCGCGACGCCAATGCTGGTGTTGTTCTTGCGGGTTTGGATGAGGTCACCCGCGCCGATAGGGAGGCCGTCGCTGCCCTCCACGGTCGCCGTGTCGTCGACCTCACCACACGCGACTCGTTCGTCACGGATACTCGAATTCACGGTACGTGCCTCGTCGTTCGTGCTGACGGTGACCGCTTCGCCGCCGTGCCGGTACCGGGCGATCTGCTCCCTGGCCTCGTCACTGCTCGCATGGAGGCGCACAAACCCCAGTGCTGCGAGCTGGTCGAACACCTCGCCGGGGTTCTTCCCGTCGCGCATCTGCAACGTGAGATCGGCGTAGGCGGGGTCGGTGAAGCGGTGCACCTCGGCCATGTCGAACGTGCGGCTCCGGAGCTGCGCGGCCATATCGAGCACCCCGCCGCGCCCGACGGCGGCGAGCTGCGCCCGATCCCCGACCAGCGCGACCGTCGCCCCGGCTTCGGCGCACACCGTGAGCAGGGCGATTGCGGTGTCTTGGTCGAGCATTCCGGCCTCGTCCACGATCACCCGCTCACCGCGTGCGAGCCGAGCATCCTGGAAGGGTCCGCGATAGGCGCGGCCGGTCTCGGGGTCGGTATCGCCGGGGGCGAGGCGCGTCCATACGCCGTCATCATTCCAGCGCCATCCGTGCGCGTGCACGAGCGCCGCCACGCTCGCGGTCGGTACGCCGAGTTCTTCATGCGCGACCTGCGCGGCGCGCAACGTCGGCGCCACCACCCGCGACGGCCTGCCGTGATGCGCCGCGACTTCGATTGCGACACCCAGCATCGTGGTCTTGCCTGCGCCTGCTGCGCCCTCCACGATCACGAGTGGATCGGGAGATGCGACGGCGGCAGCGGCTTGCTGCTGCCCCGCATCGAGGCCGCACGCCCGTGCCGCCTCGCGCACGTCGGGGTGCTGCGGCTCGTGCTTCGGCACTCGTGCGGCGATCAGGTCGCGCAGCTCGGCTTCGGCCTGCACGACGCGCACGGAGGTGAGGTGCGCCACATGCTCGGGGGTTGCAGCGCCAGGGGCGAGCACGGAGAAGCAGTCTTCCAGCGCCAGCCGCGTCGCGGCGGTGATGAGGTCGCGCAACTCTTTACCGGTGGCGCGCACCCCGGCCTCGGTGATGATCTGCGTGGCATGCTCCTGCACGGTGTGCCGCGTCCACGCCGATGCGCCAGCAGCGCAACGGTCAAGTGCGCGCGATGCGATCTGCTGCACCGACAACTCATCCAGCGCAACCGGCTCGCGGGGCGTGGCCCGTCGCAGGGTCGCGGGGTCGTATCCGGCCTCTCGGAGTTCGGTGAGCCAGGCCTCTTCTTCACGCAGGGTCGTGGGCTTCTTCGCAGGCCGCTCATGCGCCCACGCCTGCGCCATGAGACGAGAGAACACGACCGGCCCCATCGTCTCGCCGGGATGCGCGGCCTCCCATTCGGCTTCGAGCCGTTCCAGGTTCCGGCGCACCTGCTCGCCCCGCTTACTCATCAGATGGTTATACGGCTCCAGTTCGACCACTTCACCGGTGACGGGATCGAGGGTGAGACCATGCCGATCCAGCACCTCCGCCAGCTCAGGATGCGCAGCGATCACCGCGGTGCCGAGGGAGCGGATCGCGCCTTGCTGTCGGAAGACCGCGGCGGTATCGAGCGCCCGCCACTTCCCAGCAGCCCACACCCTCGTGCCGATCTGCATGTGGATGTGCCGGTGCGGGTCACCGGCCCGAGAGGTGCGGTGCGTGATGCCGACAACCTGCATATGCTCGACCGGAACCACCTCCTGCTTGCCGCGCGGGCCGACCCGCGTCACCGAATGCAGCGCCAACCACCGCCGAATCTCCGCCAGCGCATCCTGCTGCGCACGATCCAACGCCGCCGACACCTCGGGGTGCAACGCCGCGGCGATCGACAGCGACTTCGGTCCATTGATCGTCATCTCCGCGAACCTGGGCGACCCCAGCCGGTCCTGCCCGGCAACACGCGGTTTGCCCATCCGCTCACCCGTATCCGGGTGAATCCAGTCCACCCATCCGGCGTACTCCTCGTTCGACAGCGGCCGAACCGTCACCGCCGCTCCGCTTGCGTCGAGCACGGCGTACGCGATGCCCGCTGCGTCGCTGAGGTAGTAGTCATCGGCGCGGCTGCGGTCGGCCTCGACATAGCGCAGCGCGTCGGCTCCGGTGCCCCGGAACAAGATCACGCCGCCATGCATGAGGACACCACCCAATGTTTCTACTACGGCATCTAGGGTATCTACCACGGTAGCATACGTTCATTCAGAAGAACAGTGTGAGATCTCAGACATATTGGTAGCTCCGCATCAGGACGTCGTGGATACGTCGGTGTTCGCGGCGGGGTTGTAGCGGACGAAGTTGATGTGCTTAATTCCGGGGTCGGGGGTCGATACTTGGCGATGAGTTCTCCAGAGAGTCGCGCTGGCCTTATCGACGATGGTGCGGGGCGGTGTCAAGCCGTCGTAGCAACAGTGTCGGTCAGGAGTCGTTCGAAGGCTTCGCGTGGGGTGAGGTAGCCCAGGACTGCGCGGGGGCGTTCGTTGAGCTCTTCAGCGATCGTGGTCAGGTAGGGCTGGTGGGCTGGGATCGCGGTGCCCTTGGGCAGGTACTCACGGATCAGGCCGTTGGTGTTCTCGTTGGTTCCGCGCTCCCACGGGGAGTGCGGGTGGGCGAAGTACACCGGCATCTTCGTCGCCAGCGTCAAGGCGGCGTGCTTGGCCATCTCAGAGCCCTGGTCCCAGGTCAGTGACTTGCGCATCATGACGGGCAGTTCGTCGGCGTTATCGATCAGGGCATCGGCGAGGTGCTCGCTGTCCTTGCCCGCCGGCAGCGCCAGGATCGTGGTGAACCTCGTGGTGCGCTCAACCAGGGTCGCGGCAGCGGAGCGGCCGTGGGCTCCGATCACCAGATCCCCTTCCCAGTGCCCAGGCACGCGCCGCTCGCCGAGGTCCGCGCGCTCATCGATGCTGACCATCCCCACGATCGGCGCCCCGCGCTGGCCCAGCGCCTTGGGTGCGCGCCGCCTGGTGCGCTTGGAGCGCAGCCTGACCCCGTGCGCGGCGAGCTCGCCCTTGGGCAGGGCGTAGATGAACCGGTAGATCGCCTCGTGGCTGACCGTCTTGCCCTGTGCCGGCACGGATCCCTTCATCAGTGCCACGGTCTCGTCCCGGGCCTCCAGGTGCAAGCGGCCGGCGACCTGACGCGGGGTACGCGAGTGCTTCAGATCGGCCAGCACCCGGAAGCGCAGCACCGGGTCGGCCTCGATCTTCGGGGTCTGGGGACGCGACCGGCGCCGCTGAGCCCGGCAGTCCGCGGTGACCATCTTGTACCCGCGCGTCTTGGTCGAGTTACGCCGGATCTCGCGCGAGATCACCGACGGGCAGCGGTCGAGGTGCCCGGCGATCCTGCGCACCGTCCACCCCGCCTTGAGCCCTGTAGAGATCTCCGCCCGGTCCGTCACCGTCAGCATCCTGCGCACCATATGCAACCCCTCGCCCGACCAGCACTGTTGCTACGACGCTATGACACTGCCCGGTGCCTTTCGCCGACATGCCCTTTGCGACGTCGGCGACTATGGTCCTGGCGTTGATGCTCGGTGCCGTAGGGCAAGTTCGCCTGGGGTGACCAGCACACGACGCTCCCTCAACCTCTGCTTCGGTGCAGTCTCGGCTGTGATGCGCTGGCAGATGCATCGCTCAGCCCGCTCACATACTCGTCCAGAGCGCTCTCGCTACAATAGGTTTGTGTTCCAAGCCCTCCGATCTGCTCGCATGACACGGCGACGTTTGACGATGAGGGCTTCTGGTGCGCGAGCCACGCGGATGACCTCGGGCTCTCCGAGCCCGCGACGAGCGCGATTGCAAGCCCAGTAGTCGTAAGCGGCGAACATGTGGTCGATACCTCGGCGGAAGCGGTCGGGAACGATTCTATGGTGATCGGGGTCGTCACCTGCATCCTCGGTCTCCTGTGCGGGCTCGCTTTGGCGACGCTGCTGTCCTTCGCCTTGCGTTTCCGCCTGGTGCGTTTCCAGCGCCAGCGACCGCTGCCCGGCCCTATCAATTTCTCCTCGGCGTTCGATCGCCACGGACGGCGTCGCGTCGGGCTGCTCGAACTGAACCTCCTGCGAATCTAATCGCACCTCACGCTGCCCTGTCGGGCAGGCACGGGTCGGCATGTCCGCCGCTGCCCGCGACCACGCGTTGAGGAACGAGGAGTACCCAAAACTTGAGGACGTCGAAACGGACGATCCTGCTGAAAACCGCACTCGTGGCGACCACCGCGATCAGTCTCGGGCTGATCGGATGCACCGCCGCCACGCCGCTCTCCGAACGGTATCAGCAGGACAACGAACGAACTGAAAGCGCCGACGGGCGGATCGTCGAGATCCCCGTGGACGAGCGCGGGGCGCCGGTGAGCTTTACCGGCACCACCGAGTACGGCGACCCGGTCGCCAGCGACGACTACGCCGGTCAGGTGTACGTCGTGAACTTCTGGTATGCCGCCTGCGGGCCCTGCATCGTCGAAGCCCCGATGCTCGAGGAGATCTGGCAGAAGTATCAGGATGACGGTGTCGCCTTCCTGGGCGTGAACATCTACGACCAGCCGGCGACCGCGGTCGCATTTGCCGAGGACAACGGCATCACCTACCCTAGCGTGATCGATGTGACCGATGGCCGCGTCAAACAGGCCTTCGCCGGGGTCACCCCGATCCAGGCGACGCCGACCACCCTCGTGCTCGACCGGGAGGGGCGGGTGACTGCCCGCATCATCGGCCAGCTCGAATCCGCATCCATCCTCGACGTGCTCGTCTCCGACGCCCTCGAGGAGACGACATGAACCCCAGCGATCTCATCTTCGATGGAGCGCTCTGGGTAGGCGTCCTCCTCGCCCTACTCGCCGGGTTCGTGTCCTTCGCCTCCCCCTGTGTCCTTCCACTAGTCCCGGGCTACTTCGGCTATCTCAGCGCCGCTGTCGCCCCGGACGGGAGCACTGGGGCGGCGGCCGAGGACACGGCCGCGCAGCGCCGCCGCCTGCTGCTGGGCGTGCTGCTGTTCATCGCCGGGTTCTCTGTCGTGTTCGTCTCCGCCACCGTGCTCGGCGGGGCCTTCGGGCATGTCTTCGTCTCCTACGCCGACCTCGCCACCCGCATCCTCGGTGCCGTTGTCATCTTCATGGGACTCGCATTCGTCGGCGTATTCCGCCGGGTGCAGCGCACCATCCGCCCGCGCTTCCATGCCCGCCTCGGGCTGGCGGGAGCGCCCCTGCTCGGCTTCGCACTTGGCATCGGCTGGACGCCCTGCATCGGGCCGACCCTCGCCGCCATCCTCTCTATCTCCTGGAATCTCGGCGATCCCATCCGAGCCGCCCTCCTCGGCGTTTCGTATTCGCTCGGCCTCGGCATCCCGTTCGTCCTCCTCGCATTCGGTCTGGGCTGGGCGACCCGGTCAATGACGTTTCTGCGCCGTCACATCCGGGGCATCAACATCGCAGGCGGCATCATGCTGGTACTGCTCGGACTGCTCATGGTGACCGGACTCTGGACGCGGCTCATGTCTTCCCTGCAGGGGGTGATGGCGAATGTCCAGCTCCCGCTCTGAACGAGACACCCTGCCGGCGCGTCCGAGCGACCACGTCGACTCCGTCGAGGGGAGCGTCCCTGAGAGCGGCCTCGGCTGGCGCGGCTGGCTGCGCTGGGCCTGGCGGCAGCTCACCAACATGCGCACCGCACTCCTGCTGCTGCTCATGGCCGTCGCCGCAATCCCCGGATCGCTTTTCCCGCAACGACAGGCAGACCCGAATGGTGTTGTCCAGTACTACGATGACAATCCCGAGCTCGCTCCCGTGCTCGACAACTTCCAGCTGTTCGACGTCTATGGTTCAGCCTGGTTCTCCGCCATCTACCTGCTGCTGTTCGTCTCCCTCATCGGATGCATCATCCCGAGGATCAAACACCACGCGAAAGCGTTGCGCTCCCCGGCACCGAAGACCCCGGCACGCCTGCAGCGGATGGCCGCACATTCCTCCCACGAGCTGCAGCTCGTCGAAGGACGCACTCCGGACGCCGACATCGAGCAGGCGATCACGATCGCGGCCGCCGAGCTGCGTCGTCGCGGATACCGCACCGCTCGGTATGACGACGCGACGACCTGGTCGGTGTCCGCTGAACGCGGACACTTGCGCGAGACGGGCAATCTCGTCTTCCACTCGGCACTGGTCGGCGTGCTCGTAACTGTGCTGTTCAGCAGCGGACTCAACTACACCGGCGACCGTGTCATCGTCGCCGGCACCACGTTCGTGAACGCTGAGAGCGCCTACTCCTCCTTCGCTCCGGGCCGCTTCTTCGACAGGGACTCGCTCACTCCCTACGCGATGACCCTGGACGGGTTCGATGTCGAGTACGTCGAACCTGGCAGGCCGGGGGCGGGGCAGGCGGGGAATTTCGCCGCGCATCTCACCATCCGAGAGCCCGGCAGCGAGGAGACGCGGGCTGAGACGGTGCGCGTCAACGCTCCCATCACCGTGGACGGCGACCGGATCTACCTGCTCGGCAACGGCTACGCACCGATGATCACGATTCGCAACGCGCAAGGGGATATTGTCTACCAGGAGCCCCAGCCGTTCCTCCCACAGGACTCCGCCATGACGTCGCTCGGCGTGGTGAAAGTCCCCGACGGTCTGCCCGAGCAGGTCGGGCTCATCGGATTCCTCTACCCGACTCAGAGCACGCTGGAAACCGGGGCGTCCTATTCAGTGTTCCCGGACCTCATCAACCCGCGGCTCACCTTCAACGTCTTCACTGGCGATCTCGGCATCGACGACGGCACCCCGCGCTCCGTCTATCAGCTCGACACCGAATCCATGACTCAGATCACCGGCGGGGATACCGGTGTCGACTCGATCGAGCTCACCCCCGGCGATACCGCCGATCTCCCGGATGGGATGGGGACCGTCACCTTCGAGGATCTCACCGCGACCGAGGGGGCCGACGAGCCGGTGAAACGGTTCGTCTCGCTGCAGATCCAGCGCGATACCGGTGCTACCTGGGTGCTCATCTTCTCGATCCTCGCAACAGCGGGGCTCATCACCGGACTCCTTATCCCGCGCCGCCGGCTCTGGGTGAAAGCCACCCTCATCAACCCCGTCATCGGCGACCGCAAGGTCAGGATCGAATACGCGGGCCTTGCCCGCGGCGAGGATCCCGGCCTCGAACGCGCCGTCACACAGTTCAGTGAGGCCCACCTCTCGGCTGTCGCCGAGCAGTTGCCATCACCGCTTTTCAAGAAGGGAACCCCTTGACCCAGCACATCGTCCAGAAACCCAAGAAGAAAATCAGCACCTCGATGAAGGCCGCGCTGATCACGATCCCCACGCTCCTGCTGGTCTTCCTGATCATCATCCTCGTCACGCTGCTGAACCGGCCCGAGCGCGCGGTGCCCGAAGGATCGCCAGGCAGCGAGGGGAAGGCCACGGTGCCGTTGGTGCAGGAGAACTCGCACGTCCTCGACGATGCCGGCGAGGGGGAGCCGGTGCTCGTCGAGTTCCTCGACTTCGAATGCGAAGCGTGCGGGGCCGTCTACCCGGTGATCGAGGAGATCCGCAAGCAGTACGACGGCAGGATCACCTACGTCGCTCGCTACTTCAACACCAACCACGCGAACTCGATGAACGCGGCGCTGGCGGCCGAGGCTGCGGGCCAGCAGGGGAAGTTCGAGGAGATGTACCGCAAACTCTTCGAGTCCCAGCCCGAGTGGGCGGAGCAGCAGGACTCCCAGGCCGACAAGATTCGCGGCTACGCCGAAGAGCTCGGGCTCGATATGCAGGCCTACGACCAGGCCGTCGCCGACCCCGCGACTCAGCAGCGGGTCGAGGAAGATCACAACACCGGCCTCTCGCTCGGCGTGCAGGGCACCCCCACTTTCTTCCTCAACGGCGAATTGCTCCAACCCCAGTCGGTCACCGACATCACCGACGCACTCGACGCGGCGATCGCGGAAAGCGAGGGATAGCCGTGGATCTCGAACTGCAAACTGCACTCGACGAGTTCTCCGTGATCGCCGTCTGGTCGGCGATCACACTCTATGTGCTCGCGTTCGTCGCCTTCGCCTACGACCTCTCGCAGCGCGCATCCCTCGCCCCCGCAAAGCAGCGCGGGACGGTGCTCGTGGGAGCTGCGACGGGCGCCGCCCCCGCGCCGCCCGCCCCCGAACCGGCCGAGCCGAGTCTGCGAGTGCCGGCCTCGGAGCGGTCTCGCCGATACTGGGCGCGCCTCGCCATCGCGTTCACCGGGCTCGGCTTCGTCCTCCACCTCGCCGCGACGATCACGCGCGGCGTGGCGGCCGAGCGGGTGCCGTGGGCGAACATGTACGAGTTCGCGCTAATCGGCACCCTGCTCATCATCGCCGTTTACCTGGCGGCCGTGCGTTGGTTCGATCTGCGGTTCCTCGGGGTGTTCATCGCGGGCATGGTCGTGTTCTTCCTCGGTGGGTCGGCGATGTCCTTCTACGTCGAGGTGACGCCGCTGATGGATCCACTCAAGAGCATCTGGCTCATCATCCATGTCTTCGTCGCATCGCTCGCGACCGCGCTGTTCGCCATCGCAGCAGGGCTCTCCACCATGCAACTGCTGCGGGCACGGCGCGAACGCCTGCAAGCGCAGGGGGAAGGGTCGGTCGAGCAAGGGCGCGGCTATCTCCGCACGCTCCCGAACTCCGACGCGCTCGAGACGCTCGCCTACCGCTTCGCGATCCTCGGATTCATCTTCTGGACATTCACCCTCATCGCCGGGGCGATCTGGGCGAACGAGTCATGGGGCCGCTACTGGGGCTTCGACGTCAAAGAGGTCTGGACGTTCGTGATCTGGGTGCTGTACGCCGGCTACATCCACGCCCGTGCCACGCGCGGCTGGCGCGGCACGAAGTCCGCCTGGCTGTCGCTGACCGGGTTCGCTGCGGTGCTCTTCAACTTCACCATCGTCAACCTCTTCTTCAAAGGCCTGCACGCCTACTCGGGCATCAGCTGAACACCGGGCGAGACATCCACGTGGAACTGCAACCGGACCTGTGCGGGATCGGCCGTGACCAGGTTCCGCACCGAAATGATGCCGTAGCCCTCAGGCCGGCGCTCGAATCTGTGATTTGGCGCCAGGTCAGCATCCACTGTATAGTTCAGTGCATGCTGACTATTGCTTCACGCCTCGATGTCATGAACCGGCTGGGCCGGGCCATGGCCGACCCGACGCGTTCCCGGATCCTGATGTCCCTGCTCGATGCTCCGAGCTACCCCGCGGTGCTGTCCCGTGAATTGGAGCTAACCCGTTCGAATGTCTCGAACCACCTGACGTGTCTGCGCGATTGCGGCATTGTGGTTGCCGAGCCCGAGGGGCGGCAGACTCGTTACGAGATCGCCGACCCGCATCTGGCGGCGGCGCTCGTGGCGCTGGTGGATGTGACGCTGGCCGTGGACGAGCAGGCGCCGTGCGTGGACGCGGCGTGCACGGTACCGGGCTGCTGCGCAGCGGAGGCGGACGCATGAGCGCGGCGTGCGGCTGCGACGAGCCGACCACAACATCCGTCGGCGAGGCTGAGGAGGTAGCGCGTCCGTGGTGGAGGGACCGCGGGATCTTGATGCCGGTGTTCTCCGGTGTCGCGTTTCTCGCCGGCCTGATTACCGAGTGGGCGGGAGCGGACACCCCGGCCCTGGTGCTGTTCTGGATCGGCCTGCTGCTGGGGGCGTCGACGTTCACGCCCGGCGCGATCCGGAATCTATTCACGAAGGGCAAGCTCGGGATCGGGCTGCTGATGACGATCAGCGCGCTCGGGGCGGTCATCCTCGGCTACGTCGAGGAAGCGGCGGCGCTGGCGTTCCTGTACTCCATCGCCGAGGCGCTGGAGGACAAGGCGATGGACCGGGCCCGCGGGGGCCTGCGGGCGCTGCTGAAGCTTGTGCCGGAGACCGCGACGGTGCTGCGTGACAGGGTCTCGGTCGAGGTCGCCGCGAAGGACCTCACGGTCGGGCAGGTCATGCTGGTGCGTCCCGGGGAGAGGATCGCGACCGACGGCGTCGTCCGGGCGGGCCAGTCGAGCCTGGACACCTCGGCGATCACCGGCGAGTCGATCCCGGTCGAGGTCGCACCCGGCGATGAGGTCTCCGCCGGCGCGATCAACGTCGCTGGCGCCTTGGAGGTCGAGACGACCGCGGCGGGCACCGACAACTCGCTGACCACGATCGTGGGGCTGGTCGAGCAGGCCCAGGCCGAGAAGGGCGACCGTGCCCGCATCGCCGACCGGATCGCCCGTCCCCTTGTTCCGGGCGTGCTGATCCTCGCCGCGCTGGTCGCGATCATCGGCTCGCTGTTAGGCGACCCGGAGATGTGGATCACCCGCGCGCTCGTCGTCCTGGTCGCCGCCTCGCCGTGTGCGCTGGCGATCTCGGTGCCGTTGACGGTCGTCTCCGCGATCGGCGCGGGCAGCAAGTTCGGCGTGATCATCAAGTCCGGCGCGGTCTTCGAGCGCTTCGGCACGATCCGGCACATTGCCGTCGACAAGACCGGCACCCTCACCCGCAATGAGCCCGCCGTCACCGCGGTCCTCACCGCTGACGGCGTGGGCGACGCACAGGCGCTGGCTTGGGCGGCAGCGCTGGAGCAGCACAGCACGCACCCCCTTGCCGCAGCGATTACCGCCGCCGCACCGAAGGCTCCCGCGGCTACAGATGTGACCGAACTGGCCGGGCACGGCATCGAGGGCACCGCAGGCGGGGTGCGGATCACGGTCGGCAGTCCTCGTTGGCTCGATGCCGGCGGACTTGCAGGCCGGGTCGAGGGCCTGGAGGAGCAGGGTATGACCGTCGTGATCGTGCACCGCGACGGGGCACCTGTTGCCGCGATCGGTGTCCGTGACGAGTTGCGTCCCGAAGTCCCCGAGGTCGTGCGCATCCTCGCTGACCAGGGCATCGGCGTGACCATGCTCACCGGCGACAACGCCCGCACCGCGCGCGCTCTCGCCGCGCAAGCCGGGATCGACGACGTGCGTGCGGAGCTGCGCCCCGAAGACAAGGCGACCGCGATCGGCGAGCTGTCGAAGGCGGGATCGGTCGCGATGATCGGTGACGGCATCAACGACGCCCCAGCCCTCGCAGCCGCGGACATCGGCATCGCGATGGGAGCGACCGGCTCCGACGCGGCGATCGAGTCCGCCGACGTCGCGTTCACCGGACACGATCTCCGCCTCATCCCGCGCGCGTTCGACCACGCGCGCCGCGGACGGCGCATCATGAACCAGAACATCATCCTGTCACTGCTGATCATCATCGCGCTGCTCCCGCTCTCCCTGTTCGGAGTCCTCGGGCTCGCCGTCGTGGTCCTGGTCCACGAGATCGCGGAGGTCATCGTGATCCTCAACGGGCTACGCGCCGCCCGAGCCAAGAGGCCCGCCGTTGCCGCGGCGACGCCGTCACCGGCCACCTGATGCTCGCGACCATCGGCGCAGCGATCGGCCTGTTCGCGGCGACCAACATCGACGACATCGTCGTGCTCACCGTGCTGTTCCTCGCCTCCCGGCGCGGGAAGCCGCGACCGTGGCAGATCGTCGCCGGGCAGTACCTCGGGTTCATCACCCTCGTCGTGATCAGCGTGATCGCCGCACTCGGCCTGACGATCGTGCCGGACGAATGGGTGGGCTTCCTCGGCTTGGTCCCGCTCGGCATCGGCATCTGGACGCTCGTGCGCGGCCTGCGACGCAACGGCGACGATGACGACGATGACGCCAAGATCACCGCGGTCGGGCTGTGGGGCGTGGCCGGGATCACGATCGCCAACGGGGCCGACAACATCTCCCTCTACACGCCGATCTTCCGCACCAGCTCGCCTGGCGACGTCGCGGTCATGATCATCGTGTTCCTCGTCCTCGTCGCGGTTTGGTGCGCTGCCGGACGACTGATCGGCACCAACAAGGCCGTCACCGAAACCCTGGAACGCGTCGAGCACTGGCTCGTCCCGGCGGTGTTCATCGGCCTGGGTCTGTTCATCCTGATCGAGTCCGGCGTCATCGTCCGCCTCTTCGAGGTCCTCGCATGACCCCGGACCCGACCACCGGCCAGGAGTCCACGGCTCAGTCATCTCCTCGCCCGCGGCGGTGGCGACTCGGCGCCGGGACCTTCCTGCTCGGCGGGCTCGTCATCGCCATCGACCAGGGCACCAAGGTGTGGGCCGAAGCCGCCCTCACCCGAGGCGAGCGCATCCCGCTGGTCGGCGACCTGCTCGGGTTGCAACTGGCATACAACCCCGGCGCGGCCTTCTCTTTCGGCGAGGGCTTCACCTGGGTGTTCGCGGTTGTGGCCGTCGCCGCAACGGTCGCGGCGATCGTGTTCGCGTTCCGTGTCCAGCGACCCGCGTGGGCGATCGTGATCGGTGCGCTCGGGGGTGCCGCCGCGTCCCATGCCTTCGACCGGCTCTTCCGTACGCCCGGGTTTGCCCGCGGTCACGTCGTGGACTTCCTCGCCTACGGCAACTGGTTCATCGGGAACATCGCCGACATCGTCATCGTCACGGCCGCGATCGCCGGAGCACTCCTCATGCTCCGCGAATCCCCACGCCGCGACCACGACGGTGCCACTCACGAGGAGTGAACCCCGTCAGAGGGTCCCCGATTCGGATCCCCGACCGCAAGCAAAGAGGCCAGGAGCCTAGCGTCGCACACACCGCGAAAAGTGCTAACGAAAGTGCTAAGCAACCTGTCGGTCGGGGTACCGCGGTGGAGTTATCCACAGGCGAGACGTCATAGATCGTTGATTTCATGCGGCAGAACGCTCCTCACGGATTCACGGAGCGAGGGGGTCGAGGTCAGTTCAAGTCCCCCCTCGCGCACCGATGACCCCCGTCTGACTAGTAGTTTTAGTTAGGTGGGGGTCTTTGTGTGTTTCGGCACCCGGGAGGGCCCGCGGCGTCGTGCCGTCGCTACTTGCTCTTCTGGGCTTCCTTCTGCGCCTGGAGCTTCTGCTTAACCACCGAGGCGTAGACGTCTACATACTCCTGGCCCGAGAGCCGCATGATCTGGCTCATGATCTGATCGGTGACCGCGCGCTGGGCGAAGCGGTCACCCACATTGCCGTAGAAGCTGTCAAAGCGCATAGGCTCGCCGATGATCAGCCCCACCCGGTGGATACGCGGGATGTTGCGGTCCAGGGGCTGGACCTTATCGGTGCCGATCAGGGCCATCGGGATCACCGGGACCTGGGCGCGCAGGGCCAGCTGGGCCACCCCCAGCTTGCCGCGGTAGAGCCGGCCATCCGGGGAGCGGGTGCCCTCCGGGTAGATGCCCAACAGATCACCGTCGAGCAGCGACTGGACCCCGTTGTCCAGAGAATTCTGGCTGGCCGCCCCGCCGGAGCGGTCCATCGGGATCTGGCCGGTGGCGTTGAAGAACCACCGGTTCCACCGCCCGGAGATGCCACGGCCCTTCCAATAGTCGTTCTTGGCCAGGAAGCGCACCGGGCGCGGGATGACCACCGGGATGAACACCGAATCCGAGAAGGACAGATGGTTGCAGGCCAGGATCGCCGCCCCCTCGGCCGGGAGATTGTCCAGGCCCTTGACCCAGGGCCGGAAGATTGTGTTGACCGCCGGCCCCACCAGGAAGCGCTTGGCATTGTTATAGAACAGCAGCGAGGTCACCTGACGTCTCTTCCTCTCGGCCGGGGATGGGGGTCTCCGGGGTGGGACCGCTACTACTCTAAGGGCTGGAGCCGCTAGTCTGGTGCTATGCACAAGCGACCCGACGGCGACTCCAATTACCGGCGCCGGACCTCCCGACCCCAGCCCGGGCGCCCGGTCCCCAAGAACCTCGGCGCCCGTGGCCCGCGCGACTACACCCCCGCGGAGCCCGAGGACGACTTCCGCCCGCCGAACCCTAAGAATCCGGTGGCCGGAGCAAAGCCGGGAGTAGTCATCGGGGCTGTGCTGATGATTCTGGGGATCATCGCCCTCATCCTCTACCCCTTCCTGGGCGGTTTCCTGCCGAGCACCTTCCAATCTGGCTGGACTGTGGCGGCACTGGTCGCGATAGCGATCTTCGGGCTGGTGGTGCTGTTCATGCAGATGCCCGCCAAGCGATCAGGAGGCGACGACGGCGCCCGGCTGTAATATCCCGGCGGCTCATCGCTACGCTCGCGCGTCCGCCTCACCGGTAATGTGAACTGCAGCACATTTCTGCGCATATACTGGTCAGTAGCACTGAACTGTGAGTACACCCCGCCTGGGAGGAGAAGCGCGTGAGAGAATTTGCCGTACCCGCCGCTGTGAAGGTTGAGCCGGACCTCAACATCACAGACCTGCTGGAGCGCCAGGTTGCTGAGGACCCCGGCAACGTACTGTTCGGCCGCCAGCTCACCCCGGGGCAGTGGACCGATGTGACGGCTGCGGAATTCCGTGACGATGTGGTCTCCCTCGCCAAGGGCCTGATCGCTAAAGGCATCCAGCCCGGGGAACGGGTGGCCATTATGGCCGCCACCCGGTACGAATGGACGCTGCTGGACTTCGCCATCTGGTACGCCGGTGCAGTCACCGTGCCGATTTACGAAACCTCATCGCCCTCCCAGATCGCCTGGATCGTGCAGGACTCCGAGGTCAAGCTGGTCTTCGCCGAGACTGACTCCCACGTCAAGGCAGTGGACCGGGCTGTGGCCCAGGAGAAGCTGGAATCAGTCCAGGATGTGCTCACCATTGACAGTGATGACCTCGACCAGCTGCGCAGCGCCGGCAAGGAGATCGCCGACGAGGAGCTCCAGGCCCGCCGCTCGGCGGCAAACCTCGAGGACCTGGCCACCATCATCTACACCTCCGGAACCACCGGGAAGCCCAAGGGCTGCGAGCTCACCCACGGCAACTTCGCCGAGCTGAGCCTCAATGCCCTGGCCTCGCTGGAGACAGCCATCAACAAGAACTCCTCCACAGTGCTGTTCATCCCGCTGGCCCATGTCTTTGCCCGCTTCATCTCGGTGATCAGTGTGGCCGCCGGCGCCAGGGTGGGGCACACCTCAGACATCAAGCAGCTGGTGGACGATCTGGGCACCTTCCAGCCCAGCTTCCTGCTGGCGGTGCCCAGGGTCTTTGAGAAGATCTACAACGCCGCCATGATGAAGGCGGAGGCCGACGGCAAGGGAAGCATCTTCCAGAAAGCAGCCCAGACAGCCATCGACTACGCGAAGGCCTCCCAGGAGGGTAAGCCCGGGTTTGTGCTCAAGCTCAAGCACGGCCTCTTCGACAAACTGGTCTACTCCAAGCTGCGCGCCCGGATGGGCGGGAATGTGAAGTTCGCCGTCTCCGGCGGATCCCCGCTGGGTGCACGCCTGGGCTTCTTCTTCAAGGGAATCGGCCTGCATGTGATGGAGGGCTACGGACTCACCGAGACCACCGCCCCGCTGACGGTGAACACCCCCACTGCCACCAAGATTGGCTCCGTAGGCCAGCCGCTTCCCGGCCATGAGGTCCGGATTGATGACTCCGGCGAGATCCTGGGCCGTGGTGTGGGAGTCTTCCGCGGCTACCTCAACCGGCCTGATGCCAACCAGGAGTCCTTCACTGAGGACGGCTGGTACCGCACCGGTGATGTGGGCGCCCTGGACTCCGAGGGCTTCCTGACCATCACCGGGCGGCAGAAGGAGATTCTTGTCACCGCTGCGGGCAAGAACGTGGCACCGGCCCAGCTGGAGGATCAAATCCGGGCCGACGCCATCGTCTCCCAGGCCGTGGTGGTCGGTGACGGGCGGCCCTTTGTGGCAGCACTGATCACCCTCGACGCCGAGACCCTGCCCGGCTGGCTCGAGGGCAGGGGCATGAACCCTGATACCCCGGTCAGCGAGCTGATCGAGAACCAAACCATCATCGACCATGTGCAGTCCGTGGTGGATAAGGCCAACCAGTCCGTCTCGAAGGCAGAGTCCATCCGCACCTTCAAGCTTCTGGAGGGCGATTTCACCATCGAGTCGGGGCACCTGACCCCCTCGATGAAGATCCGGCGCGCCGACATCATGAAGGACTACGCAGAAGCTGTGGAGACCCTCTACGCAGAGGCCGCCCAGGCGCGCGCCGCCCAGGCCTGAGCAGCACACTGACCGGTGCTGCCGGAGGTCGGCTTCCATCATGTGGACCGCCGTCGGCGCGTATTAGGTGCGCTGCATCCTGCCCCATTACCCTATGGGGGTGACTGCTGCAGAAGAACCCCGCGCCGAGACCCCGCTGACCGCCCCCGGTGAGATCGTGCACACCGGTGCCGCGGAGTATCCGGGCCTCGACAGCTGGCGGGATCTACCGCTGAAGCAGCAGCCGCATTGGCAGGACCACCCGGACTTCGACTCCGCCTACGCCGAACTCTCGGCCAACCCCCCGCTGGTGTTCGCCGGTGAAGTGGATAAGCTCAAGCGCCGCCTGGCCAAGGTGGCCCAGGGCGAGGCATTTCTGCTCCAGGGCGGTGACTGTGCGGAGACCTTCAGCGATATCACCGCAGAGAAGATCAGCGCCAAGGTCAAGACTCTGCTGCAGATGGCCGTGGTGCTCACCTACGGCGCCGCCCTACCGGTGGTCAAGATGGGCCGGATGGCCGGCCAGTACGCCAAACCGCGCAGCTCCGATGCCGAGACCCGCGACGGGGTCACCCTGCCCAGCTTCCGCGGGGAGATCGTCAACGGCTTCGAGTTCACCGAGGAATCCCGGCTGCCAGACCCCAAGCGCATGGTGGAGGCCTACCACAAATCAGCCTCCACGCTGAACCTGATCCGCGCCTTCACCGAGGGCGGCTTCGCCGATCTGCGCGCCGTCCAGCAGTGGAACAAGGGCTTCATGGAGAACCCTGCCCACGCCAAATACGAGCGCATCGCCGGAGAGATCGACCGTGCCGTGCGGTTCATGAGCGCCTGCGGCGTGGAGTTCGAGGGACTCAGGCGCACTGAGTTCTACTCCGCCCATGAGGCGCTGCTGCTGGACTATGAGCGTGCCCTGACCCGCATCGATTCCCGCACCGGCATGCCCTATGTCACCTCCGGGCACTTCGTGTGGATCGGCGAGCGGACCCGGGATCTGGACGGGGCCCATGTGGACTACCTCTCCCGGGTGCGCAACCCACTCGGGGTGAAGCTGGGGCCCAGCACCACTGCCCAGGACGCCCTGGACTACATCGAGAAGCTGGACCCCCAGCGCGAGCCCGGCCGGCTGACCTTCATCACCCGGATGGGTGCCGCCCAGATCCGTGAGAAGCTGCCGGCCCTGGTGGAGGCAGTACGCGACTCAGGCGCCAAGGTGGTCTGGGTGACCGACCCGATGCACGGCAACACCATCACCGCCAAGAACGGGTACAAGACCCGCCGGTTCGACGACGTGATGGATGAGGTGCGCGGCTTCTTCGAGGTCCACCAGGCGGCCGGGACCTACCCCGGCGGGCTCCACGTGGAGATGACCGGCGATGATGTGGCCGAATGCCTGGGCGGCTCCGATGTGATCGATGAGTCCGCCTTCGATGCCCGCTACGAGTCCCTGGTGGACCCCCGGCTGAACCACAAGCAGTCCCTGGAGATGGCCTTCCTGGTGGCTGAGGCGCTCACTCAGGTCAAATAGGCGCTCAGCCGCCCAGCGGCGGGATGATGCTGTTGGCGATGCCCAGCTGGTAGCCCAGCAGCATCAGCAGTGCTGCCAGCATGACGACGACGACGCCCGTCACCGCCTGCCGTGCCGGGGTGGGCCCCTCCAGCTGCACCATGGGGCGCTGCCGCTGCCTTTTATCAGCCCTCGGGTCGTAGCTGCCCCGCCCGGGGCGGGGAGCAGCTGCGGGCGTCTGGGCGGGATGAGTCCCGGTATCGTCATCCACGCTGAGCCTGCCCAGCTGCAGCGGAACCTCAGCCACGGTCTGGCGGTCCTCCTCGGCCAGAGTAGCCCAGGGGTCAGCGGGCTTCTCGGCAGGGGCCTGCGGCCGCGGAGCCGGCGGGCCGGGCGCAGCAGCAGTGTGGCTGAGCGCCGCAGTGACATCTTCATCGAAGGTGCCGTCGTCAGCAGTGGGGAAGTCCTCAGTGTTGGTTCCGCTGGCGGCGGGCACCTCACCGTCGCTCTGCTCGCCGCTCAGGGCGTTGGGCATCAGCTGGGTGGCGGCGGAGGTCGCTGCGGCGGCGTCGTCGTAGTCTGTGCCGGCAGCAGCGGCGGGCGGGTTGAACTGGTGGTGCTTGTTCAGCGCTCCTTTGAAGTCCAGGTCCTCCTCGGTGAGCTGTTCCCGGGCGGTCTCGAGCAGCTGAAGCAGCTCATCAGCGTTCTTGGGCCGGTCTGCCGGATCGCTGCGGGTCGCCTCCCGGACCAGCTCATCCAGGGCCGGGGCCAGCCCCGGCACATAGGAGGAGGGCGGCGGGACTGTGGAGTTCACGTGCTGGAAGGCCACCCGCACCGGGGTGTCTCCGGTGAAGGGTTGGACCCCGGTGAGCATCTCGTAGAGCAGAATCCCCACCGCATAGATGTCGGCCCGCTCATCGGCGCCCTCCCCGGAGAGCAGCTCGGGGGCAATATAGGCCACTGTGCCCATCAGGGTGGAGGTCCCGGAATGATGGGTGGCCGCTCGGGCGAGCCCGAAGTCGGCCAGTTTGATCCGCCCCTCGGGGGAGACCAGAACGTTCTCCGGCTTGATATCGCGGTGCACCAGCCCGGCCCGGTGCGCAGCCCCCAGCCCGCCCAGGATCGCCTGGGCATAGGCCAGTGCCAGCCGGGGGGTCATCGGTCCGCGCTTGAGCAGGGTGCGCAGTGTGGCCCCGGGCACGTACTCCATGACCATATAGGCGGTCTCGCGGGTCTGCCCCTGATCCAGCACCTGCACCACATTGGGGTGGCTGAGCAGGGCGGAGTTGCGTGCCTCCTGCTCAAAACGCTGGACCACTTTGCGGTCCTCGGCCATATGCGGGAAGAGCACTTTGATGGCCACCTGGCGGTGCAGCCGGGAGTCCGTGGCCAGATAGACAGTGGACATGCCGCCGCGCGCCACACGCTTCTGGATCGTGTAGCGCTCCCCGATCGTTGCGCCGATCCAACTGTCCTCAGAGCTCATTGCTTCAGGGTATCGAAATCAGCCCGGAACTGAGGCACCAGGCTGTGCGCAAGGCTCTTCAGGTCATCGGCCACAGGGGCACTGACCCCGGCTCCTGGGAGGCGGCCCAGGGACTGGTTGAAGCCCAGGCCCAGTTCGCGGATCATCTGCTCGACCTGCGCCACAGCTGACGGTGTGCCGCTGGAGAGTATCCGCTGGGCCTCCACAATGTCCTCCTCGGTCAGCCGGGGGTCCCCAAGCACGGCGCGCAGGCAGGCCGCATCCTGGGCGGAAGCCGCCTGCAGCCCGGTCAGCACCAGGGCGGTGCGCTTTCCCTCCCGCAGATCATCCCCCACCGGTTTGCCCGTGGCGGCAGGATCCCCGAACACCCCCAGCAGATCATCGTGCAGCTGAAACGCCTCGCCCAACGGCAGGGTGGTCTCAGAGAGGGCGGTGAGCAGCCCGGCCTGCCCACCATGCAGAGCAGCCCCCAGGAGCACCGGATACTCCACGCTGTACTTGGCGGACTTATAGACCGCGATCCGCCGCGCCCGGGCCAGCGCCTGCTCATCTGCGGTGCGCAGGTCCACCTCTGCCAGCACATCCAAGTACTGGCCCGCAATCACCTCAGTGTGCATGCGCCGGAAGATCACCGTGGTCTCGGCTGCCGCCCCTGGGGCTGCGGCGATCGCCTGCTCGAATGCCTCGGAGGCCCAGGCTAGGGCCAGGTCCCCGCTGAGAATCCCACCTGCAGTGCCGAAGTGCTCCGGGTCTCCGGCGAACCGCTGGGCGGAGTGCAGCTGCTCAAAGCGCTTATGCGTGCTCGGTGCGCCCCGCCGGGTGGCGGATCGGTCAATGATGTCGTCATGGACTAAGGCCGCGGCCTGGAAGAGCTCCAGAGCGACCCCGAGGCTGACCACGGCCGGATGGGCTGCCGCGGCTGCCGGTTCCGGGTCCGCCGCGGCGGCCCGCCAGCCCAGCCAGCCCAGCAGCGGGCGCATCTTCTTGCCGCCGGAGGTCAGCTCCAGCAGGGCATCGACCAATGGGGCGGCCTCAGCATCGATTGCCGCGACCTCGGCCCGCTTGCGCTCCAGCAGCCCGCGGCAGCCGGCATTGACATGCTCCACCAGCTCAGCCCCGCCGGGAGGGGGGAACGGCGGGCGGGCGGCATCTGCTGGCGTGGGCATACTCTTGATCCTATGGGTTCGCAGCAGTCCCGAGCACAGCAGCGCGGCTCGCCGATCATTGCGCATGTGGATATGGATGCCTTCTACGTGGAGGCCGAGCTGCTGGACAAACCGGAGCTGCGCGGGCGCAAGATCATCGTGGCAGGTGAGGGCCGCTACGTGGTGCTCTCAGCCTCCTATCAGGCACGCGCCGACGGGGTGCGCTCAGCCATGCCGCTGACCCGGGCCCGGCGGCTCAGCCCGCAGGCTGTGGTCATTCCGCCGCAGATGCACCGGTACCGGGAGCTCTCGGCGGCGATCATGGACTACTTCGACACCCTGACCCACCGCAAGGAGCAGCTGAGCGTGGATGAGGCGTTTCTGGATCTCACCGGCGCCCGGCGCAGCATGGGGGAGCCCGAGCAGATGGGCCGGCTGATCCGTGCCGGACTGCGTGAGCGGGTGGGCCTGCCGGCCACAGTGGGCATCGCTGACCGCAAGTTCATCGCCAAGATCGCCTCCACCAAGGCCAAGCCGGACGGACTGCTGGTAGTGCCCCCGCACCGGCGCACCGAGTTTCTGCACAGTCTGGAGGCCACCGAACTGTGGGGCGTGGGCGCAAAGACCGCCCAGACGCTGGCCGATATGGGGCTGCGCACGGTGGCCCAGATCGCCGAGACCCCCAAAGAGGCCCTGGCCCACCGGCTCGGGGCCGTGGGGGAGCAGCTGCATGCTCTCTCCTGGGGAATCGACCCCCGGCCGGTGGAGCCGCACCGGGTGGAGAAGAGCATCGGGGCAGAGGAGACCTTCGCCTCCGATGTGACGGCAGATGCCCAGCTGCGCAGAGAGCTGCTGCGCCTGGCGCATAAGGTCGCTGCCCGGCTGCGGGCCGCCGAGCTCACCAGCTACGGGCTGAGCCTGAAGCTGCGCTGGCGGGACTTTTCCACGCTGACCCGCTCGGCCAGCCTGCCCCACGGCACCCAGTCCGCACCCGAGCTGCACCGCCATGCCGTGCGGCTTCTGGAGGGGCTGGGCCCCCGCCGGCAGCCGGTACGGCTGATCGGCATCCGCGCCGAGCGGCTGGGCCCGGCCGACGGCAGCCTCCAGCTCAGCTTCGACGCCCATGACGAGGACTGGCTTGCCGCCCAGCGGGCCCTGGATGCGGTGGCGGGCAGGTTCCCGGACTCCGCGGTGCGCCCGGCTGCCCTGCTGGATCCCAGAGAAACCGAAGAAGACCGCTGAGTCTGGACGCCTGCTGAGTGTCACGTGACAACTCGATCACAGATTTTCGCTCCGGCTAGGTAGTGCCGGGTTCGAGAAGATAGACTGAGAATCCGGAGACCACAGGACCACCAAGGAGCATCTCATGCCACTGTCGGAGCGCGAGCAGCGGCTGCTGAAAGAGCTGGAGCAGCAGCTTCAGACGGAGGACCCCAGCTTTGCCAGCTCGCTTCAGGAATCTCCTGTGGGCGGCAAATTCAACGTCCGCAATCTGGTGCTCGGCCTATTGCTTGCAGTAGTGGGCCTCGGGGTGCTCATCGTGGGCATCTACCAACAGCTTATTCCGGTGGGCATCCTCGGCTTCCTGGTGATGGGTGCCGGGGTCTACTTCGCCACAGCCGGCGGCCCGGCCTCGCCCAAACCCGGCGGCGGCAGCGGAGGCAGCAGCAATGGCGGCGGCTCCGGCGGCTCAGGGCCCAAGGGCTCAACCCCCAGTCCCTCCGGCGGCTCCTTCATGTCCTCCATGGAGGAGAAATGGGAGAAGCGCCGCCAACAGTAGGCGCTCCACTTTCCACCACCAAGCCCCTGCGCTGACCGGCGCGGGGGCATTTTTCTGCCTCCACGGCGCTGCGCCGGCCATTCCCCTCCACCAGGCACCCCACCTCCCTCCACCACGCCCCACACGATAAAAGCCCTGGTCAGAAAGGGGTGGTGGGGCGGCGTCGTCATCCATGCCGGGCCGCTGGGGAGGAGTCTGCGCCATAATGGTTGGAAAGTGGGGGAAAGTGGAGTAAAGTGGAGCGCGATGGGCTGGTCATCGGATATGTGAGGAGTCAGGCGCCATGTTCCTCGGCACCTATACCCCTCGCCTGGACGATAAAGGCCGCCTCATCCTGCCGGCGAAATACCGGGATGAGCTCGCAGACGGGCTGGTCCTCACCCGCGGGCAGGAGCGCTGTATCTACGTGTTCAGCACTGATCAGTTCGCGGCAGTGCATGCACAGATGCGGCAGGCGCCCCTGACCTCCCGTCAGGCACGTGACTACATCCGCGTGTTCCTCTCCGGGGCCTCAGACGAGACTCCGGATAAGCAGGGCCGGGTCACCATCCCCCCGGGCCTGCGGGAGTACGCGGGACTGGACCGTGAGGTCACAGTGATCGGAGCCGGAGACCGGGCCGAGATCTGGGACAGCACAGCCTGGAACACATACCTGGAGGAGAAGGAGTCGGAGTTCTCCTCCACTGATGAAGAGGCCATCCCGGGCCTGTTCTGATAACCGAACATGCCGGCCCTTGAGTGAGCCTCCTTACCGGACCGGCGCATCCTGACTTCACTTCCCCGATGTCAGGCAGCGCCGGCCCCGGTGGGGGAGCAGATTCAAGGGCCGGATTGGTCCAAGGTGCTCGGCCAACACGCAGCGGAGGTGACCATGAGCGCACAGGCAGCTCAGAAGCATGTGCCCGTCATGCGCGAGCGCTGCACCGAGCTGCTGGCCGCCGCCTGCCGCAGCTTCACAGATAACGACGCCGCCACACCAGTGATCATTGACGCCACCCTCGGCATGGGTGGGCACACCGAGGCGGTGTTGGAGGCTGTTCCGCAGGCGGATGTGATCGGCATCGATCGTGACACCCAGGCGCTTCAGCTGGCCGCAGAGCGTCTGGAGCGCTTCGGCAGCAGGTTCCGCGGGGTCCGGGCCGTCTATGACGAGGTGGCAGAGATCGCCGCGGAGCTGGATGACCGCCAGGTGCTGGCCGGGGTGCTCTTCGATCTGGGGGTCTCCTCCCTGCAGCTGGATGAGGCCGAGCGCGGCTTCGCCTACTCCTATGACGCCCCGCTTGATATGCGCATGGACTCCAGTGCGGACTCTGAGGATCCCACCGCCGCCGAGCTGCTGGCCAGCATCAGCCAGGAGGAGCTCAAGCAGATCCTCTCCGAGTATGGTGAGGAGCGCTTTTCCGGGCGGATCGCCTCCGCCATTGTCCGTGCCCGGGACTCCGCGCCGCTGCGCACCACCGCGCAGCTGGCTGCAGTGATCGACTCCGCGGTACCGGCGGCCGCCAAGCGCACCGGCGGGCATCCGGCCAAACGCAGCTTCCAGGCCATCCGGATCGCAGTCAACCGGGAGCTGGAGGTGCTGAAGCGGGCCGTGCCGGCAGCGATGGACGCGGTGGCCCCCGGGGGTGCGGTGCTGGCCCTGTCCTACCACTCGCTGGAGGACCGGATCGTGAAACGAGCTTTCGCCGAACGCACCACCTCATCTGCCCCCGCTGGGCTGCCGGTGGAGCTGGCGGAGCATAGACCCACCTTCAGGCTCCTGGTGCGCGGGGCCGAACCGCCCCAACCGGCGGAGATCGCCCAGAACCCGCGAGCCGCCTCCGCGAAACTGCGGGCGGCTGAGAAGATCAGCACAATGGCAAGGAGCACCTCATGAGCGTTCTCCCGATGGAGGAGCTGCGCGCCGCTGGCCGCGCTGATGGTCAGCGTGCTCAGGGTCGCCAGGCCCAGGACCGGCCGTCCCTGGAGGCGCTGCCGAAGGTGCGCCGCCGTCAGCGCGGCATGCTCGCTTCAGTGCTGCTGCTTCTGCTCACCGCCCTGGGCGCGGTGCTCGCGGTGAACATCCACGTGGCCAACTCGCAGTATCAGGTGGTGCAGCTGACCAATCAGCACCGGGATCTGGTGCACCAGAACCAGGCCCTGGCCCAGCAGGTCCAGTTCCTGGAGTCCCCGCAGAGCCTCTCGAACTCCGCAGTGGCTGTGGGCATGGTGATGCCGGCCACCGCCGGCACCTTCGACCTCAGCAGCGCTGAGATCGTCAGCTCCGCCGAGGCCGCCTCCAGTTCAGAGGTGCCCTCCAACTTTGTCGGCGCCCCCGGCTACAGCCAGCCGGAGACTGCCGCCGCCGATGTGTCCCAGCAGGCCTCCGGGGCGCCCTCCGGACTTCTGGGGGCCGGCGCGTTGCACACGCTGAGGCAAGCTCCTGCAGGGGAGAATGGATCAGGCGGCGGCGAGGAGTCCGCCTCCAGGCCAGGCTCCGCACTCCACGGCGGAACCATCCCAGCCCCCGATGTGACCGACTGACCGCTAGGAGAGGAGCACCTATGGCGCGAACACTCTCACTGCGGATGCGCATCGGCCTGGCAATCGTGCTGGCCATGCTGGTGGTGCTCGGCGGCAGGCTCTTCCACGTCCAGGGACTGGACCCGGCGGGCCATGCCCAGGAAGCCATCTCCAACCGGCTGCACACGGTGGAGCTGCCCGCCGCCCGTGGCAATATCCTCGACTCGCAGAACCGGCTGATGGCCTCCAGCGCCGACCGCTATGACATTGTGGCTGACCCCCGGATGACCGGGGACTACACCGTCTCCGATGAAGCCCTGGGTATGCGCCGCCCGGTGACCGTGGAGGAGACGGCCCAGGAGCTGGCCGTCATTCTGGAGCGGGACTATCATGAAGTGCTTCAGGCACTGACCGCCGAGGACACCCACTACTCGGTGGTGGCCCGCAGTGTCACCCCCGAGGCCTATCAGCAGGTGGCGGCTCTGCGCGCCCCGGGGATCTACGCTGAGCCGGTCTCCGAGCGGACCTACCCGGCCGGCTCCGTGGCCGGCTCTGTAGTGGGCTTCATGGGCTCAGACGGGCCCCTGGAGGGCATCGAGCTGGTGCAGAACGAGGCACTGACCGGCGAGCCCGGGGAACGGATCTACGAGGTCGGCGCCGACGGGGTCAGGATCCCCACCGCCACCTATGAGGAGATTCCCGCCCAGGACGGCCAGGATGTGCGCCTGACCATTGATCAGGACCTGCAGTGGTTCGCCCAGGAGGCCATTGCGGCAAAGGCCAATGAGTACAACGCACAGTGGGGCAACGCCACTGTGGTGGACCTCCGCGAGGGCAATGAGGGCAAGATCCTGGCCATGGCAGATTCAGAGACTGTGGACCCGGCCGACCCGGGGGCCACCGATGAGCTGTTCCGCCGCCCGCTGGCGCTGACCCAGTCCTTCGAACCCGGCTCCACCGGCAAAGCTGTGACCTTCGCCGCAGCCCTGGAGGAGGGCCTGATCTCTGGGGACGACCCGTTCAGCGTGCCCTACCGGCTCACAGTCAACGGCGAGACCTTCCGCAACGCACGCTCCCATGACCAGTACCAGATGACCGCCGCAGGGATCTTCGCCCGGTCCTACAACACCGGCACCATCATGATCGGCAACAAGATGGATGAGCAGACCCGCTATGACTATCTGCGCAGAGTCGGCTATGACCAGCCCATCGACATCGGCCTGGGCATTGACGGGCAGTCCTATGTCCGCCCGCCGGAGGAGTGGGACCGCCGCCAGCCGATGACCACCCAGTTCGGCCAGGGCTACGAGGGCACGGTGATGCACAATGTGCAGCTCTACCAGATGCTGGCCAATGGCGGAGTCAGGCACCCGCTGCGCATTGTGGACGCCACTGTTGAGCCCGACGGCACCGAGCACCCCGTAGTCGCCGAGCCCGAGCAGGTCTTCTCCCCGGACACCTCTGAGGAGATGCTCAAGCTCATGGAGGGTGTGGTCGAGTACGGCTCCGCCCAGGGGGCAGCCATCGAGGGCTACCGGGTCGGCGGCAAGACCGGCACCGCCGAGGCCGCAAGTCGCAGCGGCGGGTTCGACGGCTACACTGTCAACTTCGTGGGGGTGGCCCCACTGGACGACCCCCAGTTCCTGGTCTCGGTCACCGTGCACCGGCCAGCCGGTGAGTTCGGCGACTGGGACCTCACCGACACCTTCCAGGACATCATGACCCACACGCTGACCAGCTACGACGTGCCGCCCTCCGATGCCGAGTCGGAGGCCTATGATGGTTTCGTGGGTGAGCGTCAGGACTATCCGTGGTGAGCTTTGGCCAGCAGAGCTGGGGCACTGATGTCGGCACCCTCGCCGAGCAGCTGGTAGCCTCCGGGTACGGCCCCATCATCACCCCGGTGGCTGAGACCGCAGACCGGGTCCGGCTCACCGGCGCTGCTATGAGCCCCGCCCAGGTGGAGCCCGGGGATCTGTTCGTAGCCGTCACCGGTGCCCGCGCCCATGGTGCAGACTTCATCGATCAGGTGCTCCAGCGCGGGGCTGCCGCTGTGCTCACCGACCCCGCCGGGGTGGCCAAGGTCCGCGAGGCAGCCGGCTACCGGCTGCCGGTGATCGAGGTCCCCGGAGTCCGCGAGGCCGCCGGCCCGGCCGCCGCAGCGATCTACGGCACCACGGCCACCTCCGACCCGGCCCTGTTCGGGGTCACCGGCACCAACGGCAAGACCACCACCACCTACTTCCTGCGCAGCCTGCTGGACACTCTGCTCACCGGGGCCGGCCGAAAGACCGGACTGATCGGCACGATCGAGATTTCAGTCGGTTCCATCGATACCGGATACGAACGCATCGCCTCCGATATGACCACCCCGGAGGCAGTGGCCCTGCACAAGCTCATGCACTCTTTCCGGGAGAAGGGCGTGGCGGCCGCCGCCATGGAGGTCTCCAGCCATGCCATCAGCTACCAGCGCATCTCGGGGCTCTATTACGACGTCGCCGGGTTCACCAATCTCACCCAGGACCACCTGGATCTGCACGGCACTATGGAGGACTACTTCGCCGCCAAGGCTGAGCTGTTCCGCCGGGCGCGTACCCGCACCTCGGTGATCACTGTCGATGATGCCTATGGCCACCAGATGGCCGCCGAGGCCACCGGCCACGTGGTCACCCTGGCCACCACCGGCCAGCCCGCCCAGGCCCACTGGGAGGTCACTGAGGTGACAGCGCAGGGGCTGGGCAGCGCCTTCACCCTGGTCAACCGGCACACTGGGGAACAGATCCGCACCTCCACCGCCCTGCCCGGCAGCTTCAACGTCTCCAATGCCGCACTGGCCGCGGTGATGGTGCTGGAGGCCGCAGCCAGCACTGAGCGCACCCAGGGCTTCACCCGCGCTGATGTGGTCAAAGCCCTGGAGACTGCGGAGCCCTTCCACATCCAGGTTCCCGGCCGGATGCAGGTGATCGCAGAGCGGCCAGCGGCCATTGTGGACTTCGCCCACAACCCGGATGCGATGATCCGCGCCCTGGGTGCGGTGCGCAGACCCGGCGGAGGCAAGCTCATCCTGGTGATCGGCGCCGCAGGGGAGCGGGACGTGACCAAACGCCCCACAATGGGAGCGATTGCGGTACGGATGGCCGACCACGTGATCATCAGCGATGATGACCCCCATGGTGAGGACCCCGCCGAGATCCGGGCCGCTCTGATGGCCGGGGCGCAGGATGCCATCGCCACCGGGGGGCTGACCACCCGGCTGGAGGAGATCTCCCCGCGCACTGAGGCGATCGCCGCCGCGGTGGATGCCGCCGGGCCGGAGGACACTGTGCTGCTGGCCGGCCGGGGTCACGAGGGCCACCAGGATGTGGCCGGCACCCGGGTGGAGATCGATGACCGGGCCGAACTGGCCAGGGCCCTGCAGGCCCGGGGCTTCACCACCCTGGCCCAGCCCAGCGCCGCCGGGAGCACCGCATGATTCCCCTGAGCGCAGCAGAGATCGCAGCGGCCGTCGGCGGCAGGCTGCGCGGGTTCGATCCCCCCGATATCCCCCAGACCACCGAGGCCCCGGATCCCCGGCAGCTGATCCTCACCCATGCCGATACCGATTCGCGGAACATGCGCACCGGATCACTGTTCATCGCCAAACCGGGGGAGAGCACCGATGGGCACCGGTTCATCGACTCCGCTCTGGCCGCAGGCGCCCAGCTGATCCTGGCCGAACGGGAGACCCAGACTCCGGCGGGGGAGCCGCACCCAGCGGTGATTGTGGACGACGCCGTGGCCGCCATGGGTGCCCTGGCCGCTGAGATCGTGGCCCGGATCCGCCGCGCCTCGCCCACCACAGTCATCGGGATCACCGGATCCGCCGGCAAGACCACCACTAAGGACCTGCTGCGGGCCGTCCTGGAGCCCGAGGGCCCCACTGTGGCACCCCAGGGCTCCTACAACGGGGAGGTCGGGGTGCCGCTGACCGTGTTCTCCGCTGAACTGGAGACCCGGTACCTGATCATCGAGATGGGCGCCGACGGGCCCGGAAACATCGAATACCTCTGCCGAATGGTCCAGCCGGACATCGGTGTGGTGCTCATGGTGGGCACCGCCCACGCCGGGAAGTTCGGCGGGGCGCAGAAGATCGCCCAGACCAAGGGCGAGTTGGCCGAACTGGCCACCCAGCATGTGATCCTCAATGCTGACGACGCCCAGGTGGCGGGCATGGCCACCCGCGCCACCGCTGCGATCACCTGGTTCGGCGAATCCGCCTCCGCCGATGTCCGCGCCGAGAACCTCACCCTGGACGCCGCGGGCCACCCGAATTTCACGCTGAGCATAGGTGGGGAATCTCACCCTGTGACCTCCGGACTGATCGGAGCCCACCACGTGACCAATGTTCTGGCTGCTGCTGCCGCTGCCCGAGCGGCCGGGGCGGCGTCGTCGGCCGTGGCCCAGCGGCTGACCGGACTGGGCGCCAGCTCGCGCTGGCGGATGGAGCGCACTGAGCGTGCCGACGGGGTCACCATCATCAACGATGCCTATAACGCCAACCCCGAATCCATGCGCGAGGCCCTGCGCACCCTGGCCACCCTGGCCCGGGACTCCCGGCGGCGCAGCGTGGCAGTGCTGGGGCCCATGCTGGAACTGGGCGAGGAGTCGGTCTGGCTGCACCATCAGCTCGGTGAGACCGTGGTCCGGCTGAACATCAGTCAGACCCTGGTGGTGGGCCAGGAGGCCTACGGGCTCTACCGCGGTGCTATTGCGGAGGGCTCCTGGGCCGATGAGGTGCACTGGGCCGAGACCCTGGAGCAGGCCGAGGACTGGCTGCAGGCGGCCCTGCAGCCAGGGGATATCGTGTTGTTCAAGGCCTCGAACTCCGCGGGGCTTAGACTTCTCGGTGACAAAATTGCCGCTGGCGCCGCAGAGACACCCCGCCAGAGACCGTTACAGGAAGGAACTGAGTGATCGCCGTCGTAATCGGTGCCGCCCTCGGGCTGCTCATCACCCTCCTGGGTACCCCGCTGTTCATGAACTTCCTGGTCAAGCGGGGATACGGTCAGTTCATCCGTGAGGACGGGCCCACCACCCACCACGTCAAGCGCGGCACCCCCACTATGGGCGGGGCGGTGATCATCCTGGCCTCGGTGCTCGCCTACGGCATCACCCATGCGGTGATGCTGCTGACCTCCCAGGCCGCCACCGGGCCCACCGCCTCAGGCATGCTGGTGCTGCTGCTGATGGCCGGTATGGGCCTGGTCGGGTTCTTTGACGACGCCGCCAAGATCACCAAGAAACAGTCCCTGGGGCTGAGCCCCTGGGCCAAGATCATCGGCCAGGGCGCAGTCGGCATCCTCTTCGCCGCACTCGCCCTACAGTTCCCCAACTCCGAAGGGCTCACCCCGGCCTCCACCGCAATCAGCTTTGTGCGTGAGACCGCCCTGGACTTCGCAGTGTTCGGCACGATCGCCGCCGGCATCCTCTTTGTGATCTGGGCGAATTTGATCAACACCGCCACCACCAATGCGGTCAACCTGGTGGACGGACTGGACGGACTGGCCGCCGGGGCCACCGCCATGGTCACCGGGGCCTATGTGATCATCTCCATCTGGCAGTACAACCAATCCTGCGGAGGAGTGCGCGCGGTGGAGGCGGTCTGCTACACCGTGCGGGACCCGATGGATATGGCCACCCTGGCCGCAATCATCACCGGCGCCCTGATCGGGTTCCTGTGGTGGAACACCACCCCGGCCAAGATCTTCATGGGCGATACCGGGTCACTGGCCCTGGGCGGCGCGCTGGCCGGATTCGCGATCCTCTCCCACACCCAGCTGCTGCTGGTGATCCTGGCCGGGCTGTTCGTGATCGTCACCTGCTCGGTGATCATCCAGGTGGGCTACTTCAAACTCACCAAGGGCAAGCGGGTCTTCCTGATGACCCCGCTGCACCACCACTTCGAGCTCAAAGGCTGGTCCCAGGTCACCGTGGTGGTCCGGTTCTGGATCATCGGCGCCCTGGCTGTGGGCATGGGCCTGGCCATCTTCTACGGCGAGTGGGTGCTGACTCAGTGAGTGGTCAGCCCACCCTTGCCCACCTGCACGGCTGGGACGGGCCCTGGGAGGGCCTGCGGGTGCTGGTCACCGGCTTCGGGGTGACCGGCTTCTCCGCCGCGGACACCCTGGCCGAACTCGGCTGCCAGGTGGTGGTGGTCGACGCCGCCGCCACCGCCAAAAAGCAGGACGACGCCGCCACCCTCACCACGGTGTGGGGGGACCGGCTCAGCTTCCGGTTCGGCAGTACTGATCCCGCCGAAGACCCCACGGCGACTATCAACCACTTCGACGGGCAGAACCCGGAGCTGATCGTCACCTCCCCGGGATGGCGGCCGGACTCACCGATCATGCTGGCCGCCGCCAGTGCCGGTGTTCCGGTCTGGTCCGAGGTGCAGCTGGCCCGCCGGCTCGGCGCTCGGCCCGGAGCCAGGCAGCCCGACTGGCTGCTGATCACCGGCACCAACGGTAAGACCACCACAGTGACTCTGCTGGAAGCCATGCTCACTGCAGCCGGCCGCCGTGCCGTGGCCTGCGGGAACATCGGGATGCCGGTGCTGGATGCGATCCGTGACCCCGAGGGGTTCGATGCATTGGCCGTGGAGCTCTCCAGCTTCCAGCTGCACTACACCGAACCTCCGGGCCAGTACGAGGCCAACCCGCTGGCCGCGGCAGTGCTGAACATCGCCGAGGACCATGTGGACTGGCACGGCAGCCTGAAGGGCTACCTGGCGGATAAGGCCCGCATCTATGAGGGGGTCCGCAGCGCCTGCATCTACAACGCCGAGGATCCGGTCACCGAGCAGATGGTGGCCGGTGCAGAGGTGCTCGAAGGTGCCCGAGCAGTGGCCTTCACCACCGGCTCTCCGGATGTCTCCATGCTGGGGGTGGTGCGCACTGAGGACGGCGAAGACGTGCTGGTGGACCGGGCCTTCCTGGACAACCGCCGCCACCAGGCCCTGGAGCTGGGCACCCGCTCCGATCTGGGGCAGCTGGTGCCCAAGCACCTGGTGGCCAACGCCCTGGCCGCCGCAGCGCTGGCCCGCGCCGCAGGGGTGCCCCCCGAGGCGGTGCAGCAGGCGCTGGGAAGCTACCAGCCGGCCGAGCACCGCATCCAGCCGGTGGCCCAGGCCGAGGATGTGCTCTGGGTCAATGACACCAAAGCCACCAACCCGCATGCCGCTGCGGCCAGCCTGAGCAGCTTCTCCGAGGTGGTCTGGATCGCCGGCGGGCTCTCCAAGGGGGTGGACTACTCCGAGCTCGTCCAGCAGGTGGCCCCGCGGCTGAGGCATGTGGTGCTCATCGGCACAGACGCCTCCCAGCTGCGTTCCAGCCTTGAGCGACACGCCCCCCAGGTGCCGGTCACCGAGGTGCCCGGCGGCGATGATGGAGTGGCAGTAATGCGCAGCGCAGTGGCGGCAGCAGATACCCAGGCCCAGCCCGGGCAGGCGGTGGTGCTGGCCCCGGCCGCGGCGTCGATGGACCAGTTCGCCTCATACATCGCCCGCGGTGAGGCATTCATCGAGGCCGTGGCAGAGCTGATGCGGCGCAAAGGATTCAACAGCTAGGGGAGGTGCTCATGGACAAGCGGCCACCACGGGTGCCCGCCGGCCGGAAGGACTCAGCAGTCCTCACCCCGCCCTCAGCTTCCTCCCCCGAAGAGCCGGATCAGCAGCCCACCGGTGAGATCACCAGAGGCCACCTCCGCACCGTCGAGGATCCTGACCCCGATGAGGCCCGAGGCGAAGCCGATGGGCCGACTTCAGGCGGAACCAACACTGCCAGCTCTGACGGGTCGGCCGGCCGGGCCTGGCGGGACCGCCGCGCCCAGCAGCGCACCGAACGGGTCGCCAAGTTCTGGAATATCTTCGAGGGGGGCAACCCCTATACCAACTACTGGCTGGTGCTCGGGGCCACCATCGCCCTGGCCGCCTTCGGCCTGACCATGGTGCTCTCCTCCACCTCGGTGGACAGCACCGGCCAAGCCTTCACCACCGCCACCCGCCAGGCGGTATGGGCCGGCATCGGAGTAGCAGGAATGCTCGTCCTGACCCTGATCCCCACCAAATGGATGGGCTGGATCGGCTGGGCGGCCATGATCACCGCCGGGGTGCTGCTGGCCCTGGTGGCCTTCTCACCCTGGGGCCACACCGGTGGTGGGTCCACCAACTGGCTGCGCATCGGCCCGGTGCAGGGCCAGCCCTCCGAGGTCGCGAAACTGGCCCTGGTGCTCTGGGGGGGCGCCGTGCTGGCCAGAAAGGGCCGGCTGATCCAGCACGCCACCCACTGGATGATGCCCTTCGTGGCACCGGGGGCGCTCTCGGTGCTGGTGCTGGTGCTGGCCGGCGGTGACCTCGGCACCGCCATCGTGATCATTCTGATCGTGGCCGCCCTGCTGTTCGCCGCCGGGGTGGGCATGCGCTGGTTCTTCGCAGCCGGTGTGATGGCCGCCGGGGCGGTGGCCCTGCTGATGTGGATCACCCCCTACCGGATGATGCGCGTCTACGCCTGGCTGGGCATGAACTGCGATCACCCCACCGAACCCTGCTACCAGACCGAGCAGGGCCTCTACGCCCTGGCCTCCGGCGGGTTCTGGGGCGTGGGGCTGGGGCAGTCCCGGCAGAAGTGGGACTATATCCCCGAGGTGCACAACGACTTCATCTTCACCATCATCGGCGAGGAACTGGGCCTGCTGGGCACCGCTACCGTGCTGGGCCTGTTCGCTGTGCTGGTGGTGGGTATCTTCCGGGTAGCCCACGGGGTGCAGACCGACGACTACCACGGCCGGTTCGTGAAACTGGTCTGCATGGGCATCATCGCCTGGCTGGTGGGCCAGGCCTTCATCAACGTCGCAATGGTCACCGGGCTGATCCCGGTGGTCGGGGTGCCGCTGCCCTTCATCTCCTACGGCGGTTCGGCCCTGACGGTGGCGCTGCTGGCCATCGGAGTGGTGCTCAACTTCGCCCGCCGGCAACGGCTGGAAGCACGCCGGCCCAGGTCCCGTCCCAAGAGGCGGCGCAGGCGGTCTACACTGGCACCGCTGAACAAGAAGACCACACCCGCCTGAGAAGAAGGAACTCTATGAGCGCTGCCACCGTCGTCCTCGCCGGCGGAGGGACAGCCGGACACATCTCTCCGCTGCTGGCCATCGCCTCCGCCGTGCACCGTCTGGACCCTCAGGCAGCGCAGTCGGTGATCGGCACCGCTTCCGGTCTGGAGACCCGCCTGGTCCCCGAGGCCGGCTACCCGCTGGACCTCATCGACAAAGTTCCCTTCCCGCGCCGGCCCACCCCCGATGTGCTGAGCTTCCCCTCCCGGTTCAACCAGGCCACCCGGGAGGCCCAGGCGATCCTGCAGCGCAGGGGAGCAGACGTCGTCGTCGGGGTGGGCGGCTATGTGTGCCCCCCGGTGTACCGGGCGGCCAAGAAGCTGGGCATCCCGGTGGTGCTTCACGAGGCCAATGCTCGCCCCGGGCTGGCCAACCGGCTGGGCGCCCGCTCGGCGGCATTCGTCGGCACCGCTTTTGAAGGGACCCCGCTGAAGGGCGCCGAATGGGTGGGGATGCCGATGTCGCAGCAGATCTCCCAGCTGGACCGGGCCGGGCAGCGCGCCGCAGCCCGCGAGCAGCTGGGACTGGACCCAGAAACCCCCACCCTGGTGATCACCGGCGGCTCATCCGGGGCGCTGAACCTGAATCAGGCCGTGGCCTCAGCCCTGAAGGACCTGCTGAGCACCGGGGCCCAGGTGCTGCACCTGACCGGCCGGGACAAAGAGGTCTACGACGCCACCGGGAAGCTGCTGGCTGCCCCCGGGTACCACCAGCGGGAGTACCTCGACGGTATGCACCTGGCCTATGCGGCAGCCGATCTGCTGATCGCCCGGGCCGGTGCCGCCACAGTGTGTGAGGTCGCCGCAGTGGGCCTGCCGGCGGTGTTTGTGCCGCTGCCCATCGGCAATGGGGAGCAGGAGCTCAACGCGCGCGGACTGGTGGATGCCGGCGGTGCGCTGCTGGTCAAGGACGAGCACTTCACCCGGGAGTGGATCAGCCGCAATGTGCTGCCGCTGCTGAAGGACCCGCGGCTGCTGGCCACTATGGAGAAGCACTCCGCCGAGCGCGGCATCTCCGATGCCGATGAGCGGATGGCCCGCGCCGCCCTGGAGGCCGCCGCCCGATGAGTACCGGTTCGACGCTAGGACCTACGCCGGCAGGGCTGGCCCAGCTGGGCCGGGTGCACTTCCTGGGGCTGGCCGGAGTCGGCGTCTCCGCAGTGGCCCGGCTGATGCTGGCCGCCGGGGTGCCGATCTCCGGCACCGACGCCAAGGAGCTGCCGGTCCTCGATGAGTTCCGCGCCGCCGGCGTCCCGGTGCGGGTGGGCTACAGTGCCGAGAACATCGCCTCGGTGGAGGCTGAGACCGGCCAGCGCATCAGTACTGTGATCGCCTCCTCTGTGGCCACCGCCGGGAACCCGGAGTACGACGCCGCCGCAGCAGCAGGTGCCCGCCTGCTGCACCGCTCGGAAGGCCTGGCCGCCTGTATGGCCTCCCGCCGGGCGATCGCTGTGGCAGGCACCCACGGTAAGACCACCACCAGTTCGATGACCGCAGTGATGTTCAGCGAACTGGGCCTGGACCCCAGCTTCGCCATCGGCGCCACGGTGGCCGGCCTGGGCTCCAACGCCAAGCTCGGCACCGGGGAGTGGTTCGTGGCCGAGGCCGATGAGTCCGATGGTTCCCTGCTGAACTACACCCCAGAGGTAGCGGTGGTGACCAATGTGGAGCCCGACCACCTGGACCACTACGGCACAGCTGAGGCCGTGGAGCGGGTCTTCGAGGAGTTCACAGAGCGGATCACCTCCGGCGGGGCACTGGTGCTCTGCCTGGATGATGCCGGTGCCGCCGCCCTGCTGGACCGGGTCCGCGACCAGCTGACTCACCGCCGGATACGGATCCTCACCTACGGCACGCACCCTGAGGCCAGCCTGCGGCTGCGCGACATCAGCACCTCCGGGGCCGGGCAGTCGGCCATCCTGAGCCTGCCCGGCGAGCAGGCTACGCTGGCGCTGCCTGTGCCTGGGCTGCACAATGCGCTCAACGCCGCCGCAGCGGTGGCCGCCGGCATCGCTGCCGGACTCCGCTTGGGTGATTGCACTGCCGCGGTTGGTCAGTTCACCGGCTCCTCCCGCCGGTTCGAGCTGCGCGGCGAGGCCGCCGGGGTGCTGGTCTATGACGACTACGCCCACCACCCCACTGAGGTGGCCGCAGTGCTGGCCGCCGCCCGCAGTGCGGCACCAGGGAAGGTCCATGCCGTCTTCCAGCCCCATCTGTTCAGCCGCACCCGGGACTTCGCCGCAGAGTTCGGCCGCCAGCTGAGTGCTGCCGATACCGTGACCGTCCTGGAGATCTACCCCGCCCGGGAGCAGCCCATCGCCGGGGTCAGCGCCGAGCTGCTGGGGCATCCGGTGCTTCAGCCCCAGGAGGCCGCGGCGGCGGTGGCCGCTGCCGCCGAGCCCGGGGATATGGTGCTGACCATAGGGGCCGGGGACATCACCCACCTGGGGCCGCAGATCTTGGCGGCCCTGCAGGAGCGGCAGTGAGCGAACCGGGCAGATCAGCCGCCCTGGAATTTCCGGAGCCGGAGGCAGTCGCCGCGCGCCGGCGGCGTCGTTATTCCCTGTTGGGCCTGGCCGGGGTCTTCGCCCTGCTGTTGGGACTGGTGGCGGTGGTCTACTTCTCCCCGCTATTGGTGCTGCGCAGCATCGAGATTGAGGGCAATGAGCTGGTCACCGACCAGCGCGCTGATCAGCTGCTCTCCGATCTCTACGGCCAGCCGGTGGCCCAGGTGGGCACCGGGGCAGTGCGGGAGCGCCTCGCCGCGGAGAACGCAGTGGCCGAGGTGCAGACCCGGATCGAACTGCCCGCCACCCTGCATGTGGAGCTGGTGGAGCATCCGCCGGTGGCCGAGGTCCACCGCGATGGGGATGTGCTGCTGTACTCCGAGCACGGGGAGGTCATCCGCACCTTCAGCGGGCCCGAGCAGCTGGAGGCGGAGGACTACGCCACCCCGCAGATCTCCTCCGAGGCGGCCCTGGAGGATGAGGCGGTCTTCGGCACCATCGTCTCAGTGCTGGGCCAGCTGCCACCGGAGGCCCGCGCCCAGATGGACGCAGCCACCGCGGACTCCATCGACTCAGTGCAGCTGCAGCTGGCCGATGGGCGCGCCGTGGTCTGGGGTTCGGATGAGCGCGGCCATGAGAAGGCTGCAGTGCTGCAATCCATCCTCAGCTCACAGGAGGAGGAGTTCCTGGAAGCGGAGGTCATCGATATCTCCACCCCCACCGCCCCGGTGATCCGCTGAGCTGAGCCAGACGTGTCTGATGAGCAGGGGCGCGTCTGATGAGCCGGCGCCACGGCTGCAGGTATGGTGGTCGCAACAACTGAAAACACAGCAGAATAGGCGCCGACCTCCCCGCTGCTCAGGTTCAAGCTCAACTTGAACCTTGCTGGTGGTGGCGGCGGAGCTGAAGAATGACTGATTGTCACGAAGACTCCCAGCCGGCGGGCATATGCCGCGACGGGGTCCACCGTGGATGAGCTGCCCGAGGCACCCGCGAACTGTCTCGGTCGGCATCGGACCCACGGTGAGACGGGTGAAGACAGTGAGGAGTCGTTCTCGGCTTCGCCCGCCGGCGGGGGTCTTCGTGCACTTATGACTTTTCGAGAGCTAAGGGACTAACTCACGTGGCAACACCGAACAACTACCTGGCCGTGATCAAGGTCGTCGGCATCGGCGGCGGCGGCGTCAACGCCGTCAACCGGATGATCGAGGTGGGCCTGCGCGGCGTGGAGTTCATCGCCATCAACACCGATGCCCAGGCCCTGCTGATGTCCGATGCAGATGTCAAGCTCGATGTGGGCCGTGAGCTGACCCGGGGCCTCGGCGCCGGCGCCAACCCCGAGGTGGGGCGGCAGGCCGCCGAGGACCACACCGAGGAGATCGAGGAGGTCCTGCGCGGAGCTGACATGGTGTTCGTCACCGCCGGCGAGGGCGGCGGCACCGGCACCGGCGGAGCGCCCGTGGTGGCCCGGATCGCCCGCTCCCTGGGCGCGCTGACCATCGGTGTGGTCACCCGTCCCTTCACCTTTGAGGGCCGCCGCCGCGCCACCTCCGCTGAAACCGGCATCGAGGCGCTGCGCGATGAGGTGGACACCCTCATCGTGATCCCCAACGACCGGCTGCTCTCCATCTCAGACAAGAACGTCTCGGTGCTGGACGCCTTCCGCTCGGCTGACCAGGTGCTGCTCTCCGGTGTGCAGGGCATCACCGATCTGATCACCACCCCGGGCCTGATCAACCTGGACTTCGCCGATGTGAAGTCGGTGATGCAGGGTGCCGGCTCGGCGCTGATGGGCATCGGCTCGGCCAACGGCGAGGACCGGGCGGTCAAGGCCGCCGAACTCGCCATCGCCTCCCCGCTGCTGGAGGCCAGCATCGACGGCGCCCACGGGGTGCTGCTCTCCATCCAGGGCGGTTCTGATCTGGGCCTGTTCGAGATCAACGAGGCGGCCCGCCTGGTCCAGGAGGTCGCCCACCCGGAGGCCAACATCATCTTCGGCGCCGTGATCGACGACGCCCTGGGCGATGAGGCCCGGGTCACCGTGATCGCCGCAGGCTTCGACCAGGCCGATGTCACCTCCAAGCCCGCGGCCCCGGCTGCACCCGCCCAGCCCCAGCGCCCGGTGGCACCGGTGGCCGGAGCAACTGCCGCCGGTGCTGCCGCAGCCTCGGCCGGCTCCCAGGACACGGCACCCCAGCAGCGGATGTCACCGGCCTCTGCACCGGAGTCCACTGAGGAGGAGCTGCCGGAAATCGTGGAGTCCGACTACACCGGCAAGAACGACGACGACCTCGATGTCCCCGACTTCCTGAAGTAAGCCCACTGCTACCCCTGCCCCAGCTCCGCCCTCTTGGGTGGGGCCCATCCTTGCAGGAGGGTCGGAGATACTGGCGGTCCACTAGCGCGTGTGACTCTAAAGTCCCAGGGTTTGTTGCAGAATCAGCCCGGACAGCGCCGAGAATGCAACAAGGGCTGGGTGTTCGGCGAAGAAGGGAAGGTCCGTGGCTTGGTGGTGGGAGACTGAGCATGCTGGGTTCCGCCTGGGGTTCACCTCCCGGGCCCAGGGCAATCTGGCGCTTCACGTGGGTGAAGGTAACGACGCCGCGGCCAACCGGGCGCGCCTGGCGGCCCGCCTCGGCCTGGCAACCGGCCAGCTGCGGTTCCTGAACCAGGTGCACTCCGCCGAGGTGGTGGACGCCTCCGAGGCCGACCCCGTCACCGTGCACACCGGTGATGCCTGGATCTCACCGGATGGCTCGCACCCGCTGGCGATCATGGTGGCCGACTGCCTGCCGGTGCTCTTGACCGCCCAGCGTGCAGACGGCACTCCGCTGACAGCGGCCGCACATGCCGGCCGGCCCGGGCTGATCGCCGGAATCCTGGAGAATACGGTCGCCCAGCTGCGCAGGTACTCCGCGGTAGAGATCACCGCCTGGATCGGGCCCGGGGCCTGCGGGGACTGCTACGAGGTGCCCCAGAAGATGCATGATGAGCTCACCGGGGACCGGCCGGCACTGTCGTCCACCACCCGCTGGGGCACCCCAGCCCTGGACCTGCGTGCCCAGGCGGCAGTGGTGCTGCAGGCCGCCGGCGTAGCCGTGGTTGATGTTCCCGGCTGCACCATCGAGGCCCCGCAGCTGTTCTCGCACCGGCGCAGCCAGCGCACCGGAGAGCCCGAAGGCCGGCTCGCCGGGATCATCACCCCAGTAGGGTAGAGCTGATGGATTATGTGACTGCCTTCCGCTCCGCTGCGGAGAACACCGAGGACCCCCGCACCCGCCAGCTGGCGCTGAACCTGGCTGCGGTGCACCAGCGCATCGACGCCGCGGTCGAAGCATCCGGCAGGCAGGACCGGCCCGAGCTGATCGTGGTCACCAAGTACTTCCCCGCAGAGGACGTGCAGCGGCTGCACCAGCTCGGCGTCCGTGAGATCGGCGAGAACAAAGACCAGGAGGCCGCCGCCAAAGCCGCCGCCACCGGCAGCCTGACCCAGCTGCGCTGGCACTTCATCGGCCAGCTGCAGACCAATAAGGCCAAATCCGTGGCCCGCTACGCCCACTCGGTGCACTCAGCCGATAGGGCCAAGCTGATCCGGGCCCTGGGTGCCGCCACTGACCGCGCTGTGGAAGAGGGGCACCGGGATTCGCCGCTGGAGGTGCTGATCCAGGTGGACCTGCGTGACCCGCTGCCCGATGACGGCCGGGGCGGGGCAGATCCGGCGCAGATCCCCCAGCTCGCCGAGGCCATCGCCGGCACCGAGCATCTGCAGCTGGCCGGGCTGATGGCCGTGGCCCCCTTGGGGGAGGAGCCTGCCCCGGCCTTCGCCAGGCTCCAAGAGCTGTCGGCAGAACTATCAGCAGCACATCCGCAGGCCACCGCGATCTCTGCGGGTATGAGTCAGGACCTGGAACCGGCTGTGCAATATGGTGCGACACGCCTACGGATCGGGCGCGATGTCCTCGGTGAGCGGCCCCAGCACTAGTAATGTCTCAATTGCGACACAACCGTAACCTTCCCCAGGAGCTTGAACCATGGCCGGTGCATTCAAGAAAACGATGATCTACCTCGGCTTGGCCGACGGTGACGACTACCACGAGGACAGCTTCGGCAGTGATGAGAACCGCTCATCCCGCCACGCATCCACCGGCGGTGCCGCAACAGCCACTGCCACCCAGACCCGCCCGGCTGCAGCCCCCGCCCAGCCCACCGGGGCCGTGGTGAGCCTGGCCGACCACGCCGCCGCCACCGCTGCCCCGGAGCGCAACGAGGATCCGGCCGGCTCCTACAACAGCACAAACCTTGCGGTGGACCCGGACTACCGGGCACCGGTGACCCCCATCAAGCGTGCCCCCTCCTCCCGGGATGAAAGCTCAGAAATGCGAAAGATCACCACAGTCCACCCCCGTTCCTACAACGACGCCAAGATCATCGGCGAGTCCTTCCGTGAGGACATCCCGGTCATCATGAACGTCACTGAGATGGGCGAGGCCGAGGCCAAGCGGCTGGTGGACTTCGCTGCCGGGCTGGTGTTCGGCCTGGGCGGCTCCATCGAGCGGGTCACCAATAAGGTCTTCCTGCTCACCCCCAAGAACGTTGAGGTGCTCGCCGAGGAGAAGCCTGCCGCTGAGCCCGAGGCCAGCGCCAAGTTCTTCAACCAGAGCTGAGAGGCCTACAACAGGTAGGCTAACTGTCCGTGGACCTCATCACCGCACCGCTCTATATTGTCCTGACCGTCTACCAGTACGCCCTGGTGACCAGGATCATCTTCAACATTACCGAGTCCTACGCGCGCGATTGGCGGCCCCGGGGCATTGTGCTGGTGGTGGCCATCGCCACCTACAGCATCACCGATCCGCCGCTGCGCTGGCTGAACCGGAAGATCCCGCCGCTGAACCTGGGTGGCATCGCCCTGGACCTGGGGTTCATCATCGTGTTCTTCGCCGTGGCGATTGCCAAGGGGCTGTTGACCGGCACAGCGGTCTGAGGGCGGCGTCGTGGTCTTGGAACCACTGTGCCGTAATGAAGCCTGACTTGAAGGTTCAGGTCGAGCCGGGCCAAACTTGCTGGGTATTCTGTCCGCCGAGACACTGTTCAGCCCTAAACCGGCATTGACGATGAGGTGACGCTTCCCATGGCTCTGACGCCTGACGATCTCCTGAACAAGGAGTTCCCGGAGACCAAGTTCCGCCCCGGATACGATAAGGACGAGGTCGATGACTTCCTCGACGAGGTCGTGGTCGAATGGCGCCGCCTGATCCAGGAGAACGAGCAGCTGCGCTCCGAGGTCGCCACCCTGCAGGATCAGCTGGAGGGCACCGACTACGTAGAGCCGGACGAGCTCAATGACGCCGGGCTCTCCGGCTATGCAGGCACCGCCTCCGAGGTCACCGACACCTTCCAGGCGATCCAGGACGACGACGCCGCCCAGGGTGAGCAGCCCGCAGCTGAGCCAGAGGCTGAGGCACCTGCCGAGCAGCCCGCCGCGGAGCAGCAGCACCAGGGCGATCCCAATGTCACCGCCTACCCCGAGTACGCGCTGGGCACCCGGCCCGCCCAGGAGCGCCCGGCAGCCGAGCCGGCCGCCGCAGCTTCCAGCGAGTCCCCCGCCGCCGAGGCCGCAGGTGTGCTGGCCATGGCCCAGAAGCTGCACGATCAGTACGTTGCCGAGGGTGAGCAGACCCGCGCGGCCTACATCACCGAGGGTGAGCAGACCCGCGCGGCCTACATCGCCGAGGGCGAGTCCAAGCGCGCTGAGCTCATCTCCGAGGGTGAGACCACTAAGGACCAGCTGATCAGCGAGGGCACCGAGAAGCGTGCTGAGCTGATCGCCGAGGGCGAGCAGACCCGCGCCGAGTACATCGCCGAGGGCGAGGCCAAGCGCACTGAGCTGATCACCGACGCCGAGACCCGCGCGGAGTCGATGATCGAGGAGGCCGAGCTGACCTCCACCCGGACCCTCAACGCCCTGGAGCGCAAGAAGGGCGACCTGGAGTCCCGGGTCAGCGAGCTCACCGGATTCGAACGCGACTACCGGGCCCGGCTGAAGGACTACATCGAGTCCCAGCTCAACGAGCTGAACTCCAAGGGCTCCATCGAGCGCGAAGCCGCCGGAGAGTAAACCCGGAGCATAAATTTGGCCGTAGACTAGAGGGGATGTCAGAAGCCTCTCAAAAACCTAGCCGCAGAACCGCGATCCTCCTGGCTGGAGTGGTCGCGGTTTTTGCGTGGATGCTGGACCAGGGCACCAAGCTCTGGGTGGAACGGACCATGGAGATCGGCCAGCAGATCGATGCGCTGCCGCCGGTGCTCTATTGGCGCTACCACCTCAACCCCGGTGCCGCCTTCTCCATGGGCACCGATCACACCTGGATCTTCACCATCATCCAGACCGTGGTGCTCTGCCTGGGGCTGTACTTCCTGCGCCGGCTCGGCGGCTCCTGGCTGTGGACCCTGGGCCTGGGCGGGCTGATCGGCGGTGTGGCCGGCAACCTCACCGACCGCTACTTCCGCTACCCCTCCCTGGTGGAGGGCAGCTTCCAGGACTTCGGCCAGGGCCATGTGGTGGACATGATCGCGGTGCCGAACTTCGCGATCTTCAATGTGGCTGACAGCTTCATCGTCTGCTCGATCATCGGGATCTGCGCCATGATGCTGTTCGGGCTCAATATCGACGGCACCCGGGAGAAGAAGGCCAAGGACGACGGCGCCGGGGACGGCAGCCCCGACCCCGCCGAGGCACCCACGGAGTCCCCATGACCGAGACCTACCAGGTGCCGCCCCAGCTGGGCGGGCAGCGGGCCGACGCCGTGGTGGCCGGTCTCTGCGCCGCCTCCCGCACTGAGGCCGCCGGCTGGATCGCCGAGGGCCGGATCACCTGGGCCGAGGATCGCAGCCAGCACCATGTGCAGGGCGGCCGGGCCGCCGGGGCTGCGGTGAAGAAGTCGGAGAAGCTGCCCGCCGGTGCCCTGATCACCGTGGACGAACCCGAGCCGGTGGATCCGGCCGAGATCAAGGTGGAAGCTGTGCAGGATATGAGGCTGCTGTACCAGGACGAGGATCTGGTGGCTGTGGACAAGCCGGTGGGCGTGGCCGCCCACCCCTCACCCGGATGGCAGGGGCCCACCGTGATCGGCGGACTGCTGGCAGCGGGGGTGGAGATCGCGACCTCCGGAGCGCAGGAGCGCCGCGGCATTGTGCACCGGCTGGATGTGGGCACCTCCGGGGTGATGGTGGTGGCCAAGACCGAGGGGGCCTACTCGGTGCTCAAGGATGCCTTCCGGGACCGCACCCCGGCCAAGACCTACCATGCGCTGGTCCAGGGGCTGCCAGACCCGCATGAAGGCACTATCGACGCCCCTATCGGCCGGCATCCCGGCCATGATTGGCGCTTCGCGGTGATCGACGGCGGCCGCGAGGCCCGTACCCACTACCGGCTACTGGAGGCCTACGGGCGGGCCAGCCTGATGGACATCAGCCTGGAGACCGGACGCACGCACCAGATCCGGGTGCATTTCTCAGCCCTGGGCCATCCCTGTGCCGGGGACCTGACCTACGGGGCGGATCCCACCCTGGCAGCAGAGCTGGGCCTGACCCGGCAGTGGCTGCACGCCGTTGAACTTGGCATCGACCACCCGATCACCGGGGAACGGCTGAGCATCCGCAGTGACTACCCCGCAGACTTATCCGAGGCGCTGAGCATCCTGGAGAGCTAGGAGGAACCTATGGCCGAGAATTTCGTCCACCTGCACAACCACACCGAATACTCCATGCTCGATGGCGCGGCCAAGATCGATGAGCTCTTCGCCGAGACCAAGCGCCTGGGCATGGACTCGATCGCGATGACCGATCACGGGTTCCTCTTCGGCGCCTATGAGTTCTGGAAGAAGGCCCAGGACTATGACATCCGGCCGATCATCGGCCTGGAGGCCTACCTGACCCCCGGCACCCACCGCACGGATAAGACCCGGGTGCGTTTCGGCGACGGGATCGACGACGTCTCCGGCACCGGCGCCTACACCCATATGACCATGTGGGCCTCCACCACCGAGGGCATGCACAACCTCTTCCGGCTGGGCTCCAGGGCCTCCATGGAGGGCCACTTCTATAAGCCCCGGGCCGACCGCGAACTGCTCAGCCAATACGGCAAAGGCCTCATCGCCACCACCGGATGCCCCTCCGGGGAGGTCCAGACCCGGCTGCGCCAGGGCCAGTATCAGGAGGCCAAGCAGGCCGTCAGCGACTTCCGCGACATCTTCGGCGCGGAAAACTTCTTCTGCGAGATTATGGACCACGGCAATGAGATCGAACGCCGCACCAAGGCGGATCTGCTGCGCCTGGCCAAAGAGATGAACCTGCCTCTGGTGGCCACCAATGACCTCCACTACACCCATGAGCATGATGCGCACACCCACAGCGCCCTGCTGTGCCTGCAGACCGCTGCCACCCTAGATGACCCCAAACGGTTCAAGTTCGAGGGCGAGGGCTACTACCTGAAGTCCCCGGCGGCGATGCGCGAGCTCTTCCGCGAGTTCCCGGAGGCCTGCGACAACACCCTGGCCATCGCCGAGCGCTGCGAGGTGGAGTTCAACCTCGATGCCTCCTATATGCCGCGCTTCCCGGTCCCGGAGGGTGAGACTGAGGAGTCCTGGTTCATCAAGGAGGTGCAGAAGGGCCTGCACTACCGCTACCCGGACGGCATCCCCGATGAGGTCCAGGAACAGGCCCAGTATGAGATCGGGGTCATCACCCAGATGGGCTTCCCCGGCTACTTCCTGGTGGTGGCCGACTTCATCAACTGGGCCAAGGAGAACGGCATCCGGGTGGGCCCGGGCCGCGGCTCCGGGGCCGGCTCCATGGTGGCCTACGCCATGCGCATCACCGACCTGGACCCGCTGCAGCACGGGCTGATCTTTGAGCGCTTCCTCAACCCGGACCGGGTCTCCATGCCGGACTTCGACGTGGATTTTGACGACCGTCGCCGCTCCGAGGTCATCGACTACGTGGTCAAGAAGTACGGGGACGAACGCGTGGCGATGATCGCCACCTACGGGACCATCAAGTCCAAGCAGGCCCTGAAGGACTCCGCCCGGGTGATGGGCGAACCTTTCCAGACCGGGGAGACCCTCACCAAGGCCATGCCCCCGGACCAGCAGGGCAAGCCGATGCCGCTGTCGGACATCTATGACAAGAACTCCAAGCGCTACGCCGAGGCCGGGGAGTTCCGTGAGACGGTGGATGCTGACCCCCGGCTGAAGGAGATCTTCGGCCTGGCCGAGGGCCTGGAGGGCCTGAAGCGGCAGTGGGGAGTCCACGCCGCCGGGGTGATCATGTCCTCCGACCCGCTGATCGACGTCATCCCGCTGATGCGCCGCGAGCAGGACGGCGCCATCATCACCCAGTTCGACTACCCCACCTGTGAAACCCTGGGCCTGATCAAGATGGACTTCCTGGGGCTGCGCAACCTCACCATCATCTCCGACGCCCTGGAGAATGTGCAGCAGAACAAGGGGGTTCAGATCGATCTGGAGACCCTGGACCTCGATGACCGGCCCTCCTATGAGCTGCTGGCCAGCGGGAAGACCCTGGGCGTGTTCCAGCTGGACGGCTCAGGACTGCAGTCCCTGCTCAAAGCGATGAAGCCGGATAACTTCGAGGACATCTCTGCAACGATCGCCCTCTACCGGCCCGGTCCGATGGGCGCTGACAGCCATACCAACTACGCCAAGCGCAAGAACGGGCTGCAGCCGGTCACCCCCATCCACCCGGAGCTGGAGGAGCCCCTGGCGGATATCCTGGACACCACCTATGGGCTGATCATCTACCAGGAGCAGGTGATGGCTATTGCCCAGAAGGTCGCCGGGTACAGCCTGGGCCAGGCCGATATTCTGCGCCGGGCCATGGGCAAGAAGAAGAAGTCCGAGCTGGACAAGCAGCAGGTCGGCTTCTTCGAGGGCATGGCCGCCAATGGTTTCTCCCGGGAGGCGGCGCAGAAGCTGTGGGACATCCTGCTGCCCTTCTCCGACTACGCCTTCAACAAGGCGCACTCGGCCGCCTATGGGCTCATCGCTTATTGGACCGCCTACCTGAAGGCCAATTACCCGGCCGAATACATGGCTGCGCTGCTGACCTCTGTGGGTGAGAACCGTGACAAGCTGGCCATGTACCTCTCGGAATGCCGGCGGATGGGCATTACGGTCACCGCCCCCAGCATCAACGATTCCGCACTGACCTTCACCCCGGTCGGCGATGACACGATCCGCTTCGGCATGGGTGCGGTGCGCAATGTGGGGGCCAATGTGGTGGCCGGCATCGTCAACGCCCGGCAGGAGAAGGGCCGCTACGTCTCCTTCGTGGACTTCTTCCAGAAGGTCCCCGCCCAGGTGTGCAATAAGCGCACCATCGATTCGCTGATCAAAGCCGGCGGCTTCGATGAACTCGGCCACACCCGCCGGGCCCTGGTCACCATCCACGAACTGGCCGTGGACCAGGCGGTGAAGCAGAAGAAGGACTCGGAACAGTATGAGACCGATATCTTCGGTGCCTTCGCAGACGGCGACGGCGAGGATGCCGGGTTCGAGGCCATCAAGGTCCCGGAGCTGCCCGAGTACCAGAAGAAGGACAAGCTGAACTTCGAACGTGACATGCTGGGGCTCTACGTCTCAGACCATCCGCTCTCCGGGATGGAACGGACCCTGGCCGCTCATGCGGAGCGCTCGGTGCCCAGCATCCTCAGCGAGGACGGCCCGGCCGATGGCGCCACGGTGACCGTCTGCGGCATGATCACCTCCCTGCAGCGCAAGGTCGCCAAATCAGGCAACCCCTATGCGCGGGCCGAGATCGAGGACCTCGCCGGCTCCATCGAGGTGATGTTCTTCGGCAAGACCTACCAGGCAGTCTCCATGGTGCTGGCCGAGGACCTCATCATTGCCGTGAAGGGCCAGGTGGACCGCCGGGAGGACGGGGCAGTGGTGCTCAAGGCCATGGATGTCACCGTCCCCGAAATCACCGAGGACGGGGTGAGCGGACCGGTGGTGCTCTCGATGCCGGTGCAGAAGGCCACCGAGAAGACCATCACCGAACTCGGCGCCACCCTGCAGGGCCACCGGGGCAAGTCCGAGGTGCATATCAGGCTGCTCACCGGGGAGAAGGTCGAACTGATGCGGCTGGGCAGCCAGTACCAGGTGACCCCCTCTCCAGCGCTCTACGGTGACCTGAAAGTTCTGCTGGGCCCGGCGTGTCTGGAGTCATAAACTTGGAATATGTTCTGCCCCTTTTGCCGCCACGACTCCTCTCGGGTAGTGGATTCCCGCACCCTGGAGGACGGTTCGGGCATTCGGCGCCGCCGCCAGTGCCCCCAGTGCTCCAAACGCTTCACCACTGTGGAGACCACCAGTCTGAGCGTGATCAAACGCTCCGGTGCTGCTGAGCCCTTCGACCGGGCCAAGGTGATCAACGGGGTGCGCAAAGCTTGCCAGGGCCGGCCCGTGACCCCAGATGATCTCGCGGTGCTGGCCCAGGAGGTGGAGGAGACGGTGCGTGCCTCCGGCAATGCCGAGGTGGACGCCAATGATGTGGGCCTGGCCATTTTAGGCCCGCTGCGCCGCCTAGATGTGGTGGCCTATCTGCGCTTTGCCTCCGTGTACCGGGGCTTCGACAATCTGGACGATTTCGAAGCCGCAATCCAGGAGCTGCGCCGCGAGGAGCTGGAACCGGAGGGGGCCGCCGCAAAGGTGGTGCAACCCCGCTTCGGATTCAGGTAGGATAAAACCCGTACCGGCGGTGTGTCTCTTCAGGGGAAGGTTGAGACCACCGCCGGTTTCTTCTTCAGACCGGGTCTAACGGGTCAGGCGCTAACAGTCGCGGCCGGGCAGTTGGAGCCCCCCGCTGCCCGGCGGGCGCAGCGTGAGGAAACGGCTATATGCCCGGACGGGAGCATGTGCCCCCTCACGGACCACAGAATCAACATCCCCCGGGTGGCGCGAGACGTAGAACAACGTGTCAGTCAGCTGGCGTACCTCCCAGCCTGAGTCCCAACTGACCTCCACGTTCTCGGGCCGGCACACCCACTGGTTGAGCGAGACATAGAACCCCCAGGGCATATAGGTCTGTGCTGTAGTCCAGGCCTCCACGGTCAGCGGGAGGTAGTAGTCACCCGCGTTGGGCCCGACTGAGACCTCATAGCTGAAGGTCCCGAACCTCACCGGCGGCACCGGCACATTGACCAGGCACATTTCTGCTTCCACACTCCCGCCGGGCGGGATCGGGGCAGCGTTGGCCTGGGGGCCGCTGGTGCCGCGGATATCCCAGTCCCCTCCGGGCCGGTCAGCATCGGGTTCGAATCCGCCGTTGTCCCAGTCGGTCTCCCACAAGCCCATAGTGGTCGGAGTTGTAGCCGTAGTGATAGTTGGGCTGGCCATCGGTGCCGTAGGGCTCCCATCCCCAGAACGGCGGCTGGGTGGTATCGAAGGTGGCCTCCCACCACAACTCCTGGCTGCTGTTCTCATTGCGCACCTCGAACCGGTAGCAGAAGACCATCCCCGGGGTGTGGTTCTGTGAGTGCGGGGGAAGCACCGGCTCCACATCAGTGCCCGGAGCGGTTTCCGGGACCAGCCCGGCCAGCTCCTCCAGCTCGGCGATGCGCTGGGCATCCTCGTACTGGTTGACCGTCTCGATGAGCGTCTCCTCGTCCAGATGCTCCAGCAGCTGATCGAGGCGCTGCTCAATGTATTCGGGGGTCCACTCCTCCAAGAGGCTTCCGGGGTCAGTGGGCCCGGGGGAGGGAGCCTGGTACTCCAGGTGCACGGTGGCCGATTGGCTGTCTACCCACTGGGCGTCAGTGAGGACAGGAGCCGAAGACAACAGCACTGCAAGACCGGCAGAGGCGAGGGTGCCGGCCACCACTGCGGTGCCCGCCAGGTTCCGGTGCCTGCTCATGCCGGTGGACGCCGCTGTTCGGCTTTTCTGGGCCAGAAGGCCCAGGTGACCAGGGCCGTGGCGGCGATGGTGATGCTGCCCAGCACATAGGGGTTGTTCATCGTGTTCAGGGGCTGGGCCAGTCCCGGCACTGAGAACAGCACCCGCCGGGCCTCGGTGATGCTTTAGGGGTGGGGGTCCTCTGTGGTGTTGGCATCTCCCTGCATGCGGATGATCCGCTCCTGGGCGTGGCTGCCCTCGGTGACGGCGGTGACCCGGTGGGTCACCGGGAGTTCGCCTTCCCGGTCCACGGTGAGGATGTCTCCCACCTGAACCTCGGTGGCTTGGATCTCCTGGACCACGGCCACCGAGCCGGTGGGGATCGTGGGCTCCATGGAGCCGGTCCGGAACATGATCAGCGAGATATTGAGCGTATAGGCCAGGATCACCAGCACCATGCACACCGAGCCTGCCGCGGCGGCCAGCCACAGCAGGGTTTCGGTGATGAATCTGCGGATCATTCGGAGGTTCCTAGTGGTCCGTCTCTGATTTAGCTTGCCATTTCGGTGAGTTTCGCTCGTGCTCGGCGGGTT
>NZ_WRPM01000025.1 GCF_009758175.1 Nesterenkonia alkaliphila
AGACCAGCCAAGGATGCGGGATATTAAATCCGGGAAGTGGTCATCAAACTCTGACGCACCAAGATCTGCCATATGCACATGTCACTCGATGGGAAGATTGTCGGTGACTACTTGGCCACCAGCGTTGGCATGGCCTCACAACGGGAGTTCCACGCCCTGGCTTATGGACCCCAGCGCCACTACCGCAGCCACAAGGGATGGCTCAGCGGCCGAATTACCACTGAGGACAACTTCACCCACTACCGCACGCCGGATCTGAACAAAGCAGCCGCGGCGGTCCCCGACGGGGACTACATCGCTGTCCCGGACGCCCCCATGAACTACTTCTCCATTGACCCGGCTGGCCAGCTCGGCTGGCAGAAGAACTCGATTGATTACTTCGATACCAACGCCCACGTTGTCGAGGTCCTGTCCGGCAAAGCGAGCAACGCCTACAAAGACCTCCTCCGCCGGCTGGGTATCTCCTACCTCATCGCCGGCGACGACACCCTGGACCTCGCACAGGCAGTCGAGAAGATCGGCGCGAATTTCGGCGGTGAGGAACTTATGCTCGGCGGCGGTGGCGGACTCAACTGGTCCTTCATCCGTGCCGGGTTGTGCGACGAGGTCAGCATCGTACTCACCCCGGCCGCCGATGGAACCAAAGGCGCACAAACCCTCTTCGAAGCCGACGACCGCTACACCACACCACTACCGACCGCCTTCGATCTCCAAGACATACAAAAACTCGATGACGGCAGCCTCTGGCTGCGCTACACAGTCACCGGTCCTATCAACTAAGGTCAGGACCCCGGTAGGCCCGTCGCCCCACCTTGCATGACCCTTTCCTGCGTGCAGTTCACGTATACGCTGTACCACTCACGGCCGGATACGGCACTGTCCTTGTCCACGAAACTGATGAGAGCGAATACTCCAGAATCCGCAGGCTGAGCCAGCTGAGGCACCGCACATGCCTAATACGCTTGAGCGGCTCGCGACTCAGACAAAATCCTGAACCGACTCATGTCAGGGGCACACCTGTCCTGCGTGAAGGTGTGGATGAAGGCGTGGCCTAGTACCAAGATATTCCTCCCCGCAAGAAGATCTCCACAGATGAAGGGGATCGTCATCTCATCAGGCCTCTAGCTTTGTACTACGCCGAAGTGAGTGCCGCGCCATTTTCATGTGCGCAGACCCATGATGGGACTAAAGGCTCACCTGATTGGTGTGACAGTGTCGATGCGGGTCATGTCCGCGGGCGATGGGTATAAATACCTGCTGCGGACGGTGGCGGCTGGGGATGGTGACCGGTCGTTGTCTACGCCGTTGACCCGGTATTACGCGGAGGAAGGTACCCCACCGGGCCGGTGGCTTGGTGCCGGAGTCCGCAGCCTGGGGGATGGCCGAATCGGTGTGGGTGATGAGGTCTCTGAGGCGCAGCTTCAGCTGCTGGTGGGGATGGGCCGTGACCCGGTCACCGGTGAGCCGTTGGGGAAGGCGTATCCGCAGTACAAGACCACCACCGAGCGGATCGAAGCTCGCATCACCGGGCTTGACCCGGATTTAGGCCCAGCTGCCAGGGCTGAGGCGGTAGCGGCGATTGAGGCCGAGGAAGCCGCTCGTGGTGGTCGGCGTGCGGTGGCGGGATTCGATGTCACGTTCTCGGTGCCGAAGTCCGCCTCTGTGTTGTGGGCGGTTGCTGATGCGGGGACTCAGGCGTTGATCGCACAGGCTCATCATGCTGCGATTGCAGAGGTGGTTGCATTCATGGAGTCCGAGGTTGCAGCCACCCGCACGGGCGCAACCGCAGGGGACGGGGCGGTTGCACAGGTCGATGTCGCCGGACTGATTGCCACTGCTTATGACCATTACGACTCCCGGGCCGGTGACCCTCACTTGCATACCCATGTGGTGGTCTCCAATAAGGTCCAGACGGCACTGGATGGGAAGTGGCGCTCCCTCGACGGACGACCCCTGCACGCCTCAGTGGTCGCACTCTCGGAGATGCATGAGGCGATCTTCGCCGACCACCTCACCCGGATGCTCGGAGTCCAGTGGGAGTCACGGGACATGGGCCGGGACCGTAACCCCTCCTGGGCCATCACCACCGTCCCCGAAGACCTCGTGGGTGAGTTCTCGACCAGAAGCAGGCATATCGACGCCGAGACCGACCGGCTCATCGACAACTATGTGACCGAGCACGGCAGGCGGCCTGCTCCTGCGACGATCATGAAGCTGCGCGCCCAAGCTACCCTGACCACCCGACCAGACAAACAGGTCCACTCCCTGGCCGAACTGACTGATCAATGGCGCACCCGGGCGAGCAGTGTGCTGGGGGAGGACGCCACCGCCTGGGCCTCCAGAACCGCACACCTGAGTTGTTGCGGGCTGACGATGTGCCCTTGGACGCGGTCAGCCAGCTGGGCGAATCTGTGGTGGCGGTGGTCGGTGAGAAGCGTTCGACCTGGCGGCGCTGGAACCTCTACGCCGAAGCCTCCCGACAGACCATGGGACTACGGTTTGCCAGCACCGAAGACCGCCACGCCATCCTGGGCATGATCACCGACGCCGCCGAGAACGCCTCCCTGCGTCTCACCCCACCCGAGCTGGCAGTCTCCCCGGTGGTGTTCCGCCGAGACGACGGCACCAGCGTCTTCCGACCGAAACACTCGACCGTGTTCTCATCCGAAGACCTGTTGGCCGCAGAAGACCGACTCCTAGAACGGGCACGCACCCTCACCAGCCCGACAGCGGATATGGCCACGGTGGAGAAGATCACCAGTAGCCCGGATCGTCAGGGGCGCAGGCTCGGTCCAGACCAGGCAGACGCCCTGGCGCGGGTGGCGGTCTCCGGGCGGGTGCTGGATGTATTGGTCGGTCCCGCGGGGGCAGGTAAGACCACCGCCCTGAGTGCCCTCCGCCGGGCGTGGGAGACCCAGCACGGCACAGGCTCCGTAGTCGGCCTGGCCCCCTCAGCCGTAGCAGCCCAGGTGCTGGCCGAGGACCTGGGGATCGCTACCGAAAACACAGCGAAGTGGTGGGACAACCACACCCGCCACGGTGAATCCTTCCAGGCAGGCCAGTTGGTGATCATCGACGAGGCCTCCCTGGCCGGAACACTGACCCTGGACCGGATCACAGCCCACGCCGCAGAGACCGGAGCCAAGGTCCTGCTGGTCGGTGACTACGGGCAGCTCCAATCAGTGGATGCAGGTGGGGCATTCTCCATGCTGGTCAACGACCGCGACGACACCCCCGAACTGGTCGACGTCCACCGATTCACCCACCCGTGGGAGAAAACCGCATCCCTCGCACTACGTCACGGGCAGACCGAGGTGATTGATACTTACCTGGAGCACGACAGGATCAGCGAAGGCGAAGCCGAGGCGATGGCCGACGCTGCCTACACCGCCTGGCGGTCAGACCGGTACGCAGGCAAGTCCTCAGTGCTGGTGGCTGAGACCCGGGAGCAGGTGGCGATGCTCAACGCCCGAGCCCGAGCCGACCTCATCCTCGATGGCACCCTGAAACCCGGCCCCGAAATCACACTGAACGACGGTACTCAGGCCGGTGTCGGGGACACAGTGATCACACGGCGCAACGACCGCCGACTGCGAACAGGACGTGACTGGGTCCGCAACGGAGACACCTGGACGATCACCGACATCCGCCACGACGGCTCGATCACCGTCCGCAAACACGGCCGCCGATTCGGCGGAGCAATCGTCCTACCTGCCTCCTACGCCGCCGAACATCTCGACTTGGGTTACGCCGTCACAGCGCAGCGGGCACAAGGGCTCACCATCGATACCTCCCATGTGCTGGTGGAGCCCACCACGACCAGGGAAAACTTCTATGTCGCCATGACCCGGGGCCGATTAGCCAATCGCGCCTATGTGGTTCTCGACCAGCCCGACGAGCACGCTGAGCCTCACCCCGGGGCGGACCCGGATGCCACCGCCCGGACGGTGCTCTACGGAGTACTCCAACACTCCGGTGCCGAGCTATCGGCACATGAGACGATCACCGCCGAGCAAGAGACCTGGGGATCGATTGCTCAGCTGGCGGCCGAGTACGAGACCATCGCCGCCGCAGCACAACACGACCGATGGGCCACCCTCATCCGCACCAGCGGCCTCACCACCGAACAAGCAGAAGAAGCCATCGCCTCCGAGGCCTTCGGCCCACTCACCGCCGAGCTGCGGCGGGCTGACGCCAATCACCACAACCCCGAAGCCCTGCTCCCACGGCTAGTGGCAGCCAAGGGTTTGGAGGACGCCGATGATGTTGCTGCGGTGCTGCATCACCGGGTGGCCCGTGTCACCGCACGCCCAGCAGGATCAGGCCGCACCCGTAAACCACCCCGCCTCATCGCCGGACTGATCCCGGCCGCTGATGGACCGATGGACCAGCAGATGCGGCAGGCGCTAGAAGAACGCCACGACCTCATCGAAACCCGCACCACCACCATCCTGGACACCGCCCTCCAGGCCGGCGAACCGTGGGTCAAACAGCTAGGCAACCCACCCTCAGACGAGCGGGGCCAGCGGCAGTGGCATCGGGTCGCCCGCACCGTGGCGGCCTACCGCGACCGATACCAGATCACCAGCACCCACCCCCTGGGTGCCGAACCAGAGACCATTGCACAGAAGATCGACCACGCCCGAGCCCGCACCGCACTCCACCAGGCTCGGAGGCTCAATATGGCTAGTCAGGGGCAGGAACAGAAGCCCATATCGTGGAACACGCCAGGACGAGCTCTCTAGCAAGGTAGAAGAGTCGGCAATCCCTCTGACCCTCGGAGCGGAGGCGCCAGTCTCCGAGCGCACCTCAGTTATCCTGATAGGCAAGCAAGATGCTGTCCGCATCGCCTCGCAACTGAGAAGGGTGGTCCTCGGTGTCCGCTACACAAGCGCAGCCAACTGAAGAGCAGGTCGCTGCTGCCGAGGCGCAAATTGTTGAGCAATCAAAACGGATCGACTTTTACCTCACAGAGTACTCAGTTGAATTATTGGCACAGAAGGTGCGTGACGGAGAGTACGTGGTGCCCTCTTACCAGCGAGAGTTCACGTGGGAAGAGGACCGGAAGTCACGCTTCATTGAGTCTCTAATCATGGGACTTCCTATCCCATTCATTTTCTTTTGGGAGATGCCTGATGGCCGACTTGAAATTGTTGACGGGTCTCAGCGGCTGAGAACTATCGAGGAGTTCGTGCACGGACGTTTTGCCTTGGGTGAGCTTGACCCTCTCACGCATCTGTCGGGTTTGAAGTTCACGGATTTGCCCGCGTCTCGTCAGAGAAAGATCAAGAACCGATCCATACGTGGGATCGTCTTGAATGAACATGCTGACGAAGCTGCGCGACTTGACATGTTCGATCGCATAAATACGGGGAGCAAGATCGCCAATAAGGCAGAGATTCGCCGGGGTGCGTTGGACGGACCCTTCCTCAACCTTGTTACGGAGCTGGCATCAACAGACGAACTCGCTGCCCAGGCCCCCATGTCGGACAAGGCTAAGGACGAACGTGGCTACGAAGAACTCGTGACCCGCCTCTTTGCGTACGGAGACGGGTTGGAGGATTATCGTGACCGTCCATCTGATTTCTTGTTCTCTTACTCCAAGAAGATGAACGAAGTCTTCGCTGAGAACCCTGATCTGAATGCTCAGTATAGGCAGAGATTTTTTGACGTCATCACTTTTGTGTCCAAGGTCTTCCCCTACGGCTTCCGGCGTTCTGCCGGCGGTTCGTTTACCCCGCGCACTCGTTTTGAGGCTATAGCGATTGGAGTAGACGCTGCTCTAAAGGATGACCCTTCTTTGAAGTCAGCAGACCCTAACGAACTAAACGTTGCCTCTTGGCTCGAGTCAGAGGACTTTTCCCAACTAATCAGGTCTGACGGTGCTAACGCTAAGTCCCGGCTGAAGGCCCGAATCGAGTTTGTTCGTAGCAGGTTGGTTCGAGATGCAGCCGAGTGAGCTTGAGGGCTTCTTCGAAGAACGTTTCGCAGAGATCAGGACCTACCTTGAACTCCTGGAAGAGGTCGATCGCGCGAGCGCTGACGGTGCGCCCCGGTTGAAGAGAACTGACGCCAAGATTTCGCCCGAGCAAAAGCGCATCTTGAACTCAAGTCTTTATCTCCAGCTCTACAACTTGGTCGAGGCTACAGTTTCCCGTTGTCTTGACGGTGTGGCTGCGGCAGTTGCCGCTGACCAGATGAAACCCAATGAACTGGCACCTGCTTTACGAAGAGAGTGGGTGAGGTCTACTGCTCGAACCCATATCGTTGACTTGAAACCCGAGAAGCGGCTAGAGGCTGCCTTGGCAATGTGTGAGCATTTGGTGGGCCAACTACCTATTGAGAACTTCTCCATCGACCCAGGGGGAGGGGGTAATTGGGACGATAGTGCTATCGAAAAGTTGTCCAACCGGTTCGGTTGCAATCTTTCGATCAGCGAGGACGTCTCCACTGCTGCGAAGCGTCACATTAGGGATGACATGGGAGCTTTGAAGCTTGTAAAGGACAGACGTAACGGCCTAGCACACGGTTCCCTCTCCTTTGTTGACTGTAGTGATGGCGTAACTGTCTCAGAGCTCCAAAAGACAGTAGAAGCAGTAGGAGATTACTTAGAGGAAGTAGTGAAGAGCTTCGCTGGTTTCATCCAGTCGGGCATAAAGGTTGGAAACTCGGCAACGGGGAAGGTGGCAGCAACCGTATGACGGTGGAAACGTCTAATCCTGTCATCAACGCTGTAGATCTATTTTGCGGGGTGGGAGGGCTTACCCGTGGACTCGCTAATGCGGGGGTAAACGTACATGCAGGGTACGACATTGATCCTGCATGCCGATTTCCCTATGAGGCCAACAACGACTCGAAGTTCGTTGAAATGGACGTAAATGATCTTACGGCGGCCGAACTCCGCCGGCACTTCAATACTTCAGACGTTAGTCTTCTAGCAGGTTGCGCCCCATGTCAGCCTTTTTCCTCATATGCGCGTGCTGGCCGCAGCAGGAAGAGACCAAATGACTGGCAGCTTGTTGAGACCTTTGGGCAACTAGTGAAGGATGTTCAACCTGATTTAGTGACGATGGAGAATGTGCCACAACTCGTAGACCATTCTGTGTTCACTACGTTCCTGGAGAGTCTCGAAGGTTACGACACCTGGTGGGCCGTCATGGACACAGCTTCACTTGGCGTGCCGCAGACAAGGAAACGATTAGTACTCCTGGCATCGAAATTTGGAGTTGACGGACTGGAGTTGGTCTCTCAGAAGGTTGCGCCAGTAACAGTTAGAGATGCCATAGGCTCGCTCCCCCCGATCGCTGCTGGTGAAACTCACCCACACGATCGTCTCCACACAGCTTCTCGGCTTGGGCCGAAGAACCTTGAACGAATTCAACATTCTAAGCCTGGAGGGACTTGGCGAGATTGGCCAGAAGAATTGCAGGCGGAATGTCATCGAAAGTCCTCTGGTGCAACTTACCCAAGCGTCTACGGGAGAATGGCGTGGGACGAGGTCGGGCCGACCATGACTACCCAATGCTATGGGTATGGAAACGGCCGGTTTGGGCACCCTGAACAAGATCGGGCGATCTCGCTTCGGGAAGCTGCCATTCTCCAGACTTTCCCGCCTAAATATCAGTTCGTTCCACCGGATTCTCCTGTTAGATTCAACTCACTCGGGAGGCTTATCGGCAACGCTGTACCGGTCCGGCTTGGGGAAGCGATAGGTAACGCGCTCACAGCGCATGTGAAGTCGAATTACTCTCGCAGAATCGATTCAGAAGTCTCTGTCAACGCTGTGGCATCAGTGGGGTGAGGGCCGCTTCGGCGGCGGAGAAATGGGACACCAGCATCAACTCGTGATGCGTGATGTGGGGTTGGCTGGCGGTGACAAGCCTGATGCCGGCTTCATTGAGTTCAGCCACCACGCTGCTCACCGTCGAGACCCGGTGGCCCAAGGTGATGGGGTCCGGGATCACCACAATGTCCATGTCATTACTGCGGATGCGTTGTCTCAAAGTGCGCATTCCATGTTCGGGGGTTCCGGCATCGTGGACGGAACCGATCACTGTGTATCCATGTTGATGGCACAGCCCCGTGCACGCATCCCAATGGTTCTGCTGCTCGGCGGCGGAGGTGCTGTTGGTGTAGATGAACGCGCGCATCACCGGGCACCTGCCAATACAGGGCCACTGTCGGTGGCTTCCTGGTGGGAATCGGCCTCAGCGATCTTGGCATGCTGGCGAGCTACCATCTCCTGAGCACGAACCCGGGCCAGCAGGATCAGGCTGATCGGTCCGATCCAGGCCATCTTCATCGCGTTCCAGATGCACAGCAGAACAATCAGATGAAGCCAGCCGGGTGCACCGTCCTCAATCAGCTCGACACAGATGCTTGCGCCATAGAGATAGGGGAGTGCCAGCAGCATCACAGGCAGACCCCATTTCAGGCCCCTGCGGGTACGTACACCGTCAAGGATGATGTTCGTCGGCATATACCGGCGCAGGTACGAACGAATGTGGATGCTGGCGATCCAGATCAGGCGGAACATGAGCACAGTCCTTCCCTTTGTCTATGGCGACAAGAGAAAGAAAGGTGACTGTCCGGCTCTGGCCGTTCAGTCTCCATCGCATCCGGCGATGGTCACGGAAGTAGAGGCCGCCTCATAGCCAAGGATAACGCTGCAGACTGACCCAGGGAAGAGTTCGGGGCTATGACCAGTTGAACTGCTTCCTCAGTTCCGCCTGCTCGGCCAACAGCCGGTCCCGCTCTTTCAATAGTGCTTCATGATCGGCCTGAACCTCGTGAGGGTTCGCGGCGTAGAACCGATCAAGCCAGTTCTGCAAGGTCGAGGCGGCAATGCCGTATTGCCGGGCGATCTGCGCCCTAGGCTCATGACGCTTCCGGGTAGCCGCGATCACTTCCTGCTTGAAGTCATCGGAGTACTTCACCATGACCACCATTTTGCCTCAACTGATCCGCCCTCACCGGCCACCTGTGGTTCAACGGGGGTTGCCATGTGGGTCACGCATCGGCACATCTTGATCTAGTAGCCGCCGTCGCACCGTCCCATCGCTGAAGCTCAGCCGCGTGCCGATGCTTCGCAGAGACTCCCCATCCAGGTAGCGGCGCTTCATCTCAGCCACCTCATTAGCGGTGGGTTGGCGGCGTCGCAGAGGAACACCGCGCTCACGCAGAAGGACCGCCAGCCGCTGCCGGGGGATACCCATCCGGTCGGCAACCTGCTTCAACGTCGCTCCGGCCCGGTACTGCTGTTCAGCTTGGTCCGCTTCAGAAGGATGTACATAACGGCTCTGCGGAGCCACCAGGTAGGCCTCTGACCTGCGGCGATGCGGCCTCGCCCGAATGCTACGATGTTCCCGTAGAACAAACGCAAACGAAGAGTTGGAGGTACGGGGAAGTTTCGACAACTCTCCTGCTACCTCCACAGATCATGAGAATCCCGGTACTTTTCTAGTACCGGGATTCTCCGTTTCCACGGCGAGCAGCATCTTGAAGGGCCGGTGCAGGATAATCAAACTGAGAGACATCCTTTTGCTGCCAGGAGGGGAACAGTGACCCGGCCGATCTACCTGATCCAGGGGCTGGCGCAGAGCACCGACGCCTGGGATCAGGTGGTGCACCACCTGCCCGCCGCCACCGAGGTCACCAGAGTTGACATGCCCTCCCTGGGGTTCGCCGACGACAACTTCAGCCTCGAGCGGGCAGCCGTGGAGCTCGAGGAACGGATCTCCCACCCCGAGGCCGTGATCTGCGGGCTCTCCTCCGGCGCCGTGGTCGCCGCCCAGCACGCCATCATGCACCCCGGGAGCAGCTACCGCTATGTCCTGGCCGGAGGACAGGTGAAACCACGGAAGTGGCTCGGTCCGTTCATGCGGCTGGGGCACCCGGTGGTTCACCGGTTCATGGAGCTGCGCAGCCGCCGCCGTCTGGACCCCCGCAAGGTCCGCAGCATCACCGATACCTACGCGCGGCTGGATCTGCGCGACCGGCTGACGGAGATCACCGCCCCGGTGCTGGTGCTGGTCGGCACGCTCGACCGGGTGCACTACAAGCCTGCTGGTGACATCCTCCAGCGCGTTGCCCGCAGCCAGGTGGCCGAACTCAGGCGGGCCGGGCAAGAGAGCAATAAGAGCGCCCCGGCGCAGTTCGCCCAGCACCTGGCCCGGCAGGCAGACTGCCCATCGCCTTGACACGCTGTGGGCCGGATCACAGACTCGGAGCATGCCTGATACTCATGAGGTGCTGAACCAAGTCCCGCCGCTTGTGAACTATAACCTGGCCGATGACCCCGCCCTGCTCGAGGGCCTTCACCGCGAGGGTGCCGGATGGGCCGAGGCTGAGCTGCGCGAGTTGGGGCAGCTGGCCGGCAGCCAGCAGGCCCAGGACTGGGCTCGGCAGGCCAATGAGAATCCTCCGGTGCTGAAGACCCACGACCGCTACGGGCACCGGATCGATGAGGTGGAGTTTCACCCGGCCTGGCACGAGCTGATGAATGTCGCTGTCAGCCAGGGGCTGCACGCAGCACCCTGGACCGATCAACGCCCAGCAGCACACGCAGCCAGGGCCGCTAAGTTCTTGGTCTGGAGCCAGGTGGAGGCCGGCCACATGTGCCCGATCTCCATGACCTATGCCGCAGTCTCGCCGCTTCGACATGCACCTGAACTCTCAGCGACCTTTGAGCCGCTGTTTGCCGCACCGCACTACGACTTCGGGCTGCGCGAGCCCAGCACCAAACGCGGAGTGATCGCCGGAATGTCCATGACCGAGAAGCAGGGCGGCTCTGATGTGCGGGCCAACACCACCACCGCAGAACCCATAGCGGATGGCAGCTATCTGATCACCGGGCACAAATGGTTCACCTCCGCGCCGATGAGCGATATCTTCCTCACCCTGGCTCAGGCACCAGGGGGCCTCACCTGTTTCCTGCTGCCCCGAATCCTGCCCGATGGCAGCCGCAATCCGATCCGCCTGCAGCGGCTCAAGGACAAGCTGGGCAACCGGTCCAACGCCTCAGCGGAGATTGAGTACGACGCCGCCCTGGGCTGGAGAGTGGGGGAGGAGGGCCGTGGTGTGCCCACCATCGTGGAGATGGTCAACAACACCCGGCTGGACTGCGTACTGGCCACCACCGCGCTGATGCGTCAGGCAACGGTGCAGGCCGTGCACCACTGCACCTACCGTGAGGCATTCGGAGCTCAGCTGATCGACCAGCCGGCCATGGCCAATGTGCTGGCAGACCTGGTGCTGGCATCTGAGGCTGCCACCACGCTGGCGCTGCGGCTGGCAGGAGCCCGGGGGGAGGAGGATCAGGGAGCATTCCGCAGATTGGCCCTGGCCGCGGCCAAATACTGGGTCTGCAAACGCGGGCCGGTGCACGCCGGGGAAGCCCTGGAGTGCCTAGGCGGCAACGGCTATGTGGAGGAATCCGGTATGCCGCGGATCTACCGAGAGGCCCCGCTGCTGTCCATCTGGGAGGGTTCAGGCAATGTGGCAGCCCTGGACACGCTGCGCGCAATGACCAAAGAACCCGAAACCGTAGAGGCTTTCTTCCAAGAGGTCGGCAGAGCTGCGGGGCAGAATCGGCACCTCGATGCGGCGCTGAAGCGCCTTCAGCAGGACCTGCCCGCCGTGGTAGACCCGCAGTACCAGGTCAGGAGGACCGTGGAGCAGATGGCCCTGGTCCTGCAGGGCTCACTGCTGGTGCGGCATTCCCCGCCAGCAGTGGCAGATGCCTTCTGCGCCTCCCGCCTGGGCGGTGATTGGGGGCATGCCTTCGGCACTCTGCCTGCCAGTGTGGATACTGACGCCATCCTCAGCCGAGCCCGTCTGCCCTGACAGGACCCGGCTGAGGAGTTCACGCAGTAAGCCGATTGATCAGCGGGCGTACTGGCGGGAGCCGGAGCTGCGGCGGCCA
>NZ_WRPM01000026.1 GCF_009758175.1 Nesterenkonia alkaliphila
AACCGGCAGAAGTGTCACCGATGTCCTGAGACTAAACCGTCACCGATCTCCTGGGAGATAACAGTGTTATATAACGAGGCGTGCAAATAGGGGGCTATGCAAGCTTTGGATGTCCTGGGAGAGCCGGTCAGGCGGCGCATTGTCGAGGAACTGGCCGTAGGCCCCCTCCCGGCTGGAGAGGTGGCCGAGGTGCTGCATGTGGAGTTCGGGATCTCACAGCCGGCAGTCTCCCGGCACCTGCGGGTACTGAAACAGGCGGGAGTGGTCGAAAGCACTGTAGATGCACAGCGCCGGCTCTACTCGCTGAAGCCGGAGGCGGTGGAAGAGGTTGCCGTCTGGGCCCAACGCATCGCCCAGTTCTGGAACCAGCGGCTGGACGCATTGGAGACCGAAGTCGCCCGCGGAAAGTCCGCGCGACGCACAGCAGAGAGGAATGCATCATGACAGTAGAAGCTCCTGCAGAATTCGCTCAGGTGCGGATTGACGGGGACAGAGGAACCGTCAGGTTCGAACGCCGGCTCAATACGAGTATTGCCGAGGCGTGGAGTGTGGTGACTGACCCAGAGCGCATCGCCCGCTGGTTCGCACCGGTCACCGTCGAAGGCCAGCAGTGGATCACCTACTGGGACGACGGTCGCGAGTACGCCAAGGGAGAGGTCCTGCGCTGTGAGCCGCAGCGGCTGATCGAGGTGAGCTGGCGGGCCAGCGACGACGCCGAACCGCTGACTGACACAGTGCTGCGGATCTCTCTGCGCCAGGAGGAGGACGCCGTGCTCCTGATTCTGGAGCACGAGCAGCTGATGGCTGCCGACCTCACTCAGTACAGCCCCGGCTGGCACACCTACCTGGACCGACTCCCGGGCGCAGACCCCAGCCTGGACTGGTCAGCCCGGTACAACGAGCTCCAACTCCACTACGAGCAGCTGGTCCGGGCATCCTGAGCTGAGGCAGCACCGGGGTCTGGCGGCGTCGTTGTGGAATGCTTGACCCTGACACTGTGTCAGAGGGTGAGGTAGAGGTGTGCTATCCATTGGAACTTTCGCGCAGATCGGCCAGGTCACCCACCGCATGCTGCGGCACTGGGACCAGGCCGGTCTACTGGTGCCGGCACACACCGACCCCTTCAACGGCTACCGGTCCTACGATCCTGAGCAGCTGGAGCGGCTGCACCGGATTGTGGCCATGCGGCAGCTCGGCTTCGGCATTGAGGACATCGCCTCACTGCTGGCCGACGGTATCGACGCTGAGCAGCTGATGATCATGCTGCAGCGGCGCCGTGTTGAGGTTGAAGAAGAGCACAGGACGGCAGCCGCTCGGCTTGCCGATGTTGAGCGAAGGCTCCACCTCATCGAAAGGGAAACACCCATGTCCAGTGTGGAAATCGTCAAGAAGCCGCTTCCAGCAGTCCAGCTCGCGGCCCGGTCAGTGCGCGTCAGCGAGCAGCCGGAGCTGATCAACGTGGTCGGCCCCACCTTCGACGCCGTCGCCGAGATCATCGGCGGGGTCTGCGGAGCTCTGGAGACACCCATCGCCGTCTACTCCAATGAGGAAGATGGTCTTGAAGCCATCATCGGCTACGCCTACCAGGGCCCGGCCCAGGAAGGCTTCGAACTCATCGGCCTGCCTGCCGAGCAGCAGGCATTCGTGGCTGTGCACCTTGGGGAGATCCAAGGCATCGGCAGCAGCTGGCAGGCTCTGCACGAGGAGATCATCGCCCGAGGTTATGCACCCTCCGGACCCTGCCGCGAGCTTTATCTCAGAGCCGACGAATCCGGACGGACCGACGAGTTCGTCGTCGAGCTGCAGCAGCCTGTCCGCTCCACGGGGCACTGATGGCAGATCTGACCATCAGGAACGCGACGCTCATCACTGAGCCGGGGGCATCCCCGCTGCCTGGAGCGGCGCTTGAGATGCGTTCGGGAGTTATTACCCGGATCAGCCAGGGCGCCCTACCTACCCAGGGTGAGGAGTACGACGCCGCCGGCAGCGTCGTCGTACCCGGGTTCTGGAATTGCCATGTGCACCTGACTGAACCGCAGTGGGCTCGGGCCGCCAAAGCTCCTGCAGGGGCGCTGCAGCCGGACTTGGACGGCATGTTCCTGGCCAGAGGTTTCACCGCTGCGGTGGACCTAGGGTCTGATCCGCGCAGCACCAATGCAGTGAAGGCACGTGTGGCATCCGGCGAATTAGCCGGACCGAGATTGCTCAGTGCCGGGGCGGGAATCTATCCGCCACGGGGTCTGCCGTTCTATGTTCGAGACGAGATTCCTCGGTATGTGCGCATGATGATTCCGCAGCCGCGCGGGGCCACAGGTGCGCGGATGGCCGTGAGGCGTTCGCAGCGCAATGGTGCTTAGGTGGTCAAGCTCTTCACAGGCTCCTATGTGCGGCGGGACCTGATCAAGCCAATGCCTGATCAGGTGGCCCAGGCGGCAGTTCAGCTGGCGAAGGAGCAGGGGAGGATGGTCTTTGCCCATGTCTCCAACGCCGAGGGACTGCGCATTGCCGTGGACTCTGGGGTGGACGTCATTGCTCATGTCCCGGATAGCACGGAGGGCACTCACCCGTTGCTTCAGGAAGCAGCCCGCCGCGGGATGTGGATGGTGCCGACCCTGGATATGTTTGCCCAAACCGGCTCGCGCAGTCCGGAGTTCTTAGAACCTATCTATGAGGCGCTCAATGTGTTCTACGAAGCGGGTGGAAAGCTGCTTTTCGGCACCGATGTGGGATATTTGCCGGATCGCTCCACGCAGGGGGAACTGGAGGCCCTCGAAGCGTGCGGGATGGGCACCACGGAGGTTCTGAGGATGCTCACCACGGCTCCGGCGGAAGCCCTGGGTGTGGGCTCGGGCCGTCTGGCTGAGGGTCAATCGGCTGATCTGGTGGTGTTGGAGCACTCGGAGGTCAGCTCCGCGTCCCAGTATGCGCAGGTGAAAGCCACCATCCGGGATGGACAAGTCCTGTGGACACGTGGTTCCACTCGGAAGAACTAAATGCCCTAGCGGTCAGCTGCGGCTCAACCGGCGCCGGGGCCCTCCGGATTCCAGCGGTAGCGTGTGAGACTGATCCGCTGGCCTTCGGCCAGGACGCCTTCAGCACGCAGCCGGGCCAGCTGCTCAGAGCGCAGGTGCGCGGCCGGGACGCCGTCGGCGCGAATGATCCGGTGCCAGGGAATGTCACCGCCGTCCTCGCGCAGCACCTGTCCGACCATGCGCGGGTTGGGCAGCCCGGCTAATGCGGCGACGTCGCCATAGGTGGCCACAGTGCCCGCTGGCACACCGGAGACGATCTCGCGCACCAGCTCATGGGTCTCCTCATCCATAACCGCCACTGTATGTCAGGTGCTGGGGGCTGTTCACAGAGCCAGCGCGCGTCATTACACTGAACCATCACCAGTCAGCAGGGAGGACGCCATGCCGGAGTCTGCAACCGTCGATTGGCTGCTGGCCGGCGATCCGGCGATCCGATGGCAGGCCATGCGTGACCTCCTGGATGAGCCTGCGGAGCAGTGGCGTGCAGAGCGTGCCAGGGTGGAGACCGAAGGCTGGGGAGCGCGGCTGCTGGCGCTCCAGGACGAGGACGGGCAGTGGGCCGGCGGGGCGTTCCTACCGCAGGACTTCGCCTGGGAGCAGATGCACACAGAGGGGCAGCCCTGGACCGCCACCTGCTGGGCGCTCACCGATCTGCGGGAGTTTGGGCTGCCGCCCAACTGCCAGAGTGCCCGGCGCACAGTTCAGCTGGTCGGTCAGAACTCCCGCTGGGACCATGCCGGTGAACCCTATTGGCACGGTGAGGTGGAGGAGTGCATCAATGGGCGCACTGTTGCCCAAGGCGCGTATTTCGGGGTGGATGTGGCTCCGATCGTCGAACTGCTGCTGAGCCAGCAGATGGAGGACGGCGGCTGGAACTGCTACCGGGAGAGCGGCTCTGTGCGGTCATCCTTCGACTCCACCATCAACGTGCTCGAAGGGCTGCTCGAGTTCGAACAGGCCACCGGTGGCACGGAAGCGTCCCGGGCCGCCCGGCGGGCAGGGGAGGAGTACCTGCTGAGCCGCCAGCTCATGTATCGAGCCAGCACTGGGGAGATAGTGGATGAGGAGTACCTCAGCTTCAGTGCCCCGAACCGCTGGCGCTATGACCTGCTGCGTGCTCTCGACTACTTCCGCCAGAGCGGACTCCTCACCCGGACCGGCCCGGACGCAAGACTGGCCGAGGCGGTGCAGCACCTGCGCTCCTGCCGCCGGCCTGACGGTACCTGGCATCTGGGCAAGACCTATCGGGGGCGCAGCTGGTTCCCCATGGATCCAGGGGCAGGCGAGCCCTCCCGCTGGGTCACCCTCAAAACCCTCAGAGTCCTCAGCTGGTGGGAACGCAGCCCCGAGTCCTGATCGCAGCCCGGACGGTCAGCGCTCCCTGGCCCAGCAGAGGCAGAAGGGGTGGCCGGCGGGATCCGCGTAGACGCGGAATGCATTGGGGGAGTCATTTTCGGCCTCAGGCTGCAGAAGTGCGGCACCTAAGTCCATGACACGTTCATGCGCCGGCTCGATCTCCTCGACCACTAAGTCCAGATGAACCTGCTGCGGCTGGCCCTCGGGCCACTGGGGCCGGATATGGTCTGGTGCCAGCTGCACCCCGATCCTCGGTGCGCCCTCGACCAGGACCGTGTGCCAGTCCTCCTCGGCCTCTACTGTGCCATCCAGCACTCCGGCCCAGAACCGGCTCTCAGTGTGCAGATCTGCGGCGTCGAACACTACTACTTGGTGATTGATTTTCATTAGTCTCTCCTTGTCAGTCCAGGCAGAACTCATTGCCTTCAGGGTCTTTCATCACTATGAATCCGATGCTCATCGGAGGGGCGGGATCGTGCCGTTCAACACGGTGTGCCTCCAGCGCCACTAGGCGCTCGCACTCCTGCTCCAGGGCCGCCATCCGCTCCTCACCGGTCAGCTCGGGGGCAGTGCGCACGTCCAGGTGGACCCGGTTCTTGGCGGTCTTGCCCTCCGGAACCTGCTGGAAGAAGAGCCGGGGACCCTTGCCCTCAGGGTCCTCCAGAGCGGAGGCAGAGTTGCGCTGCTCCTCTGGGACGCCGTTCTCCTCCAGAAAGCTGTCCCACGCGGCCTGTCCGTCCTCACCTGGGGGCAGTTCCACTCCGGGCGGGGCGGGGTGCAGGTAGCCCAGCACCTCAGCCCAAAAGGCTGAGAGGGCCCGGGGGTCCTGGGCGTCGAAGGTGATCTGTACAGTACTGCTCATCATGTTCCCTACCTTTCTGTTTGTGTGGATTGGAGGTTTTGTAAGCTTCTGACCACCCCGGGGGGATCGGGTATGGCTGTCATGTTGTTGCCACCGCGGCAGCGGATGGCTGAAGGAGAATGGCCGCCCGGTCCCCTGCAACGGCTCGACCGCTGATTGAGAAACGCGGGCACCGCGCTGCTGTGGCGGTGGATCGCTGTGTAGGGACGTGACGGCGCGGCTGTTGACTGGGGTAACCCACACCGACCAGGACCAGAAGCGAAGGGAGTTTTATGCCACAGCTGTGGGCCGGCATTGATGCTGGTAAGCACCATCACCACGTTTTTGTCATCGATGAAACCGGCACCCGCCGGTTCTCCCGGCGCATCCCCAACGACGAGGAAACCATCCTGGAGGTTCTGGCTAAGGTCAACGCCCTGGCCGAAGGTGCGCCGGTAACCTGGGCTACCGATCTCACCGACGGTGGGGCCAGGCTGCTGATCAGTGTGCTGGCCGCCCATGAGCAGAACCTGCTCTACATCCCCGGGCGCACCCTCTACCACGCGGCCAAGGCCTACACCGGGGAAGGTAAAACCGATGCTAAGGACGCCCGCATCATCGCTGACCAAGCCCGGATGCGCCGGGATCTGAAACCCGTCAGTTTTGATGACGAGGTGGCCGCTGAACTGCGGATGCTCACCGGGTACCGGGCTGATCTGGTCGCGGACCGCACTAGGGTGATCAACCGGCTGCGGGCCACACTTCTGGAGTACTTCCCCGGCCTGGAGCGGGCCTTCGACTACGCCAGGTCCAAAGCCGGGCTGCTCCTGCTGACCGGCTACCAAACCCCGGCCGCTATCCGAGAAGCCGGGGAAGAAGCCCTCACCGACTGGCTGCGCACCAGAGGAGCCCGGGCCCCCGGCAAGGTCGCCGGTACCGCCATCGAGGCTGCTAACGCCCAGCACACTACGGTGACCGGCCAGGCCGCTGGGGCAGCCATCGTGGCCCGCCTGGCCGAAGAGATCCTGCGCCTCGATAGTGATATCACCGGCATCGAGGCCCAGATCACCCAAAAGTTCCAGGACTACGCTGATGCTGAGATCCTGCTCTCGATGCCCGGGTTCGGGCCCCTGCTGGCAGCAGAATTCATCGCTCACAGCGGCGGGAACCCCGCCGAGGTCTTCACCAGCGCTGACCGGCTGGCCTCGGCTGCCGGACTGGCACCAGCCCCCAGAGACTCCGGCAGGATCAGCGGCAACCATCACCGGCCACGGCGATATAACCGACGGCTGCTGCGCACCTGCTACCTGGCAGCCCAAATCGCAGTCCGCTGCTGCGCTGTCTCCCAAGCCTTCTACCAACGCAAACGCCTCAAAGGCAAGAACCACAAACAAGCTGTCTTGGCACTGGCCCGCCGACGCATCAACGTCATCTGGGCCATGCTCCGAGACAAAACCGAGTTCCATACCGGTTCAGTCCCAGCCCCAGCTACGGCTTGACAACTTCATTGAGATTCTCCTTATATTGAGGGCCGCTGTGTGATCCCGGACAGCTCACCACGGTTGCGGCTGCTGGATTCGCTTCAGGATGGCGGCTTCGCGCTGCTCGAAGGCATACCGGCTGAGCTTCTCACGGTGTGCCCTGCCCACAGTGGCTGCCGCCCTGCGCATGGCCCTGAGCTCTGCCTGCCGCTCAGCCCAGCCGACCAGGGCCTGGCCCATCGACAGCGCAAGCGGCTCTGGCTGCGAGTACTGCGGAACCGCTGACATGGGTTGGGTCACCTCCTGGCCTGGGAATGCTGGTAGAGATCACGCAGCAGACTGACCTCGGCGAGGTGATGGATGAGTTCGCGGTGGATATGCAGCACCAGCTTGGACATGGGCTCCTGCTCAAAGCCCTCCTCGCCGCAGGGACGGTGCAGCCCCTCCTCACCGAGGGACTGCACCCCGGAGATCCAGGCCGCATATTCGGTCTCCAGCTGGTCAAGTGCTTCCCGGCCGGTCGCGGCGTAGGCGAAGGATTCGTAGTCGGTGGCAGCGCGGCCGAAGTGCGCGGCGTTGCGCATGCCCAGCACGCCGACAATCACATGTGCCAGCCGCCAGGCGATGGTGGTGAACGGCGCCGGCTCTGGCACCGGAAAGGCGAATTCAACAACCATGTCTCCCGAGCCGCCTTGGACCGGTGCGGTGCTGGTGCCCCGGCGCCGGATGTTCCAAGCTCCTGGAACCGGCTCCCAGAAGTACTCCTGGTCGGAGAGGCCGCTCAGGCGCTGGCGGACCTGGTTGTTTCAGTGCCATTGCATCTGATCCAGGAGGGTTTCGTTCCATTGCGTGGTCTGTCTCGTCATGCTCCGCACTCTTCCACCAATACCGGACAGATCATGTCCGTGATTGGTGAGAGAATGAATCCATGTCTTCGGAAGCCACAGTCGAACGGGTTCTGCGCCTGCTTTCGCTGCTGCAGCGGCGCCCTGCCTGGACCGCCGCAGAGCTGGGCGAGGAGCTGGGCATCACCGACCGCTCAGTGCGCCGGGACATCGAGCGGCTGCGCGCCCTGGGGTACCCAGTTCAGGCGGCGCCCGGTGTGGGCGGGGGTTACCGGCTGGGCGCAGGCCGGGACTTACCGCCGCTGCTGCTGGATGATGAGGAGGCCACAGCCACAGCGGTCTCACTTCGGCTGGCGGCCGGTGGAACAGTCTCGGGAATCGGCGACGCCGCGCTGCGCGCCCTGGCCAAGATTGACCAGGTGATGCCGCCCCGGCTGCGGGGCAGTGTGCGGGCTTTGCACGATGCCACCGAGACCCTGGCAGGCACCGGGGAGGTTGACGTTGACACGCTGACCACCCTGGCCCATGCCTGCCGGGACCAGGTCCAGGTGCGCTTCACCTACACCAGCCACCGGGGAGTTGAACTGCAGCGCCGGGTGGAGCCGGTGCGCATGGTGGCCGCTGGACCGCGCTGGTACCTGATGGCCTACGACCTGGGCCGGGAGGATTGGCGGACCTTCCGGTTGGACCGGATGCAGGGGGTGGAAGCCACCACCTTCCGCTTCCGCGCCCGGGAGCACCCGGATCCTGGTGAGTACGTGCAGAGCTCGGTCACCGCCTCCCCATATGAGTATCTGGCCCGGGTCCGGCTGCACATTCCAGCGCAGGAGGCCCGCCGCAGGGTGCCCCCGCAGGTGGCACGCATCGAGGAGGATGCGGCTGAGGGCTGGTGCATGCTCATTGCCGGGGCGGACGACCTCGAATGGCTCGCCCTCTTCCTCGCACCGCTGAGGGTGGAGATGGAGATCCTGGAGCCAGCTGAATTGCGTGAGGCTGCGGCGAGTCTGGCTGGCCGCCTTAGCGCGATGGCCAGCCGGTGACCCTAGTCCGAGGCATCCCGCCGAGCAGAGTCCGGAGTCGGCTCGGAGCGCAAACCATAGGAGACCAGCCGGGCAGGCAGGGCGCTGAGCACCGGCACACCCCGCAGCACAGCAGTCAGCGGTGCCGGTGCTCCGCTGCGTCTGCCCTGGAATGTGGGCCGGAGCACCATCCGGTTCACGGCGCGCTGCGCGGCCTGGACAGCGCGTGTGGGCAGCATGCGGCGCCGTTGCACCCGGGCCAGATCTGCCGCAGTGACACTTCCACTGTGCAGGGCCGGCTCCAAAAGGCGGGCAGCGGCGACGGCGTCCTGAACAGCGAGATTGATGCCCACGCCGCCCACTGGGGTCATGGCATGGGCGGCGTCCCCGATGCACAGCACACCCTCGTGGTACCAGCGGTGGAGCAGGTTAAGGCGCACATCGAGCATATGCACCTCATCCATCGTGGTGAGAGTATCCACCCGGTCTGTGAACTCCGGGCAGAGAGCGGTGATGCGGCGTCGGAAGTTCTCCACCCCCTCGCGGCGCAGCCTGGCATCGCTGCCCTTGGGAGCCAGGTAGGCCAGCTGGAAATAGTCCTTGCGGTGCAGGGTCAGCAGTACCTCGCCGTTGCCGATCAGCGGCGCGATGCGGACCTCTCGCTGATCCTCGGGATACCGGGGCAGCCGGAACCACCACGTGTCGAACGGGACCGGGTACTCCACTCCCGGGAGGTCGAGCTGCTGCCGCAGCCGGGAGCTGCGGCCTTCGCACACCACGGTGAGGTCTGCGCGGATCTCATGCTCGGTGTCCGCACGCTTCGCGCGGTACCGCACTCCAGCGACTCTGCCGCTCTCACGCACCACGCTCAGGCTCTCGGTCTCTCTGTACAGGGTGAACGAGGGCTCCTTCGCCGCGTGCTCGGCAAGGAGGTTCAGCAGATCCCACTGGGGGACCATAGCCACATAGTCGTAGGGCTCAGGCAGCCGGGAGAAGTCTGCGAAAGTGACCGGCGTGCCCTGCCGGTCGGGAACCTCCAGGTTGCCTAACCTGCTCTGCGGGAGCTTCCGGAATTCCTCACCGAGCCCCAACTCCCCGAGCAGCCGCATCGTGGAGGCATGTACGGTGTCACCGCGAAAATCTCGGAGGAAATCGGCATGCTTCTCCAGCACGGTGACATCGACCCCGGCGCGGGCAAGCAGCAGGCCCAGCACGATGCCGGCCGGTCCGCCCCCGGAGATAAGGACTGTGGTGCGCTCGGGGCCGCTCATGGGTTCAGCCTAAGGGGAGGGAGCAGCTCAACGCAGCGGTACAAAGCTGTAGGGCCCGTGATGGGTGATCGAGACATCGTGGTGCTGCTTCTGAACTCGTAGCATCTCGCCGCGCACTGGGATGACCATCACCCCGCCGTCGGCCAGCTGAGCAATGAGTTCACGCGGAAGGTCTTCTGCCTCTGCGGAGACCAGGATCCGGTTGAAAGGAGCACGCTCGGGTGCCCCGAGACTGTCTTGGCCGGCCTCATGGACTTCAGCCTGAGGCAGCTGGAAACGGCCCAGGGCGGCGGAGGCACGTTGGGCGAGCTCAGGCACCAGCTCGATGCCGATCACTCGGCCCGCAGGTCCCACCAGGTGTCCCAGCAGTGCGGTGGTCCATCCAGAACCGGCCCCGAGATCCAGCACTGTGTCTCCGGGTTGGGCCTCAAGGAGGCGGAGCATCCTGGCCACTGTGCGCGGCTGCGAGTTGGTCTGGCCGAAGCCGATAGGCAGTGCGCTGTCCACCGCGGCAAGATCCTTGACGTCCTCGGGCAGGAACTCCCGGCGCGGCACTGCCTCCATAACGCGCTTTACAGTGTCCGGCTCTGGTTCTGGTGTCATAGATTCACGGTGGGGTAGTTGGAATGAGGTCTGTGGTGGGCTCGGGACGGTTCATGGGTTCAGCATAGTGAGCCGCCGCCGCAGGAGTCAGCCTCCCAGGGCCATAAGCAGTGCGAGCGCGGCCAGCAGGCCCAGGCAAAGTTCTGGTGAACCTCTGGTTCCGCAGGGGTTGAGGCGTTTCCGTCCAGTCGCTGCGGTGCGTAGGCTGGCAGCATGAGCGCACAGGTGCCGGTGCACAGAGGGCCCGAGGGCCTGCCCTGGGCCTGGGGAGAACCGGTCCCCGAGCTGCCGGTGCCAGGGCCGGACAGCATCCGTGTGGCGACCCGCTCGGTGATCACCGCGGCCTCGACTGATCGGCTGTTCCTCTGGCTGTGCCAGCTCAGGCGAGCGCCCTACAGCTACGACTGGATCGACAACCTCGGGCGCCGCAGCCCTCGGCGTGCTGATCCGCAGCTGTGCGAGCTGGAGGTCGGCCAGAGCGTGATGACCATCTTCACGCTCACCAGCTTTGAGCCAGGTGCTTCCCTGATGCTGCGGATGAACAGTGGGTGGCCGCGCCGAGCATTCGGCGACCTGCGGCTGCAGTACCGAGCGGAAGCCCTGAGCCCGCAACGCTCACGGCTCAGCGTGGTGATGTGGATGCCACCCATCGGCCGGGTGTTCGGCAGCCAGCGGCGCTATCTGCTGGCTTGGGGAGATCTCTTCATGATGCGTAAGCAGCTGCTGGTGCTGCGCGAACTCGCCGAGCACCATTCCGCGGTCTAGTCCTCTCCAGCGGGCCGGAGGAAGGCCCGGACGGTTCTGATCAGATGAGACTGGTGTGTGGCCGGGTCGAAGTCGGGGTGGGTGGCAGCCTGCAGGTACAAAGCTCCGACCAGGGTGCTGATCCAGTCGGCGGCCTCATCCAAGTCCAGGCCGGGATCGACGCCGCCGCCCTCCGCGGCACGCTGCAGGAGGGCTCTGATTCCCGCGATCTCATGGGATTCTGCTTCCGCCAGGACTTCGAGCACTTCGGAGTCGCGATGCGCCTGCAGCATCGCTTCGAGCACCAGCTTAGGCACTATCGGGTGTGCTGCAGCGGGGGCGGCGAGGTGCTCGACGAACTGCAGCAGTGCCTGCATCGGTGTGGGGGAGCCGCTGAGTTCCTCCACCAGGCTGCGGGTGTCCTGCTCGTCCTGAGTGAGGACGGCCAGAAAGACTTGCTTCTTGCCCGGAAAGTAGTGATAGAGAGCGCCCGGACTGATGCCCGCCTGGCTACACAGCTGAGCTGTGGTGGTCCGCTCATACCCCTGCTCGGCAAACAGCACCGCTGCACTGTCCAGGATGTGCCGCCGCTTGGCGGCATGAGCCTGGGGATTGACCCTGCGCGGCATGTCACCTCCGTTTCCCCGTTCACCTATTATTAGAGCGCTTGATCGGTTTTAGGATACTATGACCTCTGGCCACCACTGATCACTGCAATCCTCAGGAGCCTCAGCCATGTCCGAGCAGAGCGTTACGGTCACCCTCGACTCGAAGCTCATGCCCGCATTCGCCGCGGTGGGTGCAGCCCTGGGTGCAGTGACAGCTCTTCTGGTGGGCCCGGTGGTCGCATGGCTGCTTGATCGCGTCGACTCGGCACCAGCCCCACTGCGCCTGATTGACCAGCTTCCGCTGGTCTGGTCGCTGCCGCTGCTCACCGTGCTCGGCGCCGTGGCCGGGTGGATCGTTTTCGGCCTCTGGAACGAGGAGGTGGGCCGCGTCGTGGTCAATGCTGAGAGGATCCGCATCGACACCAAGGCGAGCTCTGCTGAGTTCGCCCGGGAGGAGGTAGCAGCGATCTTCCTGGACAAGGACGAGCTGGTGCTGACTGGTGCGGACTCCAGGGAGCTCTCACGCACCAGCTCGGACAGTGGGTTGGCCGGCAAGCTGGCTGAGGCGTTTGGGGCCTTTGGCTATCCATGGCAGGGTGCGGGGGACCCGTGGGATGCCGAGTATGCCGAGTGGGTTGACCGCAGCAGCGAGCTGGGGGAGCCGGTCCACGCCCTGTTGAGGGCGCGGCGTCGTGCGTTGGCGGATAAGAAGGCCGGAGAGGCGGAGTCGCTGCGGGAGCAGCTGGCCTCCCAGGGAGTCGTCGTCCGCGACCGCCGGGACAAGCAGCAGTACCGCCGCCTGCCCACTGGCTAGCGGTTACCGCCTGCCGAAGCGGGCGAGGAGATGCCAGACATACTTCACCGTTTGAGGAAGGTGCTTCCCGCTGCGAGCCGCAGTCGCGACGTCGCAGGGGGTGATCACCTCGCCCAGCGAGCGGGCCAGGGCAGCCGCCGGGGCTCCCCGGAATTCGGGATCGAGATCCGCAGTGCGGACGGAGAAGCCAGGGTGATACTCGACCGGGCAGCCCAGCTGGGCAGCCGCCTGGGCCACTGAACCCTCAGCGTGACAGGGGTCGAGGACCACGGCTTCAACATCAGTGGTGAAGCTGAGCCCCTCATGCACGTGCGCCTCGACGTAGTCGTCCAGGTAGTCATGCCCAGCGGCGTCGGCGAGCGCCTCCAGTCTGGTCAGTTCATCGGCGTCGCCGAACTCAGTGGGCTCGAACACGCTGTCGGGGAAGCAGAACGTCGCTCGCCCGAGCACCTGCGGCCGTAGCCTCAGATGTGCTGAGCCGAAGCGCGGGGAGCCGCCGTAGGGATCGGCCCGTCGGTTCCATGCACCGTAGACGGGACGGGCCTCGGGCTCGCCCTGGTCATAGCGGGCTTCGAAGAGCCGGGACTCCCAGCGCCAGCGGTCGCCACCGGGGTGAGCGGTGAGCCCGCCGTTGGAGATACCAGTCTCGAACTGGGAGCGGTAGCGGCCATCGCGCGCCATCGACTCGATCACCAGTTGGCCGCTAAACGGCCAGTCCGGGTGGAACTGGATGGTCAGGCTTGCGGTCACGATCAGCAGTATGTCAGAACCAGTGTCAGGCTTCCGTGCCCAGAGGGTGCGCTGCATAAGCGGTCGGCTGACAGCCGCTGGCATGGAGGTCCCACTATTGTTCTGTCCAGTGTTACATGTAATTATGGGGCAGGAGGTCTTGTGATGAGTGTTCGTGAGCGAGTGGCTAAGCATAGGGCGGAGATGCGTGCCCGTGGCTACCGGCCGATCCAGATATGGGTTCCTGATACCCGCTCGGAGGAGTTCAGGGCCGAAGTCAAGCGGCAGATGGTGCTTATCGATCAAGCTGATCATGAAGACGACATTATGGAGTGGCTGGACTCATCGCGAGCTGAGTGGTGGGACGATGAGGGATGAAGCGCGGTGAGCTCTGGGTCGGTTCTGGCGGCACCTATGCGCGTAAGCCCCGGCCGGTGCTCATTCTCCAAGATGATCTCTATGCGACTGAGTCCTCTGTCATCGTCCTGCCGGTGACCAGTGTGCTTCGGGCTGCTGGGCTGGCCCGGTATCGTCTTGCTCCCAGCACTGAGAATGGACTGCGCCAGGAGAGCGATGTCCAGATCGACAAGATAACTACCGTCCGCCGGGAGCAGCTGGTTCAACGAATCGGCGAGGTGGGCCGCCGGGATCTCCGAGAGATAGAGCGACTTATTCTCCCGATTCTTGGGATGGCGCGGTAGCACGTAAGCCGCGGAGGCGGGCGGCCTGCGGCTCAGGTGTTGGTCTCAGGCTCTTGGTTCATAAACGGCCGCAGCTCAAGCCATTCGTGGATCGGCTTGCCGCCGGCACCCGGGGCGGCCGAGAGTTCTCCGGCCAGCTCTACGGCACGTTGGTGACTCTCTACATCGATGATCATCCAGCCGGCGATGAGATTCTTGGTCTCCGGGAACGGCCCGTCGGTGATTGGTGGGCGTACTGGATATGAGCGTCCACCTCTTCCGGGCTCCAGTGATCCATCTGGACATTGTTCACCGGATCCGGGGCACCCCGGTAGTGCTTCAGCAGCAGATATTTGGCCATGATGTCTCCTTAGTGCTTCAGCGCAGCCGTTCGGCCGCGTGTGGTCCTGGGACGGAGCCGCCGCCGGGATTTCGACATTTCACATTGACGGAGGTGCCACCGGGTTGCCTGGGGCTTGCTTCGTGAAGTTCAATCGCGCAGCGGTGAGCCGGAAATCTGGTACTGGAACCCGCTCATCTGCCCGTTCAGCAGCGGCATCGCCTCGGCGATGGCCTCGCGCACGCTGGGCAGCTGCAGAGACTCCTGATGGGCCTCGGCTGAGGTCCACAGCTCGGTGACGAAGACGGTATCCGGAGATTCCTCAGAGGTCCCGACCTCATAGAGCAGACAGCCTGCCTGCGCAAGCTGTGGGTTTGCGCGGGTCAGAATCGCCACGACGGCCTCCCGCTGGCCGGGCTGGGTCCCAAGCGTCCCCACATTCACGAACGTCATGAGCTGAGAATAGTCCTGAGCTGGTCCTCTGGGGAACCCCTGCCCTCCGCTGCCAGGCTGCGGAGACTCAGCGCAGCAGAAAGTGGCTGCGCAGATCCTCCGGCAGGTGGTCGGTGGCAAGGCGAAGTGCGGCGCGGGGCATTTGCTGGTGATGCCGGTCCAGAAAGTCCAGCAGACGGTCCTGGTCAATCTTCCCGACTTCTCGCAGGGCTGTGCCCACCGGTCTGGTCACCGACTCCGACTCGTCATCGTGCAGTATCTCCGCCAGAGTCAGAGGGTCGTCGAGGTCACCTGCGCGGATGATCCAGAACGCCGCCGTAATTGCCGTCCGGCGCTCCAGGGCGGCACCGGAGCGGGCAAGCTCGAAGAGCGGTTCCCGGGACTTATCGAGCAGGTACCAGCCCACCACCCGTGGCGCAGCCCGGTCCACGAAGTCCCAGGCGGTGATCAGGCCGTGATGACTGAGGTAGATCTCGTACAGGGTGCGCCGAGCGTCATCGTCCAGGCCGCGGCGCCGGGCTTTGAAGTCCAGAATGGCGAAGCCGACCATCCGCAGCTCGTACCATCGGCTGGCCAGAAGGTCCGGCACCTCCGCAACAGGCAGATCCGTCCAGGTCTGGGCTGTGTCGAAGACGTCCTTCATCCGCAGCCCGAGAGGCTCCAGGCCGCTCTCCGCGGGCAGTCGGCGGAGGATCTTCTCCCGCTCGGTCCCACTGCTCAGGGCCTGGAGTGCTGTGTAGATCTGTTCGGTACTTGAAATGGCCCTCACCGTGCAGGTCACGCCTCCCGGAAAGCCAGCCCCTTGACCGCCAGAGCCGGCTCAAGGATACGGATGGCTTTGGGGCCGACGCCGTGGATGGCCAGCAGCTCCTTGCGGGTGTGCTCGGAGACCTGGGCGAGGCTGCTGATCCCCGCGTAGTGCAGCTCGCGGACCGCTGTCTTGCCCATTTCATCGGGCAGATCACCCACCGGGCGGATATCGGGCGTATCAGCCATGACTTCTCCTTCTCACCTGTTTTAGTGCGCAATAATCTGCCAGGCGTGACCGTCGGGGTCAGTGGCCACACCTGCGAAGCCCCAGTCCTGCTGCATCGGAGCAGCGAGGATCACGCCACCACCGGCATGCATGCGTTCCACAATGCGGCTGACCTCTTCAGGGGAGGCGGCGGTCAGGCTCAGCAGAACCTCGCTGCTGCCCCGGGGAGCGATCTCGTGGTCTCCGATGACCCAGCCGAATCCTCCGGTGGGGACGAGCATCAGTATGGTGTGCTCGTCGAGCCGGAACTGCAGAGGTTCTGGGACGCCATCCTCCGCCGGTTCACCGACCGGTTCAAGGCTCAGAGCCGACTGATAGAACTCATACGAACGCTGCCGGCCCCCAATGGGCAGCGAGATTGTGACAGGGCGTGTCATCACCAGCCCTCCGGGCGGGTGTCTTTACCGTCGAGCCAGAGGCGGTCACTGTTGTCATTATGGGTACCGCCGGTGCCGACATGCTTGCTGCTGATCTTGTCGCCTTTGGTGATGACGTGGACCAGAGCCATGGCATGGCCGCGCCCCAGTCCGTGCTCATCGGAGAGCCATTGGATGATCGGCGTCGCCTTGGTGCCGGGGCCGAAACCCCGCTCTTCGGCGAGCTCGGTGAACCGGCGAGGCGTGAGCCCCGTCTTCGTTTCGATATTGTCGAGGTAGGCCTGGAAGGACATGTGTTTCCAATCTCGCGGTGGGGTCGGTTGTGCGGAGCCTTGTCGTGGGTTGGGTCAGGGGTCCAGTTTCAGCATGACCTTCAGCGGTTCCTGTCCAGCCGGTAGGTCAGGTGGGTGGCGTGGTCGGTGACGACGACGTCGCGCTGGTTCAGTAGTACGCGCTCGTCGATCTGGTCGAAGAGGCGCGTGCCGCTGCCCATCATCACCGGAGACAGGTGGATGCGCAGTTCGTCCACCAGTCCGGCGGCGAGTGCTTGATCGATGACCGAGGCGCCGCCCATGATCACCGTTTTGCGCTCGCCGGCGGTCGCTCGGGCAGCCTCGACGGCGGCGGGGATGCCGTCGGTGATGAAAGTGAAGCCAGTCAGGCGCGTCGTTTCCGGCGCTTCGTGGGTGACCACGAAGATCGGTGGCCGAGTGGGCAGTTCGTGGTCGAAGGCATAGCCGATCTCGTCGTTCCAGCCGTGAGGCCCGTCGACGAAGTCAAAGGTCCGCCGGCCCATGATGACGGCACCGTGGTGCTCCGCTACCTCCAGGAAGTGGCGGTCCCGTGGCGAGTCTTCCGAGTTGAGCACCCATCCGTGGAGTGCTTCGCCACCGATACCGAGCCCCTTATCGTCTCCGGGCTCCGGGCCGGTGATGTAGCCGTCCAGTGACATCGAGATATCGGCGATAACGGTGCTCATGAACCCTCCCGGGCGACGTCGTAGACCATCTTCTGCACCCCGTTGCCGTAGGTCTCATGCTCGCTGAGGCTGAGCCGAGTCGCGTCCTTGTCGGCTACGGAGAACAGGCGCTTGCCCGCACCTAGCAACAGCGGGAAGACCAGCAGGTGGTAACGGTCGACCAGGCCGGCGTCGGCGAGGTGGTGCCCGAGTGTGGCGCTGCCGTGGACGATGATGGGCCCGCCTTCGGTGTCCTTCAGGCGGGCGACGTCGTCTACTGAACGCAGAATGGTGATCTCGCCCCAGTTCTCCACCAGATCCTTCTTGTCCAGCGTGGTGGAGACAACGTACTTCGGCATGGCGTTATAGCCGGCGAAGTCCTCGGTCATCTGCGGCCAGATCGGAGCGAAGGCCTCGTAGCTGCAGCGGCCCAGGAGTACGGTCTCGGCCTCGTCCTGCTCGCGGGCTTTGATCTCATAGGCGGCGGCGTCGTGATGGACCTGGTTGAAGGTCCACCCGGCGTTGCGGTAGCCCTCTTCCCCGCCCGGGGCCTCCATGACCCCGTCGAGAGAGATGAAGGCGGAAACGATGAGTGTGCGCATATCAGGCTCCTTGTAGAACTTCTGATTCCAGGCGGGAGTAGCTGATCTCCATACCATCAGTCATGCCGGTGGCCAGCACGGTATCGCGCAGCTCCTTGCTGGAGTAGGTGATGAGCAGTGAGAGCAGGGTGCCGCCCTCCACAGAGGTGAGGGTCTGCTCGTTCAGTGTGGGCGGGCCGTCGACCCCCTCCATCGATTCTGTGGTCACCTCGCGATGCGGGGGCTGGGATTCCTTGACCTCGCCGGTCAGGGCGAAGCCGTTCTCTCCGTTCGCATCCGCCCAGGCGTAGCGATACGTCTGCCCGACGTCTGTGGCCACCTGACAGTCGGTGAACTGCCAACCGTCCGGGCCGAGCAGCCAGCGCCGCAGCAGCTCCGGGTCGTGGTGGGCATCCCAGACCTGCTGGACGCTCCCGCGGATGATTCGGCTGACCCGGACCTGGGTGTCGCTCAGGAGCTGGGCCTCGACCATGCGATCGGCGGCGAAGGAGCGCAGATCGGCGAGCACGTCGTCGATCTGCGCCATTGCGGCCTTGGTGCCCTCCACCATGCCCATGGAGATCAGCTGCTCCATCTCCTCCAGGGAGCTAAAAGTGGTGCGCCCGACAAGGCGAGAGCCCTGCGCTGCCTCCTCGAAAGTGAAGTGCATCCTGACCCTCGGCATATGTGCATTGGGTTGTCCGTTCTCGTCGGCGAAGCCGCTGATGACGTGGAATGATTCGCCCTCAGCGACCGACAAGAACTCCCAGAAGTTGTAGGAGCGGTTCCCCGCAGGCCCGGTCATGAAGTACTCGGACCATCCGCCCGGGTAGAGATCGTGCCGGGTGAAGGTCGCAGGATACTCCGGCGGCCCCCAGAACGTCTCGAGCTGACGCGGGTCGGCATAGGCATCCCAGAGCCGGCGGACAGGCACCGGGAAGTCAGCGACGATGGTCATCGTCAGATTCTCAGGGTCTTTGTCGATGGAGGTGACGGGCACGGTTCTGCCTTTCGGTTCAGTGGGGCGGATCAGTCCTCGGCAAGCAGCGCATCGAGCCGGTCGATACGCCCCCGCCAGAGGCGTTCGTAGGCGTTCAAGAGGGTCTGTGCTTTGCGGATCGCGTCCGGATTGCCTCGGATCCGGCGCTCGCGGCCGTTGCGGTGCTTGGTCACGAGCCCGGCTCCTTCCAGAACGGTGATGTGCTTCTGCACGGCGGCGAAGGACATCTCATACCGGTGTGCTAGATCGGAGATGGATGACTCCTCGGTGAGCGTTCGGCGGACGATGTCCCGGCGCGTGGCATCAGCCAGTGCCCGGAAGATCCGGTCCACCTCGTCATCACTGAGGGTGCGCTGCTGCGCTTGATATGCAACCATTTGGTTTCACATTAGGGTACGACGACGCCGGGGTCAACACTCCGGTGCCCAGGGTGCGCTATGCGAGGCGAAGCAGGAGCTTGGCCAGGTCCTCAGGCCGGCTGAACTGTGGCCAGTGTCCGGTGGGAAGGTCGATGTAGCGAAGATCCTCTAACTTCGGGAACTCGGTGGTGGGCGGAAAACCGGCCTCAGTCCACTTCTGCAGATCGGCTGCGGAGTACTCGGTGCATACTGCTGTGGTCGGTACGCGGTGGCGGTCCGTATTCTTCAACTCCAGAGTGCTGTCCAAAACAGTGGCTGGCACAGGAGTTGCCTCGTTCCGAAACTGCTCCAGGATGGCGTCGTCAAGCCCTGCCAGATCCTCCTCGCTGAAGGCGGAGAACTCCGGCAGATGAATGAGCCCGTCTGTCTCTGGGAAGTCCTCAGCGAGCAGGGGCATGCCATCGGGTAGTGGGAAGCCACCGATGAGCACCAGGTGCTTCACCTTCTCAGAGCGGGCGTCAACGGCAGCATATGTCAGTCCGCAACCGGCAGAATGCCCCACCAGCACAGACGGTTCCGTGGCGGTGTCAACGGCGTCGGTAACTGTGCTGATCCAGTCCTGCAGAGTGCTGCCGGGTTCGGTGGGGAACGTCAGTGCAGCGGTGGTGTGTCCAGCAGATTCGAGGTGTGGGACCACCTGCTTCCAGCTGGACGCATCTAACCAGAGTCCGGGAACAAGTACGTAGTGGGACATCAGGTGACCTTTCGGGGGAGGGGGGAGGCAGCAGGGTGATCTGAGCCTAAGCATTGACTGAGCAGAAGTCACCAGGTTCCTGCTGTCGATATTGGCAGGTGCCATACGTCATGATGGTGTCGGGCGATTCAGCTCGGCGTTCACCCACCCTCTGGCGTAGGTGCCGGGGGAAAACCGAGGAGAGACTCATGAAATACGCATTACTGCTGATGGGCCGCGTTGATGATCCGAACTGCGGTGCGGATGGGGGTGCAGACCCTGAAGAATTCTTTGCCTTCGACCAGGAGATCACTAGTGCAGGCGTGGTGGTGTCCTCCTTCGCGCTGGAAGATCCGGAGCACGCAGTGAAGGTGGAGACCGACGCCGCCGGGGACCATGTGGTCTCCAGCGGACCTTTTGCTGAGGTGCAGGAGTTCGTGGGCGGGAGCTACATCATCGAGGTGGACAACTTGGATGATGCGATCGCCTGGGCCAAGAAGAGCCCGGGCTCCAAGCCGGGTGGTCATGTGGAGGTCCGCCCCGTGGCGCCGTACTAGAGCTGAGCCGGTATGTCCGCGTCCCCTGAAACCGCCGCCGGTACGGTGGTGCGCAGCGCGCTGGAGTCCATGGGTGCCGAGGGTCGGGCTCGTGTCCTCGCTTCGGTGGCCCGGCGCTTCTCCGATCTGGATCTGGCTGAGGAGATGGTCCAGGAGGCCATGGTCCAGGCGCTGCGCACCTGGGGGCGTGACGGGGTGCCTGAGGTGCCCGAGGCATGGCTGATTACAGCGGCGAAGCGGCGAGGCATTGACACACTGCGGCGGGACCAGGCGCGGGCTCGGCTGATTCCGCGCCTGGGTGCCCTGCAGGAGCGTGACCCGGGCTCGGGGAGCGTCGCCGATCCTGCCGATGAGGTCCTCAGCAGGGACTTTTCACCGGTGCCTGATGAGCGGCTCGGGCTGTTCTTCGCCTGCGCCCATCCGGTGCTGAAGCCTGAGGAGCGCATCGCGCTGACCCTGCGGTTCCTGGCCGGCCTGAGCACGGCGGAGGTCGCTCACGGGCTGCTGGTGCCGGTGCCGACTATGCAGCAGCGCCTGGTACGGGCCAAGCGGCGGATCAGGGCGTTGGGCATCTCATTCGATGTGCCCTCCCGTGAGCTGCTGCCAGAGCGGCTGGCAGCGGTGCAGCGCGTGGTGTATTTGCTGTTCGCGGAGGGTTTCGCGCGGTCTGGAGGCCAGGCGCATGTGCGTGATGACCTGACCGAGGAGGCCATTCGCCTGGCCAAGGTACTACATCAGTTAATGCCGGGGTCTGCTGAGGCTGCGGGGCTGCTTGGACTTCTGCTGCTGACTCAGGCGCGCCGGCCCGCCAGGACTGATGAGGCTGGCAGGCCTATCCCTCTGGCGGAGCAGGACCGCAGCCGCTGGGATGGTCAGCTGATTGCGGAAGGGTTGGCATTGGCAGAGCGTGCGGCCTCAGCTCCCGGGGCCGGGGCGTATGCGATTCAGGCGGCGATCGCTGCTGTGCACGCGGAGGCCGCGGATGTGGAGTCCACCGACTGGTCGCAGATTGCGGTGCTCTATCGCATGCTGGAGAGCTATGAGCCTAATCCTGTGGTGCGCTTGGGCCGGGCAGTGGCCTGGGGCAGGGCGCGCGGGATGCAAGAGGGTCTGGCTCAGCTCGAGGATCTTGTGGGTGATCCCGCGCTGGAGAGGTTCCGTCCCTTCCACATCGCCCGGGCCCTGACTCTCGAAGAAGCCGGAGACTTCGCCGCAGCGGGCGCTGCCTATCGGAGAGCACTCGAACTTCCGGGCAACGAGGCCGAAAGCGAGTTCCTCAGCCTCGCCCTGCTCGGCGTGCAGAATGCGCAGAAGTGAAGTGCGGGGTGAGAAGAACCCGTGCAGCCGACTCTGCAGTGATGGCATCAAGAAATGCGTGGCATCCTGCGCGCCGTTGAGTGACGGGATCGTCACCAGAAGCTTCGGCATGTCGAACCACCTCTTGGGCAACTTTTTCCTGCAGCAGCTCTGCTGCCGCGGCAAACAGGCCGAGTTTGTTTCCGTAGTGGTGGTACACCGTGGACACGGTGTACCGCCAATTGATTGAAGCTGAGGATTTGCAGGTGGTGTTACCCCTACGGAGCGAGGACTTCGGGCAGAGGCACTTCATTCTGGAAGGACCGGATCACATTCTGATCGACGTCATCCAGCCCATCGAACCTACAGCGGAATTCGCCGGTTCCTATGTGGGGCAGTAATGATCTGTGCTGCACCTTAGCGTAACCATGCCGCCACAACTGCTGCCCAGGTTAGGCACCGAGAACGGGCAGATCAGGCTCAGCGCAGGACCCGGTAGTGACGGGTGTGGGCGCCGCGCGGGCTTTTGTTCGAAGCCTCATCGATCATCTCCAGGCCGTAGGAGCCAGCCCCGCTGAGCAATGGGGTACCGGTGCCTAGGAAGATTGGCACAGTCGAGATGATGACCTCATCCAATAGTCCGGCCTCCAGGCACTGCCTGGCGATATCAGCGCCGATAATATTGACCAGCCCATCCGGCCCCGCGGCACCTCTGGCAGCATCCACGGCCTCGTCAAAGCTGTGTCGGACTATGAGATCTGCCGGTGGCGAGTCGACAGGCCGGTGGGTGAGCAGCACCTGGGGTCCATCCCATTGCCCTTCGAAGGCGCCCTCCTTCTCGGGGTCTCCGGCATTTGGGTCGTCGCCGTCGAAAGTGGTGCGGCCGATCAGCAGTGCGGTGATGCGCTGACCAATGAGCTCGAAGATGGGATTGGGCTCTTCCCCCAGGAATTCCAGCAGCCAGGACATATCGCCGCCCGGTCCGGCAATATAGCCATCTGCTGAGGCAGTGACGGAGTAGAGGAATGCGGTCATGAGGTTGACTTCCCGACTGGTGCCTGCGGCGTATAGGTGAGCAGCACGTTACCGCTGGGGAACGTCGTCGTCGACTCTGGGGTGAGGTGGACGCGGCGGCTGAGCCCCTGGAACAGTCCGGTTCCACTGCCCAGAACTACGGGGCTGACCAGGATTCGCAGCTCATCAAGGAGGCCCTGTTCCAAGAGTTGGCCGGCCAGCCTCGAGCTGCCGAAGACCGCGATGTCGTGGTCATGGGATGCTTTGAGGGCCCCCACTGTGGCCTTGAGATCGGTGCCGCTGACGGGTCTGGAACCAGTCCACGCAGGTAGGGAGTCCGGCCGGCTGGTGACGACTGTCTTGGGAGTATCACGCATGAACTGCGCGATCTGCGGGTAGTCGGTGAATGCCGCCTGCCTCGGCCAGAATTCGGCGAAGTGATCGTAGGTGTTCCGGCCCAGGAGTATGGCTGAGACTCGTGGGTTGTGACGGGCCTCCGGGCTGTTCCACGTGAAGACCTGCGGTTGGTTGGTGTTCCAGTCGAGGTGTTTCCCGGGGTCCTCCACAAACCCGTCCAGGGAGCAGAAGAGAAAGGCGAAAACCTGCGGCGAGGAGGCAGTTGGTTCGGCGGCAGGCATATCGCTCAGCTCATCACCGGGTGCACAGTGGTGGAGCCGTAGTCCAGGTGGGGCATCCGGGCGGCGAGCTGCTGGGCTGCCTCATCGGAGTCCACCGCGACGGCATGTAGGGCGAAGACCACCTGGGAGCTTGCTGCTGTGCCGGTGTTGCCGAAGGTGGCCGTGGCATCGCTAAGCGCCCAGCCTTCGACGAGTTGACCGGCCTTGCGCAGCTGGGCGTCGAGCTCAGCCCAGACCCGCATCTCTGCATCAAGCTCCGTAGTGCCCTCCTGCGGGCCGGTGCCGGGGGTGTAGCGGTGGACGAGGACATGGGTGGGATTTGCCATGGTGTTCTCCTGTGCGATATCCGATTGCACTCTGCAACCGGTAACGCAATCCCATCACAACTGGATGTAGACTGCAAGCGGTTTGTATCAGTTTTTTGGGAGGAGTGAACGTGGAGACGGAACGGCACCGTTCGGGCTGCCCCATCAACCTCTCACTGGAGGTCCTGGGCGACAGCTGGTCGCTGATCGTCATCCGAGACATCATGTTCGGCAATCGCCGGCACTACCGGCAGCTGCTCAACGAGTCGGAGGAGGGGATTGCCTCCAATATCCTCAGTGACCGGCTCAAGCGGCTCACGGCTAACGCGCTGGTGACCAAACAGCCGGACCCGGCCCATAAACAGCGTCAGCTCTACAGCCTCACCGAGCGGTCTATCCAGCTGGTGCCGGTGCTGGTCCAGCTCGGGTCCTGGGGCAGGAAGCACCTGCCGGTCAGCCCCGAGCTGAGCATTCGGGCCAAGATCTTGGAGGAGGGCGGACCGCAGCTTTGGGTCGATTTCATGAATGAGCTGCGTGTGATGCACCTCGGGGCACCGTCCCAGGGCCGGGAGTCAGTCTTCGAGCGCCTTGAGCAGGCTTATCAGCAGGAGGCTGCTGCCCAGCAGTGATTTCTGCTGCTCAGCAAGCCCTGATGCTGGCGTAGAGCAGCATATCCCGCCTGCTGCCGCCGATCTCCTGATGGCTGCGCAGCAGGCCCTCCCGGAGGTAGCCGGCCTTCTCGGCGGTGCGGGCCGAGGCGGTGTTCCAGGGCTCGATATACAGCTCAATCCGGTGCAGCTGCGGGATGGTCCATCCAAAAGTAGTCAGGGCAGTCAGGGCAGATGCCGCCACGCCGCGGCCGCGCTGGGAGGGACGCACTGAATAGCCGGCCGCGGCCCGCCCGGTCTGCAGCTGGGCCAGCCCCAGATTGCAGTGGCCCAAAGCCTCACCGGTGGTGGCCTCAGCGATGGTGAAGGAGAAGCCGGAACCCTGGGCGTGGCGCTGCTGTTGGCGTGTCACCCAGTCTGCGGCCTGCTGGGCGGAGGCATTGGGTGGAAGCGAGCCGGTCAGCGGCACATAGGGGTCGGTGGAAAGCTCCTGGGCCATAGCCACATCCTGATCGAGCACCTCGCGGAGCAGGATCTGGCCCTGCCGCGGCGGGTCAGCAGGCCATGGGGGCAGGCTCGGAGTGGTCATGGGCTCATGCTACTGCCGGTGCTGGCTAAACGCGGGCACCGCGCATAGGGGAGAACCCAATGATCAGCGCCGCCAGGACGAAGACTCCGGCAACGGCCCACAGTGTGTTGTGATAGCCGATCACCCCCGCCAGTATGCCGCCCAGCAGCGCGCCGACCACGGCCATACTGCGGTTGGCCGAACGCATGGTGGCGTGCATCCGGCCCAGCAGTTGCTGCGGGGTGACCGCTTGGCAGTAGCCCATCTCATTGGGGTCCTCGAAACCCATGCAGAATCCGTAGAGCGATTGGGCCAGGGCAAGCATGACCAGTCCCCAGACCGGATCCTGCGGGGCCAGTGCCACCAACCCCCAGCAGATCGGGTAGAGCAGCCTGGCCAAGATCACCGTATTGCCCTCGCCCAGGCGACGGCCCATCCGCGGGGCCAGCAGTGCCCCAAGCAGCCCCATCACCCCGGCCAGGGCCAGGGTCAGTCCGTAGAGGAATGGGCTGAGCCCCAGATGCCGGAGGGCGAAGAGGGCGAAGACGGTCACCGCAGCGCTATTGGCCAGGAACCAGATATGGGTGGAGAGCGCCAGCGGGGTCAGGGTCCGGTGCCGGTACAGGAAACTCATTCCCGCGCGGATATCGCGCCAGATGCTCAGCCGGGCAGCCGCCGGCGCGGGCGCTGCTGCCGGTGGAACAGGCACATTCATCCGGGTATAGAGCAGTGCCGAGGCAAGATGCCCCACCGCGCTGGCCCCCAGGCTGGCCGCAGCACCCATCAGGCTTACCAGTCCACCACCGAGCGGCGGACCCGAGGTCTGGGCCACCGTCATGGACTGTCCCAACCGGGCATTGGCCATCACCAGTTGCGGGCGCTGGACCAGAAACGGCAGCACAGACTGCTGGGCTGCGGCAGTGAACACGCTGCACACCCCCGCCAGGAACAGCACCGCCGCCACTGCAGCAAGGCTGAGGCTGCCGGCCCACCAGAGGGCGGGAATCACAGCCAGCACGACGCCGCTGCCCAGAGTGCTCAGCACCAGCACCGGCTTCTTCCGCCATCGGTCCACTAGGGCGCCGGCGAGCAGACCCACCAGCAGATAGGGCAGGAACTGCACGGCACGAATGATCCCGACCTGCGCCTCAGAGGCGCCCAGCTCGTTGATCACCAGTGCGTCCACCGCCACAGTGGTCACCGCCACGGCGAAGAAGCTCAGCGTGCTGCCGGTCCAGAACCGTGCGAATCCTGGAACGCGCAGCGGTTCCTCGGGCAGCGGAGCATCGGCAGCTGAGCGCATCCCTCAGCCCCGCCTCAGCTGCTGAGCATAAGCATCCAGTATGCGCAGGATTCCTTCATGCTGGTACACGCGAAGTAGCGTCCTCTAATGTGGTGTACGGCTCCCCGGTGAGCACGTCGTTCTTACGAGAGTGA
>NZ_WRPM01000027.1 GCF_009758175.1 Nesterenkonia alkaliphila
CAGCTGGCTAGAGCATCACCTTGCCATGGTGAGGGTCGCGAGTTCGAATCTCGTCATCCGCTCCACTCACAACACGTGAACATGACGCCCGGAGTCCCAGTGATTCCGGGCGTCGCTGTGTCTCAGCCCTGCCTCCCCACCGGATCTCCCCGCCGGATGTGGCACACTGGAGTGCATTACTTTTCGTGCTCCGGGGTCGGTGAAAGTCCGAACCGGCGGTCATAGTCCGCGACCCGCAGCCTTCCGTCACCACGGAGGACTGCGGTTGAACCGGTGGAATTCCGGTACCGACAGTTACAGTCTGGATGGGAGAAGCACGGAGGCTGCGGCCCGCTAACCGCGTGCAGCAGCTCAGACGTCTCCTGACGTCCCCCCGGAGCCAGAACCTCCGGAGGAGAGACGGACTGGCATGGAGACCCTGCGATGGCTGCTGGAAGCTGAGATCGTTGTGGCCGGCAGCGCCCTTCTGCTGCGCGAAGTCATCGGTAACGCCTTCGGCCTAGCCTGCGCCCTGGGCGGAATGTTCCGCAAAGTCTGGGCCTGGCCGGTAGGAATCGCCGGCAACCTCATCCTGCTGACCGTCTTCCTGGGCTCCTTCATCGGCTTAGAGGACAGCCCCTCCCTGCTCGGGCAGGCCGGGCGGCAGATCATGTTCCTGGCCGTCTCCGTCTACGGCTGGGTGCGCTGGAGCCGCAGCCGCCGCCAACGCGAAACCCACGGCGCCAGCGGGGCCATCACCCCCGAATGGGCCGGCTGGCGGGTGCGCATCAGCCTCATCCTCGCCCTGACCCTGGGCACCGCTGCCCTGACCCCACTGTTCCGAATCCTGGGCAGCTGGGAGCCGGTCTGGGCCGACGCCTGGACCTTTGTCGGCTCCCTGCTGGCCACCTACGGCATGGCCAAAGGATGGGTGGAATTCTGGCTGATCTGGGTGGCCGTGGACATCGTCGGGGTCCCGCTGCTCTGGTCAGCGGGCTACTACGCCTCCGCCTTCATGTACCTCTTCTACGGGGTCTTCACGCTGATAGGCTTCTTCGTCTGGTGGCGGGCAAGCCGCGGGGCACGCCCCAAACCGAGTGTGGAGACCGTCCACTTGGACCCGCGCATCCACCCCGCCAAGCGCCTCCGGGAGGGCAGATGAACCAGCCTGCAGCCGAACAGAGCATCATGCGCCAGGCTTATGAGGCCGCCATCCAGGGCCACCGCGGAGCAAACCCCCTAGTGGGCGCAGTACTGGTGGAGCACCCAGAGCACGACGCCGCCCCCCACATCCTCGCCACCGGATACCACCAGGGTGCCGGGACCTTCCACGCCGAACGCGACTGCCTGACCAAGGCGCGCGCGGCCGGAGTCACCGACTTCTCCCGAACCACCCTCTACACCACCCTGGAACCCTGCACCCACTACGGCAGACAGCCAGCCTGCACCGATTTGATCACCGAGGCCGGAATCCCCCGGGTGGTGGTCGGCGCCACGGACCCCTCACCCAACGGCGGCGGAGCCCAGCTGCTGCGCGGCAGGGGAGCGGGCGTCGTCGTCGGTGTGCTGGGGGAGCAGTGCCGCGAACTGAACCACCGGTGGAACCAGGCAGCAGCCCAGGGCAGGCCCTTCGTCACCGTGCACCTGGCGCAGAGCATCGATGCCCGGATCGCCGCGGCCGACGGCACCAGCCAATGGATCACCTCCGAGGCCTCCCGGCAGCACACCCACCGCATCCGGCAGCGGGTGGATGCCATCCTGGTGGGCACCAACACCACCCAGATCGATGACCCCCGGCTCACCGCCCGGGACACTCAGGGCCGCCCCACCGAGGCCCAGCCGCTGCGCACCGTGATGGGCCTGCGCCAGATCCCCGCCGCCGCCCGGCTCACACAGGACCGCGCGGAGGGGGACGGCTGGCTGCAGCTGCGCACCCGGGACCCCCTGCAGGCCCTGCAGACCCTGGCATCCACCACGCACAACGGCCACCCGGTCAAACACGTGCTGGTGGAGGGCGGGCAGTCAGTGCTCTCAGCATTCTTTGCCGCCGACCTGGTGGATGAGATCTTCCTCTACACCGCCCCGATCATCCTGGGCGCCGGGCGCTCCAGCCTGGGCGATATCGGGGTCAGCACCCTGGCCGAGGCCCGGCAGTTCGCCCTGGACCCTGCCGAGGGCGGGCCCACCACCATCATGGACAACGATGTCTGCATCCACCTTAAGCCGCATCCGAAAGGAACCCGCTGAATGTTCACCGGCATTATCACCGGCACCGGGCGTATCACCGCACGCACCCCGCACCCCGCCAAGGGGGTGGAACGGCTGAGCTTCTCCGCCCCCGGCCATGTGGCCGGCCTGAGCCTGGGCGGTTCCATCGCAGTCAACGGAGTCTGCGTCTCCGCCGTGGAAATCAGCGGCGAGCAGCTCACCGTGGAGCTGATCCCGGAGACCCTGAAGCGCACCACCTTCGGCGAGCTGGGCCCCGGGGACCGGGTGAACCTGGAGCGCTGCCTGCCCGCCGGCGCCCGCTTGGACGGGCACGTGGTGCAGGGCCATGTGGACGGCATCGGCACCCTGACCGAGCGCGACCTCAACGACGGCCGGCACCGATTCAGCCTCCCCCCTGAGCTGGCCGGATACCTCGCCGAGAAGGGCTCCATCGCCATCGACGGGGTAAGCCTGACGGTCACCGCCGTCGGTGAGGCTGAGGCTGGCCCCTGGTTCGAGGTGGGGCTGATCCCCACCACCCTCGCCGAGACCACCCTGGGGGATAAGGCCATCGGCAGCAACGTCAACCTCGAGGTAGACGTCCTGGCCAAATATGTGCGCCGGATGCTGACCCTCAACGCTGAACCCTCCGAACGCCTAGAGCTGTTCGCACCGCCTAGAGCTATAGCGCTCGGCAGTGTGAACAACGTGCGGCAAACCGTGCCCCAGCCGCAGACCCCGGCCCCTCTCCTGGACCCGGTGGAGGTGGCGCTGAACCAGCTGGCCGCCGGCCGCCCCGTGGTGGTGGTGGACGATGCCGACCGTGAGAACGAGGGCGATCTGATCTTCCCCGCCTCCGCCGCCACCGAAGAGCTGATGGGCTTCACCGTGCGGCACAGCTCCGGGGTGATCTGCGTGCCGATGACCGCCGAGCGCGCCCGGCACCTGCAGCTGCCGCCCATGGTCACCGATAACCAGGACCCCAAGGGCACCGCCTACACCATCAGCTGCGACGCCGCGGCGGTGACCTCCACCGGGATCAGCGCCGCCGACCGGGCCATCACAGCCCGCGCGCTCGCAGACCCCAACACCGAACCTGCCGCCCTGACCCGGCCCGGGCATATGTTCCCGCTCATCGCAGACCCAGCCGGAGTGCTCGGCCGCGACGGGCACACCGAGGCCGCCGTGGACCTCTGCCGGTTAGCCGGACATCCCGAAGTCGGGATCATCGCTGAGCTGGTCCACGAGGACGGCTCCATGATGCGGCTGCCCGCCCTGCGCGAGTTCGCCGACACCCACGAACTGGCACTGATCAGCATCGCCGATCTTATCGAGTACCGCGGCGGGACCCCCAGCCCGCAGGCGGTGCGCGAGTCCTACCTCACCTCCTGGGAGGCACCCCAGCAGGAGGCCGCCAAACTGGTCACCGGCGGCCCGGTGGTCACCCTGCCCACCGACTTCGGAGTCTTCAACGCCCAAGTCTGGACCGAGCACCTCACCGGGCACGAGCACCTGCTGCTCAGCGCACCCTCCCGCGCGGAAACGCCCCTGGTCCGGCTGCACTCCGAGTGCCTCACCGGGGACGTGCTGCACTCCCACCGGTGCGACTGCGGCTCCCAGCTGGCCTCGGCCCTGGAGACCCTGCACGAACACGGCGGCCACCTGCTCTACCTGCGCGGGCATGAGGGCCGCGGCATCGGGCTGGCCAATAAGCTGCGCGCCTATGAGCTCCAGGAGCAGGGCGCAGACACCGTGGAGGCCAACGAGATGCTGGGCCTGGCCGCTGAGCTGCGCGACTTCACCGGAGCCGCAGCCATCCTGCACGCGGCCGGGATCACCAGCCTGAAGCTGCTGACCAACAACCCCGCAAAAGTCGAGGCCCTGGCGGCATCCGGGCTGGATGTCCAGCAGGTGCCCTCCAGCGGCGTCGTCGGCCCCCATAACGCCCGCTACCTGCGCACCAAACGCGACCGGATGGCCCATAAGCTCGACCACCTGGTCCTCAACGAACAAGGAGACACCCACCCATGAGCGGAGCCGGACAACTGATCATCGATACCGAGGAGCTGCACCGGCTGGGGCTCCTCGCCAAAGACCTACGGGTGGCCGTGATCGCCTCCCGCTGGCACACCGAGGTGATGGATGGGCTGACCGCCGGCGCTGAACGGTTTCTGCAGGAGGTGAACCCGGCGGAGATCACTGTGCTGCGCGCCCCCGGCAGCTTCGAACTGCCTGTACTGGCCGCGCGTGCAGCCGCCTCCCATGACGCGATCATCGCCCTGGGCGTGGTGATCCGCGGCGGCACCCCGCACTTCGACTACGTCTGCTCGGCGGCCACCCAGGGGCTGACCACCGTCTCGGTCCAGACCGGAACCCCGGTCGGATTCGGCCTGCTGACCTGCGATGACGAGCAGCAGGCGCTGGACCGCGCCGGGCTGGAAGGCTCCAAGGAGGACAAGGGGTATGAGGCCGCTCACGCCGCAGTGGCCGCCGCCGCGGAGATCGCCAAGCTGGCATAGGGTAGTGCCGTGAAGAATTTTGATGATCTCTACGCCGAACTGGCCCGCAAAGCAGCCGAACGCCCGGAGGGCTCCGGCACAGTGGCAGCCCTGGACGCCGGGGTGCATCAGATCGGCAAGAAGATCGTCGAGGAGGCAGCAGAGGTCTGGATGGCCGCGGAGTACCAATCGCAGGCCGAGGCAGCCGAGGAGATCTCCCAGCTGCTCTACCATCTGCAGGTGATGATGCTCGCCAAGGGGATCACCCCCACCGATGTCTACCGCTACCTGTAGGGAAAGGCCCGCACTGTGACTGAACCGCTGACTGCACCGCGCAATGGGGAGATGCTGCGCGTGGCCGTGCCCAATAAGGGCGCGCTCTCCGAGGCCGCCATGGCCATGCTCACCGAGGCCGGCTACCTGCAGCGCCGCGACCGTAAAGAACTGGTGCTGGTGGACGAGGAGAACGGCGTGGAGTTCTTCTACCTGCGCCCCCGCGATGTGGCCGTCTACGTAGGCTCCGGGATCCTCCATGTGGGCATCACCGGCCGCGACCTCTTCCAGGACGCCCGGGTGGAGACCGGCGCCAGCGAGATCATGGGCCTGGGCTTCGGCCGCTCCACCTTCCGCCTGGCCGGGCCCCGCGGGGCCTTCAGCGCAGCCGCCGACCTGGCCGGAAAACGTGTGGCCACCAGCTACGATGCCCTGCTTCAGCAGTGGTTCGCCCAGCAGGGCATCCCCGGGGTGGATGTGGTCCACCTGGACGGGGCGGTGGAGTCCGCCGTGCGGCTCGGGGTGGCCGATGCCATCGCTGATGTGGTGGAGACCGGCAATACGCTCAAGGCCGCCGGTATGGAGACCTTCGGGGAGCCGGTCATGGTCTCCGAGGCGATCCTGATCTCCGGGAAGGGTACCGACCACGACGACGCCGAGGCCATCGAACGTGCCACCGGCCGGCTCATCCGCCGCCTGCAGGGCGTGCTGGTGGCCCGCCAGTACGTGATGATGGACTATGACATCCGCCGCACCGACCTGCAGGCCGCCATCGCCATCACCCCCGGCCTGGAATCGCCCACCATCTCCCCGCTGGCCGATGAGGGCTGGGTGGCGGTGCGCTCTATGGTCCCGGCCAAGAAGACCAACCAGCTGATGGATGAGCTCTACGATCTGGGAGCCCGTGCCATCCTGGTCACCACCATCCACGCCTGCCGGGTGTAGCCGATGAGCCTGGCGGTACGAGTCATCCCCTGCCTGGACGTGGACGCCGGGCGAGTGGTCAAAGGTGTGAACTTCCAACAGCTGCGCGATGCCGGAGACCCCGTGGAGCTGGCCCACCGGTACAACCTGGCCGGGGCCGATGAGCTGACCTTCCTGGACGTCACCGCCTCCTCCGCCGACCGGGCGACCACCTATGAGGTGGTCACCCGTACCGCCGGAGAGGTGTTCATCCCGCTCACCGTGGGCGGGGGAGTGCGCAGCGTGGAGGATGTGGACCGGCTGCTGAAGTCCGGGGCGGATAAGGCCTCCATCAACACGGCGGCAGTGGCCCGCCCAGCGGTGATCAATGAGATCGTGGCCCGGTTCGGCAACCAGGTGCTGGTGCTCTCCGCCGATGTCCGCCGCAGCCCACAGGCCCCCTCGGGCTTCGAGGTCACCACCCATGGCGGGCGCCGCGGCACCGGCATCGACGCCCTGGACTGGATCACCGAGGCCAGCCAGCGCGGCGTCGGGGAGATCCTGCTCAACAGTATTGATGCCGACGGCACCCAGACCGGGTTCGACCTGGAGCTGATCGCCGCGGCCCGTGCCGTCACCCGGGTGCCGCTGATCGCCTCCGGCGGGGCCGGTGCTCCTAAGCACTTCCCACCGGCCATCGCCGCCGGGGCCGATGCGGTGCTGGCCGCCAGCATGTTCCACTTCGGCCCGGTGGACATGATCGCCCAGGTGAAGGACCAGATTCGGAAAGCGGGGTACCCGGTCCGATGATCCCAGAGGTCAACTACAACAGTGACGGGCTGGTGCCCGCCATCGCCCAGGACGCCGATACCGGGCAGGTGCTCATGCTGGCCTGGATGAACGCTGAGGCGCTCGCCGCGACCCTGCAGACCCGCCGCGGCACCTACTGGTCCCGATCCCGGAACCAGCTGTGGGTCAAGGGAGAGACCTCCGGGCATGTCCAGCAGGTGCGTTCGGTCTCCTTGGACTGTGACGCCGATACCGTGCTGCTGCAGGTGGAGCAGACCGGCCCGGCCTGTCACACCGGGGCGGCCACCTGCTTTACAGACAGGGAAATCGGCTGATGAAGTCCTTGGGCGGCGTCGTACCCTCCCAGGAGGTGTTCCTGGACCTGGCCGAGCGGCACCGGGTGATCCCGGTGACCATGACCCTGCTGGCCGATGGCCACACCCCGCTGAGCATCTACCGGGCGCTGGCCGTAGGCGAGACCGGCACCGCGGAGCCCGGCACGTTCCTCATGGAGTCGGCGGCAGCCGGGGCCTCCTGGTCCCGGCACAGCTTCATCGGGGTCAACTCGCTGGCCACCCTCTCCGAACAGGACGGTCAGGCCCACTGGATCGGCACCCCGCCGGCGGGAGCGCCCACCGAGGGGCCCAGCGCCGAGGTGCTGCGCCAGACCCTGGAGTTCTTGGGCAGCCGGGCCTTCGCCGAGGAGCTTCCGCATCTGAGCAGCGGGCTGGTCGGCTATGTGGGCTGGGATGTGGTCCGCCAGTGGGAGAAGCTGCCGAACCCGCCGGAGGCCGGACTGGGGCTCCCGGAGCTGGCCATGAACCTGATCTCCGATCTGGCGGTGCATGACAACCGTGACGGCACAGTCACCCTGATCGCCAATGCCATCAATAAGGACGGCCAGCGCGCCGGGGCCAAGGAAGCATACGACGACGCCGTGGCCCGGCTGCACTCGATGCGCCAACGCCTGGCCCGCCCGGTCCAGCCCGGGCTGGCCGCCGCTGAGCCGGACTGGTCCCAGCAGGTGGAGCTGGACCTGCAGGACAAAGTGCAGCTGAGCTGGGATCAGAACGAGTACCTGGCCACCCTGGGCAAGGCCAAGCAGGCCATCGTGGACGGCGAGGTCTTCCAGATTGTGGTCTCCCGCCGGTTCGAGGTGGAGACCTCCGTGGACGCCCTGGCGGTCTACCGGATGCTGCGGCTGCTCAATCCCAGCCCCTATATGTACCTGATGCACTTCCAGACCCCCGGCGGGGAGCCCTACCAGGTCGTGGGCGCCTCCCCGGAGGCCCTGGTCACCCTGGATGCCGACCGGCAGGTGGTCTCGCATCCGATCGCCGGCACCAGACCCCGGGGCAAGACCCCGGCTGAGGATGTGGAGCTCGCTGAGGACCTGCTGGCCGATGAGAAGGAGCGCGCTGAGCACATCATGCTGGTGGACCTGGCGCGCAACGATCTGGCCAAGGTCTGCGTTCCCGGCTCGGTGGAGGTCACCAAGTTCATGGGAGTGGAGCACTTCAGCTATGTGATGCACCTGACCAGCCATGTCCAAGGTGAGGTGGCGGCGTCGTCGACCCCCTATGACGTGCTGGCAGCAACCTTCCCCGCCGGCACCCTCTCCGGGGCTCCCAAACCCCGGGCCCTGCAGCTGCTGGACGAATGGGAGCCGCACCGGCGCGGGGTCTACGGGGGAGTGGTGGGCTACTTCGACCTCTCCGGCCGGATGGATGCTGCCATCGCGATCCGCACTGCGGTGCTCACCGGCGGCAAGGCCTATGTGCAGTCCGGCGGCGGGATCGTGGCAGACTCCGTGGACGAGGCCGAGCGGCTGGAGACCGTCAACAAGGCAGCCGCACCGCTGCGGGCCGTACTGGCCGCTGATAGATTGGTGGGCTAATGGGCCATATCGCGTACTTCTTCCAGCGCCGCAACACCATCCTGCTGATCCAGCTCGGTGCGGTGCTGCTGCTGATCTCCACGGCACTGACCTGGGTGACTGCTACCGGCCTGCCTGAGACTGCGGCTGCGGCGGAGGTCAACCTTCTGGGCGGGGAGATGTCGCCCACCCTGCGGGCAATGGGCCTGGTGGGGGTGGCCGGCGGTGTGGCGGCCACTATCGCCCGGAAATGGCTGCGCGCGCTGATCGGAGCAGTGCTGCTGGGCGCCGGAGTGATCTCGGTGATCGGGGCCGGACTTGCGCTGAGCAACCCCGCCGCTGCGGCAGCCCCGGCCCTGGCCGACTACACCGGGGTCACCGAGACTGCCGCCGAGTACTCGGTGGGCTTCGCCGTGTGGCTGGCCGTCCTCGGCTCAGTGGTGCTGACCCTGAGCTCAGTGGCCATGCTGCTGTTCTCCCCGGGCTGGAACGATGAGAAGCGCAGCAAGAAATACTCCCGCGGCCAGGCCCAGGCGGAGAACCCCGACGAGATCGACATGTGGGACGACCTCTCCGACGGCGACGACCCGACGGATAAGAAGTAGCGCACCGATCTGGCAGAATAGAAACCAAGAACTTCGACACTGTGTAGAAGGAGCCCCGCGCATGGCCACATCCCAGAGCCAGACTGCCGTCCGCGATGTGGAGCAGCAGCCCGCATCCGCTGATGAATTCATCCATTACGACCACATTGGCCACGGCTCCACCCCCGCCGCCTGGGCGCTGTCGCTGACCATCGTCGCCGGTGCGGTGATCGCCGGAGTCGGCTTCATCGGTCTCTACTGGTCCGATGCCTGGTGGACCGCCATCTGGGTGGGCGCAGCCTTGGTGCCGGTGGCCCTGATCCTGGGCATTGTGCTGAAGAAGGCCGGCTACGGTGTGGAGATGGACTCCAACGCCGTGCTCAAAAGGGGTGCCGACCCGCGCAGCGAATCCGGCCCAGCAACACCGGACAACACCTCCGGCGGGCCGGAGAAGCGCGAGCCTGAATCCAGCCGCAGCTGAATGGCTACAGTCCTCGACTCCATCACCGAAGGGGTCCGCGAAGACCTTGCCGGGCGGAAGGCAGCCGTCTCGCTCCGTGACCTTGAAGAGCAGATCGCCGCAGCGCCCCCAGCTCTGGACGCCCACGCGGCCCTGGCCGGCGGGCGCAGCGACCCCGCCGGGGTGCGGATCATCTCCGAGGTCAAGCGCAAGTCCCCCTCCAAAGGAGACCTGGCCGAGATCCCAGATCCCGCCGTGCTGGCCCGCGCCTACCAGGCCGGCGGGGCCAGTGTGATCTCCGTGCTCACCGAGGCCCGCAGGTTCAGCGGATCACTGGCCGATCTGCAGGCCGTACGTGCCGCAGTGGAGATCCCGGTGCTGCGCAAAGACTTCATGGTGGATCCCTACCAGTTCTACGAAGCCCGCGCCTATGGGGCGGATCTGGTGCTGCTGATTGTGGCGGCCCTGGATGATGCTCAGCTGCGCGACTACCTGGCCCTGACCCAGGAACTGGGCATGCACGCCCTGGTGGAGGCCCATACCGTTGAGGAGATCGAACGCGCCGTGGCCCTGGGCGCGCAGATCGTAGGCGTCAACGTGCGCAACCTCAAGACCCTGGAGGTGGACGTCACCCACTACGCGGCCATGGCCCAGCACCTGCCCGAGCACGTGGTGCGCATCGCCGAATCCGGGGTCGAGGGCCCCGAGACCGTACGAGACTACGCCGCCCAGGGGGCCGACGCCGTGCTGGTGGGCGAAGCCCTGGTCCGCAACGGCGAGCCAGAGCTGGCCGTCAAAGAGTTCCGGGCTGCCTCACGGGCGCAGACCCCGGCAAAGGAGACCATGTGAGCACCGCATACCGCGAAGCATCCGGACCCTACTTCGGCGACTACGGCGGCCGCTGGATGCCCGAATCCCTGGTCGCCGCCCTGGACGAGCTGGAGGAGGCCTTCGGCAAGGCCAAGGCGGATCCGGAGTTCACCGACGAGTTCGAACGGCTCAGCCGCGAGTACACCGGCCGGCCCTCCCCGCTGACCGAGGTGCCGCGCTTCGCCGCCGAGGCCGCAGGCACCGCCCAGGGCGCCCGGATCTTCCTGAAGCGGGAGGACCTCAACCACACCGGCAGCCACAAGATCAACAATGTGCTGGGCCAGGCGCTGATCGCCCGCAGGCTCGGCAAAACCCGGCTGATCGCCGAGACCGGCGCAGGCCAGCACGGGGTAGCCACCGCCACCGCCGCCGCCCTGTTCGGCATGGAATGCGTGGTCTACATGGGGGCGGAGGACACCCGGCGCCAGGCGCTCAACGTGGCCCGGATGCAGCTGCTCGGTGCCGAGGTCGTCCCCGTGGAGCACGGTGCAGCCACCCTGAAGGACGCCATCAATGAGGCGCTGCGCGACTGGGTGGCCTCCGTGGAGAACACCCACTATGTGCTCGGCACTGTGGCCGGCCCGCACCCGTTCCCGGAGATGGTCCGCTGGTTCCATCAGATCATCGGGGAGGAGGCCCGTGCTCAGATCCTGGCGAGCACCGGGCGGCTGCCGGATGCAGTCGCCGCCTGTGTGGGCGGGGGCTCCAACGCCCTGGGCATCTTCCACGGATTCCTGGACGACCCCGGGGTGGCCCTCTACGGCTATGAGGCCGGCGGCGAGGGCCTGGAGACCGGCCGGCACGCCGCCGCCATCACCCTGGGCCGCTCCGGGGTGCTGCACGGGGCGCGCAGCTACCTGATGCAGGATGAGGACGGCCAAACCGTGGACTCCCACTCGATCTCCGCCGGACTGGACTACCCCTCAGTGGGGCCCGAGCACGCCTATCTGGCCGACGCCGGCCGGGTCACCTATGAACCGGTCACCGATGCCGAGTGCATGGCAGCATTCGAACGGCTCTGCCGCACCGAGGGCATCATCCCGGCCATCGAATCCGCACACGCCCTGGCCGGAGCCACCCGGCTGTTCGCCTCCTGGGGTGCGGACGGGGCGGAGAAGATCATCATCGTCAGCCTCTCCGGCCGCGGGGACAAGGATGTGGCCACCGCCGCAGCCTGGTTCGACCTGCTCCCGGCCGATGACGCCAGCGAGGCACCGCAGACGGGGGTAGAGGCATGAGCCGCACCGCAGCAGCCATCGACGCCGCCCAGGCACAGGGGCGCCCCGCCTTCGTGGGGTACCTGCCCGCCTGCTACCCGGATATGCAGACCAGCATTGAGGCTGCAGTGGCCCTGGCCGAGAACGGGGCCGACATCATCGAGATCGGCGCCCCCTACTCCGATCCGGTGATGGACGGGGCGGTCATCCAGCAGGCCACCACCGAGGCGCTGGAGGGCGGCTTCCGGATGGACCAGCTCTTCGAGGTGGTCCGCGAGGTCAGCTCCCGCACCGATGCCGCAGTGGTGGTGATGATCTACTACAACCTCATCGACCGGATGGGCGCCTCCGAATTCGCCCGACGCCTGGCCGAGGCCGGGGGAGCAGGGGCCATCACCCCGGACCTGATCCCGGATGAGGCCGCCGACTGGATCGCCGCTGCCGAGCAGCACCAGCTGGATCGGATCTTCCTGGCCGCACCCACCTCCAGCCCGGAACGGCTGGCCCGCATCGCGGAGTCCTCCCGCGGGTTCGTCTACGGAGTCTCCCTGATGGGGGTCACCGGCCAGCGCACCGCAGTCTCGGCTGCCGCCGAGCGCGTGGTGACCTCGGCCAAGGCCGCCGGGGCTCAACGGGTCTGCGTGGGCCTGGGTGTCTCCACCCGCGCCCATGTGGCGGAGATCGGCCGCTACGCCGATGGTGTCATCGTAGGAACCGCCCTGGTCGCGGCCCTGCGTGAGGGCGGTCCGGCGGCCGTGGGCCGGTTGGCTTCGGAACTCTCCGGAAACTCCTGATACGGTGCCTGCTGTGTTGACTCCTGAACTGACCAGCCCCGCTGTGACCTCCGCCGCCGGCGTCCTCGCCGGGTTCCCGCCGCCCCCGGCCCGCGGCATCGACCTGCCCGGACCCTTCTTCATCGCCTTCTACACTCTGGCCATCATGGTGGGGATCGTGCTGGCTGTGGTGGTGGCGACCAAGCTGTGGAAGTCCCGCGGCGGCAACAGCGACGATGTCTTCTCCGCCATGCTCTGGGCGGTGCTCCTCGGCATCGTGGGCGCCCGGCTCTACCACGTGATCAGTTCCCCGGACCGGTACTTCGGTGAGGGCGGGGACCTGATGGGGATCTTCCAGATCTGGCAGGGCGGACTCTCGATCATCGGCGCGGTGATGGCCGGCTCCCTCGCGGTGTGGTACTTCTGCCGCCGCAACGGCATCAAGTTCGGGGCCTTCGCCGATGCCGTGGTCCCCGGAGTGATTCTGGCCCAGGCCGTGGGGCGCTGGGGCAACTGGTTCAATCAGGAGCTCTTCGGCCGGCCCACAGACCTGCCCTGGGGTCTGCGCATCGACACTGATCAGGCGCACCAGGCGCTGCCGGCCACCACTATGGAGGACCCCACCTTCCACCCGACCTTCCTCTACGAATCGCTGTGGAACCTGCTGGGCTTCGTCGCGCTGCTGGTGCTGTTCCGCCGGTTCCAGTTCCGCCAGGGGCTCATCGCCTGGACTTATGTGGCCTACTACGCCCTGGGCCGGTTCTGGATCGAGTCCATGCGGATCGATGAGTTCAACAAGTCCACCCAGTACCCGCTGGCCGATCTGGGGCTGGACTGGCGGCTGAACCAGATCATCGCTTTCATCATCTTCGTAGTGGCCGTAGCCGCCCTGGTCTGGCTCTTCCTGAAGCGCCCGGTCACCGAGGAGGCCATCGCCGAGGAGGCTGAGATCTATACTCCGTCAGTCCGAGAGGGTGCCGGAGAGAAAGCCCAGGCGGACGACGCCGCGGTCAGCGTGAGTGCCGAAGCAGACAGTGAGAGCCCCCAGGAGGCGGAACCCGATAAGGGAACCCCGTCCAAGGACTGAAACCTTGGGTCACCGACTTGCACCAGGTCACCCACAGGCGCAAGATAGAAAACCGGCCGCCTGCTGCTCGCACCCAAGATTGAGCCAGGGGCTGCACACAGCACCCACCCACGGTGCTCCCCGCTGAGGACAGAGCTGTCCCGGTGTGCACGAGCGTGACCACTGCCGTGCTCCGCATCACGAGGCCCACAGGAAGGAACCGACGCATGTCCGCACGGCCCCAGGTGATCTCCCCCTACGAGCGCTTCGCTGCCTTTCCTGCCAAGGCCGGACTCTACGACCCGGCCAAGGAGCACGAGAACTGCGGTATGGCAGCCATCGCCACCCTGCGCGGGGAACCGGGCCATGACATTGTGGACTACGCCCTGCACGCTCTGCGCTGTGTGGAGCACCGCGGGGCAGTCGGCGGAGACGTGGGCACCGGCGACGGTGCCGGGATCCTCACCCAGATCCCGGACGAGCTCTTCCGCTCCGTTCTGGACTTCGAACTGCCCGCCGCCGGTGAATACGCCGCCGGCACCGCCTTCCTGCCCCAGGAGCAAGCCGAGCGCGAGGAGATCATCGCCAGCTTCGAGCAGATGGCCGGGGACCAGGGCCTGGTAGTGCTGGGCTGGCGCGATGTGCCCGTGGACGATTCGATGATCGGCAGTCTGGCCCGCGGCGCCATGCCGTTCTTCAAGCAGGCCTTCCTCACCCTGGCCGATGAGGACTCCTACGAGTACCAGGAGTCCGCCGAGGGCACCCTGGACCAGCGGGCCTGGCGGCTGCGCAAGCGCGCCCAGGTGCGGCTGGGCATCTACTTCGCCTCGCTGTCCTCGAAGACCATCACCTATAAGGGCATGCTCACCACCGCGCAGCTGGAGCCCTTCTACCCCGATCTCTCCGATGAGCGGTACAAGTCCACCCTGGGCATTGTGCACTCCCGGTTCTCCACCAACACCTTCCCCTCCTGGCCGCTGGCCCAGCCGCTGCGCCATATGGCCCACAACGGGGAGATCAACACAGTGGAGGGCAATCGCAACTGGATGCGCGCCCGCCAGGCCACGATGTCCGGGCCGGTGCTCGGCGATGATCCCGAGTACCTCTTCCCCATCTGCACCCCCGGGGCCAGCGACTCCACCAGCTTCGATGAGGCCGCCGAGCTGCTGATGCTCTCCGGGCGCCCGCTGTCCATGGCCATGCGGATGATGATCCCGGAGGCCTGGGAGAACCACGAGTCCATGGACCCCGATCTCAAAGCCTTCTACGAGTACCACTCCACCATGATGGAGGCCTGGGACGGTCCGGCCGCCATCGCCTTCACCGACGGCGACCAGCTCGGCGCGGTCCTGGACCGCAACGGTCTGCGCCCGGCACGCTGGTGGGTCACCGAGGACGGGCTCGTGGTGCTCTCCTCCGAGGTCGGCGTGGCTGAGATCGCCCCGGAGAAAGTGGTCCGCAAAGGCCGGGTGGCCCCGGGCATGATGTTCCTGGCCGACACAAAAGAAGGCCGGATCATCGAGGATGAGGAGATCAAAGCCGACTTCGCCTCCAAGCAGCCCTGGCGGGAATGGGTGGAGGAGAACCGGATCACCCTGGACGAGCTGCCCGAGCGCCTGCATGTCAAGCACCCAGCAGGCTCGGTGCGGCTGCGCCAGCAGACCTTCGGCTACACCCATGAGGAGCTGAAGATCCTCATCGGCCCGATGGCCGCCGCAGGCGCTGAGCCGCTGGGCGCCATGGGCACTGACACCCCCATCGCAGTGCTGGCCGAGCGGCCCCGGCTGCTCTTCGACTATTTTGTGCAGACCTTTGCCCAGGTCACCAACCCGCCGCTGGACGCCATCCGTGAGGAGCTGGTCACCGCCCTGGGCCGGCATATCGGCCCGGAGGGCAATCTGCTGGACACCGGACAGGTGCGCTCCAAGCAGATCCAGCTGGACTTCCCGGTGCTCACCAATGATCAGCTGGCCCGGATCGCCAACCACCGCAGCGAATCTGGGTCTAAGGCTGCGCTGCGGGTGCGCGGACTGTTCCGGGTGGGCTCCACTGAGGAAGAGTTCCGCCAGCGCATCCGCACCCTGTGCGAGCAGGTCTCGGCAGCGGTCAACCGCGGAGTGGGCTACATTGTGATCTCCGACCGGGACTCCAACGCCCAGTGGGCACCGATCCCCTCGCTGCTGTTAGTCTCCGCCATCCACCACCACCTGCTGAAGTCCGCCAACCGGACCCGCGCCTCGCTGCTGGTGGAGGCCGGCGATGTCCGGGAGGTCCACCATGTGGCCTGCCTGATCGGCTACGGCGCCTCGGCGGTGAACCCCTACCTGGCCATCGAGTCCGCCGAAGACATGGTGCGCCGCGGCGAGATCAGCAATGTCACCGAGGAGCAGGCGGTGGCCAACCTGATCAAAGCCCTGGGCAAGGGCCTGCTGAAGATCATGTCCAAGATGGGCATCTCCACCGTGGGCTCCTACTGCGGTGCCCAGACTTTCGAGGCCGTGGGCTTGGCCCAGAACGTGGTGGACCAGTACTTCTCCGGCACCCACTCACTGATGGGCGGCGTCGGAGTCGATGTCATCGCCGCCGAGGCGATGGCCCGCCATGCCAAGGCCTATCCGGCAGACGGCAACGACCTCGGCCGCGGCAACGAGCTGGAGGTCGGCGGTGAGTACCAGTGGCGCCGCGAGGGCCCGCCGCACCTGTTCAACCCGGAGACCGTGTTCAAGCTGCAGCATGCCTCACGGACCCGCCGGTACGACATCTTCAAGTCCTACACCAAGGCCGTGGATGATCAGTCCAAGGCGCTGATGACCCTGCGCGGGCTGTTCAAGCTCAAAGGCACCCGCGCCCCGGTGCCGATCAGCGAGGTGGAGCCGGTCAGCGAGATCGTCAAACGCTTCAACACCGGGGCGATGAGCTACGGCTCGATCTCCCAGGAGGCCCACGAGACCCTGGCGATCGCCATGAACCGCCTCGGTGCCCGGTCCAACACCGGTGAGGGCGGGGAGCACCCGGACCGGCTGATGGACCCCGAGCGGCGCAGCGCGATCAAGCAGATCGCCTCCGGGCGCTTCGGGGTGACCAGTCAGTACCTCACCCACGCCAGCGATCTGCAGATCAAGATGGCCCAGGGTGCCAAGCCCGGCGAGGGTGGCCAGCTCATGGGTAAGAAGGTCTACCCCTGGGTGGCTGAGACCCGCCACTCCACCCCCGGAGTCTCCCTGGTCTCCCCGCCCCCGCACCACGACATCTACTCGATTGAGGATCTCAAGCAGCTCATCTACGACCTCAAGCGCGCCAATACCGGCGCCCGGGTGCATGTGAAGCTGGTCTCCCTACATGGGGTGGGCACAGTGGCTGCCGGGGTGGCCAAGGCCGCCGCCGACGTCGTCCTCATCTCCGGGCACGACGGCGGCACCGGCGCCTCCCCGCTGAACTCGCTCAAACATGCCGGCACCCCTTGGGAGCTGGGCCTGGCCGAGGCGCAGCAGACCCTGATGCTCAACGGGCTGCGGGAACGGGTCACTGTGCAGGTGGACGGTCAGCTCAAGACCGGCCGCGATGTGGTCATCGCCGCTCTGCTCGGCGCTGAGGAGTACGGCTTCGCCACCAGCGCCCTGGTGGTCTCCGGCTGCATCATGATGCGGGTCTGCCACCTGGACACCTGCCCGGTGGGTGTGGCCACCCAGAACCCGGTGCTGCGCGAACGCTACACCGGCAAGGCCGACCATGTGGTGAACTTCTTTGAGTTCGTGGCCCAGGAGGTCCGCGAGTACCTGGCTGAGCTGGGCTTCCGTTCCCTGGATGAGGCCATCGGCCATATCGACGCCCTGAACCTGGACGAGGCGGTCCGGCACTGGAAGACCGAGGGCCTGGACCTGACCCGGGTGCTCACCGGCTGGGACCCCACGGATGAGGCCACCGCGGCTCAGCTGCGCCGCACCGGGGAGCAGGACCATGAGCTTCAGCGGCACTTCGACAACTCCGTGATCGAACAGGCCCGCGGCGCCATCACAGACGGCGAACGGGTCACCGTGGAGCGCCGGGTGGTCAACACGGACCGGGCTGTGGGCACCATGCTCGGCCATGAGGTCACCAAAGCACTGGGGCTTTCCACCCTGGAGCAGAACACCATTGAGCTCAACCTCACCGGCCAGGCCGGGCAGTCCCTGGGCGCCTTCATGCCTCAGGGCATCACCATCCGGTTGGCCGGGGACGCCAACGACTACGTGGGCAAGGGCCTCTCCGGGGGCCGGATCATCATCGCCCCGGAGCCGGAGGCACCCTTTGAGGCAGCGGCCAATGTGATCGCCGGCAATGTGATCGGCTACGGTGCCACCGCCGGCGAGATGTTCCTCTCCGGGCAGGTCGGCGAACGCTTCCTGGTCCGCAACTCCGGTGCCACCGCTGTGGTCGAAGGGGTGGGGGACCACGCCTGCGAGTACATGACCGGCGGGCAGACCCTCATCCTGGGGCCGGTGGGCCGGAACTTCGGCGCCGGGATGTCCGGGGGCACCGCCTACGCCCTGGACTTCCAGGAGGCCAAGCTCAACACCCAGGCCGCCAAAGCCGGGGAGCTGCTGCTGCTGGAGCTGGACGAGGAGGATAAGCAGATCGTCCTGGACCTGCTGCGCCGCCACCAGGAGGAGACCAACTCCGCTCTGGCCGCCCAGCTGCTGGAGGACCCGGAGGACACCCTGGGGCGGATCACCAAGATCCTGCCCCGCGACTACGACCGCGTGCTCGCCGCCCGCAGTGCGGCCCTGGATGAGGGGCTGGATCCCGACGGCGACGCCGCATGGCAGAAGATTCTGGAGGTGACCAGTGGCTGACCCGCGCGGATTCCTCAAGCACCCCGAACGCCAGGACCGGCCGTCCCGCCCGGTTCCGGTGCGCATCATGGACTTCAAGGAGGTCTACGAGCGCCAGCAGAAAGGCGTGACTCAGACCCAGGCCGGGCGCTGCATGGACTGCGGCATCCCGTTCTGCCACACCGGCTGCCCCCTGGGCAATCTGATCCCGGAGTGGAACGATCTCATTTGGCGCGACCAGTGGGAGGAGGCCTCGGCCCGGCTGCATATGACCAATAACTTCCCGGAGTTCACCGGCCGGGTCTGCCCCGCCCCCTGTGAGACCTCCTGCGTGCTGGGGATCAACCAGCCGGCGGTGACCATCAAGCAGTCTGAGGCGGAGATCGCCGATGAGGCCCTGGAGAAGGGCTATGTGGAGCCCGTTCCGCCGCGTCGGCTCACCGACAAGACGGTGGCAGTGGTCGGCTCCGGGCCGGCCGGCCTGGCTGCGGCCCAGCAGCTGACTCGCGCCGGGCACACAGTGGCCGTCTACGAACGCGACGACCGTCTGGGCGGGCTGCTGCGCTACGGCATCCCGGACTTCAAGATGGAGAAGAGCCTGGTGGACTACCGGATCTCTCAGATGGAGGCCGAGGGCACCCGGTTCTACCCCGCCACGGAGATCGGCTCGGACATCACCTGGGACACCCTGCGTGAGTCCTACGACGCCGTCGTCGTGGCCACCGGCGCCATGGTTCCGCGCGATCTGCCCGTGCCGGGGCGCGGCCTGGAGGGCATCCACTTCGCCATGGAGTACCTGGTGCAGTCCAATAAGGCAGTGGCCGGGGACTCGGTGCCTGATCAGATCCACGCCAAGGACAAGCATGTGGTGATCCTGGGCGGCGGCGACACCGGAGCCGATTGCATCGGCACCGCACACCGCCACCAGGCCGCATCGGTGACCACGCTGGCCATCGGCAAGGAACTGCCCACTGAGCGCCCCGAGCATGAGCCCTGGCCCATGGATCCGCGGGTCTTTGAGGTCTCCAGCGCCCATCAGGAGGGCGGCGAGGTCAAATGGCTGGCCTCCACTGTGGAGTTCCTCGGCGATGAGAACGGGCGGGTGCGGGCGCTGAAGGTCGCCGAGACTCAGTACAACGAGGACGGCACCCGCACACCCAAGCCGGGCACCGAGCGGGAGATCCCCGCAGATCTGGTGCTGCTGGCCCTGGGCTTCACCGGAGCCGAGCAACAGACCCTGACCGGGCAGCTCAGCGTGGACTTCACCCCCCGCGGCACAGTGGGCCGCGCCGAGGACTACCAGACCAACGCAGAGGGCGTGTTCAGCGTCGGCGATGCCGGCCGCGGGGCCTCCCTGGTGGTGTGGGCGATCGCCGAGGGCCGGGCCGTAGCGGCAAAGGTGGATGAGTACCTGGAGGGTTCCACCCGCCTGCCGGCCCCAGTGGCACCTTCAGATCGTGCGATCTCCCTCACGTAAAACACACTTTCTGCGATAGGCTCGTACCATCTGGCTCAACGTCGCGCCACCATTATTGAACCGCTCGACAACCAGTGAAGGTAGGCATGAGACACGCCAAGATCGTCGCCACATTCGGCCCCGCCACCGCAGGATATGAGAAGACCCGCGAACTCATCGAGGCCGGCGTGGACGTGGTCCGGGTCAACATGAGCCACGGCGATTACTCCGTCCACGAGGCCACGTACAGCACCGTGCGTGAGGTGGCCAAGGATATGCGCCGGGCTGTGGCCATCTTCGCCGACCTGCAGGGCCCCAAGATCCGGCTGGGCCGGTTCAAGGACGGCCCGCACTACCTGGCGGTGGGCGATACCTTCACTATCACCACGCGGGAGGTGGAGGGCACTGCCGAGATCTGCTCCACCACGCTGAAGACTCTCACCGATGATGTGGAGGTGGGCGATACCCTGCTCATCGACGACGGTAAGGTCTCCCTGCGTGCCACTGCGGTCAGCGACACCGACGTCACCACTACTGTGGAGGTCCCCGGAGCGGTCTCCAACAATAAGGGCATCAACCTGCCCGGTGTGGCTGTCTCCGTGCCGGCGCTGAGCGAGAAGGATGAGGAGGATCTCCGGTGGGCGCTGCGCACTGGGTTCGACATGATCGCCCTGTCCTTCGTCCGTGACGCCGCAGACATCGAGGCCGTCCACCGGATCATGGACGAGGAGGGCCGCCGGGTCCCGGTGATCGCCAAGATTGAGAAGCCCCAGGCCGTCGAGGCCCTGCAGGACGTCATCGACGCTTTCGACGCCGTGATGGTCGCCCGCGGCGACCTCGGCGTGGAGCTTCCCCTGGAAGAGGTTCCGCTGGTGCAGAAGCGCGCGGTGGAACTCGCCCGCCGCTGGGCCAAGCCGGTGATCGTGGCCACCCAGGTGCTGGAATCCATGATCGATAATCCTCGTCCCACCCGCGCCGAAGCCTCCGACTGTGCCAACGCAGTGCTCGACGGCGCCGATGCCGTGATGCTCTCCGGGGAGACCTCCATCGGTAAGTACCCGGTGCAGACGGTGAAGACCATGGCCTCAATCATCGAAGCCACTGAGGTCAAAGGTCTGGAGCGGATCCCCCAGCTGGGCACCAAGCCCAAGACCCGTGGCGGTGCCATCACCCGTGCTGCCAATGAGATCGCCGAGCAGCTGGAGGTGGAGTACCTGGCAACCTTCACCCGCTCCGGGGATTCCGCCCGCCGGCTCTCCCGGCTGCGGCCCAAGCAGCCCATCTTCGCCTTCACCCATGTGGAGCACACCCACCACATCTTGTGCCTGAGCTGGGGCGTGCAGCCGCGCTGGGTGGAGTTCGCCTCCCACACTGACAAGATGACCGCCCAGGTGGACAAGCTGCTGCTGGAGGAGGGCATCGCCTCCGACGGTGACCTGGTGGTCATCGCTGCAGGATCGCCTCCAGGCCAAGCCGGCACCACCAATATGGTCAAGGTCCACCGGATCGGTGATCTGCCCGACGGCGGAGCCTCAGTAGAGGCGCTGGCTCGCGGTGAGGAGCTGCCCCACAAGGAGCCGGTGGGCCCCTGGCCCTCATCCAGCGCATCCAGCGCCGCCAGCGCGCACTCGGCGCTGTAGATTCGCAGCCCCAGCTGCTCTCCGGGTAGACTTACCCGGTGCTTCAGCACGCCCGAATGGCGGAATTGGTAGACGCGCTCGACTCAAAATCGAGTTCTGCAAAGAGTGTGGGTTCGAGTCCCACTTCGGGCACCAGGTTGTCTCAGGAGGTGCACCCGGCGCGATGGAACCATCGCATGGTATCGGAGGTGGTCGCATGAAGCGAGTAGATGTGCACGCAGCGCAGCTAGGCCTGTCCCGCAACGAATATCTTCGCCGGCTGATTACTCAGCGACTTCCGGCGGCGCAGCCGCGAACTACCGTGGATGATCTGCAGCGCTCCGCTGAGCGGTTCAAAGATGCCCTCGACTCGCAGGTGATGGACAACGCGTGGTGAGGGACAACCGCTGGCTCATCGATAAGTCGGCAATATGCGGCTTGGGCAGTCCTCGGATGCCCAGGTGTGGGTTGACCGGATAGACCGTGGTCTGGTCTGGATTGCAACGGATTCTCTGCTGGAACTCGGGTACTCAGCTCGTTCGAAGTCTGATTGGGATAGTGAGCTGGAGGCTCCGCCGCTGAAGAATATGCCAGTGGAGCTGATCTCTCCGCGTGCTGAGCGACGAGCCGTAGAGGTACAGGGCGAATTGATGGTGCGGAGTCACCACCGAGCGGTGAAGGTACCTGACCTGCTAGTTGCTGCCACAGCCGAGACAGCAGGAATGATAGTGCTGCATGTGGACAAAGACTTCGACCTGATCGCCGACGTTACAGGGCAAGCCGTCGAGCGATTGATCGGAGATTTCTGAGTCGCGTGTTCTAGTTCTCGCCGCAATCCCGGGGTCAGGAAGCTCCAACGATCTGCCCGTTCCGGGGCAGCGCCCCGCTGAACGTCACAGGCACGGCTGAGGCGCGTTCGATATCCGGACTGTCGATAGCCTGGAGATGAAGGTGCGGCTCGGTGCTGTTGCCCGAGTTGCCGCAGCGGGCGAGCATTTCGCCCGGCCGGACTGTTTGTCCCGCGCGGATTGTCAGCGAGCCCTGCTGGAGGTGGCACAGGGCAACAACGGCCCCGCCAACCTCGATCAGAACATGATTTCCGGCAAGCGCCGTCCAGCCCGCGGCGGCTCGGCGCGATTGGGTCAATGCGTACCGGATCGAGGGCAGGCCTCGATATGCCGAATGATCGGGTTCCTTGTCATGGGCTGCGATGACGGTTCCCTCAACAGGGGAGAGGGTCGGGCGGCCGAAGCCCGGGAACCTCTCAGGAGGCTCTGGACGCAGCAGCGTGCTAAGAGTCACCGGTGCTGTACGGTCTGCCTCGCCCAGGGGCACAAAGTCGATCGCATAAGAGGTGGCGAACAGCTGTGTGCCGTGGCTGGGTACGCGGTTGGCGGGACTGTTCTGCACCAGCCAACGGCCGGTGAATGGGTACTGCAGGTCCATGGCGGCCTTCACACTGCCGTTCAACGCCGCGTGCACCCGGCACATTCCGGTCCGTCAGTGCTGAGCGGGGCGGGGCAGCCGCTGACCGGTTATCGCTGTGGATATCGACGGTGTGCTCAACGACTGAAGTTCCGGCGGGTGATGATGAGTCAATGTTACTGATCTTGCACATTCATGAAAGTGCAGGTACGGTAACACCATGAAGCAGGTCAGGAACCTCCGGGAGCTCGGAGCCATTATCCGCCACAAAAGGGTCGATCTTGGAATGACCCAGGCCCAACTGAGCAGCAAGGCAGGCGTGTCCAGACGTTGGCTGATCGCCCTGGAGACCGCTGATGCTACCTCTCCGGATGCCTCAAAGATCTTTGACACATTGCGAGCACTGAACCTCGCCTTAGCGATCGACGAGCCACAAGCGCAGCGGAAGCTCAACCCCGAGGCAGAAGCAGCGATGAGGGCGCTGGAGGAGTTCGATGAGTAAGACACTGAACGTCCTCCTGTACCGGGAACACGTTGCTGACCTTGTGGAAACCCGTGGCGGAGCCCATGAGCTTCGCTATATTGCGGATACACCGAGAACACCGGTGTCCCTGTCGATGCCTACAGCTGTATCTAAGCACGGTGGTCGAGTGGTCAACCCATTCCTCGAAGGGCTTCTGCCTGATCGGGCTGACGTCAAAGAGGCTATGGGCCGAAAGTTCGGGGTCTCAGGAAACAATCCGTTCGCGATCTTGAGGCACATAGGTGAGGATTGCGCCGGTGCGGTGCAGCTCGTGAATCCCGACAGACGCGACTACATCCTCGCGGGCCAGGGGGAGCTCATTACTATGACTGAATCCGAGATCGGCCAGAGGCTCTCGGAGTTGAGAGAGGACGAATCGACCAGCTGGGTGACGAACCAGGAACATTGGTCACTGGCGGGAGCGCAGGCAAAGTTCGCTGTGAGAATCGAAGGAGGGAATTACTACAGTCCCGAGGGGGCTGAACCTACAACTCACATCATCAAGCCCGGAGTAGCAGGATTCCGTGATCAGGCGCTCAATGAACACATTTGTCAGACAGCGCTACGGAACGTCGGCCTGCGTGCCGCTGAGACAGAATTCCGCAGCTTCGATGGCCAGGACGCCTTGGTGGTCACTCGGTATGACAGGCGCAGAGATCGCGATGGCAATATAATCAGATTGCATCAAGAGGACATGTGCCAAGCCCTGAGCGTGCGCCCAAGGGACAAGTACGAATCCTCTAACGGCCCCAGCGCTGTCCAAATCGTACGACTGCTACGGGAGTCGTCGGGAAATCAGGCGGAACCGAATATCCGCAGGTTTACCGATGGGTTGGCCGCAAACTATTTGCTAGGGGCACCGGATGCCCATGCCAAGAATTATGGCGTGATGCTGGCTGGGGAGCGAGTCACACTGACACCGCTCTATGACGTAGCTTCCGGTCTGCCTTACCGATCAACAGATCCTGATCGGAGTGGCTTATCTGCCGCGGCAATGAGGATAGGACGGGAGAACAGATTTGGGAGAATCCAACCGAAGCATTGGCAGCGGTTCTCTAAGGAATCCGGGGTCGACTATGAATCCGCCTGTAGGAGAGTCTACGAACTTGCTGAGCAGCTCCCCGATGCTGTGAGCGATGTTCTGAAGAAGGAGTCGCCCGCATCTGACGAGCTTGGTGTACGTCTCCTCGACCCGCTGGCAGAACAGTGTTCGATCGCAAAGAGCCAGTACAAGGACTTTAGACCATCACCCCTACCATCTGGCGGCATCGACCGCATCAGAGGTCAGCGGCGCCCAGAGTGAGCACCCTCGCGCTGACGCGTAGAATTCCCCTGTGTGTCTTTCAGGAGCTCGCCCCATCCCGCGGCCACCGGTAGAGGTTCCCTGAGTGCCACCTAGTGAAACCTCATCCGCCGATCTCTCCGACGCAGCGTTCATCGTCAGTCGCGAGCACACGCCACGGGGTGAGCGCATCGAGGCGGTGGTCGCTTCAGGGGTTGCCGGCAAATGGTATGAGCGCGTCGTCGTACTCGCCACAGGCACCGAGGACGCCGCCGTCACCTGCAGCTGCCCGGACTCACCAGAGGGTCCGGGGGCCCAATGTGCGCACGCCCAGGCGGCACTGGTGGCCGCCAGGCTGATCCTGCCCCCGCTGGGCCCCGGGCACCGCCGGGCACAGGAACCCCCGCAGATCCAGATAGCAGCGGCCGAGCCCAGCACTGCGGACTGGTTCGACCTCCAGGTCCGCGTCAGTATCGAGGGCGAACAGGTGGACTTTGAGGATCTCTTCGCGGCCTTAGTGCGGGAGGAGCAGATGTTCGTACTGCCCTCTGGCACCTACTTTCCGCTGATCAGCCCGGAGCTGGAGCAGCTGCGCCGGATCATCGACGAGGCCCGGCAGCTCAATGACCCCCGCGGCCGCGGGCTGCGGATCAGCCGCTACCAGGTGGACCTCTGGGAGGAGCTGGCCGGGCTGCCCACAGTGCAGGCCCAGCGCGAAGCCTGGTGGCAGAATCTGGCCCAGCTCAGTGACCAGGCGCAGCTGGTGCACCTGGACCCACCGGAGGCGCTGCAGGCTGAGCTGCGTGACTACCAGCGCCACGGGTACAGCTGGCTGAGCTTCCTCTACGACCACCGGCTGGGCGGGGTGCTGGCCGATGACATGGGGCTGGGCAAGACTGTGCAGACCCTGGCCATGATCCAGCGCGCCCGGCAGCAGAGTCCCGGCCCGCCATTTTTGATCGTGGCGCCCACCTCCGTGGTGAGCAACTGGGCGGCAGAGGCGGCCCGGTTCACCCCGGATCTGCGGGTGCGCACCATCAGCGCCACCGAAGCCCGCCGCGGCACCGGCCTGAGCGCAGCGGCCCAGGACGCAGACCTTGTGATCACCAGCTATGCGCTGTTCCGCATGGAGGCCGAGCAGTACCAGCAGCTGAGCTGGGCCGGGTTGATCCTGGATGAGGCGCAGATGATCAAGAACCACACCTCCCGCGGGCACCGCGCCGCCCGCACCCTCTCCGCACCCTTCAAGCTGGCGGTGACCGGAACCCCCATGGAGAACAGCCTCCAGGAGCTGTGGGCCCTGTTCTCGATCACCTGCCCCGGGCTGCTGGGCGGCCGGGACCAGTTCAACCGGGTCTACCGCACCCCCATTGAGAAGGAGCGCGACGCCGCCCGGCTCACCCAGCTCAAGCGCAGGCTGCGCCCCTTCCTGCTGCGCCGCCGGAAGGAGGATGTGGCCGCGGAGCTGCCGCCCAAGCAGGAACAGGTCCTGGAGCTGGAGCTGGACCCCGGCCACCGCCGGATCTATGACCGCAGACTGCAGCGGGAGCGGCTGAAGGTGCTGGGCCTGGTGGACAATATGGCCGCCAACCGGTTCGAGATCTTCCGCTCGCTGACCCTGCTGAGGCAGCTGGCCTTGGACGCCTCCCTGGTGGAGGAGGAATCCGCACCCTCGGCCAAGCTCATGGCACTCTCATCCCTGCTGGCCGAGGCAGTGGAGGAGGGCCACCAGGTGCTGGTGCTCAGCCAGTTCACCCGGTTCCTGACCAAGGCCCGTAAGGCGGCGTCGTCGGCCAAAATCCCCAGTGCCTATCTGGACGGTTCAACCACTGACAGGGATGCGGTGATCAGCCAGTTCCGCTCCGGGGAGGTCCCCGTCTTCTTCGTCTCACTCAAGGCCGGCGGCTTCGGGCTGAACCTGGTGGAGGCTGACTACGTAGTGCTGCTGGACCCCTGGTGGAACCCCGCGGCGGAGGAACAGGCCATAGACCGAGCGCACCGGATCGGGCAGACCCGCAGTGTGATGGTCTACCGCATGGTCTCCAAGGACACCATCGAGTCCAAGGTGATGGCCCTGAAGGAGTCCAAGCAGGAGCTGTTCGACCGGGTGCTGGAGAGTACCGGGGCCGCGGAGTCGTCCCAGCTGAGCGCAGCGGATATCCGCGCCCTGCTGGAGTGAAGGTAAGATCGGGGCGCATGAACGTGAGCGGCGCTACAGCGCGCCGTGCCACCGCAACTTGATGAGGAGCCCTGTGAGCAGCCCCGAAAATGAGGACAACCTGGAAGCACCGGATTCCCCCACCAGCAGCACCGCCGGCGAGCAGCGCCGGGTGCTGGTGGCTGAGGATGAGACGCTGATCCGCCTGGACATCGTGGAGATTCTCACCGGCGCCGGCTACCTGGTGGTCGGCGAGGCCGAGAACGGCGAACGCGCCGTGGAGCTGGCCCGCGAGCACAAGCCGGATCTGGTGGTGATGGATGTGAAGATGCCGGTGATGGACGGCATCACCGCAGCCAAGACCATCGCCGAGGAGAAGATCGCCCCGGTGGTGATGCTCACCGCCTTCTCCCAGCGCGACCTGGTGGAGTCCGCCCGGGAGGCCGGAGCGATGGCTTATGTGGTCAAGCCGTTTGGGGAGAACGATCTGGTGCCGGCCATCGAGGTGGCCGTCGGCCGGTTCGAGGAGATGCGCGCTCTGGAGCTGGAGGTCACCTCACTGGCGGATAAGTTTGAGACTCGCAAGCTGGTGGACCGGGCCAAATCCCTGCTGATCTCCAAGATGGGGCTCAGCGAGCCGGAGGCCTTCCGGTGGATCCAGAAGACCTCCATGGACCGCCGCCTCACCATGCGAGAGGTCGCCGAGACCGTTGTGGATCAGATGGGCTGATCAGCTCATTCCACACCGCTGCTTTGCCGAGCGCGGTGTGCCTTGGCGTTGAGCAGGGCAGCCCCGGTGGCGGCGTCGTCGACTGTCACCACTATTTTCCTGCCGCCGGAGCGGGCAACCTCTAGGGCCTCACCTGCGCGGATCACCACCCCGATAGTGCCCGCGGGGTGCTGCAGCGAGCTGCGAATGCCCCAGCCGCCGAACTCACCCATGGGAGACTTCACCTCGCCGAGCTGCGCGCCCTCGACCTCATCGGCCGGAACGTGCAGCTTGGGCCAGCCCATGACGCTGGCCGCGGTCAGCCCGCGGGAGTCCACCCGGACCCGCCAGGCATACAGCACCAGGACCAGGGGCACCGGAAGCAGCGTGAGCACCAGAGTGAACCAGGACTGCACCGACCAGGCCAACGCACCCATACTCACCAGGTAGAGCACTGCGATCACCGTGAACCAGGCCAAGAATCTCCGGCTGGGGGAGACGGTCTTGACCCAGACTGCGCGCTCATCCGGGGCCAGCTCAGCCTGCGCGCCGGTGACCGGACCGGTGGCAGGCATCCGCGGGTCCTTGCCAGCCAATCCGGCGGCAAGTGCCCCGGCGGCCAGGGCGGCGGCCAGCCCGATCAGCATGCCGAGCTCTGGAGCGTCCGGCACCTCGCCCGGTGCCAGGTCCAGCTGCACCGCAACAGACGCCAGCATCAGTCCCGCGAAGAGCACTGCCTGACCAGTGGCCAGCCCCAGCACCATCCGACGGATGAACGCCGTGCGCCCGGTGCACAAGGCGAACCCGGCCAGCACACTGACGCTCAACGCTGCCACGGCGCCCAGTACGCCAACCAGCTCCCACACCGAGCCGTATCGGTTCACATCCTGCGGCCCCCACTGCAGAGCCACCTCCTCGGGCAGCCGCGGAAGCCAGCTGAGCACCAGCAGGAAGGCTGATGCGAGGACGGCCACGGGCACGACGGCGCCCCAGGTCACTCTGCGGCCCCGATAGGGGATGGGCGGCCTGGACTGGACGGTGTCGCTGGTGGCGTCTGCACTCATGGCAGCTCCTTGAGTTCAGGGGTGGTGGACTGGGAGATAGAGGTGGTGGAGAGCGCGGCGGTGGGCTGTTCGATCATCGCGGCAACGGCACTCAGCGGCAGCCCCAGTTCCTGCGCTTCGGTTCGCACTGTGGTGATGGCATCGCGCAGCCTGCCATAGCGATGGGCGGCGTGTGCGGTGATCACCGCCCCGCGGCCGCGGCGCAGCTCAACTAGGCCCTCATCCCGCAGCAGCTGGTAGGCGTGCAGCACGGTGTGCTGGTTGATCTGCAGGGATTCAGCCAATTCGCGGGCGGCGGGCAGCCGCTCACCATCGGACAGCTCGCCGGTCAGCACAGCCTTGTGCACCTGGGAGGCCAGCTGCTCGAACAGCGGGCGCGGCGAACTGGGATCGATACGGAAGAGCACAGCACCAGTCTAGTTGTTCTAGTTGTATTAGAACAAATGAGGCGGGGTCGGGGGTCTGGAATGTGCGGTCAGGGCCAGATGGCGTGGGGAGGTGCTGCGCTGGGCCGTTCTCTAGGGATTGCTGGGCAGCAGGTGACGATGAACGCGGCAGTTGCGGCGCTTGTCGTAGCGAACTGCTCAGATTTGGCAGATAAGGAGAGGTTTTTGGGTAGTTGGCGACGATGTCCCGGCTTGTGCTGCGATGTGTCGTAGCGAACTGCCCAAAGGGGGTGGGGCGGCAGGAGGGCGGCCGGGGCGCGGGGTTCAGGTCACGGGTGCCGGGTGAAGGTCATGAAGATTTGTTGCATGAATGAGCGCAAACCCTTGATCTGGTGATGTGCATCACATTAGGATCGGGGACCAAGTGCTCGGCAAGCGTTTGCTCGGCTTGCTGTGGGCTGACCTTCGACTACTCGTACACCTGAGGGACACTATGCGCACTCGCAGAACATTTGCCCTGGCCACTGCCGCAGCCCTGGCCGTCTCCGCGCTGGGGGGTGCACCTGCCGCAGCAGATGAGACCGCCGAGACCACCCTGCTGAGCACCGAGTTCAGCTCCGGAGAGCTCCAAGGGTGGTGGGACAACGGCGGTGCCGAACGGATCAGCTTCCCGGAGCTTGACGGTGAGACTGTCCTAGCAGTGGACCGAGCGGCGGACTACCACGGCATCCAGTCCCCCCACGGGCTGCTGGCTGAGCACGGGGCGGGCCCCGGCGACACCGTGGTCTACACCGCACAGATCCGGCTGGATGAGGAGGTTGAGGAGCCCGTGGAGGCCCGCTGGGTCGCCCACGACGGGGGTGCCGGGCACAACTACCAGCACGGTCAGGCCACCCAGGTCGAGGCAGCAGAGTGGACCGAGGTGACCTCCAGGTTTGAGATCACCGAGGACACCGACCTAGGCGCATTCCGGGCCTATACCGGCCTCCCGGATGCGGACGGCCTGGAGGACTACACCTACTACATCCAGGCAGCCACGCTGGTGCTGGAACACGGCACCGAGGATGACCAGGACGGCAACGGCGAGGATAACGGCTTACCGGGGGAGCCCGAGTGGACTGTTGTTGCCGAGTACGACTTTGCCGACGGCGTCGGACCCTGGGAGGGCCGCGGCAGTGCCCAGGTAGAGCTGACAGATGAGGCCCACTACGGAGACGGTGCGCTGCTGACCACCGGGCGCAGCGCCAACTGGCACGGCCCTCAACTGCCGTTCAGTGCGATCGAAGGCTTCGAGAACAACGGCACTCTGCGCTTCACACTGCAGGTCAAGCTCCCCGAGGGCGCGGCGGGCACTGACACCCTCGGTGCCTCATTGGAAGTCCCCGGCGGCAGCAACGAGTACCCCTGGGTATCGGGCCGGGAGTCCGTAGGTTCCCAGGAGTGGGTTGAGCTCAGCGGCGAGTTTGAGACTGAGGCTGCCGCACCCAGTGCCTTCTACGTGGAGGCTGAGGGTGCTGACACCGAGCTCATCATCGACTCGGTAGTGATTGAGCATCTGCCGGGGGAAGACCACGGCGGGGGAGGGGACATCGCCGATTCCCCGGAGAGCCTCAGCCACGACTTTGAAGACGGCCAGCTGGGCCCCTGGCAGCCGCGCTACACCGAGCACGAGGACCATACTGTAGAGGTCACCGATGCAGAGTCATTCGGGGGCAGCTACTCCGCAGCAGTCACCGACCGGGTCCACCAGGGCCAGGGCATCGGCGCCGAGGCTACTGAGGCGCTGGCACCGGGGCAGCAGTACGACCTCACCGCCTGGGTGAAGTTTGCAGAGGGGGAGGAGACCGATGACCTCTGGTTCTCAGCGGCCTCCACCACCGGCGGCTCCACCAGCTACTCGACCCTGGGTCAGTTCAGCGGCCTCTCCAACAGTGAGTGGGTGCAGATTGAGCAGCGCTTCACCGCCCCGAGTGCCGATGAGCTGTTCATCTACTTCGAGACCGCCTACACCTCGGGTGAGGCCGGCAACACCTCCACCTTCTACATTGACGACATTGAGGTCAGCCGGGTGGAGGCGGCATTCGATCCGGACCTGCATGACCCGCCGCTGAAGGACACAGTGGACTTCCCGCTGGGGGTTGCCATTGATGAACGTGAAACCACCGGTACCGCATCCGCAGTGGTCAACCACCACTTCGACCGGCTCACTGCGGAGAACCACATGAAGCCCGAGGCCTGGTACGCCGGCGAGGGCGTGGAGACCTTCCGCATGCACCCGCAGACCGAGGCGATCCTGGACTATGCGGTAGAGAATGACCTGGACGTCTACGGCCATGTGCTGGTCTGGCACTCCCAGACCCCGGACTGGTTCTTCGAGGTGGGGTCCCCGGCGCAGATGCGTGAGCGCATGGACTTCCATATCCGCTCGGTGGCTGAGGCCATCTATGAGCAGTACGGGGCCTTTGGCTCCGAGACCAACCCCGTGGTCGCCTGGGATGTGGTCAACGAGGTCATTGACGACGGCGCCGCCCCCAGCCGCAACGGCATGCGGGACTCCAACTGGTTCCGGGCCTACGGCGGGGATGAGAGCTACGTGGATGATGCCTTCCACTTCGCGGAGCAGTACTTCAACGGCGAGTTCGCCGCTGAGGGCGCTGATCGGCCGGTGGCGCTCTACATCAACGACTACAACACGGAGCTGGCCGGTAAGCGGGAACGGATGATCGGCCTGACCGAGCGGCTGTTGGAGCGTGGTGCGCCGGTGGACGGCTTCGCCCACCAGTTCCACCTGAACCTCTCGATGCCCATCGACAATCTGCGCCAGGCGTTCAATGATGTGGAGGCCGCCCTGCCCGGTATCCCGCAGCTGGTCACCGAGCTGGACATCACCATCGGGGAGAATCCCACCGAGGGTCTGCTGATCGATCAGGCATACCACTACCGGGATGCCTTCGAGCTGTTCCGTCAGTGGTCGGCCCAGCACCAACTGGACTCAGTGGCGGTCTGGGGTCTCAACGACGGCCGTTCCTGGCGTGCGGCTCAGCTGCCGCTGATCTTCAACGATGACTTCAGCCCCAAGCCGGCCTACACCGGGATCATCGGTGGGGAACTGCCCCCGAGGGAGAACCGGGCCGTGGTCTTCGCCCATGACGACGACGCCGCCACCGCAGACCCGGAGGAGTACTGGTCTCGACTGCCCCTGCACACCACTGAGCAGGGCGAATCCGCGTTCCAGATGTATTGGGCTGAGGAAGGCCTAGTCTTCTCCGTGGATTCCGAGGCGGACTCCGTCACCGTGGAGCACCAGGGCCAGAGCTACGAGCTGAGCCCGGACGGGGTCAGCATCGCAGAGATCGGCGGACTGAGTCAGGGGGAGAGTTTCACCATTGACCTCCATGCCGGTGATGACTCCTGGCGCAACGGCAACCTGACCCTGGTGGAAGCGCTGAGCTACCACGAGGCACCTGAGGCCGCGCAGGCTCCGGAGCTGAACGCCGAGCTCACCCAAGAATGGGAGCAGGCCCCCGCGCTGGTCACCGAGACCGAGATTGAGACCGGCGCACGGCAGGGCGCCACCGCCGAGGTCTACACCCTCTGGGAGGGTGAGACCCTGCACCTGCTGGCCGATGTCACCGACCCGGATGTGGACGTCTCCGCCTCCGATCCCTGGGTGCAGGACTCCGTGGAGTTCTTCCTGGACCTGGGCAATGAGCGCAACGGTCCCTACCGGACCGCCTCCCGGCAGGGGCACCATCTGCTCTCCGAGCAGTTCGACTTCCAGTTCCGGATCTCCGCGGAGAACCAGGTCTCCTTCGGCTCAGGCGATGAGCAGTTCCAGGCCGAGCAGCTGCAGTCGGCCACCTCGATCACCGAGGACGGCTATATCGTCCAGGCCGCCATCGACCTCCGCGAGCACGGCGGCGCAGGTTCGGTCCACGGCTTTGACGTGCAGGTCAATGACTCCCATGAGGGTGCCCGCCTGGTGACCAGCTGGGCTGATCCGACCGGCAACGGCTATCAGAACACTGAGCGCTGGGGTGCGCTGCGCCTGGTCACCGAGGCCGGGGAGGCCCCCGGTGAGGAGATCTGGCCCCCGGACCCCGATGAGCTGAACGATGAGAACCGCGGGCCGGTGGAGATCCTCACCGATCCCGCAGTGGAGGGCGAGGACATTGAAGCTTTCATCGGTGAGAGCAGCGCAGGGGAGGAGGTCCGCGCCTGGCTGTTCTCCGGGCCCGCTGATCTCGGCTCTGCCACCGCGGATGCCGATGCGGTGATCACCGTGACTCTGCCTTCAGACAGTGCGGGCGAGCACCGGTTCGCCGTCTACACCCCCGAGGGTGAGCTGCTCGGGTGGACCGAGCTCACCGTAGTGGCAGCAGATGACGACGCCGCCCCCTCACCTTCTCCTTCGCCGGCTCCCACGGAGACCCCCACCGGAAGTCCCGCTCCGGAGGAGGACGATACAGGCGGCGCCGGGCAAGACTCCGCCGGGGAAGATACCGAGGATGAGGAGGACGGGGGCGGTCTGGCCGCCACCGGTGCCACTATCGGCGCAGTGCTGCTGGCCGCACTGCTCCTGTTGGGCACCGGCGCCGTGATCCTGCACCACCACCGCCGCCGGGCTGGCTCCGTCTGAGTGGTGGGCATCTGGCCCAGGCCTATGTCAAGGTCACCGACTATGGTGTGGCGTGTTGATCAGAAATGCTGAGCACATCGTCAATGACATTCAGCCCGAAAGTGATGTCTTGGGTGGTGATGTTCAGCGGGGGGCAGATATGCAGCCGGTTCATGTTCATAAAAGGAAGTACCCCCTGTGATTTAGCGGAGGCTACCAGCTGGTTCATCACTGGGTGTGTTTGCCCGTAGGGAGCCAGTGGCTCCTTGGTCTGCTGGTCTCGGACTAACTCAATGGCCCAGAATGCTCCTAATCCACGGACGTCGCCCACTGATGGGTGATCGGCCAGCATCTGCTGGAGCCTGGGGGCGATAAGCTCCTGGCCGAGCGCCGCAGCGTTCTCCACCATCTGTTCCTCACGCATAGCACCGATATTGGCCACAGCGGCTGCCGCTGCCAGGGGATGTCCTGAATAGGTGAGGCCGCCGGGGTATGGCTTCTCGGCAAAGGTGTTGTAGACGGCGTCGTCCATTGCCACTCCGCCTAGGGGAACGTATCCGGAGTTCACGCCTTTGGCGAAGGTGACGATATCGGGTTCAATGCCGAAGTGCTCAAAGGCGAACCATTTGCCGGTGCGGCCGAATCCTGCCATCACCTCATCGGCGATGAACACGATCCCGAATTCATCGCAGAGTTCCCGCACCCCCTGCATATAGCCCACCGGTGGCACGTAGATACCGGCGGTGCCTGGCACCGACTCAAGGATCAGGGCCGCGACTTGGTCAGGTCCCTCCAGCAGCAGCATGCTGCGCAGATGGGTCAGGGCGCGTTCGGACTCCTGTTCCTGAGTCTCGGCACTGAAGTAGGAACGGTAGGGGTAGGCGGGCAGAAAGTGCACCACTGCGGCGTCGTCATCATTGGGGATCCGGCGGGGATCTCCTGTGAGGTTGACTGCCAGCTGGGTTCCCCCGTGGTAGGAGCGGTAGGCAGAGAATACCTTGCGCCGACCGGTGTGCAGCCGGGCCATTCGCACCGCGTGCTCGTTGGCGTCAGCGCCGCCATTGGTGAAGAAAACGTGATTGATGTCATCAGGCAGCAGTTCAGTGATCAAACGTGCGGCCTCAGAGCGGGCGTCATTGGCATGTTGCGGGGCCACGGTACACAGTCGCTGGGCCTGTTCCTGAATGGCGGCGATGATTTTTGGGTGCTTATGCCCGGCATTGGTGAAGACCAACTGGCTGGCCAGGTCCAGGATCCGGTTTCCCTCGCCGTCCCAGATCCAGGATCCGGCTGCGTCGACCACCGTCATCGGTTCGATGGCCTTCTGGGCACTCCAGGAGTGAAAGACGTGCTGACGGTCTAAGGCGTAGCCGGTGCGTCCGGCAGCAAGGCGCTCCTCTGGTTTCGAGGAGGAAGGGGAGAGGCCGGCCGCAGCCGGTGTGTGCACATCAACCATGCAGATCATCATTTCGGAATCTGGGGATGAATCCTGGTGGCATAGTGTCAGGAACATCACAGCGAAAATGACACAGTGTAAAGCGGGTTGCTACCGGCTTAGTGCCTCCAGGCGTAGGGCCATATAGAGCAGGGCTAGGGACTCGCCCTTCAGGGGTATTCCCAGGGCACGTTCTAGCCTGTCAATACGGGCATAGAGAGTGGGGCGGCTGAGCTGGAGGTCCCGGGCCATCTGCGCCTTGTTCCCGCCAGTGTTTAGGGCAGCCCGGATAATCTCTTTGGCCTCCGGTACCTCTGAGGTATCTAGGGGATCCAAGTAGCGGCGGAGGAACCACGCGGTCTGCGGGTCCTTGGCAAGATGGGCCAGCAGACCGTCCATGCCCAGGTGATCAGCAGTCCAATAATGGGGGCGCGGCGCCGGGCCCTGATCTGCTTCTGTCTGAGTCACCAGTTCTGCGCTGCGGGCGATTGCTGCAGCCTCATTGATTCCCGACCAGATGTCCAGAAGGGGCGACAGCCGCTCTGATGAGGCGAGAAGGTGCCGGGGCAGCGGCTGTTGAGTGCGGCGCCGCTCTGCAGTAGTTTCCAGCCCCCGGCACAGCCGTCGAGCAGTCTGCGCCATGGCGGAGCCGGGCAGGTCTGTGCTGCGTTCCTGAGCTGGTAGCAGCACCGCCAGTTGCTGCTGCCCAGCGACTCCCACCAAGGCGGGGATGCGCAGCTGGGCGGCTGTTTCCCGCACTGCAGAGGCTAGGTCCGAGAGTTGATGCTCGGTGCTCTCATCTGGTGAGCCCGGCAAGAGGGCGCTCAGCGGGAAGTAGGCGGCATTGCGGGGCATCCCCAAAGCAGAGGCTCGTTCCTGGGCTTCTGCTGCTGGAAGGCTGCCTGGGGCTGCCAAATCGTTGAGCAGATTGGTCGTAGCACTGATGATCGGGTCCCAGGCCGGAGCTGCGGATCTGTGGTTCACCAGCTGCTGGGCAACAAGCTCATGATGAAGCGCCTGGGTAATATCGATAAACCGCGCCACCCGGGAGAAGAGCAGGATGGGGGTAAGTTCTGCAGCGCAGCTGAGCGTCTCACGCTCGGCGGCGACAGTATCTAAGGCACGGCGAAGCTTCGGCCGGTTCTCCAGCACCTCCACTGCAAGAGCGGAAACCCCCACGGAGTCCAGATCTGCCAGATAGTCACCCAGCACATGAGCCAGATCCGGACGGTCCTCAGTCATCCGGGGAAGAGTAGAGAGCACAAGTTCTCCGCCCTGCAGCAGATGAGCTGGGCGGTCCTGGCCGATGATGTGTACCCACCGCACAGTGCGATCCAGCCCGGAGCTGGGAGTCAGCAGTTCAGGATTCTGCCGAGCCACGGCGGGCAGCGAAAGGGCTTCCTGCAGACTCAGCCCCACACCTTCACTGCTGAACGTCACGCATTGACTCTATCGCAGGGTTTACATTCTGTAAGAAGTTACGGGTACTGTCGGCTTCCACGTTATGAGACGGTGCCGGGGAGCAGACGGAGGCGAGTAGGCGGCGTCGTACTATGGATCACATGTCCGCACCCACTCAGGATTCACCGCACACACCCCCTAAGGCAGTGACCGGCCCCTCCAACCCGGAGAAGCCTCGGTCCTGGCAGGTCACCGACGGCTACACCCGGGCCCCTGCCCGGGGCATGCTGCGCGCCGTCGGCATGGACGATGACGATTTCGGCAAGGCGCAGATCGGCATCGCCAGCTCCTGGAACGAGATCACCCCGTGCAACCTGTCCCTGGACCGGTTGGCCCAGGCCTCCAAGGAAGGCGTGCACGCCGGCGGGGGATACCCTCTGGAATTCGGCACGATCAGCGTCTCCGATGGCATCTCCATGGGCCATGAGGGGATGCACTACTCCCTGGTTTCCCGCGAGGTGATCGCCGACTCCGTAGAGACCGTGATGCAGGCCGAACGGCTGGACGGCACAGTGCTGCTGGCCGGCTGCGATAAGTCCCTGCCTGGGATGCTCATGGCCGCCGCCCGCCTGGATGTGGCTTCTGTGTTCCTCTACGCCGGTTCCATCATGCCCGGTATTGCCCGCTTCAGTGACGGCACCGAGCGCGAGGTCACCCTGATCGATGCCTTCGAAGGAGTCGGCGCCTGCGCCCGCGGCACCATCAGCGAGGCAGACCTGGATGTGATCGAACGTGCCATCTGCCCCGGCGAGGGCGCATGCGGCGGGATGTACACCGCCAACACTATGGCCTGCATCGGTGAGGCTCTGGGCCTCTCCCTGCCCGGCTCCGCCGCCCCGCCCTCAGCCGACCGGCGCCGCGACGCCTACGCCCGCAAATCCGGCCAGGCCGTGGTGGAGCTGCTGCGCAAGGGCATCACCACCCGGGACATCCTCACCAAGGAGGCCTTCGAGAACGCCATCGCAGTCACCATGGCCTTTGGCGGCTCTACCAATGCGGTGCTGCACCTGCTGGCCATCGCCCGCGAGGCCGGGGTGGACCTGCAGCTGGAGGACTTCAACCGGATCGGGGAGAAGGTCCCACACCTGGGCGACCTCAAGCCCTTCGGCAAGCATGTAATGGTGGATGTGGACCGAGTGGGCGGAGTGCCCGTGGTGATGCGGGCCCTGCTGGACGCCGGACCGCTGCACGGCGATGCGCTCACCGTCACCGGCAAGACCGTGGCGGAGAACCTCGCCGAGATCAACCCGCCGGATATCGACGGCACCATCATCCGCCACCTGGACAATCCCATTCACCACAACGGTGGGATCACCGTGCTGCGCGGCTCCCTGGCCCCGGAAGGCGCAGTGGTGAAGTCCGCTGGCTTCGACGCCGAGGTCTTTGAGGGCACCGCCCGGGTCTTCGAGCGCGAACAGGCCGCCCTGAAAGCACTGGAAGAGGGTGTCATCCAGGCCGGGGACGTAGTGGTGATCCGTTATGAGGGTCCCAAGGGCGGGCCCGGCATGCGCGAGATGCTCGCCATCACCGGTGCCATCAAGGGCGCGGGTCTGGGCAAGGACGTGCTGCTGATCACCGACGGGCGGTTCTCCGGCGGCACCACAGGGCTGTGCATCGGGCATATCGCTCCGGAGGCAGTGGACGGCGGTCCCATCGCATATATCGCCGACGGTGACCGGATCAAGGTGGACATCCCTGGCAAGAGCATCGAGCTGATGGTGGAGGAGGCAGAGCTGGCCGCCCGCCGGTCCAGTCCGGACTGGAAACCGCTGCCGCCCTACGTCACCACCGGTGTGCTTGGCAAATACGCCAAACTGGTGCGCTCCGCCGCAGAGGGCGCCTACTGCGGCTGAGTCGACTGCAGGCAGCGGCTTTCGGCCGTGGGTCTCGACAGCCTCAGCCCACCAAAGGCGCTAGCACTTGCTGTTCCTCATCAGTAAGCCTGTCTTTGTAGAACCGGAAGATGTTATCGGCCGCACTCTGCCGGGCACCGATGGGGTCCTGGGCCTGAATGTGATTATTCAGTGTGGCTGCGTCAAGGGCTGATTGCCGCAGACGTGCCGCCAAAGCGGGGCCATCGGCCTCATCGCCGAGCCGTCGCCGCGCGATCGTGGTGAGGGCACCATCGACGGCTTGACCTGTGGCCTGCAGCAGCTGGTTCCCGGAGGCAGCCCGAATGGCGGAATGGAACTCGGAGAGCAGGACTCCGAACTCCTCACGGAGCTCAGTCTGTGACTCAGCGGTGGTGGCCCTATCGGCCAGCGTGGCGAGATCCCCGGCGCAGGCAGAGATCTTGGCTTTGGCATCCTCGTTGTCAGTTGCCGCTGCCAGCAGCGCCGACTGGCTCTCCAGCAGCAGTCGGAACTGGATGAGCTCCACCCGCGTGGTCCCCTCCTGATCGGTCATACGCACCAGCGGCCGTTCCAAGGCTTCGGGCCTGAAAGGCAGGACCTCCGGCCCGCGAGGGTCACCCGCACGGGTGTGGACAACACCTGTCGCGTGCAGCACGCGCATCGCCTCCCGCACTGTGGCACGTGAGACAGAGAACGTCTGCATCAGCACACGCTCACCAGGAAGTCGGTCCCCCGGGTGGAGGCGCCCCTCCCGCACCCCAGCTTCGATCTGCTCTACGATCAGTTCGTAGGAGCTCACCTTCTTCACGGGTTCAAACTTCATCTACGCCGCTCTGTCCCTCAACCGGGGAATGGACTCTACGAGATCCGCGGTGTAAGGGTGACGGGGTGAGTCGAACACTGCCTCCGAGTGACCGCATTCCACCATGTGTCCATTGTGCATCACAGCGACCACATCGCAGCTGTAACGCACCACATTCAAGTCATGGGAAACGAATACCAGCGTGAGCTGATACTCGTCCACCAAATCCTGGAGCAGATTCAGCACCTGGGCCCGCACAGAGACATCGAGAGCGGAGACAGCTTCGTCGGCGACCAAAACTCTTGGTTTGGTGACCAGTGCCCGGGCGATTGCTATCCGTTGCCGCTGCCCTCCGGAGAACTCGTGCGGGTGCTTCTCTGCTGAGCTTCGTGGGAGCCCCACCTGTTCCAGCAGTTCGTGGACCCTCCGGCGCCGCTCAGCGCGGTCAGTGTTACGCAGCGGCTCCGCAATGATGTCGGTGACTTTCATCCGTGGGTCCAGAGATCCCATAGGGTCTTGGAAAATGATCTGCATTGTCTCGCGCAACCACCGCAGGTGCCGTTCCCTGCCGCCGGAGATTCGTTCACCAGTCACATCCACGTACCCTGAGGTGGGTTCATCGAGTGCTGTCAGCAGCCGAAGCAGCGTTGACTTCCCGCATCCTGACTCTCCAACGATGCCGAACCGCTGCCCGGCGGTCACATCAAAGGACACTCCCCGCAGGGCTTCGACCTGACGCCCCCGGCCTAATAAACCTGGCTTTCCATAAGTCCGGGTGAGGTCGCGCACCCGAATGGCGGGGTTCTGCGATTGGTTATATACCAGGTCAGTCCCGTCCACTGAATCGGCGAGGTGATCGATGCTGGGCATATCGAAGTCTGTTGTCCCGGTGCTGCTGCGAGCGGCCTCAGATGCAGCTTCCTTCACCTTTGTGAGCGCTGTGGCTCCCGTCTCGACCGAGGATTCAAGGGTGAGCAGTCGTCCAGTACTCGGATGCGTCTCTAGCGCGGAGGCCGCCAGCAGGGCTCGGGTGTAGGGGTGTTCAGGTGTGGTGAACACTCGATCGATGGATCCGCTTTCCACTATCCGCCCCTGGCGCATAATGATGACGCGATCACATAGTTCGGACACCACGCCGAGGTCATGAGTGATGAACAGCAGGGAGGATCCAGCGCGTTCGACCTGTTCGGCCATGAGGTTCAGCACCTGCTTCTGAACCGTCACATCAAGCGCCGTGGTGGGCTCGTCGGCGACGAGGAGCTCAGGGCCGTTTGCCATCGCCATAGCGAGCATGACTCGCTGCCGCTGTCCTCCAGACATCTGATGCGGGTAAACCTCGGAGGCCCTGGCCGGCTCGGGAATCCTTACCGAGGACAACAAGTCGATGACCTCCGCTTTGACCTGTTTGGTTCTCGGTCGGTGAAGCCGGATGACCTCGCGAAGTTGGTCACCGACTTTCATTAACGGGTTTAATGCAGTCATCGGTTCTTGGAAGACCATTGACAGTCGATTGCCGCGGATCTTAGAAAACTGATCCTCGTCTGCGCTCAATAGGTCGATTGACTGCGATTCAGCAGATTCCTCTTCAGCGGCCGCCCTGCGGCTGCCAAGGATGACACGTCCCTGGGCGTTGAGGCCTTGGTCCAACAGTCCGAGGACGGACAAGCAAGTCAAGGACTTTCCGGATCCTGACTCTCCGATCAGTCCGACACGTTCACCAGGCATGATGTCGAAGCTGATGTCCTTGACGAGTTGTTTCCTTCCAGCATGGACACTGAGGTTCTCAACACGGAGTAAGGGGGCAATGGCGCTGGTGGTCATCGCGATACCTCCATTCGGGGGTCGAATCGATCGCGTAGACCGTCGCCCAGCAGATTGAATCCTAGGACGGAGACTGCGACTGCAAGGCCCGGCCAGAGAATAGTCAGGGGGGCGTTGTGGAGCACAGCCTGTCCGTCCTGAAGCATGCGACCCCAGGATGCCGCGGGAGGTGGAGTGCCGAGGCCCAAGTAGCTCAGCGCCGCTTCAGCCAGTATGGCGATAGCGAAACCAACGGTGGCCTGAACGATCAGTATTCCTCGGATATTAGGCAGGACGTGTCGTATCGCCAGGAACAGTGGGCCTCGGCCTGCGGCACGGGCCGCGAGGGCATATTCGCGACTCAGAACCTGCAGGGTTCCGGACCTGGCAACGCGGGCAACTCCTGGTGCCAGTCCGAGACCCAGTGCGATGACGGCGGTAACAGTGCTGGGTCCGAAGATCGCGGCTAGGACGATAGCCAGCAGAAGAGCTGGAAACGCCTGGAGAATGTCGTTGCCCCGCATGACCCACGTGCCTGCACCCCGGTCGGTCATCGCCGCCAGTATCCCCAGGGGCACACCGATGGCAAAGCCTACGCCGACAGTTCCAAGCCCCACTAATAGTGGTACGCGGGATCCTACAAGAAGCATCGAAGCGATATCGCGGCCCAACCCGTCGGTGCCGAGCCAATGTTCAGCACTGGGGCTCGCCAGGCGATTGACCGCATTTGTGGCGGTGGGACTCTGAGGAGTCCACACGACGGAGACCAGTGCCATCATCAGGACTACAGCGACCAACACGCTGCCAGCGATGATCAGCGGAGTTCCTCCGCGACGGCGGGTGTTCTTCGCCGTCGGTGTGATGCCGTTTGCTGTCTCGGAGCTGCGCTTTGTCATGAGCTAATCCTCAGGCGAGGGTCAATGAGGGGGCGCACCAGATCGACCAGGAGGTTTACCGCAAGTACAAGGATCACCACGCACATCACAATGGACTGAATCATGACAAGGTCCCGGTTGGCCACGGCGCGGATGAGGTTGGATCCCAGACCGGGAATCACGAACACAGTCTCGATGACAACTGCGCCGATAATCAGGTTCGCAAACTCGATACTGGTCACCGTGACTACCGGAACCAATGCGTTGCGCAGCCCGTGACGGAGGAGGGCAGCACCGGGCTTGAGGCCTTTGGCTCGGGCCGTGCGCATGAAATCCTCCCGCATCACTTCTAGTACCGCAGCTCGGATGTACCGGGCAAGGATCGCTCCGTTGACCAAACCCAGAGCCAGTGCCGGCAGCGCAAGATGCCGGAAGAAATCAATCCCGGAGTTCGGTGGTGCCCAGCCTCCCGAAGGCAACCAGCTCAGTGTCACAGCAAAGACAGCGATGAGAAGAAGGCCGGCCAAGAAGTTAGGAACTGAGATCCCCAACTGGCTTATCGCTGAGAACACCATGCCGTCCGGACGGTGGTGCCGCACGGCGGCGAGAATACCCAGTGGCAGCGCGATGAGGACTGCCACGACGATCCCGCCGGTGACCAGCAGAAGTGATACCTGAAGGGCGTCTAACACTTGCGGGCCTACCGGGGACCTGGTGGCGTACGACGTTCCCATGTCCCCGGTAAAGAACCCGGTGACCCACTCCAAATATCGCACCGGCAGCGGACGGTCCACCCCGAGCTGTTCTCGCAGCGCTTGGACCTGTTCCTCGCTGGCTTGCAGACCCAGCTGGGCGCGCGCCGGATCCCCGGGCAGGACTCCCAAGAGGAAGAAGACAAGCACTGACGCGACTAAGACAGTCAGAGCAAATATGCCCAGACGGCGGATCACATTCAGCAGCACGATTCTCCTCAGATGCCGGGGTTACTGGGACACGGTCACATCGGAGAGATCAATGCCGACGCCCAAATCGTTGATCGGCAGGCCAGAGATCCCGGCAGTGGACAGCACCACGTTCGGAGGGTTGTAGAGCCACACACCGGGGGAGTCATTGACAATGCGCTCGGTCACTTCCTCCATGGCGGCAACATACTCCTGGTCGTCAGTGGCGGCCGCCGCTTCAGTGAATAGGTCTTGGGTCTCAGCGGAGTCATAACCCCAGTAATATTCGGGGTTGGCGTAGTTCGCCATATTGCGCGGTTCTACGTGGTTCACCACGGATAGGTCGTAGTCCTGATTCACCATAGTCTCCTCGACCCATACGGCCGGAAACTCCTGGGTGTCCAACGTGACGTCGATGCCGATTTCAGCGAGATTGTCCTGAATGACCTGAGCGGAGGCCTCAGCATATGCTCTGTTGGGCACGTTGAAACTCAGCGAAATGTCTTCGACCCCAGCGGAGGCGAGCATCTGCTCAGCAGTCGCTGGGTCGTACTCGTAAGTGTCGCTGAAGTCGATAAAGTAGGGGTCTGTGGGCACACTCGGTCCACCCAGAATCTCGCCATAGCCGCCGGTTGCGGCAGCCAAGACCGACTCTTTGTCGATCGCGTGTTGTATTGCCCTACGGACTTCAGGGTCGGCGAGCGCTTCATGTTCGTCGTTCATTGCCATGACCACCACGCCCTGAGTGGTACCGACCTGCACATCAATACTGTCGTCTGCTTCGAAGCTCTCCAGCTGATCGTATGCCTCTGAGCGCAGGATGGCATCTACCCCTCCAGTGCGCACAGCGTTAGCGGCTGCAGATGCGTCTTGGTAGTACACCAACTCGACTTCGGCCACGCCGGCCGGATCTCCCCAGTAGTCGTCGTAGCGACTAAGTTCCATGCGCACTGCATTCTCATACGTGACGAACTCGAACGGACCGGTTCCGTTGGCGTCCGTGGCCAAGTCATCAATGCTCTCCGGGGAAAACATAGCTCCTAAGGGCCCGGCCAACCAGAAGAGCGCGTCGTAGTCAGGCTCGGACAGCACGACAGTGACTTCGTGGTCATCTACGATTTCTACCGATTCGACAGCAGCCAGCTGTTCTGGTGTGTTGGCTGACCACTCGTCGAGGCGTTCGAGGGAGAACTTAACGATCTCCGCATCGAAAGTGGTTCCGTCGTGGAAAGTGACTCCTTCCCGGAGGTTGAAGGTGTACTCCAGTCCGTCATCGCTAATCTCCCACGACTCAGCCAAAAGCGGTTGGATCTCTCCCTCGGCATCGATGCGCACCAGGCCCTCGTAGACGTTGTACAGCAGAGCCTCAAAAATTGCGGCACCGCCGGTGGTCGTGAAGTCAAGGTTGGCAGGAACGGCGAACATGCCGATGCTGACGCTGGCGTCGGAGACCTCACCGTTGTTGGTTTCGGTTCCGTTGCTGTCACTATCGACTGTGGCGTCTTCACCTCCGGCTCCGCATGCGCCGAGAGTGAGTGCGCTTACAGCCAGGGCCGCAGTCAGCATTTGTCGGGTTCGTGTCAGTCTCATGGGGAGTCCTTAGGATCTCAGGGTACGGGTGTGGTGTTGTGGGCGGAATGAACGTCAGGCCACGGTCGCCCGGCGTCTTGTGGACGCTCTGCTTCGAAGAAGGCGGCCGCGGCCAAAGCAGTGCGATCATGGTGGCGTTGTGCGGCGATCTGCACCCCCACTGGACTCCCAGCGGCGGTGAATCCAGCATTTATACTCGCCGCTGGCATCCCCGCAAAGTTGTAGCCCACACAGTGGGGAATATGCTCCATCGCCTTGTCCACATTGTTGGAGGGCATTGGCCATTCGGCGGGGAACGCTGGGCCAGGGGCTGCAGGTGACAAGATGAGGTCAAGACCAGCCGTAGCCTCCAGTACGCTGCGGCCCAGAGTCATCTGCGCGTCGTGGGCCTCCAGGGCCTCCACGGCGGTGATTGTTGACGCTCCTCGGCACCAGTCGGCGATAAACGGCAACATTCTGGACTGCCGGTCTGGGGGCAGCTGGTTGAACCTCCGCCAGTGGCTGGCCCTCCAGAACTTGTCGATGAGATTCACAGTGCCTGGATCCAGGTAGGGAGGCAGTTCGACGACTTCGGCGCCGGCGTCGGCGAAGACTTCCGCAGCGCGCCGAATCACGGAAGCAACCTCTGGGTCCACGGCGGCACCGTCACCTACGTCGAGGACCAACCCAACTCTGTGACTCTTCGGATCGAAGCTGAGGTCGAGCCAGTGTGTTTGGTCATCAGCCAGTGACCAGGGGTCGGCGGGGTCGGGGCCGGTGAGCACACTCATGGCGCGGGCTAAGTCGCCCACCTTGCGACCCATGGGTCCGATTGTCCGGCCCGGGTAGGGCGGATCTACAGCTATCCGACCGTAAGTGGGTTTGAAGCCGGCCACCCCGCACCAGGACGCGGGGAGTCGAATAGAGCCACCGATGTCAGATCCCAGATTGATGGGTGCGTAGCCAGCGGCAGATGCGGCACCGGCTCCCCCTGATGACCCGCCGGGGCTCCAATCCAGATTCCACGGGTTGCGGGTGATCGGGTGGGCAGAGGAGATGCCGGAGGACAGCATCCCTAGCTCCGACATGGTGGTACGGCCCAGAATGCAAGCTCCGGCTTCAAGAGCTCTGTCCATCACCGGGGCATTGCGGGAAGCAGGCACCGGCGGGGTTGCGGCGGAACCCAGAATGGTGGGTCGACCAGCCACCTGTTGGTTCTCCTTCAACGTCACCGGTACGCCGTCCAGTACCCCTAGTGGATTTCCCTGCTCCCAACGGCGACGAGAGGCTTCGGCCGCCTCCAAAGCAGCCTCGTCGAACCTGTCACATACGGCACGTAACATCGGCTCGAGCTGATCAATGCGCCGCAGGCAGGCGGTGACCACTTCGACAGGGTCTGTATCTCCTGCGGAGTAGGCCGCGTTCAACTGCTCTGCGTCCAGGTCGGCGAGACTGGGGGTGGCGACTGTTGGCATGTGTAACCCTAGAGTCCTTACTCAGATGTGTGTTGCATCACAATGAAGTCTACATTACTGGTCTGACCAGTAAAGGGGTCAATGAGGTGGTGTGAACCGTCCGTCTATTGCCGTCCACCCTCCGTCTACTCGGAGGTTGGACCCTGTGACGTAGCTTGCTGCACTCGAGGCCAGGTAGACGACTGCTCCGGTCAGCTCTGAAGGAACTGACCAGCGACCTAACGCGGATTTGGCAGCGTAGGCCTGATACCACTCGGGGTGGGACTTGATCTGGTTGGTCAACGGAGTCTCGACGACGCCGGGAGAGACCGCATTGACCCTGACTCCGGCTGCTCCGAACTCAGCGGCCGCGGCCTTGACTAACTGGACTGCGCCGGCTTTGGTGGCGGAGTAGGCAGATTGGCCCGGTTCCACGACCTGGTCACGTATAGAGGAAAAGACGATGATGCTTCCCGTGCCCCGTTGCATCATTGTCTCGCCGAAGTACTTGATGACTGCGAAGGTACCTTTCAGGTTGAGGTCCACTACGCGTTCAAACTCTTCCAACGAATAGTCCACTATCCGTTTGCGCACATTCATGGCCGCGGTGAGAACAACGACATCGACATTGCCCAGGTCGTGAGCCGCTTGGCGCACTGCCTCTGGGTCAGTGACGTCTAGAGTCAATGGTTCCCCGTTGACAGCGGAGGCGGTCGTTGCGGCGACACTGCCGTCTCGGTCTGCGCAGACTACCTCTGCTCCGTGGGCAGCCAGGGCCTGTGCGACCTCACCTCCGATCCCGCCAGCTCCGATGACTAGTGCTCTGAAGTTGTCCAAGCGAAACATCTCCGCATAGGGAGTGGTCTTTTCCATGGTGATGCCTCATACTCATTCCGGCCGGATAATGGCCATTCGGGTGACGGTCAGTTCTTCAATCGCGAAGCGAGGACCCTCACGCCCTATGCCGGAGTCCTTGACTCCGCCATAAGGCATGATGTCTGAACGGAACCCAGGCACTTCGTTGACGACTACGCCGCCGACCTCGAGCTCCTCGATGGCTTTGAAGGCGTGGGCCAGCGAGCGAGTGAAAATGCTGGCATGAAGTCCGTAGCGGGAACTGTTAACTGTCTTCAGCGCTGCATCCAGGTCCGGCACTGAGCGCACCGCGATGACAGGAGCGAATATCTCCTCACACCACGCGTCGGCGGTATCTGGCACATCCAGGAGTACTGTGGGCTCTATTGTTCCGCCCACCACAGATCCTCCGTGAATGACCTCTGCCCCCGCTTGTTCCGCATCGCGGATCCAGCGCAAAGTGCGCTCGGTGGCCGCACTGTTGATCAAAGGGGCGACGTCAGTCTCTGGGTCCCTGGGATCCCCGACTCTGAGGCGCCTGATGCGCGCAGCGAGTTCGGCCAAGAACTGATCACGCACCGGCTCGCACACAATTACTCGCTGAACGGCTATGCACGCCTGACCGTTGAAGTAGTATCCCCCTCGCACCGCCGCGTCGGCGGCTTTGGCCACATCGGCCTCTTCGTCCACCACGAGGGCAGCGTTGGAACCGAGTTCTAACAGAGTCTTCTTCGGGGCTGCTGCACGAGCGATCTCATGCCCCACTGCGTCTGATCCGGTGAAAGATACTGCGGCTACTTGAGGGTCGGTGACCAACATGTGGCCCACCTGTGCATCTCCGGTGACCACCTGCACCATCTCTGCCGGGGCAGAGTGTGCAGCGGCTGCTTCACGCACCAGTGCAGCGAGCCACAAAGTGGATAGTGGGGTAGCTGGAGCGGGTTTGCAGATCACAGGGCAACCGGCAGCAATTGCTGGGGCAATCTTGTGGCTGGCCAGCAGCAGCGGAGCGTTGAATCCTGCAATGCCGACGACCAGACCGATCGGCTTCCGGCTCCAGAATCCAATCATTCCAGCCCCTGAGGTCTGCATGTCCAGCGGGACGGTCTCCCCATGGATATGAGCCACTTCTTCCGCAGCTGCAGACCAGGTGAAAAGAGTGCGTGAGACTTCGACCTCGCAGTCGCGTCTCACCTTTCCCGTTTCGGCGACCAACAGGTCTACGAACTCATCTGTTCGCAGCCTCAGAGCCTCGTGCACGTCCAGAAGGATCGATCTCCGTGCCGCCGAAATGAGTTTTCCGACAGGCTTGACTGCGGCTGCGCCCGCCGAGAGCGCGAGCTGTGCCTGCGCGGGCTGACCGACTGGTGCCTGTGCCACTTCGGCTCCGTCGAAGGGGAAGATGACCGCAGAGGTGGGTACCTCCGTCACCCAGCCAGGCCCGATGGGCAGTCCGTCAGGGATGGGAGGTGGCGCGAAATTCTGATCCTGGCTCATATTCAAGGTCCCTTCACCGGGGATCGTGGCGTACTAGCCGGTGTACTGGTCAGACCAGCTCGCTAGCAGTTACAGTGTGATCCAGATCTCAGTGAACCGTCAAGTTCATGAGATGTACGAATAGCGTCGAGGGCCCGAGGGCCGGAGCAGGAGGACTGGCCGGGATGAGCACATATAAGTTGGCAGTAATTGGCGGCGACGGTATTGGCCCCGATGTCACCCAAGCCGCGTTGGAGGGCGTGGAAGCTGCGGCGCTCCGTTTCGGCTTCACAGTCCAGACGACGGACTTTGACTTGGGTGCTGAGCACTACCTGAGGACTGGTTCAGTGCTGGAAGCGGACACCTCTGCAGCGATAAAAGACCACGATGCGATTCTTCTCGGGGCCGTGGGTGATCCGCGGGTGGCCCCCGGCATACTCGAACGTGGGCTGATCGTGGCACTCCGCGTCGCGTTTTCTCAGGCCGTCAATATTCGCCCGGTCCGTCTCTACCCTGGTGTCGAGAGTCCGGTCAGAGGAGTCACACCAGAAAACTGTGATTTGGTGGTCATCCGCGAAAACACAGAGAGTCTTTACACCGGCGGCGGGTCGCACTTCCACGCTGGAGGCCCGAACGCTGTCGCAATCCAGAACTCCGTCAGCACGGCGGCGGCCACATTCGACGCTGTGGAGTTCGGGTTCCAACTGGCGCGGCTCAGGCGTGGCAGGCTCACCCTGTGTCACAAGACGAACATTCTTGTCCATGCCGGACGCCTGTGGGAGGACGTAGTTACCAGGGTGGCCGAAGAGTATCCGGACGTCGAACACGACTATGTCCACGCCGATGCCATGTGTCAGCATCTGCCGCTGGACCCAGGCCGATTCGACGTGGTCGTGACTGACAACCTGTTCGGCGACATTATCAGCGACCTAGGGGCCACTGTGCAGGGTGGACTAGGCGTAGCCGCTGGTGCGAACTACAACCCTAAGGGATCGGCCCCCAGTATGTTTGAGCCGGTGCACGGTTCTGCACCCGATATCGCTGGTAAGGGCTGGGCCAACCCTGCAGCCGCGGCGTTGTCTGCCGCCCTCTGCCTGGCTGGTTTGGGGGAGCGTGCCGCGGCCGTCACTCTGGAGGCGGCAGTCGCGTCAGTCCTCGCTGAGCTTCCGGCCCTGGCTGGCCCAGGGATGGGAAGCGATACCTTGACCCTGGGGCACCGAATCGCTGAGCGCGTTTCGTCCATAGAGGTACCTCACTCCGCTGAGGCGAACCAGTCTCTGATGGGGGCACTGAGTCACCATGCTCAACAACAGCGTCAAGGCCGCGAACGGTTGACCGGCAACAAGCTGTCCGAATAATGAGACGGGTATGACGAGGGTTGACGCAGGTCACGCGAGACGAAAATATAGTGGTCATGCGCCAGATGCTAGTGGTAGTAGTACCCGTCATTACCCCCGCCGGGGAATGAACGGTCTGCTCACCATAAACTGCTGACGCGAACCGATCGATTACCCCGGCACGAGGGCCCCGCACAGGGACTCCGGAAGCCGGGGTTTCGTCTGTGCAGGGGCAGATAAGGGATTGGACATGCTGACCACAACAACAGCTGAGACCCGGCTCTACGGGCCAGGGCGCTCCGTCGCGCCAGAGCCGGTCACCGGAAGCCAGGCCATCATACGCAGCCTGGAGGAGCTCGGCGTCACGGATGTATTCGGCATCCCCGGCGGCGCGATCCTGCCGACCTATGACCCACTGATGGACTCTGAGCAGATCAACCACATCCTGGTGCGTCACGAACAGGGTGCCGGTCATGCCGCTCAGGGCTACGCCATGGTCACCGGGGAGGTCGGCGTCTGCTTCGCCACCTCCGGCCCCGGGGCAACCAACCTGGTGACCGCCATCGCCGACGCCCATATGGACTCGGTTCCCATGGTGGCCATCACCGGTCAGGTCAACGCCGCAGTGATCGGCACCGATGCCTTCCAAGAGGCCGATATCGTGGGCATCGCCACCCCGATCACCAAACACACCTTCCTGGTCACCGACCCGGACCAGATCCCCCAGGTGATGGCCGAGGCCTTCCACATCGCCTCCTCCGGGCGCCCCGGCCCGGTGCTGGTGGATATCACTAAGTCTGCCCAGGCCGCGCAGACCACATTCTCCTGGCCGCCGAAGATCGGCCTGAACGGGTACAAGCCCACATCCAAGGGCCACCCCAAGCAGATCCGCGAGGCCGCCAAGCTCATCGCCGCCAGCCACCGCCCGGTCTTCTACGTGGGAGGCGGCCTCATCAAAGCCGAGGCCGCCGAGGAGTTCCGCACCCTGGCCGAGACCGTCGGTGCTCCGGTGGTGAACACGCTGATGGCCCGCGGCGCCTTCCCCGACTCCCATCCGCTGAACGTGGGCATGCCCGGTATGCACGGCTCAGTCTCCGCCGTGGCCGCCCTGCAGCAGGCAGACCTGCTGATCACCCTGGGCGCCCGGTTCGACGACCGGGTCACCGGCCAGCTGGACAGCTTCGCACCCGAGGCCAAGGTCATCCACGCTGATGTGGACCCGGCCGAGATCTCCAAGAACCGTTCCGCCGATGTGCCGATCGTGGGCAGCCTGAAGTCGATCATCCCGGAGCTGACCACCGCCTGCACTGAGGTCTTTGCCAGCACCGAGCGCCCGGACCTGAACCCCTGGTGGACCCGGCTGAACCGGCTGCTGGAGACCTACCCCCTGGGCTGGACCGAGCCGGAGGACGGTGCCATCGCCCCGCAGAAGGTCATCCAGCGGATCGGCGCGGCCTCCGGGCCGGAGGCGGTCTACGTTGCCGGAGTCGGCCAGCACCAGATGTGGGCCGCCCAGTTCGTCGGATATGAGCGCCCCCGCCAGTGGCTGAACTCGGGCGGCCTGGGCACTATGGGCTACTCGGTGCCGGCAGCCATGGGCGCGGCGGTGGGCAACCCGGACCGCACCGTCTGGGCGATCGACGGCGACGGCTGCTTCCAGATGACCAATCAGGAGCTGGCCACCTGTGCCATCAACAACATCCCCATCAAGGTCGCGGTGATCAACAACTCCAGCCTGGGGATGGTCCGCCAGTGGCAGACGCTGTTCTACGAGTCCCGCTACTCCAACACCGATCTGAACACTGCGCTGAACCCCTCCGGTGAGGAGGTGGTGCGCATCCCGGACTTCGTGAAGCTCGCCGAGGCCTACGGCTGCGTGGGGCTGCGGTGTGAACGCGATGAGGACATCGACTCCGTGATCGCCCAGGCCCTGGAGATCAATGACCGCCCCGTGGTCGTCGACTTCGTGGTCTCCCGGGACTCCATGGTCTGGCCCATGGTCCCGGCCGGGGTCTCCAACAGCGATATCCAAGTCGCCCGCAACCTCACCCCCGACTTCGACGGAGAGGATGACTGACCATGGCACAGAGTTCATCGAACGACGTCGCCCGCCGCACCCTCTCTGTTCTGGTTGAGGACGTCCCCGGCGTGCTGGCAAAAGTGGCCGGGCTCTTCGCCCGCCGCGCCTTCAACATCCACTCGCTGGCCGTGGGCCCCTCCGAGGTTGAGGGGCTGAGCCGGATCACCGTGGTGGTGGACGCCGACGCCGAGCTGCTGGAACAGATCACCAAGCAGCTGAACAAGCTGATCAACGTCATCAAGATCATCGAGCTGGAACCGGGCAACTCGGTACAGCGCGAACACCTGCTGATCAAGGTCAAGGCCGATGCCGCCGCCCGGCTGCAGGTCACCCAGGCGGTGGAGCTCTTCCGGGCCAAAATTGTGGACGTCTCCACCGATTCGCTCACGGTGGAGGCCACCGGGGCCGCCGATAAGCTGGACGCGCTGCTCTCAGTGCTTGAGCCCTTCGGGGTGCGCGAGATCGTCCGCTCCGGCTCGCTGGCCATCAGCCGCGGTGCGAAATCCATGACCGATAAAGCTTTCAGATAAGAACCCCAACATCGAGGAGAACTCAAGTGACTGACCTCTATTACGACGACGACGCCGACCTGGGCCTGCTGGCAGACAAGACTGTAGCCATCATCGGCTACGGCTCCCAGGGCCATGCCCATGCCCTGTCCCTGCGCGACTCCGGCGTGAACGTCGTCGTGGGTCTCAAAGAAGGCTCCGCATCCCGGGCCAAGGCCGAGGAGCAGGGCTTGAAGACCGCCACTGTGGCCGAGGCCGCAAAGGCCGGCGATATTGTGATGATCCTGGTGCCGGACCAGTACCAGGCCGATGTCTACACCACCGAGATCGCCCCCAACCTGCAGCCCGGCAACGCGATCTTCTTCAGCCACGGCTTCAACATCCGGTTCGGCTACATCCAGCCCCCCGCAGAGGTGGATGTGGCCATGGTGGCCCCCAAGGGCCCCGGCCATGTGGTGCGCCGCGAGTACGAATCCGGGCGCGGCGTCCCGGCGCTGATCGCCGTGGAGCAGAACCCCAGCGGCCAGGCCAAGGAGCTGGCACTGGCCTACGCCAAAGGCATCGGCGGCACCCGGGCCGGAGTCATCGAGACCACCTTCACCGAGGAGACCGAGACCGACCTGTTCGGTGAGCAGGCTGTGCTCTGCGGCGGAGCCTCCCAGCTGGTCCAGTACGGCTTCGAGGTGCTCACCGAGGCCGGCTACAAGCCGGAGATCGCCTACTTCGAGGTGCTCCATGAGCTGAAGCTGATTGTGGACCTGATGGTTGAGGGCGGGCTGACCAAGCAGCGCTGGTCCATCTCCGACACCGCTGAGTTCGGCGACTACGTCTCCGGCCCCCGGGTGATCTCCCCGGAGGTCAAGGAGAACATGAAGGCTGTGCTCTCCGATGTGCAGTCCGGTGCCTTCGCCGAGCGGTTCATGAACGACCAGCGCAACGGCGCCAAGGAGTTCAACGAACTGCGCGAGAAGAACCAGAACCACCCCATCGAGCCCACCGGCAGGGAGCTGCGCAAGCTGTTTTCCTGGATCCCCACCGACGACGACTACACCGAGGGCACTGCAGCCAGGTGAACCATCATTAAGTATTAGAGTGAGTGGGGGCCTGGCGGCGTCGTCGTCGTCTCCCACTCACCGTCATTTTCACCTGCCTCCGCCGAGAAGAAGGAACCTGTGAGCACTCGTCCTGTTGTAGTCCTAGCCGAAGAGCTCTCGCCTGCTACTGTCGAGGCCCTGGGGCCCGACTTCGAGATCCGTCAGTCCGACGGCACCGACCGGCCCCGGCTGTTCGCCGATATCGCCGATGCTGATGCGCTGATGGTGCGCTCAGCCACCACCGTGGACGCCGAGGTCTTCAGCCACGCCAAGAAGCTCAAAGTGGTGGCTCGCGCCGGAGTGGGCCTGGACAATGTGGACATCCCGGCGGCCACCTCCGCCGGCGTAATGGTGGTCAACGCACCTACCTCCAATATCGTCTCCGCCGCCGAGCTGACCTGCGCACACATCCTGGGCCTGGCCCGCAACATCTCCCCGGCCCACCACGCACTGCAGGCAGGGGAGTGGAAGCGCTCCAAATACACCGGGGTGGAGCTGGCTGAGAAGACCCTCGGGGTGATCGGCCTGGGCCGGATCGGCGGACTGGTGGCCGAACGCATGGCCGCCTTCGGCATGGAGATCCTGGCCTACGACCCCTACGTCACCTCCGCCCGGGCCCACCAGCTGGGCGCCCAGCTGGTCACCCTGGACGAGCTCTACGCCAAGGCCGATGTGATCACCATCCACATGCCCAAGACCCCTGAGACACTGGGCATGCTCAACGCCGAGGCCTTCGCCAAGATGAAGGACTCCGTGTTCCTGGTCAATGTGGCCCGCGGCGGCCTCATCGACGAGGCAGATCTCGAGGCCGCCCTGGAGGCCGGCAGCATCGGCGGGGCGGCAGTGGATGTCTTCGCCACCGAACCCTCCACCGACCTGCCCTTCTTCGCCCGGGAGAACGTTGTGGTCACCCCGCATCTGGGCGCCTCCACCCACGAGGCCCAGGAGAAGGCCGGGGTCTCAGTGGCCCGCTCGGTCCGGCTGGCCCTGGACGGCGAGCTGGTCCCCGATGCGGTCAACGTGGCAGGCGGGGCCATCGACGAACTGGTCCGCCCCGGCATCCCGCTGATCGAGAAGCTGGGCCGGGTGCTCACCGCCCTGGCCGAGGAGGCCTTCACCGATATCGAGACCGAGGCCGCCGGCGAGATCGCCGAGCTCAACGTCTCAGCCCTGCAGCTGGCTGCGCTCAAAGGCGTGTTCACCGATGTTGTCAACGATCCGGTCAGCTACGTCAACGCCCCGGTGCTGGCCGAACAGCGCGGCATCTCCACCAGGCTGACCACCACCAGCGAGGTGGAGGACTACCGCAACGCGCTGACCATCCGGGCGGCCACCTCCTCCGGACAGAACCTCTCGGTACGCGGCACCCTCACCGGCCCCAAGCAGATCGAGAAGATCGTGGGCATCAACGGCTACGACTTGGAGATCAGCCTCACCGACCACCTGGTGGTCTTCGAGTACGCCGACCGCCCCGGTGTGGTCGGCGCCCTGGGCAAGATCCTGGGCGCGCATAACGTCAACATCGCCGGGATGCAGGTCAGCCAGAACACCAAGGAGGGCCGCGCCCTGGCTGTGCTGACCATCGACGCCGCGCTGCCCGCCGGGGTGCTGGAGGCCATCGCCGCAGAGGTCGACGCCGCCCTGGCCGCCGAAGTCGACCTGGAAGAGAACTGAGAGACTGAGCCCAATGGCAGAGCAGCCCACCTACTACATCACCACCGCCATTACCTACCCCAATGGGGAACCGCATATCGGTCACGCCTATGAATACATCTCCGCCGATGTGATGGCCCGGTTCAAGCGACTCGACGGATACGAGACCTTCTTTCTCACCGGAACTGATGAGCACGGCCAAAAGGTGCAGCAGAACGCCGAGGCCCAGGGACTGACCCCTAAGGAACTAGTCGATCAGAACGCCGCCGTCTTCAAACAGGTCGATGACGAGGTACTCAACATCTCCTACGACCGGTTCATCCGCACCACTGACACCGACCACTATGAAGCCTCCCAGGCCATCTGGCGGCGCATGGTTGAAGCCGGAGACATCTACCTGGATAAATACTCCGGCTGGTACTCGGTGCGCGACGAAGCCTTCTACGCCGAATCCGAGACCGAGGTCCGCGAAGACGGGGAACGCTACAGCAAAGAGACCAATACCGAGGTCCACTGGGTAGAGGAGGAATCCTATTTCTTCCGGCTCTCGGCCTATCAGGACAAACTGCTGAAGTTCTACGCCGATAACCCTGACTACGGCGGCCCACGCAGCCGGTTCAATGAGGTGATCCGGTTTGTGGAGAATGGTCTGAACGATCTCTCCATCTCCCGCACCACCTTCGACTGGGGAGTTCCGGTGCCCAAGGACCTCACCGAGTCCGAGACCTCCCTAGATCATGTGATGTACGTGTGGGTGGACGCCCTGACCAATTACCTCACCGGGGTGGGCTTCCCGAACACCGACTCCGAGTCCTTCGCCAAGTTCTGGCCGGCCGATCTGCATCTGATCGGTAAGGACATTTCCCGGTTCCACTGCATCTTCTGGCCTGCCTTCCTGATGAGTGCTGGCATCGAACTCCCCAAACGGGTCATCATTCACGGCCACCTGCACAACGCAGGGGTCAAGATGTCCAAATCCATCGGCAATGTGGTGGCACCCTCGGCCTGGGTGGACACCTACGGGTTGGACCCGGTGCGCTTCTTCCTGCTGCGCGAGTTTCCCTACGGTCAGGACGGCTCCTACACTCATGAGGCCGTGGTGGGCCGGAAGAACTCCGATCTGGCCAATAACCTCGGCAACCTGGCCCAGCGCAGCCTGTCCATGATCGCGAAGAACTGTCAGGGTGCCATCCCCGAACCCGGGCAGCTGACTGAGGCTGACCAGGCCATCCTGGAGCAGGCGTCGTCGTTATTGGAGACCAGCCGCAAGGCCTACGAGGTCCAGGAGTTCCACAAAGCCCTTGAGCGCACCTGGCATGTACTGGGTGAGACCAATGCCTACTTCGCCGAGGCGGCGCCCTGGAAGCTGGCCAAAGGCGATGCCGCCGAGCAGCAACGGATGCGCACTGTGCTCTATGTGACCGCCGAGGTAATCCGCCGGGTGGCGCTGCTGATCCAGCCGGTCATCCCGGACTCGGCCACCAAACTGCTGGACGCCCTGGCCGTGGAGGCATCCGGTGACGCCGGGGCCACCAACGCCTCCAACACCGGGCCGCGGTCATTCGCCGCCTTCGGCGATGCCCTGGTACCCGGCACCCCCATCGCCAAACCCCAGCCCATCTTCCCGAGGCATGAGGAGAAGGAGGACGCATGAGCAGCTTCAGCATCGCGGTGATCGGTGGAGACGGGATCGGTCCCGAGGTCACCGCTGAGGCCCGCCGGGTAATGGACGCCGCCCTGGAGAACGACGACGCCGCCACCCTCGAGTACACCGAGTACAGCCTGGGCACCCAGCACTGGGTGGAGACCGGGGAGACCCTCAACGATGACACGCTTGAGGCGCTGCGCGGACATGACGCGATCCTCTTCGGGGCAGTCGGCGCGGATCCCCAGGACAAGCGGATCCCCTCCGGGGTGATCGAGCGTGACCTGCTGCTGAAGCTGCGCTTCGAGCTTGACCACGCGGTCAACCTGCGCCCCTCCCGGACCTACCCCGGGGTGATCACCCCGCTGGCCTCCGATGAGGGCTTTGACTTTGTCGTGGTCCGTGAGGGCACCGAGGGACCCTATGTGGGCAACGGCGGCAGCATCCGCAGGGGCACAGCCCAGGAGGTCGCCACCGAGACCTCGCTGAACACCGCATACGGGGTGCACCGGGTGGTGCTGGAGGCCTTTGAGCGTGCCGCCGCCCGCCGCGGCCACCTGACCCTGGTGCATAAGCACAATGTGCTCACCCACGCCGGGGACCTCTGGCGCCGCACAGTGGAGGCGGTCGCCGCCGAGCACCCCCGGGTGAGTTGGGACTATATGCATGTGGACGCTGCCACCATCCACATGGTCACCAACCCCCAGCGCTTTGATGTGATCGTCACCGATAACCTCTTCGGCGATATCCTCACCGACCTGGCCGGAGCAGTCTCCGGGGGCATCGGACTGTCCCCCTCGGCCTCGATCAACGTGGCCGGCACGGCGCCATCCATGTTTGAACCCGTGCACGGCTCCGCCCCGGATATCGCCGGGCAGGGCATCGCTGATCCCACCGCAGCAGTGCTCTCCGCGGCCTTGCTGCTGGAGCATCTGGGAATCCGCGACGCCGCCACACGGATTGAGCAGGCCGTGCTCACCCAGCTCACCGACTGGGCCGAGCAGGGAACCGGCGCCGGGCTGAGCACATCGCAGAAGGGGCAAGCCTACGCCGCCGCGGTCTCCCGTTAGACTGACCCACACAACCTGCCCGCTGCTTCACGAAGGGACGCCCAGCATGACCGCCTTCCAGTACATCCAGCATCCGAGCCCCACCTCTGAGGACCAGATTGCACAGATTCTGAAAGACCCGGGGTTCGGCACCAACTTCACCGACCACACTGCGGTGATCGACTGGACCCTCGACGGCGGCTGGGCCAACCCCAGGGTGGAGGCCTACGGGCCGATCCCGCTGGACCCGGCGGCCTCAGTGCTGCACTATGGCCAGGAGATCTTTGAGGGCCTGAAGGCGTATAAGCACTCCGACGGCGGCATCTACACCTTCCGGCCGCAGGCCAATGCCGCACGGCTGAACAAGTCTGCCCACCGCATGGCGCTTCCGGCGCTGGATGAGAATCTGTTCCTGGAGTCCCTGGAGCAGCTGGTGGCCGTGGATAAGAGCTGGGTGCCCACCGGAGAGGGCGAGGCCCTGTACCTGCGCCCCTTCATGTTCGCCACCGAGGCCTTCCTGGGGGTGCGCCCGGCCCAGGAGGTCAGCTACCGGGTGATCGCCTCACCGGCAGGCAACTACTTCGGCGGGGAGCTGAAACCAGTGCGGATCTGGGTCTCGCGCGACTACGCCCGGGCGGCCCCCGGCGGCACCGGGGACGCAAAGACCGGCGGCAACTACGCGGCCTCTCTGCTGCCTCAGCAGCAGGCCGCGGAGAACGGCTGCCAGCAGGTGCTGTTCCTGGATCCGCTGCATGACAATGCCATCGAGGAGCTCGGCGGCATGAACGTCTTCCTGGTCACCAACGATGGCCGGCTCCTCACCCCTGAGCTGACCGGCACCATCCTTGAAGGGGTGACCCGCTCCTCGGTGATCCAACTGGCCAAGGATCGCGGTCTGACCGTGGAGGAACGGCGCATCACCTTAGATGAATGGGATGCCGGAGTCACCGAGGGCACTATCACTGAGGTCTTCGCCTGCGGCACCGCTGCGGTGATCACCCCGATCGGTGAGCTGGTGGACGGGGATAAGGTCATCGCCTCCACCGGCACCGGTGAGGTCACCCAGGCCATCCGCGAGGAGCTGCTGGGCATCCAGACCGGCACCGTGGAGGACCGGCACAACTGGCTGCACCGCCTGGCCTGATCCCCGCGGCCAGCTCAGAGCTTGGCCAAGGTGTGCTCGAGGTCGTCCAGGCCAAGGGCGCCCAGGCTGAGCGCCTTCATATGCCAGGCCTTGAGGTCAAACTCCTCACCCCGTGACTCCGCGGCGGCCCGAGCTGCCTCGCGCCCGGCCAGCCAGACGCGCTCGCCGAGCTTATAGCTGATCGCCTGCCCCGGCCAGCCCAGGTAGCGGATGATTTCCGAGGCCACGAACTCATCAGGACTGCCAGTGTGCGCATTGAGGAACTCCTCAGCCAGTTCCCGTGTCCAGGTCTGGCCGGGACCGATGGGGGAGTCCTCGGGCACCTTCAGCTCCAGGTGCATACCCAGATCGATCACCACCCGGATGGCCCGCAAGATCTGGGCGTCCAGGTAGCCCAGCCGCTCCTCGGCGTCGAAGTAGCCCAGCTCATCCATCAGCCGCTCGGCGTACAGTGCCCAGCCCTCGGTCATTCCGGATGAGGAGCCCAGAGTAGTCTGATAGAGCGAAAGGTCCTTGGCGACATGCGCCCACTGTGCAAACTGCAGATGGTGACCTGGCACGCCCTCGTGGTACCAGGTGGAGACCAGATCATAGACCGGGAACACTGTGCGCCCCAGCGTGGGCAACCAGGTGCGGCCCGGCCGGGAGAAGTCCACGGCAGGCCGCGTGTAGTACGGAGCGGCAGCTGAGCCTGACGGAGCGATCATCGCCTCCACCTGCTTCACTGGTTCGGCAATGTCAAAGTGCTTGCCGTCCAGCTCAGCGATCGCGGCGTCCATCATCTCCTGCAGCCAGGCGCGGACCTCCTCCACGCCCTCCACCCGGCGGCCATGCTCATCCAGCCAGGCCATCGCCTCCACTGGGGTTGCCCCGGGCTTGATCTGCTCGGCAAGCTCCACCATCTCAGCCTGGATCCGCTGGTACTCGGCCCAGCCCCAGGCGTAGACCTCCTCCGGATCAATGCTGGCACCCATGAATCGGCGGGTGCTCAGCAGATACCGCTGACGTCCCGCAGCATCCGCAGTGCCCTGAGCATCAGGCAGATACTCCTCGCGCAGGTAGGTGCGCATCGCGGCCACAGCTTCTACGGCGCCCTCGGCCGCTGAGTTCAGTTCAGCCTGGAGGGACTCCGGGCCCTTGGCGGCGAACTGATGGAACCAGGACTGCTCACCCTCAAGCCACTCGCCGAGCTGGTCGATGACCGTCTCCACCTGCAGCGGTGCGGAGGTGAGCCGGCGGCGTCGCCCCTCATCCAAGGTCTGGCGCAGCGAGGCGTAGCTGTCCGGGAACTTGGCCAGCCGGCGCGCGATCACCGCCCAGTCCTCCTCGGTGGCTTGCGGCATCAGCAGGAACAGGGAACGTGCCGCGTGCACGGGCGAGCCGATATTGCGCAGCACCCGCAGGTTCTCCCCAGACTCATGGGCCTCCAGCTCCACGCCGATCCGGTCCCGCAGCAGGGCAGCGCAGCGGGCCTCCACCTCATCGAAGCCTTCAGGGGTGGCATCCTCCATAGCGTCCAGCTCAGCGAGCACCCGGCGGCCCAGCTCCGCCCGGGCCTGGGACTTGGCCGGGGAGTAGTCGGGCATCCGGTCATCGCCTGGCTTCAGACCCAGCATGGTGGCCACGGAGGGCTCCAGCTCAGCGAGTTCATGGACAAAGGCATCAGCCAACTGACGGGGAGTGGAAGCGGAGAAATGGTTGCTCATGGCAACTATCCTGCCAGAGGCGGCGTCGTGCACAAACCCGCCCCGCCGTGGCCACACCAAGGGCGATAGAGTGGGCGCATGCGCATTGCACGTTTCGTCACTGATTCTGATCCTGCCTACGGAGTGGTCACCGGCGAGCCCGGCGAGGAGATGATCAGCCAGCTGGTGGGCGATCCCTTCTACCAGGGCATCCAAGAGGCCGGTCAGACCCATAAGCTGGCCGATGTGCGGCTGGTCGCTCCGATCATCCCCCGCTCCAAGCTGATCGGCGTGGGCAAGAACTACGCTGACCACGCCAAGGAGATGGGCGGGGAGCCGCCGGCCTCGCCGCTGCTGTTCCTGATGCCCAATACTGCGGTGGTCGGGCCCAATGAACCGGTGGCCCTGCCCAGCTTCTCCGAGGAGGTCAGCTACGAGGCCGAGCTTGCCGTGGTGATCGGGCGGATCTGCAAGGATGTGCCCCTGGAGCGGGTTGACGAGGTGATCTTCGGCTACACCGTAGCCAATGATCTCACCGCACGCGACGCCCAGCGCACCGACGGGCAGTGGGCCCGCGCCAAGGGTTTCGACGGCTCCGCCCCCCTGGGGCCCTGGATCGAGACCGAGCTGGACCCCGAGGGCCTGCGCATCTGCGGGAGGCTCAACGGCAACACCGTCCAGGACGGCAACACCGCCCAGATGATCTTCGGTGTCCCCGAACTGATCACCTACATCTCCCAGGCGATGACCCTGCTGCCCGGCGATGCGATCCTCACCGGCACCCCCGCCGGGGTCGGGCTGCTCGCCGAGGGGGATACCTTCGAGGCTGAGGTCGAGGGCATCGGGGTGCTGCGCAACACCTTCCGCGCCTGCGCCGTTCCCCCTACGACGCCGCCCCACTCACCACTTTCTGACCAGGAGACTCGTTCACCACCTATGAGCACCCCCACTGCAGCCCCTGCTGATGTTCCCGCCGTTGACGCCGCTACGCCGGTGCGCGTGCGGTTCTGCCCCTCACCCACCGGCACCCCGCATGTGGGCCTGATCCGCACCGCCCTGTTCAACTGGGCCTACGCCCGGCACACCGGCGGCAAGCTGATCTTCCGGATCGAGGACACCGACGCCACCCGCGACACTGAGGAGTCCTACCTCCAGCTGCTGGAGGCCCTGCGCTGGCTGGGCATCGACTGGGATGAGGGCGTGGAGACCGGGGGTCCGCATGAGCCCTACCGGCAGTCCCAGCGCTCCGAGATCTACCAGGACGTGATCGCCAAGCTGAGGCACGCCGGCTACATCTACGAGTCCTACTCCACCCCCGAGGAGGTCGAGGCCCGGCACCAGGCGGCCGGCCGCGACCCCAAACTCGGCTATGACAACTATGACCGCCAGCTCACCGCCGAGCAGGTGGAGGCCTTCCGTGCGGAGGGCCGGGAACCGGTGCTGCGGCTGCGGATGCCGGATGAGGACATCACCTTCACCGATCTGGTGCGCGGGGAGATCACCTTCAAGGCCGGCTCCACCCCGGACTTTGTGGTGGTGCGCGCCAACGGGCAGCCGCTCTACACCCTGGTCAACCCGGTGGATGATGCGCTGATGGAGATCACCCATGTGCTGCGCGGTGAGGATCTGCTCTCCTCCACGCCTCGGCAGATCGCCCTGTACCGGGCGCTGCACGCAGTGGGTGTGGCCAAGTACATGCCGGCCTTCGGTCATCTTCCCTATGTGATGGGGGAGGGGAATAAGAAGCTCTCCAAACGGGACCCGGAGTCCAATCTCTTCCATCACCGCGACCGCGGTTTTGTGCGCGAAGGCCTGCTGAACTACTTGGCGCTGCTGGGCTGGTCGCTCAGCGCTGATGAGGACATCTTCACCGTGGATGAGCTGGTGGAGCACTTCGATGTGGCCGATGTGCTCGGCAACCCGGCCCGGTTCGATGTGAAGAAGGCCGAGGCGATCAACGGCACCCATATCCGGAGGCTGGATCCCAAGGACTTCCGGGATCGGATGGTGCCCTATCTGCAGGCGTTGGGTCTGGTGGGCGATGAGCTCTCCGGACGTGAGGCGCAGCTGCTCGACGGCGCAGCCCCGTTAGTTCAGGAGCGGATCGCACTGCTGGGTGAGGGTGCGGACATGATGGCCTTCCTGTTTGTGGCTGATGACCAACTGGAGGTTGAGGATAAGGCGTTCAGTGGCCTGGGGGATCAGGTGTTGGAGACCCTCGACGCCGCCACCTCGGCTCTGCAGGGCATCGCAGAGTCTGAGTGGACCACAGAGAACATCGAGGAGGCGCTGCGCCAGGCGCTGATCGAAGGGCTGGAGCTGAAGCCCCGCAAGGCCTTTGGTGCGGTGCGCTCTGCGGTATCGGGGCGGCGGGTCTCGCCTCCGCTGTTCGAGTCCATGGAGCTGCTGGGCCGGGAGTCCTCGCTGGCGCGGCTGGCCCGATTCCGGGGCCTGGTAGAGGCCCGCGGCTAGTTTCGAGCCGACTCCGCGCATACTCCCAACAGTTGTTGCAACGACTCTTAGAATCCGCCCCCCCTGAGATCTGGGCGATTTGTGCAACATTCCCTGGGAGTTTCGCGCTGCAGCACTGGGTCCACCGCAGTTTGCGCGGCAGTGATCTCCTGCTGTAAGATTTACTGCTGTTGCCCCGGCTGAGCCGGTAAGCAATGGGCTATGGTGTAATTGGCAACACAGCGGTTTCTGGTACCGTCGTTCTAGGTTCGAGTCCTAGTAGCCCAGCGAATCACGTCAGTACTGATGCGATTCACGGCCCCATCGTATAGCGGCCTAGTACGCCGCCCTCTCACGGCGGTAACGCGGGTTCGAATC
>NZ_WRPM01000028.1 GCF_009758175.1 Nesterenkonia alkaliphila
GGGGCACTTACATCCCGATCAGCCTACCCGGTCCCGTTGGCACTCAAATGGATACCCCTTTTCGTTATTGTCACGCTGATCATCCCTGATGAGATGGGAGATTTCTGGGGGACTGGCTCCGCGTGGCTCTACCAGAATCTCGGTTGGTTCTACACCTCGGGAGTCACCATCTTCCTGATCTTCCTGATCTGGATGGCCGTTGGCCGATTCGGCAGGATGCGCCTGGGAGACGACGAGGAACGGCCCGAGCACAGCAATGTCTCCTGGTTCGGCATGCTCTTCGCGGCCGGTATCGGCACCATTTTGATGTTCTGGGCTGTGGCCGAGCCGGCGAACCACTTCTATGATCCGCCGCGAGGCATCACCGCTGAGCAGGAGGATGCAGGCAGTGCGGCGGTAGAGGAGGCCGGAGGAGATGTTGACCAGGCCTACAGTGCCGCTGCAGCCGACCTGGAGTCTGCTGAAGCGACCGGCGACGATGAGGCCGTTACTGCAGCTAATGACACCTACCTCGGGGTCCAGGGGCTCCTGGACGACGCCGTGGTGGGCGGAACCCATGCAGCAGCCTCTGAGGCGATGGGCTTCACCCTGTTCCACTTCGGTCTGCACACCTGGACCATCTTCACCCTCCCGGGTTTGGCCTTCGCCTACTTCATCTACAAACGCAAGCTGCCCCCGCGCGTCTCCTCCATCTTCCAGCCCATCCTCGGTGATCGGATTCACGGCTCCGCAGGCAAGGCCATCGACGTCTTTGCCATCGTGGGCACCATCTTCGGGGTGGCGGTCTCCATCGGTTTGGGCACTATGCAGATCCATGCGGGCCTGGCTGAGCTCTTCGGAATGCCCGATTCGCAATGGTCCTTCCTGGTGATCATCGGGGTCGTCACCCTGGTAGCGACCATCTCGGCGGTGCTCGGCGTGGAGAAAGGCATCAAGCGGCTGTCCAACTTCAACATCTGGACCGCCATTGCCCTGCTGATCTTCATCCTGGCCACCGGCCCCACGGTGTACCTGCTGCGCGGGATGTTCGAGTGGACCGGTGTGTATTTGGGTCTCCTGCCCGAGGTTTCCTGGTGGAACGACACCCTGGTGGACTCCGGCTGGCAGGAAGGCTGGACCATCTTCTACTGGGCATGGACTATCGCCTGGGCGCCGTTCGTCGGTATCTTCATCGCCCGGATCTCCCGCGGGCGCACAGTGCGTCAGTTTGTGGCCGGTGTGCTGGGCCTGCCCACTGCCTTCACCATCATCTGGTTCGGAATCTGGGGCACCGGGGTCTTCGACATTGAGCTCAACGGTGATGGCGGGCTGGTTGAGTCCGTGGTGGAGGCCGGTCCAGAGACGGCGCTGTTCGCCTTCCTGAGTGAGTTCCCGCTGGCTACTGTGACCTCAGCTGTCGCGATCATGCTGGTGGGCATCTTCTTCATCACCTCCATGGACTCCTGTTCCCTGGTGCTTGATGACATGTGCAACGGCTTCGAGGGCAAGGCCCCACTGCACCAGCGGGCCTTCTGGACCATCGCCATCGGCGGGATCGCGGCAGTGCTGCTGACCGCCACCGGTGAGGGCGGGCTGGATGCGCTGCAGAATGTAGCGCTGATGTTCGGCCTGCCGTTCTTCATCCTGGGCTACTTCATCATGTACAACCTCTCGCGGGCCATGCGGGAGGACGCCGGTGAGATCGGCTACCTGCGTACCCGCCGCTGGCTGCAGACCCTGCCGGCCGAGGAGTACGAGCGGCGCATGGAGGAGAACGACGACACCCTGGCCAATGCGGTGGTGGCCCCCGACTTCGCAGAGGGCACCCAGCCTGCGAACGCTCCGGAGGTGGAACATGTCGAGCAGCCGCCGGTGGTCCAGGAGTACCGCATCCGCACCGGCGAGCAGCCCATTGTGGACCCGGCAGAGGCCGGGCCAACTGATGAGACGCCGGGGGAGAGCCCCCGCAGCTGACACTCCGATTTCTGTGGGTAGGATCGGAGCATGGCAGAGATTCTCAGCGTGGGCCTGACCGGGGGGATCGCTTCGGGGAAGTCCGCGGTCTCCCAGCGGCTGGCTGAGCATGGTGCGGTCCTCATCGACGCGGACCAGCTAGCTCGCCAGGTGGTGGCTCCCGGCTCTGAGGGCCTGGCTCAGGTTGTCGAGGAGTTCGGGGAGCAGGTGCTTGCCGCAGAGGGCGGCCTGGACAGGAAGGCCCTGAGCAAGACTGTCTTTGATAACGACGACGCCCGTGCTCGCCTCAATGCCATCATCCACCCCCGGGTGCGGGCAGCCTCCGCTGAGATCCGTGAGGCTGCCCCAGAGGGTTCAGTGGTGGTGGAGGACATCCCGCTGCTGGTGGAGACCGGCCAGCAGGACCGGTTTGATGTAGTTGTGGTTGTTCAGGCTCCCAGGGAGGAGCGACTCCGGCGGCTGCAGGAGAACCGGGGGATGGGCCGTGCAGAGGCTGAGCGAATCTTCGCCGCTCAAGCCACGGATGCCCAGCGCGCCGAGGCCGCGGATGTCCTTCTGGACAACTCGGGTTCGCTCGATGATCTGACTGCTCAGGTCGACGCACTCTGGCAGGACCTGTCCTCTCGTCTGCAGTGACACGGACATTTCAGGACGTCCAACTCTTCCAGAGCAGCAGGAATGGGCGAAAGTAAAAGACACTGTTCAGATTCCTAGACTTTCATTGAAGGTGAAGAGATCCCTCGCCAGACTGGTGGCAGCACGTGAAAACGTCTGATCCCCTCTTGCCGGAGACTAACTGGTGATTGTTCGTCGTAGAACTCAATCGGTCACAATGGGCCTCCTCGTGACCTCTGCTTTTCTTGTGGGGTGTTCCTCGGGCACTGATGAGAGTGAGGACCCGTGGGATCTTGAGCTGGAAGAGCTTGAACGGTTAGCTGACGAGCATTGGGATTGGCAGGTGGAGAATCTGGTCGAGTCCGGTGCTATGCGGGTGCATGAAGTGCCTGATGTCGATATTGTGGGCTCTTCACTATTGATGGTGTGGACCGGTTGGTCTGACTCCTAAGGGATGTGGCGGCTCA
>NZ_WRPM01000029.1 GCF_009758175.1 Nesterenkonia alkaliphila
GACCGCGATGATCGAGGTCTCCACCTCCAGGGCACCGGCACCGTACCGGAACAGCGCCTCACCTAAGTCCAGCACAAAGTTGATGGTCTCCAGTTCATCACCGGCGCCGTGGAACTCTGCCTGCACAGTGTTCTCGAACGGGGTGCCCTGCAGCCGATCAATGATGGACTGCTGGTCGGTGACCGGCCGTTCGGTCTGCATGATCTTGTTGAACACATGCTGCGGGTTGACCCGACGGTCGAATACTGCGCGGTCGAACAGCGCAGCGGGTTTTCCCTGGACCTTCAGCTTGCCTTTGAACCAGGCTGGGCGCAGCACCGATAAGCGGCGGATGGGCATCGAGGGTGCGGTCACCGGCAGGGGGACCGGCCCGGTGCTGGGCGATCCCTCTGAGATGCTGCCGGAGGTGCCCTGGCCGGTCATCGGGCCAGGTGGGGCGGGAGGTTCGATGGTTTCGGCCAGGGAGAAGTTGTCAGTATAGGTGTGGCGGACCGCCTCCGCCCCTGACTCCTCGGCCTCCTCAGCGGCTCGGGCCGCTGCCTCGGCATCGTACTCCTGCCACTCCAGGTTGGCGTCCTCGGCGGCTGCGGCCCAGGAGGCGGCGATGGATCCGGTGAGCGTCTTGACGAAACCCTCTTCCTCCTCCTGCTGGCCCGCCTCTGAAGGCCGCACCACTGGAATCAGGCTGGTGTCAGTGGGAACTTCGGAGACTACCGGGTCGATCGGCGCAGTGTGCTGAGCGCCGTCACTGCTGGCTCCGATGTCAGGTGCGGTGGCACCAGCCTTCCCCCCTGAAGTCGCAGCATCGCCACTCCCGGCGCTCAGCGCGTCGTGGTCATTGTTCCGCTGCGCGGAATCTGCTGAGTCTGGTCTGCGCTCAGGCATGGCACCTCCCACAACTAGCCAACCACAACTAGACCCACCGAAGTGGGCCTGCTGGGTGAAATCAACGTAAAACCTGAGATTCAGGCTGCTGGGGCAGAGTGCCCCGATGCGTGGATCCGAATGGACTCGAACCATCGACCTCACGCGTGTGAAGCGTGCGCTCTAACCAACTGAGCTACGGATCCGGGAACCTCAGAATCTTAGCACTGAAGATCCTGAGTTTCCTAACTGATGGCCTCAGCGATAGGGGACTCCCCGTCGAAGAAGTTCACAGTCTGGCGCACCGCCGCACCCTGCGCCAGGACATGCCGGATCACCTCGGCCACGTTCTCCCGCGAGGTCTCCGTGGCAGCCGGACCATCCTGTGAGCTGGCTGCAGCGCCCGCAGCGTCAGTGACCAGGATCTTCCCGCTGGCCGGCTCGGCGGTGAGCTTTCCGGGGCCCAGAATGGTGTAGTCCAACTCGGTGCCGCGCAGGTAATTGTCCGCATGGTGCTTAGCCTCGGCGTAGGGGTAGAAGCTGCTCTGCGGGTCCAGGGTGTGGATATCGACCTCGGAGCGGGAGTAGGAGACCATCACATAGCGCCGCACCCCGGCTTGGGCTGCGGCGTCCATAGTGCGCACCGCGGCCTGGTGATCCACTGCTTTGGTGCGTGCTGGATTTCCGCCCCCGGCACCTGCGGAGAAGACCACCGCCCAGGCCCCTGCGAACGCCTCGGCCAATGCGCTGGTATCAGCGACCTCGATGTCCAGGACCACGGGGGCAGCCCCAGTGGCCGCGACCTCCTCGGCATGATCCGGATTGCGGATCAGCGACTCCACCCGGAACCCGGAATCGACCAGTTTGGGGGCCGCGAGCAGGGCAATCTTGCCGTGCCCGCCCACAATGACAATCTTGTTCTGCTCACTCATACTCAGCACAACAGAGACGCCGCCCGACTATTCCTCGGCAGCAGCCAGATCCAGGCCCATCTGCCAGAACGCCGCCTCCATCCGGGTGGCAGTGGCGAAGATTTCGGCCAGTCTGGGGAACCGTGCCGGGGAGAGGTACCGGGCGCCCAACTGATCAATATAAGCAATCGCCTCATCGGCCAGCCGCCGGGCATCCTCAGAGGAGTACTCGGCGACCCACTCCGCATAAGGGTGCTCCGGGTTCGCCTCCAGCGCCGGCTTCAGCCGGGCACCGATCTCGGCGTAACCGATCACGCAGGGGGACAGCGCCACATGCAGGTCCAGCAGGTCCCCCTGCATCCCGGTGTCGAGCACATAGCGCGTATAGGCCACAGTGGCCGGCTGCTCGGCGGTGGCGGCCATCTGCTCGCGGCTGATTCCCCAGCCCGCGCAGAGCCTGACATGCAGCTCGGTCTCCTCGATGGTCGCCTGCAGCCCGGCCTGCCCCTTGGCCAGATCCTCGAAGCTGTGGCCCTTATACGCAGCCAGCCCATAGGCGCGCGCGAACTGGATCAGGAACAGGTAGTCCTGGATCAGATAGTGGCGGAATGCCGGCTGGGGCAGGTTTCCGGCCCCCAGCTGCTGCACGAAGGAATGATGCGTGTAGGCGGCCCAGTCATCGGCCGCGGCAGTCTTCAGCTCATCGAACAGAGTCATGCGATTCCTCTCCCTACGGCGGTTCAGGGCGTATCCCCTAGCCGCATCAGGTTCATTGGGTCCCACGCGCTCGGCGTGATCTCAGCTCCCCAGGAGCACCCCACGGACGCATACGACGCTATCAGAGAACGGTTCAGCATGATGCCCGTCACAGTCAGCGCGCATCACCCCAGGTCAGAGTACGACGACGCCCCAACCACCACCAGCTGCCCATATTTTCGCAAGCAAGGTGTTGCTTAATAGGAAAAGCCCTGGATAAGGTAGGGATCACTTGGGTGCGACACAGTGAGCCAGACTCGCTGTCAGGGGACCAGCTCGGTGCGGGCTGGTCCCCTAATCTTTAACGGCCCACACCTGGCCGAGCACCGCTGTTCTCGGCTTAAAGGCGGGGAAAACGGCGGGAGAACCCATAAACGGCGGTGCTCACCGGTGGGGCGGTGCGGCGGTGCGGTGCGGCGGTCAGTGAGAGGGGGCGGCGGAGGCAGGCCCCGGGGCGGCGGCGTCCTCTGCGGGGGTGGCGCGCAGGGTCAGCCCGAGCAGGAGAGTGCCGATGCTCATGGTGGCGGCTACTCGGAACGCGATGCGGAAGCCTTCCAGTGCGGCCTCATCCGGGGTAGCTCCCTGGGCGGCGGCCATACCCGAGCCGATCCCCACGGTGGCCACCAGGGCAGCAGTACCGATGGCGGCAGCGAGCTGCTGCAAAGTGTTCAGCACCGCCGAACCGTGGGAGTACAGCGGCTGCGGCAGCGGGTTCATCGCGGTGGTGAAGGCAGGGGTGAACAGCAGAGCCAACCCCCCGGAGAGCACCAGGTGCAGCAGCAGCACTAGCCACAGCTCGGTCTGCGGACCCAGCAGGCTCATGCAGAACAGTGCGACCACCAGGATCACCGCACCAGGGGCGACCAGCGGGCGGGGGCCCACTCGGTCGTAGAGCCGGCCCACGAAGGGGGCCAACAGTGCCATCAGCAGTCCGCCGGGCAGCATCAGCAGACCGGTGGTCAGGGTGTCCAGTCCGCGCACCGACTGCAGGAACAGCGGCAGCAGGATCAGCGCACCGAAGAGCGCGATCATCATCAGCAGCATCATCAACAGGCTGCGGGTGAACATGGCGTACTTGAACGGTTTGAGGCTCAGCAGGGCCGAATCAGACTTCTGCAGCCGGACCTGCAGCAGCGCGAAGGCCGCCAAGCAGAGCACACCGATCACCAGCACGGCGATGGCCACGGGGTCCACGCCGGGGCCCTCGGCCGCCACCTCTACATCCTCAGTGCCGTGCCCGCCGCCGATCTGACTGATCCCGTAGACCACACCGCCGAACCCGGGCACCGCCAGGATCAGCGAGGGAATGTGGATTCCGCGCTCGGCGGCCCCGGGGTCCTTATTCAGCCGCGGCCGGCCCAGGAAGAGGGCCAGCAGCGCGATCGGCAGAATGGTGAGGAACATCCAGCGCCAATCGGCCACATGCAGGATGAACCCGGAGAGCGCCGGCCCGGTGGCTGGGGCCACTGAGATCACGATGGCGATATTGCCCATCACCACGCCGCGGCGGCGCAGCGGGACCAGGGTGAGCACCGTGGTCATCAGCAGCGGCAGCATGATGGCGGTGCCGGCGGCCTGGACCACACGTCCGGCCAGCAGGAAGTTGAAGCCCGGGGCGGCAGCGCAGAGGGTGGTGCCCAGAATGAACAGGGCCATGGCGGTGGTGAATACCCCACGCAGGCTGAAACGCTGAATGATGTACCCGGTGGTGGGGATAACCACGGCCAAGGTCAGCATGAAGGCGGTGGTCAGCCACTGCACCGTAGGTTCAGAGACCTGGAACTGCTGCATCAGCGGAGTCAGCGCCACGTTCATGATGGTCTCGTTGAGAATCATCACGAATGCCGCCACCAGCAGCGCGCCGATAGTCAGCTTATCGGCAGTGGACATCCGCTCGTCATGGATTCCAGGCAAGGTGGGCCTGGGTGAAGAACCTGTGGGATTCAAGAGCCCCCTGCCGGGTTCGAACCGACGACCTGCTGATTACAAATCAGCTGCTCTACCAGCTGAGCTAAGGAGGCTTGTCAGCACCAAAAGACGACGCCACAACCTCACCATACTAGCCCCGAGCCCCGCTCTCTGACCAACTCGGCGTGGCGGCCGGCGCGGGAAGCGCGGCGCGAGGAGCGCGGCGCGGGATGCGCGGCGCCAGCGTGGTGCTGGGTGCACGGTTACCAGTGCGCGGCGCGGGAAGCGCGGCGCGGCGCAGGATGCACCGTCCGGACCTCTGGGGGTGCGACGCCGGCCCCCGGCGATCAGCACCCAGCGCAGGGCACAGGCAGCCGCTCAGTCCTCTTCAGTCTCCTCGGCGGCGTCGTCCTCGTCTTCCTCTGCGTCCTCGGCAGGCTCGCCGTCCTCGGCCTCGGACTGCTCCGGGGCCCCCTCCTCATCGATCTCCTCGAGGTCCTGTTCATCGATGCCCAGCAGATCCTCGCCGGTCTCGTCCTGATACTCCTGCACCGCGGCCATGATGAGGTCACCGGTCTCCATATACGGCTCGGCCAGCTGGTCATCCACCCAGATCAGCGGGGTAGCGGTGGCGCCGTTGGCGGTAGCCAAGGTGGTGGTGTAGTTGACGAATGCCCGGTAGGTGCCGTCGTCAATGCACTCGGAGATGTTCACCCCGTAGTCGTTCTGAGCACGGCTGCTCAGTTCATCATTGGAGTAGTCAGCACCCTGGGCACGCTCGGCAGTGATAGTGCCCAGAAAGTCGAAGTAGTTCTCCGGAGACTCATCCGCCATGCAGGCAAAGGCGTTGGCGGCCCGGGCGGAGTAGGCGGTTTGGAAGTTCACCGAACGGTACTCCAGGGTGATGGCCCCGGCGTCGAGCCACTGCATGAGCAGCCCGTGGTAGGCGGACTCAAAGCTGCCGCAGGCCGGGCAGCCGGGGTCGGTGTAGATGATCACATGCGGAACCTGACCCTCCTCGCGGGGCTGCACCCCGGTGGGCAGGCCATCAGCGCCCTCGCCTATCGGCACCTCCTCGAGCTCCTCGGAGTCGACCCGGCCCAGATCCTCGCCCTCGGCCAGCTCGGTGGAGGAGGTCAGTACAAAGCCGCCCTGTTCATTGGCTGCAGCCGGTGCATCACCCTCGGTGTAGCTGCCGGCATCCTCCCGGGTGAGCACCCAGAAGGTCAGCCCGATGACCACCACCAGTGCCACCGCCACTACGCCTAGGCGCAGCATCAGGGACTGCATCTTCTGCTTGCGCTCCTGCTCCTGCTGGAGCTTGCGGGCCTGTTCGCGCGCGCTTGCGCCGCCGTTGCGTGCCATAAAGAGTGACTCCGTTTACTGATGAGGCCAATAGTTCAAAAATGAAGAGCAACTAACAGGGTACCGCTTGTTTACGAGACCAGCGCGGTACAGTGAAGTGAAGAGTCGAAAGGGGCGCAGAACCGATGTCAGAAACAGCTGAGCAGGGCCAGTACCAGACCGGCTATGAGTTCGTGGTGGTGGCCAATCGCCTGGCGGTGAACCGGATCACCACGCCGGATGGTTCCACCGGCTGGCAGCGCTCTCCCGGCGGACTGGTCACCGCACTGGCCCCGATTATGACCAGTTCAGAGGGCGCCTGGGTGGGCTGGCACGGCGCGGCGGATGAATCTCTGGAGCCCTTCGACCACGAGGGCATGCATCTTCACCCGGTGGCGCTGAGCGAGCAGGAGGTCGAGTATTACTACGAGGGCTTCTCAAACGGGACACTCTGGCCGCTCTACCATGATGTGATCGCCCGCCCGCTCTTCCACCGCCACTGGTGGGACGCCTACCGCAGGGTCAACCAGCGCTTCGCGGAGGCGGCCGGCAAGGTAGCCGCCCAAGGGGCCACGGTCTGGGTGCAGGACTACCAGCTGCAGCTGGTCCCACAGATGCTGCGGGACCTCCGCCCGGATGTGAAGATCGGATTCTTCAACCACATCCCCTTCCCACCTCCGGGGCTGTTCGCCCAGCTGCCGTGGCGGCACTCGGTGATGCGCGGGCTGCTGGGCGCGGACCTGATCGGGTTCCAGCGTGAGTCCGACGCCCGGAACTTCCAGCGCGCGGTCCGCGACCGGCTGGGCTACTACATCAAGTCTGAGCAGATCTATGTGCCGCTTGAGGATGAGACTGCTGCCCCCTTGGAGGGCTTCACCGCAGACCCGGCCCGGGGCACCGCACCGCGTCAGCTCTCCGCTCCGGAGGACGGCACTTTCCGCCGATCCGAGGCTAAGGCCTTCCCCATCTCCATCGATACCGACCGGATCGTGGAGCTGGCCAATGATCCCAAGATCATCGCCCGGGCTGCGCAGATCCGCGCCGAGCTGGGCAATCCAGAGCATATCTACCTCGGTGTGGACCGGTTGGACTACACCAAGGGCATCCGGCACCGGATGAAGGCTTATGAGGAGCTGCTCCAGGAGGGGAAGCTGCAAGTGGGCACCCATACCATGGTCCAGATCGCCAGCCCCTCCCGGGAGGGCGTGGAGTCCTACCAGCGGCTGCGCGATGAGATCGAACTGACTGTGGGCCGGATCAACGGCGAATTCGACACTATGGGCCACACTGCCATCCGCTATCTGCACCACAACTACCCGATTGAGGAGATGGTGGCGCTCTACCTGGCCGCCGATGTCATGCTGGTCACTGCCCTGCGCGACGGCATGAACCTGGTGGCCAAAGAGTATGTGGCCGCCCGCAAGGACGGCACCGGCGTGCTGGTGCTCAGCGAGTTCACCGGCGCGGCAGACCAGCTGCGCCAGGCTCTGCTGATCAACCCGCATGACATTGACGAGCTCAAGGCCGCTATGGTCCAGGCAACCCATCTGGACCGGGACAACGAGCGCAAACGGATGCGTTCGCTGCGCCGCCAGGTGGTCAGCCATAATGTGCAGCGTTGGGCCGAGGACTTCCTGCGCCGGCTTGACCAGCTCTAGAACGACGCCGCCCCAAGCTCATTTGCCCACCCCTGCCCGAGCTGCACTGCCCTCCGCCCGCGCCCCAGCCCGAACTGCACTGCCCCGCCCGTATCCACCCCGTGTCTTCCGCCCGAGCCGCTGCCCGATCCGCTGCGTCTTCCCACCACCTCCAACCGTTGAGTGCGCAGTCTGTGCAGTACTTTCCGGTGCTGGGGGCCGAAAAGCTGCACAGAGTGCGCACTCGAAGCCGATACCCCGAATCAAGGAGATCTCAGATGACTCAGAACACCTCCCTGTCACCTGAACTGGACGCCGCCCTGGCCGAGTTCGCCGCCCAGCCGAACCTGCTGGTCTGCCTGGACTTCGACGGCTGCGTCGCCGAGCTGGTGGCTGATGCCCACAGCGCCCGCCCGGTCCCGGAGAACGCCGCGGCGATCGAGCACCTGGCCGCAATGCCGGGGATCTCGCTGGCCTATGTCTCCGGCCGCCCGTTGGAGACCCTGCGTGAGCTCGCCGCTCCCCCTGAGGGCACTCTGCTCTTCGGCTCGCACGGGGCTGAGCGCTGGCTGGGGTCAGACTCCCCGGGACTGGAGCTCACCGCAGAGCAGCAGGCTGCCCGCACCCGCATCCTGGAGGCCCTGGAGGCCATCGCCGCCGAAGAGGAGGGCGCCTGGGTGGAGCATAAGCCTGCCGGAGGAGCCATCCATGTGCGCCATATCAGCGACCGGGCACTGGGCGAACAGGTGCTCGAGGCCGCCCGCGGAGCCCTCGCGGTGGTCGACGGTGCACACCTGAAGGAGGGCAAGCAGATCCTGGAGGCTGTGGTGGTGAAGTCCACTAAGGGCGAGGCAATTGATGAGCTGCGCAGGCTGACCTCCCCCGAGGCGGTGCTCTTCGCTGGTGATGACGTCACCGATGAGCATGGTTTCGCAGTGCTCCGAGACGGCGATATCGGGGTCAAGGTGGGCGAGGGTCAGACTAAGGCCGCCTACCGCATCCCCGAACCCCGGTCTCTTGCCGAGGTGCTGGGCAGAATCGCCGAGCTGCGGAACACCCGGTAGGGCTGGCGGCGTCGTACCCGGGGAGGTTTCCCCCTAGACTCTCTCCTATGAGCCCTGCTGCCGGTCTGAGTCTCACCGCCTCGGGCACCATTCCCCAGGAACTGCTGGATCTGCCCTGGCATCTGCCATTGGCGGGGTGGCCAGAGGATGTCCTGGCGGCCCTGCCCCGCGGCATCTCCCGGCATATTGTGCGCTTCGCCTATCTGGGCGGCTCAGTGATCGCCATCAAGGAGACCTCGGAGCGTTCGGCCCGGCATGAGTACCGGATGCTGCGCCAGCTCAACCGGCTGGGCGCACCCAGTGTCAAGCCGGTGGCGGAGGTGACCGGCCGCACCACTGAGGCGGGTGAGGAGCTCTCCCCCGCCCTGGTCACCAGGCATCTGAGGTTCTCGCTGCCCTACCGGGCAGTGTTCAACCAGATGATGCGCAAGGACACTCTGACCAGGCTGATCGATGCCCAGGCGCTGCTGATGGTGGAGCTGCATCTGCTGGGCTTCTACTGGGGAGACGTCAGCCTGTCCAACACGCTGTTCCGGCGGGATGCCGGGAACTTCAAGGCGTATCTGGTGGACGCCGAAACCGGGGAGCTGCATCCGAAGCTCTCGGCGGGGCAGCGCGAATACGATCTGGAGGTGGCCCAGGTCAACATCGCCGGCGAGCTGATGGACCTCATGGAGGGCGGGTTCGTGGACGAGGATGTGGATGCGCTGGCCACCTCCACCCAGTTCATCGACTCGTACCGCGGACTCTGGCAGGAGCTGACCGGGGACACTGCCTTCGACCCGGACCAGCGCTGGCTGATCGAGGAGCGCATCCGCCGGCTCAACGAGCTGGGCTTCGACGTGGAGGAGTACGATATTCGCTCGCCGCGCGATGAGGGCCATCTGCTGCTGCGCCCCAAGGTGGTGGAGCCCGGGCACCACCACCGCCGGCTGATGCAGCTGACCGGGCTGGATGTTCAGGAGAACCAGGCGCGCCGGCTGCTCGGCGAGATCGATGCCTACCGGGCTGCCACCGATCCGCACGGGGACGAGGCGGTGGCCGCCCATATGTGGACCCAGCAGGTCTTCCAGCCCACCATCGCCAAGATCCCGCGGGATCTGCGCGACAAACTGGAACCGGCTGAGATCATGCACCAGCTGCTGGACTACCGGTGGAAACGCTCAGAGGCCGAGGGGCGGGACGTGTCCCTGGAGGAGGCGCTGCCGAAGTTCATCGATGAGGAGCTGCGCGGTTACCGCGATGAAGCAGTGCTGATGGTCAACCCCACCACCGATGTGATCAAGCAGATGGAGCTGGGCGTGAGCCCCTCGAGGGAGGCAGAGGACGACGACGCCACCCCCGAGGACGATCAGGACGCCTCAGCCTGGTACGGCTGAGCAGTTAGGCACTTTCCTTCCGGACCGAGGGCTTCTGCCATATGCCCAGGAGCATGGCCAGTCCGATCAGCAGCAGACATGCCGCCAGGCAGCCGAGACCGATCCAGAGGTTTCCGTGCTGCGCCACCAGGATCGGGAACAAGGCGGTGATGATGCCCCCTCCGACGAACGGGCTGGTGAACGGCGCTCGCAGCGCAAAGCCCCGGTATGCGTTGGTTTTCATCTGGGGGTCAGCGGCCCGGAGCAGCAGAAGGCCCACGGAGACCACGCCCGTCATGGCCCCGAAGTTCACAATGCTGTTCTCTACCCAGTGCTCGCGGAAGATGCGTGGGCCGATGATGTAGAAGATGCCGATACTGAGCAGGGCCACCACAATCATGGTGGCCAGCAGCGCCACCCAGTTCTCCAGGACCACAGGGATGGAGATGGAGGCCACGGCCGCCACCACCAGGAAGTCCAGGGCAATGCCGGCAATGGAGTTCAACGTCGACTTGTCTACCAGCTTGTACATCGGAGTCGGCCTTATGGCCAGGTGCACGATGAGACCGCCGATCATGGCCAGCGGAAAGAGTGGAACCCCGGTGATGACCATATCCACGAAGTGCTTGAGCACATAGCCGATGATGATGGCAGCGCCGATCAGCGAGAAGTGGAAGGCTAGATTGTCCAGAGAGGCCTTGCGCAGTCGGCTGCGGGACTCCTGGGTGGCGGCGCTGTCCTTGAGAATGTCGCTGTCGGTCAGCACGGCGGTGCCGGTGTAGTTGACCAGATGCCCCCGGCGCGCAGCGATGTTGAGCATGATCATTCCGGCGATGATCCCGAACACCAACCCGAAAGTAGCCGCCCCAAGACCCAGCGAGCTGCCATCCTGCCAACCGAGATCCTGGTATGCCTCCTCCATGCCGGCGGCTGTGCCGTGCCCACCGGGCCAGGAGACCTCAAAGATGGTGGAGAACAGCGCATTAGTGTTGAAGAACGGCTGGAAGATGAAGAAGGTCATCAGCGCCGGGACCGCAATGATGGCGAAGCTGGAGAAGTAGGAGTAGAAGATATGCGGTCCCGCCTCTTTGGCAGCCTGTTTCACCCCGGGCAGCTCCTGCCCAAGAAGCATGGGGGCGAAAACGATCGCGATGAGCAGGCCGGCGAGCGCGCCCCAAGTAGAGGTCATGTCCCCGGGGACCACATCAAGAGCGTGCGGGCCGAGACTGAGTCCGAGAAGGCCACCGATGAGGGCAGCAGGTATGAAGAACTTGCGCAGACCTGGGATGAGCAGGCGCAGCACCACGCCTACCAGCAGCAGCAGTCCCAGGATGCTGATCGAAACCAGCAGGGAGTTGAGCATGGCTCCGTCAATTTCCGTGATGTCAGGCATCACGACCTCCTAAGGTAGGAATTCTTGCGAGTGATAGAGGGGCAAGTTCAGGGGTGTATTCCCCGTGCAGCAACAGATGGGCGATGTGCTTCGAGGCCGAAGGGACCAGGGCCCATCCGTGCCCAGACCAGCCGGCCGCCGCGTAGACGTGGTCGGTGAGTGCACCGATCAGCGGCACCTGATCTACGGCCACAGACTCAGGCCTGCTTGCCTGGCCCTCGACCAGGGTCAGCTCGCCGAGTTCTGGAAAAACTGCGGTCAGCTGTTCAATGTTCCCGGACACGGCTGCTGGGTCGAGTTCGCCTCTGCCGGTCTGGGGATTGTGCCTACCGCGCCATCCCCCGGAGAGCATGATGATGTCATCCTGGAGGATTTTGACCGACAACGCCCGATCATCATGGCCGGTGAGCAGAGGGATCTGGGCAGGCTCGGCGGCCTTGAGGAACAGGGCCTGGGGGTAGATGGTCCACAGCGGGAGGCTGCGTCCGGCGGCGGTCTCGGCAAGCCGCAGGACTCCACTGTTGGCAGCGAGCAACACCGCGCGGGTGGCGGTGAACTGTTCGCCGGATGAGCTGAGCGCTGTTGCTCCGGCAGCCTGGGGGCGAACTTGGGCAACGAAGGTTTCTTCGGTGATGGTGACCCCAAGCCGACGTGCCGCAGCAGCATAGGCGGCAGTTGTCTCGGCCTGCGAGGCGACCCCGTCCAGTGGGGCATAGAGCCCCGCCCTCACCTCTTGGGAGATACCAGGGAACACTGACTGGATCCGCTCTTGGTCCCATTTTTCGGTGGGGATTCCGAAAGCGGCCTGGGCTGCCGCATGCGCCTCGGTTGAGACCAATCCGCCGGAGACCCCCACCACTTCCCGTTCGATCAGGCTTACTCCGCCTGTCCGCTCATAGCCGGTGGAGGCTCCCAGCTGTTCCCCCAGCTCGGGCCAGAGATCATAGGCCTGCCTCATCAGCGGAAGTTCGCGAAGGTCTCTGCGGTTGGCACGCACACCCCGCTTGCCCGGACCACCCGATGCTCCCTCTGCTATGTGCCCGGCCTCGAGCAGCTGCACCGAGGCTCCTGCGCTGGCTAGGTGGTAGGCCACAGCACAGCCATACGCCCCGCCGCCGACGATGACGAACTCTGCTGCCATACATGCCTCCAAAGAATGTGCTGTGTGAGCCAGAGCATAGCGTAGGAAAACCTCCACTGAATGTCAATGATGAAGAAAACGCTTCACTCTGTCAGAATCTAAGGTATGCCGAACCAGAACCCCCGGAAGCGGCCGGGCACACCAGATCTCAGCCGGCAGGAACGCCGTGTCTCAGCTCTGGCTGAACAGGACCCGTTTCGCTTCGCCACCAGCACGGCGGCCGAGATTGCAGAGCTGACCTCTACGAGTGAGGCCACTGTGGCACGCGCTGCGCGCAAACTGGGATTCTCGGGGACTAAGGAGATGAAAGCCTCCTGCGCAGCTCGAGTAGACAGCTCCCAGAGTCTGGGCGCGGTGATCCGCACTCGCCTGGAGAGCCTCCCCTCCGGCGCCTTCGCCCCTGAGCAGGATACGTCTCATACTGTGGCCAGTGCAGTGCTCACCTCGGCCGCGGACCTGCTGATCCGCCTCAACGACACCCTAGAACCCGCCCTCATCTCCCATACCGCTGAGGCTTTCGTCTCGGCAAGAAGGGTCAACGTCTACGGTCTCGGCACGGCCTACCGCATCGCCCAGTACTTCTGCCTGGAGCTCGAGCGAGTCGGCGTAGATGCACTGCCGCTGACGGGCGCGACACACACCGCAGCGGACAGCATCCCCCGCATCGGCCCCGAGGATGAGCTCGTCATTCTGGCGCCCCTGTTGATCTTCCCCGCCGTGGAGCACTTCACAGAGATAGCGCTGGAGCGGGCCCGATCCGTGACTGTCATCAGCCAGGACCGGCTTCCGCAAAGCTTGACCGACCGTGTACAGCACATCCAACTGCCCAGCACCACGGCTGGGGCAGCCTCGGAGTCTGTGACCGCCTGGGCGCTGTGCGACGTGCTGATCGCTGAGATCGCCCGCCGCAATCCAGAACGCGCCATCGAGACACGCAACTACGTACAGCAGCTGCGCGAGCGCTTCTCCGCGTACTGAACCCCTGCCACCACCACGCCTTATGGAGGATCTATGAAAACTATCGTCGTCGGAGCTGGGATCGTCGGGGTCTCTGTGGCGTACTCGCTGCTCAACCGCGGGCATGAGGTCACCCTGGTTGAGGCGGAGGAGGTCGCCGCCGGCACTACCTCCACCAGCTACGCCTGGATCAACAGCCATAAGAAGCACCCGGAGAGTTACCACGCGCTGAACTACGAGGGCCTCAAGCACTGGACCCATGTGGTCTCCGCACAGCATCCCGAAACGGTCCTGCTGCACGGCCACGTGGAGTTCGCCGTAGACCATGGGCACCGGACCACGCTGCGGCAGAGACTAGAGCGCCTGCAGTCGCTGGACTACGCCGCCCGCTGGATCACACCGGAGGAGGCGGCACAGCTGACACCGGTGCAGGTTCCTCAGGATGCGCTTGTGGCACTGTTCCCCTGGGAGGGTCATGCCTATCCTCAGCAGCTGGCGGCCTCCCGGGTGGCGGAGATGCGCCGGAGCCCGGACTTCTCGCTGATCATCGACCCGGTGACAGCCATCACCCGCGCCGAGGGCAGGGTCGGGCTGCGCTCCGGCACGCAGCTGCAGGGCGACGTGGTGGTCCTGGCAGTGGGCAACTCCACCACAGAGGTGGCCGCCAAGGCCGGCATTCAGCTCCCGATGGTGCCCAAAGAAGTAGGCGGCGCCGCCTTCGGCTACCTGGCCTATGTGCGAGCCCCCGATCACGGACTGCAGGGCCCAGTCACCAGCGACCACCTGAACCTCCGTCCCAACGGCGAGAACGGATTGATTCTGCAGGCTCTGGACCTTGACGCCACCGCCGACCCCGCACTGACGCCGGCACCTGAGATCGCCGAGGAGTTCATCGACCGCCTGCAGGCCCTACTCCCGGCGGTCAGTACCGAGCTGGAAGAGGTTCGGGTGGGCCACCGGGTCATTCCCGGCGACGGGTTGACTGTGGCTGGGCCTGCCACAGAGGAGCCGGAGAACCGGCTGTGGATCGCCGTTACCCACAGCGGCGTAGTGCTGGGGCCATGGTTGGGTGAGGCTCTGGCTGAAGAAATCAGCACCGAACAGGCCAACCCCCTCTTCAGGGACTTTCGGCCTACCCGCTTCGCTTCCGCGGAGCAGACCCCCGCCTATGCGGCACCGCGAAACCCTGGCGATCAGTAGTCGAGCCGCGGCGGCAGGTGGATGCCTGCGAGCATGCAGCGCACCGAGCCTCCCGAGGCCTCAATGGTAGAGACATCGGCGGTAAGGATCCGTGTGGTGCCGCTGATGGCCTCCACCTGATCCGGCCGCAGTGCGGCCAGCGCCGTGGCGGACATCGCCAGCAGCGGCCCCTCGGCTCCGCTGAGCTCCAGGGCATTACCGGCAAAGCGGGTCACCTGCTCCTCAGTCAGCTCCACCACGGTCCGGCCCGAGTCGCGCAGCGATCCCAGCAGCCAGTCGCGCTGGGAACGTTCGCGGATCATCTCGGCGCCGATCAGGACCACGTTGGGTCCCACGCTGAGCATGATGTTGGTGTGGAAGACCGGAGTCCCACGGCGGTCCACGGCATCGAACTGCACCGGTTTCAGACCCAGCAGGCGGCAGTACTGCCGGAACAGTCCGGGGCTCAGGCGGTTGGACCGGCAGGCGTAGGCCAGTCCGCGCTCATGGTCGATCACCACCGAGCCGGTGCCCTCAAGGAACTCACCGCGCTGCTCAGCCGCGCTGAGGTCGAGCACCTCGCTGACTTGGAAGCGGGCACGGAGCTGGGTGACGACGTCGTCCCTTCTCTCCTGACGCCGGTTGGGAGCAAACATGGGGCACAGAACTATTCGGCCATCGGGATGGGTGGTGAACCAATTATTGGGGAACACACTGTCCGGGCTGAGACCGAGCTCATCCTCAATGAGCACCACGGCCACCCCTGCCTCGGTGAGCTTCTCAGCCAGTCGGGTGGACTCCTGATAGGCACCGGCTGCGAGGCTCTCATCGTCCACGACGCTGCGCTGAAAGGCATTGTCAGCCGCAGTCTCCGGGTTGACCCGGAACCGGTGCGGCCGGACCATCAGTACAGCTGCTGGTCCCGCCGGCGCGTGCACGCCGCGCTCGGCTCGCCACGAGGTGGCCCGCACAGCCGTTCCGGCTCCACGGGTCCCCAACCTCGCGGTTCCCGTCCGGCTTGCGCCGGACTTCACACCTGAAGTCGTCGCCTGCCGCTCCTGATCCGCGGCGTCGCTGCGCTTGCCGCTCACCGCAGTACCCGCCAAAGGGGCCGAGAAGGTCTCAGCAGTCATCTCAGCTCACCGGTTTCAGGGAGTTGACCATGGAGAACAGGTCCTTGGGATCCTCCGGGTCGGCGATCAGGTCGATATGAGTCTGCAGCTCAGTGCCCAGGGTGGCGTCCCGCAGGTACTTCAGGGCGGCGAAGTCCGCGATCGCGAAGCCCACTGAGTCGAAGATGGTGATCTCCTCATCGTTGAGCCGGCCAGGCTGGGCCCCGGTGAGCACCTGCCAGAACTCCACCACGGGGAAGTCCGCCGGCATCTGCTGGATCTCACCCTCAATGCGGGTCTGCTCGGGGAACTCCACAAACACGCGGCCGCGGGTGAGGATCCCCGGATCCAGTTCGGTCTTTCCCGGGCAGTCGCCGCCGACGGCGTTGATATGCACCCCGGGGACCACCTGGTCGCTGTGCAGGATAGTATTCTGCGCCTTATCCGCGGTGCAGGTGGTGATGATGTCGGCCCCTGCCACAGCCTCAGCGGTATCCGATGCCTCATAGATGCTGAAGCCCAGGGGCTGCAGGTTCCGGCGCAGCTTCTGTACAGCCGCTGGGTCCACGTCATAGACGCGCAGCTGCTCGATGCCCAACAATCCGCGGAAGGCCAACGCCTGGAACTCGGCTTGGGAGCCGGCCCCAATCATCGCCATCACCGCAGAGTCCGGCCGGGCGAGGCGCTTGGCCACCATCGCTGAGGTGGCGGCAGTGCGCAGAGCTGTCAGCAGCGTCATCTCGGCGAGGAAGGTGGGGTAGCCGTTGTCCACAGCGGCGAGCATGCCGAATGCGGTAACGGTCTGGAAACCACGGGCCGGGTTGAAAGGGTGCCCGTTGACGTATTTGAAGCCGTACTCCTCATTATCCGAGGTAGGCATCAGCTCGATGACGCCGAAGGGCGTGTGGCTGGCTACCCGCGGGATCTTGTCGAACTGCTCCCAGCGGGCAAAGTCCCGCTCCAGGTATGCCGCCATACCGGTCATGATCGGTTCCACGCCTTCATGCTGGATCCATCGGGTCATGTTCTTCACATCTACAAACTGGGGCACAGCCGGCCTCTCTCTTCGGTGCATCTGCTGGAACAGCACCAGACTATGGATTACGATGTGCATCCGAAATAGGCAGAACGGTCCAATTATGATCAGCACTCGGTCAATGTGACACCATAGGGTTACCATAATGATCATGGAGCAGATCTCTGACCTGGACCGGCGGCTCATCTCAGAGCTGCGTAGAGACGGCCGCGCCCCGGTGGCGGCGTTGGCAGAACGTCTGGGTGTCTCCCGCGCCACGGTGACCAAACGGATTGAGAAACTCACTGCCGCGGGGGTGATCGTGGGCTTCAGCGTGCGGATCCGGGATCCCCAGGAAGTGGGCGAGGTGCGCGCAATCAGCCTGATTGAGCTTTTCGGCCGGGCCACCAGTCAGGTGATCACCGAGCTGCGCGGCTATCCCGAGATCACCGCCCTGCACACCACCAACGGCGCCTGGGACCTGGTGGCCGAGATCTCGTGTCAGGACCTGCGCACGTTCGATGCCCTGCTCACCAGGCTGCGCGGGGTCAAGGGGATTATGAACTCAGAGACCAGCCTGCTGCTCAGCTCCGTGGTGCGCTGAACGCCTGCCGAGCTTGCGGCCAATCTCTGCTGCGGTGCGGGTCATCAGCGGAACAGCATGCCGGATGAACGCGTCATCCATCCGCACAGTGGGCCCGGAGACAGACAGCCCCATTCGAGTAGGTCCCTGCGGAACCGGGACGGCCAAACAGCGCACGCCAAGCTCCTGCTCCTCATCGTCAATCGCGTAGCCCTGAGCAGAGATCACCGGGAGCTGGTCCAGCAGGGCCTGCGGCTTGGTGAGCGTCTTGGGGGTCATGGCCTGCATCCCGGTGGAGCGCAGCACCTCGCGCACCCGGTCACTGGGCAGGGTGGCGAGCATCGCTTTGCCCACTCCGGTGGAGTGCAGATAGGCCCGGCGCCCCACCTCGGTGAACATCCGCATCGAATGCGGGGAGGGCACCTGGGCGATGTAGACCACCATCTCCGACTCCATGGCGGCCATATTGACGCTCTCGCCCAGCTCAGCCACCAGTGATTGCATCTGGGGCACGGCCAGGCCACCGAGCTGCCTGGTGGCTCCTTCGCCCAGCGGTACCAGATTCGCTCCCAACGCGTAGCGTTTGTCAGGGAGCTGGTGGATCACCCCGAGATGGATGAGCGTATGCAGCAGTCGATGCACGGTGGGCCCGGCCAGCCCAGAGGCAGCCTTGAGCTCACCTGCGGTGGCACTTCCTTCACACTTCACCAGGGCGTCCAGCAGCCCGAAGGCGCGCTCAATCACCTGTACGCGCTGCGGGTTGCGCCCCTGGTTTGAGTCCGTATCGCGGACTAGGTCTTTCATAGTGTGGATTCTATGACATAGAAATGTGTGCATCACCAGCTAGTCCCAACTTCGCGAAGGAGCAGCCATGAGCATCACCGTCAGCAAACCCTATGAGGTCGCGGGAACCGAGACCATCATCACCGATGAGGCCCTTCAGTTCATTGAAGAGCTGCACAATAAGTTCGCCGGTACTCGGGATGAGCTGCTGGAGAACCGCAAGTCCGCCCAGGCCCAGGCTGCTGAGGCGGGCACCATGGACTTTCCTGCCGAGACTGCTGATGTGCGCAACGGCGACTGGACCGTGGCCGAGCAGCCTGCCAGCCTCGCCGACCGCCGGGTGGAGGTCACCGGCCCTCCTGCTCCGGCGAAGATGGCCATCAACGCCCTGAACTCCGGGGCGAAGGTCTGGCTGGCCTGCCTCGAGGACGCGCTCTCCCCCTCATGGCGGAACCTCATCGACGGCCAGAAGAACCTCTACGAGGCCTCTCGCGGCACCCTGGAGTTCACCTCCCCGGAGGGCAAGGAGTACACGCTGCGCGATGACATCACCCTGCCGGTGATGGTCATCCGGCCCCGCGGCTGGCACCTGCCGGAGAAGCACATCGAGGTCAACGGCGCCCCGGCCGTCGCCTCCCTGGTGGACTTCGGCCTGCACTTCTTTCACAACGCCAAGGTGCTGGCCGAGAAGGGCATCGGTCCCTACTACTACCTCGCCAAGCTGGAGCACTATAAGGAGGCTCGGCTCTGGAACGAGATCTTCAGCTTCGCCGAGGAGAAGCTGGGAATCCCGCACGGCACGGTGCGAGCTACCGTGCTCATCGAGACTATCCCGGCAGCCTTCCAGATGGACGAGATCCTCTATGAGCTGCGCGATCACGCATCAGGGCTCAACGCCGGCCGCTGGGACTACCTGTTCAGCCTCATCAAGTACTTCCGCGCCTCCGGCTCTGAGTTCGTGCTGCCGGACCGTGCCCAGGTCGGCATGACTCAGCCGTTCATGCGCGCCTATACCGAGCTGCTGGTCAAGACCTGCCATAAGCGCGAGGCTTTCGCCATGGGCGGTATGGCAGCGTTCATCCCCAACCGTCGCGAGCCCGAGGTCACGGCCAAGGCCATGGAGAAGGTCCGTGAGGACAAGTCTCGCGAGGCCAATGACGGCTACGACGGCTCCTGGGTGGCCCACCCGGACCTGGTGGACCTCTGCTCCGAGGTCTTCACCGAGGTGCTGGGCGAGAACCCGAACCAGATCAGCCGCAAGCGCGACGACGTTGAGGTCACTGCCGCCGATCTGCTCAATGTAGGGGCCGCTGAAGGTGAGGTCACCGAGCAAGGCGTACGCACCAACCTCTATGTGGCGGTCTACTACACCGCTATCTGGCTCTCCGGCAACGGTGCGGTGGCCATCCACAATCTGATGGAGGACGCCGCCACCGCAGAGATCTCCCGCTCCCAGGTGTGGCAGTGGATCCACAACGGCACCACCACTGCCGACACCGGCACTCAGATCACCACTGGTCTGGTGGACAAGCTGCTGGCCGAGGAGGTGGAGCGTCTGCGCGGGGATATCAATGACGACGACGCTTTCAGCAAGTACTTCGAGCCGGCTGCCGGCATTGTGCGGGATCTGGTACTCGACACCGAGAACTACCAGGACTTCCTGACCCTGCCGGCCTACGAGATTCTGAACTAGAGTCCTTCATCCTTGAAGAGGCGCTCATCGGGATCGGTGAGCGCCTCTTCCAGTAGCGCCCGGTTGCTCTTCAACGCCTGCAGGTCCTTCTTCACCACCTGATCGCGGGTCTTGGCCACTGCCTCGGTCATCAGACCGACCTGCGCTTTGAACTCCTCGGCATGTTTGGGCTTGGCCGAGTCAGGAAGTCCCAGGAACAGCTCCAGGGTCCGGGGCAGATGGTTCGTAATGGTGTGGAATACGGCGTCCTGCTGTTCGGGTGCACGGTCCAGGGTCTCCCACCGCTGGACGATCTCCTCCAGGCCCACCAACATCATCCGCAGTTGGCCGTGTGTGGCCGGCGGGAACTGATGGGTGCGGTTGCGCACTGTGGCCTCAATCTGTCTCAGCTGTGCTGTGAGCGATTCCTGTTGCGTGCTCAGCTGCGCTGTTCTGCGCTCAAGGCTGAGCTCCCGGCCGTACATCATCCCGTAGGTCCCGGCCGCTGCCGCACCTCCAACGACCGCGCCCGCTGCGAAAGCCCAGGGGCTGGGCAGCATCAGCACTAGCAGGATGACGAATCCGATCAGGAAGGCGGCGGCAGAGGCGGAGAGTTTGATCCTCTGCTGTTGTCTGCGCCGCTCCGGCGTGGGGCCTTCGACTGTCACGTCCCCACCTTATCGCTGGATGTTGGGGATCAGCTTGGCACGGCAAAACCGCTGATCAGCGGGTATCCAGGGAGGCTCCCCAGGTAGACTGCCTGCAGGAGCTGCTATGACTGAGACCTCGCTGGTGATCGCCCTCTCCCTGGCCGCCGCGCTGGGGGCAGCTGCGTTGGCGCTATCCACGCGTCGGATACTGGGCACCCGGACCGGGCTGCTGCGGACCCTGGTGGCAGCTGTTCTGTCCGTGATCAGCCTCTGGTTGCTGGGGCTGCTCTTTGCCCAGCCGCTGGGGCTGGTGGACTCTCACGGTAGTTTCAGCGGCTCTGCTGCAGCAGTGATCATCTCGGCACTGCTGGGGATCCTCTGGCTGCATGTGGCTGCAGTGCTGGTGTTGGTGGTCATGGAGGCGCTGGCGCCCACGGGGTCCCTGCCGTCTCTGCCGCAGCTGGTCCGCATTCTCTATGAGCGCGTGCGCAGAGCCCGCCGACTGGCCCAGCTCGCCAAGATCATGTCTTCCTCCGGCCTGACCCGGGTTCTGCAGGTGGGACCGGCACACCAGGAGTTCACGGATGCAGTGGTCCGGGCGATCAATCGCTCCGGGGTCACGTTCATCAAGTTGGGCCAGCTGCTGGCGACCCGCCAGGACCTGCTGCCGGAGGGTCTCACCAGCGCATTGGCCCGGCTGCAGACTCATGCTGATCCAATTCCGGCTTCCACAGTGCGTGAGGTCATCCGCAATGAGCTCGGCGCCGACCCTGAGACCATTTTCAGCAAGTTCAGTGAGGAGCCGCTGGCCGCAGCCTCGGTGGCTCAGGTACATGAGGCGGTGACCCGTGAGGGGGTGCCTGTAGTGGTCAAGGTGCAACGGCCCTCGGCCCGCGCCCAGGTGCGCGACGACATTGAGGTGCTGCACCATGCGGCGGCGTTGGCGGAGCAGCGGTTCGCATGGGCGCGGAGCATGTCCCTGACTTCGATTGTGGATGAGCTCATGGAGACGGTCCGTCAGGAGCTGGACTACCGCCAGGAGCTGAGCAATACTCTCGCACTGGAGGCGGCATTGGCTGATCTGCACTACATCGGTACACCGCAGCCGTTCCCTCAGTTCACCACCTCACAGGTGCTGGTGGTGGGCAAGCTGCAGGGGGTGGCGCTCAGTGAGGCGGCAGACCGGGTCGGTCAGCTGGACCAGGATTCCAGGGAGCTGCTGGCCGATGATCTGGTGCGTGCGCTGATCGAGGGGATCTTCGTCAAAGGGGTGTTCCACTCCGACCTGCATCCCGGCAACATTATGCTGCTCGATGACGGCAGACTGGGGCTGCTGGACTTCGGCTCTATCGGTGTGCTGGACTCCGAGGTGCGTCAGGTCCTGGCTACTCTGCTCTACGGGATTGTGCACGACGACGCCGTCACCGCCACTAATGCGTTCGTGCTCGCCTTCGATGTGCCCGAGACAGTCGATCATGGCCAGCTCCAGCGGGATATCGGGCGGGAGATCGCCTTGGTCCAGGGCCGCCAAGGTTTGGATTCCGGGCTGTTCGCCCGGCTCTTCAGCTTAGCCCGGGCCTATGGGGTGGGCATCCCATCGGGAGTCACAGCGGCGTTCCGCAGCCTGGCCGCGGTAGAGAGTTCACTGATGATGCTGGATCCGAAGATGTCTCTGCTTGAGGCAGCCAAGACCCGGATGGGCACTATTTTGCGGAGGCTGAACGCTCCCGGGCGGCTTGCTTCTCAGGCGCTGGGCAGCGCGGCGGTGTCGGCGTCCATCGCGCGGCGACTGCCGATGCGGGTCGAAGAGGTCAGCTCGGCGCTGGCGGAGGGGCGCCTCACTATCGATGCCCGGCCCTTTGCAGATGATTCGGACCGTAGGTGGGTACGCGGCCTAGTGGATGATGCGATCGGTGCTGCAGTGGCGGTGGCTGCGCTCATCGTTTCTGCGATGCTGCTGACTGCTGATATCGGCACCCCAATTGCGGGCGCGCTGACCCTCTACGATGTAGTGGGAGTGCTCTTCGCCCTCAGCGGCAGCGTCTTAGCTCTGCGTGCGATCATCCGCGTGTTCCAACGCACCAACAGCTGAAGCAGGTCCCGGCTCTCAAGCCGGGTATGCCTTGGCCGGCCGGCAGGCCTCTAGAGGTGCGGGGTCACCACGGCCCGGCCGGAAATAGTGCCCTCCTCGAGGCGAGAATAGGCGTCAAGCGCCTCCTCGAGGCTGAAGCGCTCCACTTCAGGCTTGATCTGGCCGGCTTTGTACATGTCGACCACTTCGTGAAGCTCTTCGATGGTGCCCCAATAGGTCGTGAGCATCTCTGCCTCATAGGGGGTTGAGTAGAAAGTCCAGGGGACCTCCACATCGCCGATGCCGACAACAGTGACCCGTCCCTGGACGGCTACCACCTGTTGGGCAAGGGACACGGTTGGCGTTGCACCGACCAGGTCGAACACGGCGTCTACCCCGCGGCCCCCAGTGAGCTCACGGATTCGTGCCGCCTGATCAGCTCCGGCCGGCACCGTGACCGCACCGGCAGCCTCAGCACGCTGCATGGCATCTTCGCGCAAATCAGTGGCGATCACAGTGGCACCGGTGAGAGCCTTCAAGATCTGCACTCCGGCCTGGCCTAGACCCCCCAGCCCGATCACAAGCGCAGACTTCCCTCCCCCAGAGAGCTTCGGCAGGGCGAGCTTGATGGCGTGGTACGGAGTCAGAGCAGCGTCCGCTAATGGAGCAGCATCTACTGGGTCGGCGTCACCAAGAGGAATGAGGTTACGTGCCGGGACACTTAGATACTCGGCCATGCCGCCGTCACGACCTAGTCCAGCAGCCAGGTACGGCATGGAAGCCTGGTTGGCACAGTATGTGTCCTGACCGCGGGAACAGGCGCGGCAGCGTTGACAACCGATGGGACCATAGACGAGGTACGCCTCGCCCTTTTCGAAACCGGTGACACCAGGACCCAGCTCTTCAATCCATCCGGAGTTCTCGTGGCCGAGGATGAAAGGCGGAGGCAGCTTCACCACCCCGTCGGCGGTGAATTTCCGGTAGATCGACACGTCAGAGTGACAGGCTCCAGCACCTGCTACCTTCAGCAGCACCTCCCCGGGGCCGGGAGTAGGGCGGTCGACGTCAGTCAGTGACGGGAAGGTCTGGTACTTATCGAAGACAACGGCACGCATGAACGATCACTCCTTGTACTTCGTCTGCCGGCGAGGCCGGATCGCCTCATGCACAACTCTACCCGCAGCCCCGGGTTTTGATAAGACCGCTGGACGACTCCAGCGCTATCCACACTCCTACTGCACCAGGACCAGAATCGGATGTCTCCCTGACTAGGAGCCGTGAGCGTCCTCTAGCTGAGTGTATTCTGCTCTTACAGAATCTATGGTCGGGGTGACAGGATTTGAACCTGCGACCTCGTCCAGTCGATACCAGCTTCGCTCACTCCCTCGTAATGACGCTGATTTTGCTTGTTTCCCGCTTGATCGCGGGCTTCACGGCCAGCTTATCGGCTCATCGCAGTTCCCCGTGATTCCCGGTGATTCCTACCGGCATCCGTACACAAACCGTACACACGCGGCGGAACGGCGGAACCCGCACGAGTTGCTGTTGTATGCGGTTCGGTCCCGATCACTGGACTACAGCTCGATTTCCACTGGCACCTGAACCGGTGTATCTACCTGTGTGGCGATAGGCGTATAGAGGTCGATACCCTCTTCCTCCGTTTTGAGCGAAACAACAAGGGAGTACCTGACGGACGGTCAACACGGTCCCGGCGGCTGTTGTTCTTCCACCAGCCACCCACTGGGTATATGGCGATCTTGCCCGTATCCGCGAGGTTCGCTGCTGATGTCTCCCAAATGTCTTGATGCAGTGAACCCTGGTGGCGCTGATTTGGTCCAATAAACCAGTCCACTCCGCCAGAGCTAGTGGTGTGTGTCTCGTAAATAGTTAAGCGGTTGGGTTGTAGAATGAGGTATGGCTCGTTCTGCTGCCC
>NZ_WRPM01000003.1 GCF_009758175.1 Nesterenkonia alkaliphila
ACGCCGCGAGCACCCCAACTCTCACCCATCCTCTTCAGACCCCCTGACTTTAAGAAAGCCCTGGGCGATGTACCGAAGACCTGGCAGAGCAAGAATCTCGGCATAGCGAAGGGAACCTACCCCCGGAGATTCGCTGATGGTGCTCATTGCTTGGTCAACCATGTCGGAGAATCGATTGGCGACTTGGGGTCCGGCATCCAGGAGATACTGGCGATAGCTGCCGAGAAAGTCCTCCCGTGCAAGGGGAGAGAACTCTACTGGCTTCACGGGACCAGAGCTCGATCAGTCGGAAGATCCAGCTTCGTCCCGGACCTCTGACCAGGGCACACCAGGGCCTGAGTTCATGCCGTCGAGGATCTTTTGGCGTAGAGCTTGCCGCTGGATCTCATATCGGTCGCGGTCTTCACGGGCTTTTTCGGCCAGGTACTCCTCAGCGGAGTCGTAGTCACCGTGGGCAACCCTCTGATCGATGTACTCCTTGAGCTCATCGGGAACGGAGACACTGATGGTAGCCATGCCTCTTAGTTTAGGACCCTGGTGTAATCCTGTCACTGAACCGCGAAATGTCGCCCCACACAGACATTCTGGCAACGTTGAGATTTCTGAGATTCTCCGGATCCTGTAGCGAAACTGTGGGAACTCCGGCCTATATGGCGTGAGTTCCCACAGTTTCGCTACGCCTTCTTTCCCAGACTGGCATGCGCGCACCTTCCGGGTGCAAGCAGAGCGGACTGCGAGCCCTATTTTGGCTCAGTGACCCCGCCAGTCTCGTGCCACAACGTGCCGGGGGCAGCGCAGCACTCAGAACCAGATAGCGATCTCCCGCTCGGCCGATTCCACCGAGTCGGAGCCGTGCACCAGGTTCTTCTGCACCTTCTCGCCCCAGTCCCGGCCCAGGTCACCGCGGATGGTGCCGGGTGCGGCGCTGGTGGGGTCTGTCTGCCCGGCCAGGGAGCGGAAGCCATTGATGACCCCATGGCCCTCAACAATGGCGGCCACCACGGGACCGGAGAGCATGAAGTCCACCAGCGGCTGGTAGAAGGGCTTGCCCTCGTGCTCGGCGTAGTGGGCGGCCAGCTGCTCAGGGCTGGCTGAGAGCTGCTTCAGCTCAGTGATGGTGTATCCTTTGGCCTCTATCCGGCGCAGGATCTCACCGGTGAGTCCCCTCTCCACGCCATCGGGCTTGATCAGCACCAGGGTGCGTTCGCTCATGACTTCCTCTCCTCATTCTCAGCCGAGCCGGCGGCGTCGTGATCTTCCTCCGCCTGCTGGGCAAGTTCCTCTTCCACCCTGTATCTTTCCATCTTTTCGACGTCGATCTGTGCGCCCTTGTCCACCGCGTACCACCAGCAGGCGGCGAAGGCCAGGCCGGGCAGCACGGCCAGGGGCACGATAAGCCCCTCGGAGGTCACCAGGGCCACCGCCACGAAGCTGGCTGTGATCAGCCCCTGCAGCACCCAGCCTGCCGGGTAGCCCACCGGGCGGTGCAGGAAGGCGCAGAGCGCCACGCAGAGCACCGCGAGCAGGCAGGCTCCGGCGAAGATCCACCAGGCGAACCACTCGTGCTGGTTCAGCCCCCAGGCCGTGAGCCCGAAGAAGAACATCAGCGCGGCCTCCAGGCACAGCACCGTGGAGGCGAACAGTGCCTTGACCGAACGGGGGGCCCGGGTCTGACCAGGCTCCCACTCCCGCTGGGCTCGGGTCTTCCGGGGCATCAGGAATCCTCTCCCCGGCCGCCGGGCCCAGGAACATCGAGGTCAGGAATACCGGGGTCAAAGGCCTCGGGGTCGGGGATTCCGGTATCCACCGCGCCGAACAGGGCGCGGGCCTCCCCCACCAAGGTGATCGAGCCGGTGATGAGGATCCCGCCGGTCTCGGAGAGCTCCTCATCGTCGATCCGGGCCACCGACCAGGCAATGGCCTCGTCCAGCTGCTCGGTGGTGTGGATCTGATCCTCCCGGAAACCGGCGTCCAGGGCCAGCTCGGCCAACTCTGCAGCCGGGATGGCCCTCGGGGACGTGGACTCGGTGAAGCAGACCTCGGAGGCGAGATCGCCGTAGGAGTCGAAGATCACCTGCAGCATTGCTGCAGCGTCCTTCTCCTGAAGGATGCCGATGATCAGCACCAGTTTGGAGACCCCGTAGCTCTCCTGGACCGCGGCGGCGCTGGCCTCGATCCCGGCCGGGTTATGGGCGGCGTCGACGATGATCGCCGGTGCCGAGCGCAGAGTCTCCAGCCGGCCGGGTGAGACGATGTGTTCACAGGCGGTGCGGAGGTTCTCGATGTTCAGCTCCTGCTGCCCGCCACCGATGAAGGCTTCCAGCGCGGCCACGGCCAGCGCGAAGTTCTCCGCCTGGTGGGCGCCCAGCAGCGGCAGCTGCAGCTCAGGGTAGCGCCCGACCAGGCCCTGGACTGTGACCTGCTGGCCGCCGACCCCCGGCAGCCGGGACTCCACCCCGAATTCCACCCCGGCGAACCGGAAAGGCACCTGTGCGGCCTGGGCGGCCTCCAGCAGGACCTGGGCCGCGGCAGGCTCCTGGGCCGCGGAGATCAGGAACCCGCCGGGCTTGATGGTCCCGGCCTTCTCCTGGGCGATCTCCTCCACGGTCTCTCCGAGCATGGCTGTGTGGTCCAGGCTGATCGGGCCGATCACCTGCACCGCGGAGTCAGCCACATTGGTGGCGTCCCAGGACCCGCCCAGCCCCACTTCCAGAACCATCACGTCCACGGGCGCGTCGGCGAAGACCGCAAAGGCCAGCACGGTGAGCAGTTCGAAGAGGGTCAGCGGCTTCTCTCCCCGGGCGCTCAGCTGGGCATCCACCAGCCCGATGCTGGGTCGGATCTCGTCCCACACCCGCACAAAGGTCTCATCGGAAACGGGTTTGCCGTCCACAGCGATCCGTTCGGTGACCTTGCCCATATGCGGGGAGCTGTAGCGGCCCACCCGCAGATCGTGGGCCAGCAGCCCGGCCTCGATCATCCGGGCAGTGGAGGTCTTACCGTTGGTGCCGCCCACGTGGATCACCGGCGCGGAGCGCTGCGGGTCCCCGAGCACCTCCATCGCCAGCTGCATCGGTTCCAAGCGGGGGCGCATGTCATTCTCCGGGGCGCGGGCGAGCATCTCGGCATAGATGCTGGCCACCGAATACTCATCGGCCTGCGGGGCTTGGTCAGGCATGGGGCTCCTCCAGGGGGGTCACGGTAGCGCGGGTCTCCTCGGCGGCCTCGCCCTCCACCAGGTTCAGCCGGAGGGTCAGGGTCTCGGCCTTGACCAGATCGGCGTGGGCTTCCACTGCGGCGATCACCTCCGGTGAGGCGGTCAGGGTGGTCTCGATCCGGTCGGCCACGTTGAGATCGGCCTCCTTGCGGGCAGCCTGCACCGTACGTACGACGTCGCGGGCTGTCCCCTCAGCGATCAGTTCGGGGGTCAGTGCGGTGTCCAGTACCAGGAAACCGCCACGGGCGCCGCCAGCACTGGCACCCTCGAGCACAGTGACAGCAGAGTTGCCGGCCTCCTCCGAGACGGTGGTGCTCAGTGTGTACTCACCCTCCTGCAGTTCGAGCCCACCGGCGGTGACCACTCCCCCGGTGACCGACCAGTCCCCGGACTTGGCGCCTTTGATGGCCTGCTGGACCTGTTTGCCCAGACGCGGCCCGGCAGCCCGGGCGTTGACCACCAGCTGCTGGCCGATGCCGAATTCTTCGGCGGAGACCTCAGCGGCATCCAGCAGTTGGACCTGCTTGATGTTCAGCTCATCTGCGATGATCTGCACATATGGCGACTCTGCCGCCTCGGTGCCCTTGAGCGCTGCGGCCCCCGGGACCACCACGGTGAGGGTGGCCAGCGGCTGGCGTACCCGCTGCTTGGCCTGTTTGCGCAATGCGGAGCCTGCGGAGGTGATGGACCGGGTGAGCTCCATGAGCTCCACGGCCTGCTCATCCCTGACATAGGTGTCCGGGTCGGGCCAGTCGGTCAGGTGCACGCTGCGACCGCCGGTCAGCCCGCGCCAGATCTCCTCGCTCACCAGCGGCAGCAGCGGTGCGGCTACTCGGGTGAGGGTCTCCAGCACGGTGTAGAGCACATCGTAGGCGGTGAAGTCCTCCTCGTAGAACCGTTGGCGGGAGCGCCGGATGTACCAGTTGGTCAGCGTCTCGGCGAACCTGCGCAGCGCATCACAGGCTCCGGAGACGCTGAACTGATCCAATGCATCGGTGACCTCCCGGACCAGATCCCCGGTGGCAGCCAGGATGTAGTGGTCCAGAGGAGTCAGCCGGGCGTCGTGGTTTTCTACTGCTTTGGCCTGGTAGCCGGCACCTTTATTGGCGGTGTTGGCGTAGAGGGCGAAGAAGTGCCAGGCGTTCCACATCGGCAGCAGCACCTGGCGTACGCCCTCGCGGATGCCCTCCTCGGTGACAATCAGGTTCCCGCCGCGCAGGATGGGACTGGCCATCAGGAACCAGCGCATCGCATCGGAGCCGTCGCGGTCGAAGACCTCGTTGACGTCCGGGTAGTTCTGCAGGGACTTGGACATCTTCTGCCCGTCGGAGCCCAGCACGATCCCGTGGCTGATTACATTGGAGAAGGCCGGGCGGTCGAACAGGGCGGTGGCCAGGATGTGCATGGTGTAGAACCAGCCGCGGGTCTGGCCGATGTACTCCACGATGAAGTCGGCCGGGTTGTGGGATTCGAACCAGTCGGCGTTCTCAAAGGGGTAGTGCACCTGGGCGAAGGGCATGGAGCCGGAGTCGAACCAGACATCGAGCACATCCTCCACCCGGCGCATAGTGGACTTCCCGGTGGGGTCATCCGGGTTGGGCCGGGTCAGCTGGTCGATCCAGGGCCGGTGCAGGTCCGGCTCCCCTGCCGCATTGCGCGGGTAGTCCCCGAAGGCCTCCTTCAGCTCCTCCAAGGAGCCGTAGACCTCAGTGCGCGGGTATTCCGGATCATCGGATACCCACACCGGGATGGGGCTGCCCCAGTAGCGGTTGCGGCTGATCGACCAGTCGCGGGCGTTCTCCAACCATTTGCCGAACTGGCCGTGCTTGACGTTCTCCGGGATCCAGTTGATGTCCTCGTTGATGGCCAGCATCCGGTCTTTGAACTCGGTGACCGCCACGTACCAGGAGGTGACCGCTTTGTAGATCAGCGGGGTGCGGCACCGCCAGCAGTGCGGGTAGGAGTGCACATAGGACTGCTCGCGCACCAGCCTGCCATCGGCCTTGAGCCGGTTGATGATGGCGCGGTTGGCCTCGAACACCTGCTTGCCGGCGATATCGGCCAGTGGGGCCTGCCCGCTGGGGGTGGGCTCGGCGAACATGGGCAGGAACTCTGCGGCGGCATTCACCGAGAGGATCACCGGGATGCCCGCGGCCTCAGAGGAGGCCTGGTCCTCCTCACCGTAGGCGGAGGCCTGGTGGACCAGTCCGGTGCCGTCGGTGGTGGTGACGTAGTCCTCGATCAGCACTCGCCAGGCGTTCTGGGTGCCCCAGGTCTCGGTGTCGGCGTAGTAGTCCCAGAGCGGCTGGTACTCCAGGTTGGCCAGGTCCTTTCCGAGGTAGCGGCCGATCACTGCCGCCTGTGCGGAGTCGGCGGCACTGACTCCTTCATCGTCGGTGAAGCCGAGGTCCTTGGCGTAGGCACCTACCAGGTCAGCGGCGAGCATATGCTTGCCCGGCAGCGGCCCGTCAGCCGGGGCTTCCACTACCGCGTATTCGACCTCGGGCCCCACCGCCACCGAGAAGTTGGTGGGCAGGGTCCAGGGTGTGGTGGTCCAGGCCAGCAGGTTGACCCCGGCCAGCTGGTTGCCCAGTGCTCCGCCGCCGGTGATCGGGAAGGTGACAGTCACCGAGGGGTCCTGTCGCTCCTTATAGACCTCATCGTCCATCCGCAGCTCGTGGTTGGACAGCGGAGTCTCGTCCTTCCAGCAGTAGGGCAGCACCCGGAAGCCCTGGTAGGTGAGGCCTTTCTCGTGCAGGCGTTTGAAGGCCCAGATCACCGACTCCATAAACTCCACATTGAGTGTCTTGTAGTCGTTCTCGAAGTCCACCCAGCGGGCCTGCCTGTTGACGTAGGCTTCCCACTCCTTGGTGAACTTCAGGACATTGGCCCGGCAGGCATCGTTGAAGTGCTCGATGCCCATGGACTCGATCTCGGCCTTATCGGTCATCCCGAGGTCCTTCATCGCACTCAGCTCGGCAGGCAGCCCGTGAGTGTCCCAGCCAAAGCGGCGCTCCACCCTCTTGCCGCGCATGGTCTGGTACCGCGGCACCAAGTCCTTCACATAGCCGGTGAGCAGGTGCCCGTAGTGCGGCAGGCCGTTGGCGAAGGGCGGGCCATCGTAGAAGACGAACTCCTCAGTCTCCGGACGGTTCGCCACGGAGGCCTTGAAGGTCCCGTCAGCCTCCCAGTACTTCAGGATGCGCTCCTCGATCTCCGGGAAACGCACAGAGGTGGGCACCCTGCGCTGACCGGAGGCGGTGGCGCGGGGGTAGACGGGAGAGTTCTGCTCAGTCATGAAGGCATCCTGGTGGTACGGGCGGGCTGGGCTCTTGCTCTGCAAGGACGCTGGGTGTGGGTGACGGGTTCAAGCCCCGCCGCTCACCGTGGCGCGGTACCACCTTGCTTGCCCGGCCTCCCCTGGTAGGGCGGCGTCGGGCCTCTTCATGACTGCTGTGACGGGCATACCCGTGCGGTTCTACTGAGAACCGGCGACGCCGCCGGGTTCCGTTCTTCCGCAAGCTCACCGGTGATTGCCGGGTCAGTGCTGCTAGGCAAAAGTGTACTAGACCCGTGGAATGCCATGGGATGCATGTAAAATGCATGTATGGGAGTTGCGCTTCAGATCAGGAATGTGCCGGAGGATGTGCGGGACAGGCTTGCTGCGGCCGCCAAGGAACGCGGCCAGTCGCTCCAGAGCTACCTACTCGATGTGGTGGTGGAGAAGTCTCAGTTCGAGCGGAACGCTGAGCTGCTGAGATCCGCACCGAAGGCAAAGAACCCGATTCCACTCGAGTTCACTCAGCAGGTCATCCGCGAAGCTCGGGACTTCGGTGCCGAGGTCGACAGGCACGAACTTGAATGATCGTCGTTGACGCTGGTGCATGGGCACATGCGCTGGCTGACCCGAGTCCAGTCGGGCAGGCTTCCGGGCGAGCACTTGGTCAAGATCTAGGCTGGACCATGCCTCCCCACGGGCCGCTCGAGACTCTGCGCACCATCCGACGGTACGAACATGCTGGCTTGATCACACCCGTGGCAGCCGAGAAACATGCCGAAGCAATTGCTGGCACAAACTTCACGATCATTCCGGCCCAGGCCTGGATGATCCACTCGATCTGGAACCTGCGCCATAACATCAATCCCTACGACGCCGCCTACGTGGCCATCGCGCAGCGTTTCGGATATCGGCTGATCACCCTCGACGAGCGGCTCGTGCGAGCCGCTGAGAGGCTGGGGGTCGAGGTCCGGATCCCAGCCTAGAGAAGACATTCCCACTGCGGTCCGGGTGGCCGCGGCGCCTCCTGGTGATCAAGGGTCGGTGCTAGCCTCTGAAGAATGGAGATTGAGCTGCTTCCGGACTCGCTGGCCACTCAGGCCCTGCTACTGACCTGCGCGTTCGTGCTCTCTGGGGTTGTGGGCCTGGAGCGGGAGCTGCGGCAGAAATCGGCCGGGGCCCGCACTCATATTCTGGTGGGCATGGGCTCGGCCCTGTTCACCCTGGTCTCGGCCTACGGGTTCGCCCATCTCATCGGCGGCGACGTGATCCTAGACCCCTCCCGCATCGCTGCCCAGATCGTCTCCGGCATCGGCTTCATCGGCGCCGGGGTCATCTTTGTCCGGCAGAACATCGTCTCCGGGCTGACCACCGCCGGCTCCATCTGGGTCACCGCCGCCGTCGGCATGGCCTGCGGGGCCGGGATGCCGCTGATCGCCGCGCTCACCGTGGTGTTCTACCTGCTGGCGGTCACCCTGGTGACCTGGCTCGCCCGTAAGATCCCCAAGCATGGGCGCACCCACCGTTTGGTGGTGCGCTACCGGGACGGCCAGGGCATCCTGCGAGATGTGCTCACTGCGGCCTCCGAGCTCGGCTACGAGGCCGGGCTGAACTCCACCAAGCGCCGGGTGACCGAGGCCGACGGCGCCGTGGTCGATGCCCGGATGAGCTTCTCCCGGACCCAGCACCTTCCCCCCGATGAGCTGCACCAGCGGCTCAGCGAACTCGACGGGGTCCTAGAAGTCCGCGCCATCCAGCAGGACCACGACTGAGCGGACCCCAGGCCGCTACTCAGACTCAGCGAGCCTGACCTCGGAGATCTCCAGCTGCTTGACGGTCTGCTCTGCGCTGACCAGCTCCAGACTCTGGGCCTTGGCTGCTGCCTGCAGATCGGCGAGGGCCGGCTCCACGTGCCCCAGCTGGTCCTGCGGGCCGGCGATCCGGGCCGAGATGATCTCGGTGCGCTGCTTGACCTTGGCCTCAGCCTTAGCTCGGCGCAGCCCGGTGAGCGCCTCAGCCACTGCGTCCAGCACCGCCGGGGAACCGGCCACCGCGTCAAGCTCCGAGGCCTGAGGCCAGGACGCTGCATGTACGGAACCTTCCCGCCACCAGCGCCAAACCTCATCGGTGGCGAAGGGCAGCACCGGGGCGAAGAGCCTCAGCAGCTTGTCCAGCACCGTGGCCAGGGTGGCGCGCACTGAGGCCTGGGCAGCCTCTCCCTGCGATCCGTAGGCCCGGTCCTTGACCAGCTCCACATAGTCATCGGTGAAGGCCCAGAAGAAGCTCTCGGTGATGTCCAGGGCCCGGGCGTAGTCGTAGTTCTCAAAATGTTCGGTGGCCTGATCAACCACTGTGCGCAGCTTGGCCAGCAGGGCCTTATCCAGAGGTTCGGTGATGAGTGCCGCCGCGGCGTCGTCCTCAGCGATATGCGCCTCAGTCACGCCCATTCCAAAAGCGAACTTGGAGGCGTTGAGCAGCTTGATCGCCAGCCGGCGGCCGATCTTCATCTGGCCGATCTCATAGGCGGTGTCCGCGCCCAGCTTTGCCGATGCCGCCCAGTAGCGCACCGCATCGGCACCGAACTGTGCCAGCGGCTCAGTGGGCACCACCACATTGCCCTTGGACTTGGACATCTTCTTCCGGTCCGGGTCCAGGATCCACCCGGAGATCGCAGTATTGGTCCACGGCACGGTGTCATGCAGAGAGTTGGCGCGCACCACGGTGGAGAACAGCCAGGTGCGGATGATGTCATGACCCTGGGGGCGCAGGTCGAAGGGGAATACCTTGCTGAAGAGCTCCGGATCGCGCTCCCACTTGCCGGCGATCTGCGGGGTCAGGGAGGAGGTGGCCCAGGTGTCGAGCACATCGGGCTCACCGATGAACCCGCCGGGGACTCCGCGCTGGGATTCCTCGAAACCGGGCGCAGTTTGGGAGGCCGGGTCCACCGGCAGCTGCTCCTCAGCCGGCAGGATCGGGTTGTCATAGTCAGGCTCGCCCTCGGCATCCAGCGGGTACCAGACCGGGATCGGCACGCCGAAGAACCGCTGGCGGGAGATCAGCCAGTCGCCGTTGAGGCCCTCCACCCAGTTCTCATAGCGGGAACGCATGAACCCGGGGTGCCAGCTGATCTTACGGCCGCGTTCCACCAGCTGCTGACGCCGGGCGGCGTCGCGGCCGCCGTTGCGGATGTACCACTGCCGGGAGGTGACCACTTCCAGAGGTTTATCGCCCTTCTCGTAGAAGTGCACCGCATGGGTGATCTTCTCCGGCTCTGCGCGCAGCAGCCCGGCCTCCTCCAGCATGACCACCACGGCCTCCTTGGCCGAGTGCACAGTCTTACCGGCCAGCTGCTCGTAGTTCGCCCTCCCCTCATCTGTGGTGATCCACTCCGGGGCCTGGGCAGCGAAGCGGCCGTCGCGGCCGATCAGGGCCCGGGTGGGCAGCTGCAGCTCACGCCACCAGGTCACATCGGTCATATCGCCGAAGGTGCAGATCATCGCGATGCCGGAGCCCTTCTCCGGATCCGCCAGCGGATGCGCTTTGACCGGAACCTCCACCCCGAACAGCGGGGAGGTCACCGTCTTGCCGAACAGCTCCTGGTACCTGGAGTCCTCGGGGTGGGCCACCAGCGCCACACAGGAGGGCAGCAGCTCGGGGCGGGTAGTGGCAATGACTGTCTCGTTGCCGGCGTCGTCGGTGAAGGGGTACCGGTAGTAGGCACCCGGGCGCTCCTTGGCCTCCAGCTCAGCCTGGGCCACTGCGGTGCGGAAGGTTACATCCCAAAGAGTGGGCGCCTCGGCGGTGTAGGCGTTGCCGGAGGTGACATCGCGTAGGAAGGCACGTTGGCTGGCTGCGCGGGAATCGTCATCGATGGTGCGGTAGGTCTGCCGCCAGTCCACCGAGAGGCCCAGAGTGGTGAACAGGTCCTCGAAGATCTTCTCGTCTTCCACAGTGAGCGTCTCGCACAGCTCGATGAAGTTCTGCCGAGAGATCACATCCCAGTCGCGCTGGTTCTTGGCCGGTTTCTCCGGGGGCTGGTAGTCGGGGATATAAGGCTTGGCGGGGTCGCAGCGCACTCCGTAGTAGTTCTGCACCCGGCGCTCGGTGGGCAGCCCGTTATCGTCCCAGCCCAGCGGGTAGAAGACCTTCTTGCCGCGCATCCGTTTGAACCTGGCCACCACATCGGTCTGGGTGTAGGAGAACATATGGCCCACATGAAGGGACCCGGAGGCGGTGGGCGGCGGAGTGTCGATGGAGTAGACCTCATCGCGGGAGGCGGTCTCATCGAAGTGGTAGAGCCGCTCGGCCTGCCAGGCTGCGTTGAGCTTGGGCTCCAGGCCCTCCAGCGCAGGCTTCTCGGGGACTTCGGGGGTCTTGTATGCGGGCGTGTCGGTGCCCTTTATGTGGTTGGCCATGGCCCCATTCTGCCACGCTGCGCTGTCTCATATTCCGGAAACACAACACACGGACGACGCCGCACTGACTACTCTTGTGTCCATGGTCACCTCAACTGCCCCACGCCGTGCCCTTGTCACTGGTGCCTCCTCCGGGATCGGCGCCGCCACTGCCCTGCGACTGACTTCCGAAGGCTGGCAGGTCTTCGCCGTGGCCCGGCGGGCCGAGAAGCTGGAGTCGCTGGCTGAGCAGGAGGGCATCATCCCGCTGGTCTGCGATGTCACCGATGTGGACCAGGTTGCCGCAGTCCGGGAGCGGATCACCGAGGACGGCGGGATCGACACTCTGATCAACAACGCCGGCGGGGCCCTGGGTGTGGACACTGTGGCTGAGGGCAGCCTTGAGGACTGGCGCTGGATGTTTGAGGTCAATGTGCTGGGCACCCTGAACGTGACCCAGGCATTCCTGCCGATGCTGCGCGCCCACGGCGAGGGCACCGTGCTGAACCTGACCTCCACTGCGGGGATCGTCTCCTACGAGGGCGGCGGCGGCTACAACGCAGCCAAGTTCGGCGCCCACGGCATGACCGGCACCCTGCGCCTGGAGGAGGCCGAGCACAACATTCGGGTGATCGAGGTGCTGCCGGGCCTGGTGCGCACCGAAGAGTTCACCACCAAGCGGCTGCGCGGGGACGCTGCCGCCGCCGAGAAGGTCTACGCCGGGGTGGACAAGCCGCTGACCGCTGAGGACATCGCCGAGGTGATCACCCACGCAGTGACCCTTCCCCATCATGTGAACCTGGACCAGATCGTGGTCCGCCCGGTGGCTCAGGCCGCACAACACAAGGTCATCCGCAAGGGCTGAGTCCCTCCCGGCGTCGCGGGCCTCTCGCGCCGGCTCTCGGCCAGCTCACACCGGCCACCGCGCCTGACTTGCCCGGCTACGCCGTGCTTGTCCCGCGCTCGTCGGGGCAGTCCAGGCCCTCAAACGGGCAAAACTGTACGACGACGACGCCGCCTCAGCCGTTCATCGTGCACTACTGCCCACCGCAGGGGCAGTCCAGGCCCTCAAACCGGCAAAACTGTACGACGACGCCGCCCCCAGAGCACTTTGTCGTGCTCTACTACCCATCGCAGGGACGTCCAGGCCCTCAAACGGGCAAAAGTCTACGACGACGCCCCCGCCTCAGCTGTTCATCGTGCTCTACTACCCATCGCAGGGGCTGGAGCACTCAGTCAGGGCGCTGCGCTCGGGGCGCAGGGGCTGGAGTGCTCAGTCGAAGGTGGGGCGCTCGGTGCGGGAGCGCTTGAGCTCGAAGAAGTAGGGGTAGCTGGCCAGCGCCACCGCGCCGTCAAAGATCTTCCCGGCCTCCTCCCCGGTGGGCACCCGGGTGATGACCGGGCCGAAGAAGGCGGTGCCGCCGAAGGCCAGGATCGGGGTGCCCACGTCCTGGCCGACCTTGGAGATGCCCTCTTCATGGGTGGCGCGCATGGCGTCGTCGTACTTGTCTGTCTTGGCGTCATCCACCAGCGAGTCCTCCAACCCGATCTCGGCAAGTGCCCGGCGGGAGGCGGCCTCAAAATCGCGGTGGCCGTTGACGTGGATGTCATAGCCGACCGCAGCGTAGAACTCGCCGAGCTTCTCGGGGGCGGTCTCAGCCACAGCGGTGGAGGTGCGGGCCGGGATCCAGCGGGCCAGCACGTCCTCGTCCTCGGTGGGGGCGGGGTTCTTGTCCTCGTTGAGCACGCCCAGGCTCATCACATTCCAATGGACCTCGATGTCACGGACCTTCTCCACCTCGAGGATCCAGCGGGAGGTCGCGTAGGCGAAGGGGCAGATGGGGTCGAACCAGAAATCAACGCGCTCAGCCATGGGTGAGGTCCTTTCGATCGGTGGAATCGGTGTCCATCCATGCCAACCCCTGTGGGCCGCAACTCATTCCAATGCTGAGCCCGCTGCCTGAACTCTTAGAGGGGAGCACCGGAGGGCACGGGCACATCCAGGCCCAGCAGAGCGTTCTCAGTGACTTCCATCAGTGCAGGGTGGATCCAGTACTGGCCGCGGGCCACAGTGTAGGCGTCCTGCCCGAAGCTCATCGCCTGCACGATGGGCTGGATCAGGTTGGAGGAGTGGTAGCCCATGGCGTGCACGCCCAGGATCTGGCCGGTGCGGCGATCGGCGATGACCTTGAGGATCCCGTACTGGTCCTCCATGGCCCAGCCGTAGGCGGTGTCCCCGTAGCGCTGGGTCTTGGTGGTGATGTTCTCCGCACCGACCGCATCCACGGCCTGAGCCTCGGTGAGCCCGGCCTGGGCCATCTCCGGATAGGAGAAGATCGCCGAGGGTATGGCCTCATGGCGCACCGGGCGCAGGTCACCGGGGTGTTCCAGGTTATGGGCCACCACCCGGGCCTCGTGGTTGGCCACGTGTTTGAGCATCGGCTCGGAGGCGATGTCCCCGAGGGCGTAGAGGCCCGCCACCGGCGCACCTTCGCTGAGCACCCGCTGATACTGGTCCACGGCGATCCGGCCGTCGGGATGCACGTCCAGCCCGGCCTCGGAGGCACCGATCAGATCGCTGTTGGGCCTGCGCCCGATGGCCAGCAGCACAGCGTCCACCTGGTACTCCTCGGCTCGGCCGTCGGAGGTGACCAGCTGGGCAGTGACCTGGCCGCCCTCATGGGGTACGACGGCGCCCAAGGTGCGTTGGTAGCGCACTGTCCAGTTCTTCTCCGCCTCCGCGGAGTAGGCAGCTGCGATCTCATCATCCAGCTGGTTCATCAGCCCGGAACTGCGGTTGATCTGCACCACCTCGGAGCCCAGCCCCGAGAACACTCCGGCGAACTCGCAGGCGATGTAGCCGCCGCCGACGATCAGGATCCGGCTGGGCAGCTCATCAATGCGCATGATGGTCTCCGAGGTGTGCACCTGGGGCAGGTCCATACCGGGGATCTCCGGAAGCACCGGGCGCGAACCGGCAGCTATCACCAACTGGCGAGCCTGGACCTCGGTTCCGGAGTCGCTGCGGAATGAGCTCTTGCCCGTAAGAGTGACCTTCTCCTGGATGAGGTCCACATTCTCCAGCTGCTCCCGGTATTCGCGCCCACCGGCTGAGACGGCGTCCACGCGGGCGAACACCCGGTCCCGGATTGCCGGCCAGTCGGCCTGCGGGGCACCCAGCTGCACCCCGAGCCGGGAGGCCTCCTCCGGGACCCGGGCCAGGGCGGAGGGCCGGACGAACATTTTGGTGGGGATGCAGCCCACGTTCAGGCAGGTTCCGCCGAAGGCGCCGGTGGCATCGATGCCCTTATCCGCCAGGGCTACTTTCTTATCGTCCCAGTAGGGGGTGATGAGGGAGTTGCCGGAGCCGGAGCCGATGATCGCCAGGTCGTGGGTGTGCATACCGGCTCAGGGGTTGAGCTTCTTGGCCGGCAGCAGCTGCTTGAGCAGTTCGTCGAAGCTCTTGGCCATATCGCGCACCGGGTCCCCCGGCCACAGGTGCACAGGGTAGGCCGCGCCCTGGATCTGCTGCCAGTGCGGGTTCTCCTCCAGCACTGGGAGCATGAGCTTATCGGTGTAGAGGCGCTCCATCTCCAACAGGCGGTACTCATGCTCGGTGGAATCGGCGCGGGCACGGTTGACCACCACCCCGGCCTGGGTCAGCTGCGGGGCGAACTCATTGGAGAACATCCGGATAGCGCGCATAGTGCGCTCGGTGCCGGCCACGGAGAACAGACTGGGTTCAGCCACCAGCAGCACCTGGTTAGAGGCCGCCCAGGCGATACGGGTCAGCCCGGAGAGCGAGGGCGGGCAGTCCACCAGCACCAGATCGTAGCCGCTGAGCCTGTCCACCAGGGTCTTCAGCCGCTTCATGTCCCTGGGCCGGATATCGGGCCGGTCGAAGGCCGCGGAGAGCGCTGAGCCGACCACCACGTCCAGCACGGCGCCCTGCTTCTTCTCCTCCGGCAGCAGGTCCACCCAACCGGAGGGCACCACATGATCGGAGATGCGGGCCTTGCGGTACTCCTTGAGCAGCTGGCCGGCCTCGCGGCCCTTGCCGCGGGCCACACTGAGCCCGGTGGTGCAGTCGGCGTGCGGATCCAGGTCGATGACCAGGGTTCTGACGCCGCTGCTCAGGGCTGCAGAGGCCAGGCCCATAGTGACCGAGGTCTTGCCGACCCCACCTTTGAGACTGGACACGCTGAGAATCTGCACTAGTCCATCCTACTTGTCGAAGAGGCCTGAATGTTCAGGATGCCTGCTTGCGGGCGCGCATCTGGGCGAGCTCGTCGCTGGCCTCAAACGCTGCGGGCTCGGAACCCTCACCGGCGGCGGCCTGTACCTGAGTGCGTTCGCGGGGGAGCTCGGCCAGGCTTCCCTCCACCTCCCGCCAGACGCGGCCCACGGCGATGCCGAAGACTCCCTGGCCGCCCTGGACCAGGTCGATGACCTCGTCAGTGGAGGTGCATTCGTACACGCTGGCACCGTCGGACATCAGGGTGATCTCGGCCAGATCCTCCACCCCGCGCTCACGGAGGTGCTCGATGGCGCTGCGGATCTGCTGCAGGGAGACTCCGGTGTCCAGGAGGCGTTTGACCACTTTGAGCACCAGGATGTCCCGGAAGGAGTAGAGCCGGGCGGAACCGGAGCCGGCGGCGTTGCGCAGCGAGGGCTCCACCAGCTTGGTGCGAGCCCAGTAGTCCAGCTGCCGGTAGGTGATTCCTGCCGCGGAGCAGGCGATGGGGCCGCGGTAGCCCATATCTTCGTCGAGCTCAGGCAGCCCGTCATCGAACAGGGTGTCCTGAGCCGTCAGGCGGCGGGTACGCGGTGCTTCTGCGCGTTGGTCCTTCACTCAGGCACCTCTCGTCATGTTCTGGGTCAGGGGAAGCGAGTAACTGACTGCCAGTGTATCGGCAGGCACTGGGGATGGCCTGGCAGCCCGGTGGGGGTTCGGCGTGTCTGCGGCAGTCCCAGGGTCTCTCACGAGCGGTCGAAATCCTCCGGGCCGGCATCGGATAGGAACTTCTGAAACTCGCGGATCTCATCCTCGGAGATGGGTCCCTTGGCGGTGACCTGCTCCGCTTCCGGGCTCACTCCAGGGGTGCGCGATGTACCGCCCGAACGGTACCGCGGGGTGACCGAAACAGCACGCAGCGTCTCTGCGTCCATAGTGATCCGGCAGTGTGCGCGCACTGCCACGGCGATGGCGTCTGAGGCGCGGGCATCGATGGTGCGACCGCTGTTGAGCCTGATGGAGCCCGCATAGGTGCTGGCGTCCAGCAGCCTGACCTCCACAGAGATGATGCCCTGGCCGAGGTCCTCGAGCACTGTGGTGAGCAGATCGTGAGTCAGGGGTCGGGGCGGGACCTCACCCTGGAGGGCGCGGGCTACTGCTGCTGCCTCGGCTGGCCCTACCACCACGGCCACATGGAAGTTCTCGGTCTCCGGCTCGGCCCCGCGCAGAATCAACACCGGCTGGTTGCTGGGCAGCTCGACGCGTACGCCGACCACCTCCAGCTGAACCTGCGCTCTACTCACTCTCCCAGTGTATGCCCGTGCTGGTCCCGGCGGCGCGCGCATGTCGCGCTCGCGCCACGACGTGGCCCGCACAAACGCTCAAGCGATTGCACAGGTCCCTGACGTCGCGGTTCCCCTCGCCGGCTGCAGTGGCGCCGGCCTTCACACCTAAAGACCCAGGCCTAACGGCGGTCGATTTTTTCTACGGCGGAGTCCATCAGCGAGGAGCGCAGGTCCTTGAGGCACTGCAGCATCTCCTTGGAGGACTCTGCCACCCGGGCCCGTGCGGCGGCATCCTTCCGGGCAGCATGTGGGGCCATGGCCCGGGCAATAAGGTCCAGCTCGGCATCGGCGGACCGGCGCAGCGTGACCAGGTGCTTGGGCTCCAGGCCGTAGCGGGCCAACACCCGGACGGCCTTGACGGCTTTGAGGTCGTGGTGGCTGTAGTTGCCCTGGGCATCGGCGGAGATGATGCGGAACTTCTCCAGGGTGTCGAGCATGCCGCGGGTGGCCCCGGAGAGGGCACGCAGCTCCTTGCGGCTCATCGGCCTGGTGCGGCCGGTGAGCTGAGCGGCCATCTCGCCGGTGACCTCACGCGGACCCACCGGTGCGGACTCGGGCAGCGCCTCAGGCTTCTCCCCTGCGTCGATCGCCTCCATGGTCTGCTTGATAACGTCCAACGGCATATAGCGGTCCCGCTGCAGTGCCAGGATGAAGCGCAGACGCTCCACATCGGCGGCGGAGTACTTGCGGTATCCGGACTGGGTGCGGGCAGGCTCCACCAGGTCGCGCTCCTCCAGGAACCTCAGCTTGGAGGCGGAGAGGTCCGGGAACTCGATCTGCAGTTCGCGCAGGACCTCAGAGATGGTGAAGACGTGGCTGTCGGCGGGCCCGGCATTCTCAGCCGGTTTGGGCTGTCGAGCAGGTGTTGCACTCACAGGCGCATCCTCTTTCGGGGTTCAGGGGAAGGAAAGAAGTCAGCCCCAGAATAACGTGCCCGAGGAATAAGTCCCGTCATTTCGCAATGGAGATTCAGCCGGTGTGTGCCGGCTGCGGTCTGCCGGCGGCCGAGACTCGGCTCAGCTGCCCCCGGCGTAGAAGGTGAGCCGGAACTTGCCGACCTGTACCTCATCACCGGCGGAGAGCAGATGCGCATCCACCCGGTCATGGTTGACATAGGTGCCGTTGAGGCTGCCCAGATCCTGGATCTGAAAGCCGGCCTCGGTGCGCAGGATCTTCACATGGCGCCGCGAAACGGTGACATCGTCCAGGAACACATCGGCCTCAGGGTGGCGCCCGACTGTGGTCTCGTCCTGGTCCAGCAGGAAGCGGGCGCCCTGGTTGGCCCCGGTATGGGCGATCAGCAGTGCGGAGCCCCGGGGCAGGGCGCCGATGGCTGCACTGTCCTGGTCTGAGAGGTGGGCCTCGAGGGGGCCGGTATGGGCTGGTGGCAGCGCAATGGAGGTAGTTTCCGATGCACTCTCCGGTGCGACGTCGTGCTCATGGTGCTTCTCTATGGACACCGGTTCCTCCTCTCAAATGTGTCACCTCTGCCTGAGGTCACAACTATATAACAATGGCGGAAGCTCAGCCCACCTGAGCGGAATACTCCTCGGCGCTGAGCAGCCCGTCCAGGCCGGACTCCTCGGCGAGCCGGACCTCGAAGAGCCAGCCTGCCCCGTAGGGCTCGGCGTTGATGGCCTGCGGCTCGTCATCCAGGGCCGGGTTGACCGCAGTAATCTCCCCTGCCACCGGGGCGTAGATATCGGAGACCGATTTGGTGGACTCCACCTCGCCGACCACATCACCGGCCGCGACTGTGGAACCGACCTCCGGGTGTTCCACGTACACCACCTCGCCGAGGGCGTCCTGGGCGAAGTCGGTGATGCCGATGCGCACCACGCCCTCCGCATTGGGGCTGGAGACCCACTCGTGCTCGGCGCTGTACTTGAACTCGGCGGGAACGCTGCTCATCGGTGCTCCTTGGAAAGCTTGAGTGTGGAACAAAACGGTTACTGCAGACAACTTAGCACCCAGCACCCACTCCCGGGCAGACTGCACTGGGCTGTGAAGGCCCGGCTAGCCGAGCATACCCTCGCGGATGGCCCGCAGCACGGCATTGGTCCGGTCGCGGGCACCCAGTTTGATGAGGATCGAGGAGATGTGGTTCTTCACTGTGCCCTCTGCCAGGTGCACCAGTCCGGCGATCTGCCGGTTGGAGTAGCCTTCGGCGACCAAGCGCAGCACCTCGGTCTCACGGTCGGTGAGCTGTTCGACGACGACGCCGCGGGCCCCAGCTGGTTCCGGGGAGGCTTTGATTGCCCGCAGCAGCCGGTCAGTGATCGAGGGGGCGATGAGCGTGCCGCCCTCGGCGAGCGTCTGCACGGCTGCTGAGAGCTGCTCCACGGTGACGTCTTTGAGCAGGTAGCCGCGGGCACCGGCGCGCAGGGCGTCAAGCACCAACGTGTCGTCGTCAAAGGTGGTCAGCACCAGCACCGGGATCTCGCAGTCGGCCTCCTGGAGCTTCCGCAGCAGCCAGAGCCCGTCATACTGCGGCATCCGCAGATCCAACAGCACAACGTCGGGCGCCGGCTCCGCCTCCCGCAGCACAGCGAGCGCCTCCGCGCCATCGCCAGCCTCAGCCACCACAGTGATCCCGCCCAGCTCCAGCAGAGTGCGAATGCCTTGGCGGACCAGGGTCTGATCATCGACCACCATGACCTGCACCCGGTCACCGCTGCCCTGTCCGGTCATTGGGACTCCGTTCGTTGGGCCAACAGGTCCGCTGCGGGGCGCTCGGCGGCCACGGGCAGCCGTACCTGCACGGTGAAATACGGTGAGCTCGAGATGTTGAGCTCCCCGTCCAGCAGCTCGACCCGTTCGCGCAGCCCGGTCAGTCCGTGCCCAGGTGTGATGGATTTGGGGGCCAGCCCGTCATTGGTCCCGGTCAGCACCATCTCTGTGCCCTCGGCTGCCAGCACCAGGGACAGTTCCCCGGCCTCGGAGTGCTTGACCGTATTGGTGATGATCTCCTGGGCGGCCCGGATCAGCGCCTCGGCCTGCTGGTCGTCCACTGAGACTGCGGGCTCGACCTCCACGTGGATCTCCAGTGAGGGAACAGCCGCGGCCAGTCGCTCCAGACTGGCCCGCAGGTCGCCGGGGCCGGAGGTGCGCAGCTCCCCCACGGTGGCCCGCACCTCGGCCAGGAGATCCTTGGCGACTGATGCTGCCCTGTCGATATGGGCACTGAGCTGCGGGGCGTCGTCGTGCGCTGCTGCCCGGTGCTTTGCCGCCTCCAGCTCCAGGTTGAGCACGGTGAGCTGGTGGCCCACGGCGTCGTGGAGTTCCCGGGAGATGCGCAGCCGTTCGGCGGTGGTGGCTGACTCCTCCAGCAGCACTCCGACGGCCTGGAGCTCCAGGTTCTTCTCCTCCAGCTCGGCCCGCAGCACCGACTCCCGGTAGAGTGCGTAGGTGCTCAGCACTGCCGCGATCTGGATGATCGTGTAGAAGATGCAGGAGACCACGGTGTCTACCAGGGGCCACTGGTGGATCAGGAAAACGCTCAGCACCAGCGCCGTGTTCAGCGCGACCACGACTGCGGTGCCCCACAGCGGGATGACATAGCTGCCTACAGCGGCGACCACCACCAGCAGCACCACCAGCATCCCCATACTCTGCGGCGGAAGACTGGCGACCAGCATCCACCCGCTGAGCACTGAGACCACATAGGCACCCAGCTGCCAGCTCCACGGCCGGCGCGGGTCCCCGGCCACGAACAGCCCGGCCACGCAGAGCAGCAGGATCAGCAGCCACACGGGCCCGGGGATATAGGTCTGGACTCCGGCAAAGAAGAGCACCGCGCCCAGACCCAGGCACAGCACGAGGATCGCCGCCCCGGAGTACTGCTCGGCATAGCGGCGCTGCCCGACCGCCCGGGACTGTTGCTGCGTCATACACCCCAGCCTACTGACCTGCGCCCGGTGGCAGGGGTGCCGATAGTCATACCGCAGCTCCTGACCAGCGGCACAGGTGCGCCCGCGCGGAGTCCGGAAGGCTGGATTCCATGACATCACAGAGAGAACACAGCCCGCCTCTGGCCATCGATGCCAAGCACCTGGTCAAGCGGTACAAGTCCAAGACAGCAGTGGACGGGATCAGCCTGCAGGTGGCTCCCGGCGAGACCTTCGGCATCCTGGGTACCAATGGTGCCGGTAAGACCACCACGGTGGAGATGATCGCCGGGCTGCGCAAACCCACTGAGGGTTCAGTCAAGGTGATGGGCCTGGACCCCTTCACCGACCGGGCCAAGGTCCGGCAGATCCTGGGGGTGCAGCTGCAGCAGGCCTATCTGCACGGTTCACTGACCGCCCGCGAGCTGGTGAACCTCTACCGCAGCTTCTACCCGAACCCCTTGGACACCGATACGGCCCTGGCCATGGTGGAGCTGACTGATAAGGCCAAGACGAAGTTCGACAACCTCTCCGGCGGGCAGATGCAGCGGCTGTCGATCGCGCTGGCCCTGATCGGCCAGCCGAAGGTGGTGATCTTGGACGAGCTGACCACCGGCCTGGACCCCAAGGCCCGACGCCGGGTCTGGGGAACCATCGAATCGCTGACCGAGCAGACGGTGATTCTGATCAGCCACGCCATGGATGAGGTGGAGCGGCTCTGCGACCGGGTGGCACTGATCGATGCCGGGCGCATCATCGCCCAGGGCACCCCGGATGAGTTGAAGGCTCAGGCTGCGGCGCAGACCTTGGAGGACGCCTTTGTGGCGTTGACCGGCAAAGACGTGCACGACGACGAAGGGGATGAGTGAGATGGCACACACAACAGTTCAGGCCCACAGACCGGGGCTGAAGGCATGGCTGAGGCTGATCCAGGCCGAGGCGAAGATGGTGATCCGGGACTACGCGGGACTCATCGTCCCGCTCGGACTGCCGCTGCTGATCCTGGTGATGCAGGGGATCTCGATTGCCGATATGCACCAGGAGCTGGCCGAGGGTGTCACAGTCTTCTCCTACTATGCACTGCCGGTGGTGGTCACCATGGTGGTGGCCACTATCGCGGTGATCAATATGCCCAGTTTCCTGGCCACCTATCGCAAGACCAAGCTGCTGCGCCGGCTGGCGGTCACCCCAGCCTCCCCGGCCATGGTGCTGGTGGCCCAGATGGTGGTCAGCTTCATCCAGGTGATCCTGGGGATCGGGCTGGCCTTCGCAGTGGCCATGCTCTTCTTCGGCGCTGATCTGCCGCAGTCCCCCCTGACCGGGCTGGCGGTGCTGCTGGCCTGCTGCGCAGCGATGTACGGGCTGGGCATGATCGTTGCCTCCATCGCCCCCACCCCGAACTCCTCAGTGGCCATCGGCCTGGTTGCGTTCTTCGGCATCGCGGCGCTGGGCGGGATGTTCGGACCTGCGGAGAACCTGCCCGATGCCCTGGAGACCCTGGGGAGCTGGCTGCCCTTCGGGGCAGCGGTGGAGGCATTCCAGGCCGCATGGATCGGAGAGACTGTGGAGGCGCAGAACTGGCTGGTGCTGGGCGGCTCCGCCGTGATCGGCGCCGGGGTGGCCGCAGCGCTGTTCCGCTGGGAGTAGCGGCGAGCGGGCGCCGTTCTCCGCTCAGTCTGCGTGAGCGGCGGCCCGCTCGCGGTCGCGTCTGCGGTCCTCAGCGGCCAGGCGGGTGAGCTCGGCCCCGGCCTCTGCGTCGCGGGTCAGGTTCTCCCCGGTGGCCGGGTCGAAGAGGTGGATGCGCCGGGTGTCCACCCACAGCTCGGCGGTGTCTCCGCCGCGGATCCTGGACATGGCATCCAGCGCAACCACCAGTTGGGTGCGCAGCTCATCGGCGTCCATATCTGCCGCCAGGTTCGCCAGGGCGTCGGCCACCCGGGGATCGTTCTGGTAGCGCACGTAGCCGTACTGCTCATTGCCCAGCCATTCCACATGGGAGAGCTCGGCGGAGAACACCGAGCCGCGGCCCCGCCGGGACTCCTCCACCTGGGAGGCCTCCTCGAAGAACTCGGGGCGGATGCCGGCCAGCACAATCTCCTTCTCCCGGCCCGCGGCGGCAACCTGTTCGGGCAGCTCGATATCGCCCAGCGGGGTGCTCAGCACAGTGGAGCCGGTGGAGCCCTCGCTGACAGTGCCGGGCAGGAAGTTCATGGACGGGGAGCCGATGAACCCGGCGACAAAGAGATTTGCCGGCTGTTCATAGAGCTCCCGGGGTGAGGCGATCTGCTGCAGCACACCCTTCTTCAGCACCGCCACCCGGTCACCGAGGGTCATGGCCTCGGTCTGGTCGTGGGTCACGTAGACACTGGTGGTGTTCAGGCTGCGCTGCAGCTGGGAGATCTCTGCCCGCATCTGACCGCGCAGCTTGGCATCCAGGTTGGACAGCGGCTCGTCGAAGAGGAATGCGTTGGCGTCGCGGACAATGGCCCGGCCCATGGCCACCCGCTGCCGCTGACCGCCCGAGAGGTTGGCTGGTTTGCGCTGCAGGTGCTCGGTGAGCTCCAGCATCCCGGCAGCCCGCTCAACCTTCTCCTTGACCTGCTCCTGGGTGAATTTCCCTTTGGCCAGACGCATTGGGAAGGCAATGTTCTCGAATACGCTCAGATGCGGGTAGAGCGCGTAGTTCTGGAACACCATCGCCAGGTTGCGCTCCCGCGGGGGCTTGTCGTTGACCCGGTCCCCGCCGATGAGCAGATCGCCTGAGGTGATGTCCTCCAGACCCACGATCATCCGCAGCAGGGTGGATTTACCGCAGCCGGAGGGGCCCACCAGGATGACAAACTCACCGTCCTCGATATCGATCGAGACGTCATTGACGGCCGGGAAGCCGTCGTCGTACTCCTTGACGATGTTCTGCAGCGTGATCGATGCCATTGTGATGTGTCCTTTCTAACCCTTGACAGCGCCCTGTGTCAGGCCGGAGACGATACGCCGCTGGAACAGCAGCACCAGGACGACGACGGGGATGGTCACCACGATCGCCGCCGCCGAGATAGCCCCGGTGGGCTCCTCGAACTGGCTGGCGCCGGTGAAGAAGGCCAGGGCGGCCGGTACCGGCCGGGCGGCCTCGGTGGAGGTCAGTGAGATGCCGTAGACAAAGTCGTTCCAGGCGATGAAGAAAGCCAGGATCGCAGTGGTGAACACCCCGGGGGCCGCCAGCGGCACGATCGCCTTGCGGAAGGCCTGCCACTGGGTGGCCCCATCCACCTGGGCGGCCTGCTCCAGGTCCCAGGGGATCTGCCGGAAGAACGCCGAGAGCGTCCAGATGGAGATGGGCAGGGTCAGGGACAGGTACGGGATGATCAGCCCGGGCCAGGTGTCGTAGAGGCCGATGGTGCGCCAGAGGTTGAACAGCGGGGTCACCACGGAGATCACCGGGAAGATGGACACTGCCAGTGCTGCGCCGAGGATGATCCGCTTGCCGGGGAAGTCCAGCCGGGCGATGGCGTAGGCGCAGAGGGTGGCCAGCACCACGGCGATGAAGGTGGCGATAAGGGCGATGCCGATGCTGTTGCGCAGTGCGGAGAGGAACAGCCCCTGGGCGTCGCCGACAAAGATCATCTCGTAGTTCTGCCAGGTCCAGCTGGTGGGCAGGAAGGTCTGGTTGCCCAGATCACCGGGGGTCTTGAAGCTGGTGGCGAAGATGGCGGCCACGGGGAACAGCGAATAGCCGAGCACCAGCACGGTCACCACGGTCCAGCCGAGCCGGGATTTGGTCTTGGGATTCACTGCTCCGCACCGCCCTTCTTGGCCTTGGCCTGGGACTGGTCAGTGCCGGAGGCCAGGTCAACTTTGAAGAGCTTGACGGCGATGAAGCACATCAGCAGTACGCAGGCGAAGAGCACCACCGAGACCGCCGAGCCCAGTCCGATCTCCAGCCGGGAGATGGACTGCCGGTAGGCCAGCAGTGCCAGCACCTCGGTGTTCTGGTCACCACCGGTCATCACGAACACCGAGTCGAAGATGCGGAAGGCGTCCAGCGCCCGGAAGAGCACGGCAACCATGATCGCGGCCTTCATATTGGGGATGATCACCCGGGTGAACTGCTGGCTGCGGGTTGCCCCGTCCACTTTGGCGGCTTCGACCAGCTCACCAGGGACCTGGGCAAGTCCGGCCAGCAGCAGCAGCGCGATGAACGGTGTGGTCTTCCAGATCTCGGCGGCCATGATGATCGACAGGGCAGTCCAGGTGTTGCCGAACCAGTCCAAGTCGGCGCTGATCCCCGGCACCCAGGAGAACCAGTTATTGACGAACCCGGAGTTGATATCGAACATGAAGTACCAGGCGAAGGCAGAGACCACGGTGATGATGGCATAGGGCACCAGGATGGCGGTGCGCAGGGCTCCGCGCAGGGCTTTCAGCGCCCGGTGCATCACCAGAGCCAGGGCGAAGCCGAGCACCAGCTCGATGGCCACCGTCACCAGGGTGATCAGCAGGGTCACCAGGAAGGCCCGCCAGAAGGTCCAGTCGGAGAACAGCAGCAGGTAGTTGTCCAGGAAGATGAACTCGCGTTCATCCGGGGTGGTCAGCCGGTAGGAGAACAGTGAGTCGAAGGTGGCCTGGGCGATCGGATAGGCGGTGACCGCCAGCATGACCACGAACGCAGGGCCAGCCAGCATCCAGCCCAGCCGGGCCTCTGCTTTGGTGCGCTGTGACTTCACCGGCTTCCCGGCTTTGACTCCCCGCTTGGTGGCAGGTACTGCGGCGGTGCTCATAGCAGGCGCTCCCCTCGCAGGACGTCAAGGATGTACTGGGCGGTATTGGCGGGGGTCCGCTCGGCGTCGACACCGGAGACCGGGGTGAAGTTAAGCTGAATGGACTCGGAGATCTCGTTGTAATACGGGGTCTGCGGCCGCGGAGCTGCATGGTCCAAGGCGTCCCGGATGGTCTCCGCCATCGGGAAGTCCTCCTCAATGGCGGGGTCGTCGAAAGCTGAGGCTGAGGAGGGCGGGTTGCCGTTGGTGAGGAAGTACTCGGTCTGGTTCTCGGGGCGCACGATGCATTCGATGGCCTCGAAGGCGAGCTCCGGATGCTCAGATTCGGCACCGACCCCGAGATTGATCCCACCAAGCGGCGGGGCTGCGGGGATGTCGGGATCCACCCTGGGATACTCGGCCCACCCGATGTCATCGGGGAGATCGGCATCAACGCTGCCCTCCTCGGCCGCGGCATTGGTGGCCGGCCAGACGAAGGGCCAGTTGACCATGAAGGAGCCGTTGTCCCGTTGGAACATGAGCATGGACTGGTTCTCATCCAGGGAGGCCACGCCGGGCCCCGCCAGCTGCTCGGAACCGATAGTGCTGATGATCTCCGCAGTCCGCTGCCCAGCCTCGGACTCCAGGTTGGTCTCCAGCTCCTCAGCACCCGCAGAGGGATCCACCAGGATCGATTCGCCCTGGGACTCCATGAGGCTGTTTACCCATACGGTCATCGACTCAGCCCGGATGCCCTGGATGCTGAGGTATTTGCCCTGATCCCGGGCCGCCTCGATGAGATCGTCCCAGGTGACCGGTTCGCTGAAGTCCAGGCCGGCTGCCTCGGCCACGGATTCGCGGTACCAGAGGATCTGAGTATTGGCCCAGAACGGGACGGTGACCAGTTCGTCATTCCACATGGCCCCGGCCAGGGCACCCTCGAGGGTGTCCTCGGTGGTGCGCTCAGCCACGTCCTCAGGCACCGGGGCCAGGAAGCCCGGTTCGGCCAGTTCAGGAATGAAGGGCGGGTCGATGGACATGATGTCCAGGGAGGAGTCCCCGGCGGCGAGCCGGCGGGCCAGCTGCTCCCGCTGGGCGGGGGCATCATTGGGCAGCAGGGAGGTCTGGATCCGGTAGGCACCCTCAGCCTCATCAGTGCACTGCTGGGCCAGCGCCTGCTGGCCGCCGTCGTCAGGATTGATGTACCAGGTGAGCACGGGGACATCATCTTCCCCGCCGCAGGCCGTCAGCACCATCGTGGCGGCTGCGGCGGCTGCCGCAGCCCGGGACCAGTTTCGCTTCACGGGTACAACACCTCCTCCTCGTCAGTCCTCGAGGTGACCTGCATCATATCTCTAGGGAGCACATTAGTACTCCTCAGTCACAAAGGGAAGCGCCCGGACTCATCTCTCCCAAACAAAAGGCCCGGTCAGAGCCATAGCGTCAGGAGGATGCAGGGTTATGCGGATTTCTTGCGCAGTCGTTTGGCTTCGGCGCGGGTGACCATCACCGGTTCTGCGCCTTCCCGGACAACCTCGCCGGTGATGGTCACCGCTGCGATATCGTCCCGGCCGGGCAGGTCGAACATGATGGGGTTGAGCACATTCTCCAGGATGGAGCGCAGCCCGCGGGCGCCAGTGCCCCGGGCCTGGGCCTGCTCCACCACCGCAGCGATGGCGTCCTCCTCGAACTCCAGCTCCACATCATCGATGCTGAAGATCTTCTGGTACTGCTTGAGCAGGGCGTTCCTGGGTTTGGTGAGGATATCGGTCAGCGCGGCCTCGTCCAGCTCCTCCACAGTGGCCACCACCGGCAGGCGCCCGATGAACTCGGGGATGAGGCCGAATTTGTGCAGGTCCTCCGGCTCCACATCGGCGTAGCTGGCCTCCCCGGGAACGATGCTGGAGAGCGGGGCACCGAAGCCCAGACCCTTGCGGCCGGAGCGGGACTCGATGATCTCCTCCAACCCGGCGAAGGCACCGGCCACAATGAAGAGCACATTGGAGGTGTCGATCTGGATGAACTCCTGGTTGGGGTGCTTGCGCCCGCCCTGTGGAGCCACTGAGGCCACTGTGCCCTCCAGGACTTTCAGCAGGGCCTGCTGCACACCTTCTCCGGAAACGTCCCGGGTGATGGAGGGGTTCTCGGACTTCCGGGAGATCTTGTCGATCTCATCGATGTAGACAATGCCCTGCTCAGCCTTCTTCACGTCCCCATCGGCAGCCTGGATGAGTTTGAGCAGAATGTTCTCCACGTCCTCACCCACATAGCCGGCCTCGGTGAGGCTGGTGGCATCGGCCACGATGAAGGGGACCTGCAGTTTCTTGGCCAGGGACTGGGCCAAGTAGGTCTTGCCGGAGCCGGTGGGGCCCACCATGAGGATATTGGACTTGCCGATCTCCACCTCATCGAAGGGCCCCTTCTCCAGGGAGGCCGTCTTGGAGGCCGAGCCGGTGGAGTGGATGCGCTTGTAGTGGTTGTGCACTGCCACGGCCAAAGCCCGTTTGGCCTTGTCTTGGCCCACCACGTATTCGTCCAGGAACTCTTTGATCTGCCGCGGAGTGGGCAGCTCAACCTCCGTGGTCTCCTGAACCTCGTTGAGGTACTCATCGATGATCTCGTTGCACAGCTCGATGCACTCATCGCAGATGTACACGCCGGGACCGGCGATCAGCTTATAGCGCACCTGCTTCTGCGATTTGCCGCAGAAGGAACACTTCAGCAGATCGGTGCTCTCACCAATTCGGGCCATAGCCGGGAAACCCTCTCACCGTGCAGATATTTCGGGAACTCCATCAAGCCTACGGCAGACCCCGGACATCCTCCCGCACCGACTCACACAGCGCTTGTCCCGGCGGCGGGCTCATGTCCCGCTCGCCTCTCGCTCGGCTGCAGTGGCGCCGAGCATCACGCCTGAAGTCGGCACATCGCTTCGCTTGCGCCTCACACCGGGAGTTTGCGGCTCGAGAGCACCTCGTCCACCAGGCCGTACTCCTTGGAGTCGGCGGCGGAGAGGAACTTGTCGCGGTCGATATCCTCACTGACCTGCTCAGCAGTCTTATCCGTGTGCTGGGCCAGCACCTCCTCCATCCAGGTGCGGATCCGGCGGATCTCATCAGCTTGGATGGCAAGATCGGTGGCGGTTCCCCGGGAGCCGCCGATGGCCGGCTGGTGGATCAGCACCCGCGCATTGGGCAGGGCGAACCGCTTACCGGGAGTGCCGGCGGCCAGCAGCACGGCAGCGGCTGAGGCAGCCTGGCCCAGGCAGACCGTCTGCACATGCGGGCGGATGTACTGCATCGTGTCGTAGATGGCGGTCATCGCAGTGAAGGACCCGCCGGGCGAGTTGATGTAGAGGGTGATGTCCCGCTCCGAGTCCATGGACTCCAGCACCAGCAGCTGGGCCATGATGTCATCGGCCGAGGCATCATCGACCTGGGCGCCGAGGAAGACGATCCGCTCCTCGAACAACTTGGCGTAGGGATCCTGGCGCTTGAACCCGTAGGGGGTCCGCTCTTCGAACTGCGGCAGAATGTAGCGGGAGTCCACGGTGCCCGGTGCAGTGGGCAGGGCCTGCGGGGTCTGGCTGAGGTCAAAATTCATCTCAATGTCTCCTGTGAAGAACTGGTGGCCGGTGAAGTGTGCGCGGGCTGGCGGCGTCGTACTGGTCCTCAGACTCCGCCGCCGCCGGAGACGGTGGAGGAGCGCTGGGCGATCTTGTCGAAGAACCCGTACTCCAGGCCCTCCTCAGCGGTGAACCACTTATCGCGGGCGTTGTCCTTGAGAATGGTCTCCACGCTCTGCCCGGTCTGCTCGGCAGTGAGTTCGGCCATGACCTGCTTCATGTGCTTGATCAGCTCAGCCTGGATGCGCACATCGGACTCTGTGCCGCCGATTCCGCCGGAGGGCTGGTGCATCAGGATCCGGGCGTGCGGGGTCGCGTAGCGCTTGCCGGGAGTGCCGGAGGAGAGCAGGAACTGTCCCATAGATGCGGCCAGGCCGGTGGCGATGGTGACCACGTCATTGGGAATGAACTGCATGGTGTCGTAGATAGCCATGCCGGCAGTCACCGAACCACCTGGGGAGTTGATGTAGAGGTTGATGTCCGCTTCGGGATCCTCGGCGGAGAGCAGCAGCATCTGGGAGCAGATGGTGTTGGCGTTGTCATCGCGCACCTCGGAGCCCAGCCAGATGATCCGCTCCTTGAGGAGCCGGTTGTAGATGTAGTTCTCCTGGGACGCGGGGTCTACGCTCGAGGCCGCGGTGGGCAACTGCTCAGACATTCAGGTTCCTCCTTGTGACGGGTTCTGCTACGACATTACTTGAGAGGGACGAGGCCGTTCACACGCAAAACGCCCCAATCCGCTCAGAGCAGACGGGGCGTTCGCTGGGGGTGAGATTTACTTGGACTCGGAGTCTTCCTCAGCCTCTTCGGCAGTCTGCTCAGCCTCGGCGGGCAGTTCGGCGGACTCAGGGGCGGAGGCGGCGTCGTCCTGATCCTGCTCAGCCTCCTGCTCAGCCTCCTGCTCAGCCTCCTGCTCCTCGGCGGGGGTGACGAAATCGGTGAGGTCCACCTCGTTGCCCTCAGAATCGGTGACCTTGGCCAGCTCCAGGACCTTGGCCAGGGCCTTGCGGCGGCGGACTTCGCCCATGATCATGGGCACCTGGCCGGCCTGGTCCAGCATCTGGGCGAACTGGTTGGGCTCCATGCCGTACTGCTGGGCGGTGGCCACGATGTACTCGATCATCTCGGCCTGGTCCACGCCGATCTCTTCCTTATCGGCGATCAGGTCGAGCACGATCTCGTTGCGGAAGGCCTCCTCGGTCTGCTCCCGGATCTCAGTGCGGTGCTCCTCAGTGTCGTGGGAGTCGCCCTCGGAGTGGCCCTGGGAGGTGAAGTGCTGGCTGATCTGCTCCTCGATCACCGATGCGGGGACCGGCACCTCGACCAGGCTCATCAGCTTCTCGAGGACCTTGTCGCGGGCTTCCACTCCCTGCTTCTCCAGCACAGTGGACTCGGCCTGCTTCTTAAGATCGGCCTTGAGCTCCTCGATGGTGTCGAACTCGGAGGCAAGCTGGGCGAACTCATCGTCAGCCTCGGGCAGCTCGCGCTCCTTGACCGCGGTGAGGGTGACCTTCACCGAGGCCTCCTCGCCGGAGTGCTCACCGCCGGAGAGCGTGGTGGTGAAGATGGCGTCCTCTCCGGCAGAGAGTCCGTCGAGGGCCTCGTCGAGCCCCTCGAGCATGGTGCCGGCACCCACCTGGTAGCTCAGCCCGGTGGCGTTGTCCACCTCTTCCTCACCGATGGTGGCCACCAGGTCGATGGTCACAAAGTCGTCAGTCTTGGCCGGGCGGTCGACCTCTTTGAGGGTGCCGAAGCGGGAGCGCAGGGCGTCCAGCTCCTCCTGCACAGCCTCCTCATCGGCCTCCTTGGCCTCAATCTGCACCTCGAGACCGGCATAGTCGGGCAGCTCCACAACCGGCTTGATGTCGATCTCGCCGGAGAACTTCAGCACGCCCTCATTGGTCTTGGGATCCGGGATCTCGTCGACCTCCACCTCCGGGCGGGACAGCGGAGTGATCTCGGCCTCGGCCAGACCAGCCTGGTAGAACTCCTGCAGGCCGTCGCTGATGGCCTGCTGGATCACGGCCTCGCGGCCGAACCGCTGGTCGATGATCGGGGCGGGAACCTTGCCCTTGCGGAAGCCGGGGATCTGAACCTGGTTGGCGATGCTCTTATAGGCAGCCTTGATCTTGGGCTCGAGCTCCTCGCCGGACACCTCCACGGTGAGCTTGACTCGAGTCGGGTTCAGTTCTTCGACGGTGCTCTTGACCACGTATGGGCTCCTGTTGCTGATGCGTTGTCGGTTCGGGGACTGCGGGCATGCCCCGCTGTTGTCCGTGCGGCACACGGCATGTGTGCCGTAGTCGGGGCGACAGGATTTGAACCTGCGACCTCCTGCTCCCAAAGCAGGCGCTCTACCAAACTGAACTACACCCCGGGATGGGCACGCCGGAAGGCATGACCAGTGCGGGCACACGAATGCCTATGGCACGGACCGCTACACCTTACCGTGTCATTGACCCGCCCCGCGAATCCTGCAGGGCTTTCTTAAAGTCAGGGGGTCTGAAGAGGATGGGTGAGAGTTGGGGTGCTCGCGGCGT
>NZ_WRPM01000030.1 GCF_009758175.1 Nesterenkonia alkaliphila
GACCGCGATGATCGAGGTCTCCACCTCCAGGGCACCGGCACCGTACCGGAACAGCGCCTCACCCAGGTCCAGCACAAAACTGATGGACACCAGCTCCTCTGTCTCAGCGGGCTCGCCGATCAGCTGAGGGTTCTCATACGGACTGCCGGTTAGCCAGTCAAGGATGGGTATCTGCCCGGTGGCCGGGGAGCTGTGGTGAATCACCCGGCGGAAGACGTGGCGGACAGCTCCGGGACGCTCCTGCTCAATACTCTGCGCCGGGGCCTCACCCCGATCCCGCTTGCGGCGGCGGCTGGGCCTGACCACAGACTTATCGGGCATATCCGGCCCTCCCCTGAACCCGTGGGCCACTGATCAGCCCTGTCCGGCAATTTTTCCACGCCGGCAAGACCTCCCACAATAGGAAGTACCCGCTGGTCAGCGGCGGAGAAGTGGGTCCTGGACCGGCGGCTCAGAGGTGACCTGGGACCTCGGCCTGAGACATGCCCCTCGAGCGGCACACGCGGTTCAGTAATAGACGGCCAGCGGACCGTTGGGCCCCTCGATGACCTGCACCTCGGTGTTGAAGATATCGCTGAGCACTTTGTCCTGCATGATCTCAGCAGGGCGGCCGTGCTTGACCACCTGGCCGTTCTTCATCGCCAGGATCCTGTCCGAGTAGTGTGCGGCGAAGTTGATGTCATGCAGCACGATCACGATGGTGCGGCCGAGCTCGTCGGCGGCCCGGCGCAGCTGCTGCATCATCTGTACCGCATGCTGCATATCCAGGTTGTTCAGCGGTTCGTCCAGCAGCACGTAGTCAGTCTGCTGGGCCAGCACCATCGCCACATAGGCCCGCTGCCGCTGCCCGCCGGAGAGCTGGTCCAAGTACCGGTTCTCCAGATCGGTCAGGTCCAGGAAGTCGATGGCCTCGGAGATGTACTTCTCATCCCCCAGAGTCAGCCGACCCCCGGAGTGGGGGAACCTGCCGAATCCCACCAGCTGGCGCACGGTCAGCCGGGTGACAAAGTGGTTCTCCTGGCGCAGCACCGAGAGGATCTTGGCAATTGCCTTGGACGGGGTGGACACCACGTCATGGCCGGCCACGGTGATCTGCCCGTGGTCGATCTCCAGCAGCCTGCCGATCATAGTCAGGATGGTGGACTTTCCAGCCCCGTTGGGCCCCACCAGGGCGGTGATGCCGCCGGCCTCGATCTCAGTGGTCACTGGGCCGATCTGCACCGAATCCCGGGATCCGGCGCTGTAGTCCTTCTGCACTTCGCTCAGCGAGATGCTCACAGGCGCCCCTTTCGCATCAGAACTATCAGGAACACGAGCCCGCCGATGAGCTCAACGATCACGGTCACCGCTCCCCCGGCGTCCCAGACGTGGCGGAGGATGAAGTAGCTTCCGGCCAGGATGGTGTAGCCGAAGAGGAACGCCATCGGCAGCAGCAGCCGGTGGCTGTAGGTGTCGGCGAACTGATAGGCCAGGATGGCTGACAGAAAACCCAGGAACATCATCGGGCCCACCAGGGCAGTGGCGGTAGCCACCAGCACCGAGACCAGCGCCATGATGATGATCAGTTCGCGCTTATAGCTCACCCCCAGGTTCAGGGCTGCCGTCTTGCCCAGGGCCATCACGTTGAGGGTATTGGCCCGCCACCACAGCAGGGCGGTGACCAGCAGCACGATCGGCACGGCGTAGGGCAGGTACTCAGCACGGGCGTTGGAGATGTTGCCGAAGAGCCGGGCGGTAAGCACATCGAAGGTGGAGGGGTCCAGCATCCGCTGCATGAAGTTGGACAGCGAGCCCAGCACCCCGCCGATCACCACACCCACCAGCAGCATGATGTGGATATTGGAGAACCTGCCCGAGAGCAGCCAGGTGTAGAGGATCGTGGCCAGCACCATCATGGCCAGCAGTTGCAGCAGGAACGGCCCCACCCCGACCAGAGCGACGACGCCGCCCACCCCGAACAGATAGGCCGCAGCAGTCTGGATCACGGTATAGAGAGACCCGAAGCCCATGATTCCGGGAGTCAGGATCCTGTTGTTCACTGCGGTCTGGAAGGCCACGGTGGCCACCGCATGCGCCAGGGCCACCACTGCGATGGTCAGCAGGGAGTCCCTGCGCATTCCGGCGATCAGCCACCAGCGCTCGTCGCAGCACGCCACGGGGATGTTATAGCTCATCACCGCCACGGTGAAGCCCACAGCGAGGGTGACCAGGACGGCCATTACCAGCACATAATTGCGCATGTGCTTACTGCTGGTGATGGGCTTGGAGTGCCGCCGGAGGCTCTGGTGCTCTGCTGTCTTGAACATCACCGCGCCAGTCCGCCCTTCCTGCGCTGGCGCAGCAGCAGGGCCAGGAACACTGAGCCTCCGACCAGTCCGAGCACCATGCCAACCGGGATCTCGAAGGGTGCGATGATCAGCCGGCCGATCAGGTCGCAGACCGTGACCGTGCAGATGCCCACCAATACCACCCAGGGCAGGTTGGAGCGCAGGTCATCACCGCGCATCAGAGCTACGATATTCGGCACCACCAGCCCCAGGAACGGCAGGGTCCCGATCACTGTGGCGGTGACTCCGGTGGCCACTGCGACCATGGTGGTGCCCAGGAAGAGGACCACTGCGTAGTTCAGACCCACGTTGGTAGCCATGTCCTTGCCCAGGCCGGCCACGGTGAACTGATCAGCCACCAGGAAGACCAGCACGGCCACCCCGAGCACAATCCACAGCAGCTCATAGCGGCCCTGGACCACTCCGGTGAAGGAGCCCTGGAACCAGATGCCGAGGGTCTGCAGCTTATCGGTCATCAGCGCCAGGTATGTGCTGAAGGAGCTGACCACGGCCCCGAGCATGATGCCGATGATCGGAACGATCAGACTGGACTTCAGCGAGACCCGGCGCAGGAAGGCGAAGAACACCATAGTGCCCACGAAGCTCATGATCACCGCACCGATCATTCGCTCGAAGAGACTCGCATAGGGGAAGAGCCACATCACCAGAATCAGGCCCAGCCCAGCCCATTCGGTCGTGCCCATCGTGGAGGGCTCCACGAACCGGTTCTGGGTCAGCAGCTGCATGATCACCCCGCACAGCGCCATGGCTGCCCCAGCCAGGATCAGGGCGATGGTCCGCGGCAGGCGGGTGACCCAAAACATCCAGAAGTTCTCTGAGTCGCCGAAGATGTCGAATTGGCCCACCAGCAGCGAGAGCGCCACCAAGGCCACGGTGATCAGAATGGCCACCACAAAGGCCGGGGTCCAGAGCCTGCGGTGCCGGCGGGACCGAGGGTCCTCGACCATGATCTCGCGGCTCGTCTGGGCGAGATCCTGCCGCAGGGTGGTGGACATGGGGCTCTTCCGGTGGATTGGAAACGGGCGAGTGCGCTAATTCGGCTCAGTCAATGCTAAGCGAGGCGGACGGTGAGGCCAATTCGTCTCCGTCCGCCTCGCTGCGCGTGCTGCTGGCTGCTACTGAGCTGCCTCCAGAGCTTCCGCGAAGCTCTCGAGGAACTCTGTGTAGGCCTGGATGTCCTCGGTGATGTACATGTCCTGCGGCATGTAGACGATCCGCTCCTCCTGCACAGCGGTGACCTGTTGGAGGGCCGGGGAATCGGCGATGAGCTCCTGTGCCGGGGTGTACTCGGGGTCCTGGGGAGCCATCCCGTCGCGGTCCAGGACGATGATCCAGTCGGGGTTGGAATCGGCGATTGCCTCCACCGAGATATCGTCGCCCTGGTGATCACTGGACTCGTCTTCGACCTCCAGGGCGGGCACCAGCCCGAACTCCTGGAACACCGGGGCCACACCGCGCCCTTCGAGGGGTCCGGCATAGTTGATGTCGCCTCCGGAGGTGACCAGCCCCATCACAGTGTCCTCACCGTTATAGGCGGCCTCCACCCGGTCCAGAGCGGCGTCCAGTTCCGCCACGAGCTGCTGGGCGGTCTCCTCCTCACCGAAGATCTCGCCGAGCTTCTCGGTCTGGGCCTTCATGTTTTCGAAGAAGGTGCTCGGGTCACGGTACCCCTCGTCGAACTGCAGGAGGACCGCGTCATCGCTGAGCAGCCCGGCGATGTCCTCGTAATACTGGGCGTAGCGCTGACCGTTGATCACCAGGTCGGGATCGGCGGCCACAATGAGCTCCAGGTTCGGCTCCCGGTGGTTGCCGGTGTCCAGGATGTCCTCATCCTCGGCGTAGACCTCATGGACATGGGGCTGCATCAGCGACCTGGGGGCTACCGAGAGTTCCACGCCGAACTCCTCCAGAAGCCGGAAGGTCCGGTTGTCGAAGGCACCTACGCTTTGGATCTCCTCGGGGTCGATCTCATGGGTACCAAAGTCATCCTCGACGCTGATGGTGTCCCCGGCGGCCTCAGCGCCGCCGGCCCCACCCTCTCCGGCTGCCGAACCGGCATCCGCGTCATCGGCACTGCCCCCGTTGCAGGCGCTCAGCGCCAGGGCGGCGATTGCTGCCACGGAGAGCAAGTGCAGGGCGCGGGGCTTCTGGGCCCCCGCAGTGCTGGTGTCGAGTGTCATTGAAGGGTTACCTTCCTAAGCGTTATTGAACTTAGCCTGTCCTAAGCGGATATGAAACTACAGTGTTATCTATTGTCCTGCAAGGCCTCAGCGCTGTGTTACATGACTGTTTCACCGGCTTCTGGGTTAGCGTGGACGGGTGCCCGACCCGCTCAAGCCCCTGCTCTCTCCTGAGGTCTGGGAGCTGCTGAACTCACTGCCGGAGTACAGCCGCCGGAGGGCGGATGAGATGAACATCACACTGCGCAGACAGGGCTGGCCGGCAGATACCGTGGCGGCTGTGCTGACCCAGCTCCGGCTGCGGGCAAGGGCCAAGAGCAAGTTCGGCGAGTTCGCTCAGCGGATGCTGTTCACCGAGTCCGGACTGCAGCAGTCCACGCGTCTGCCGGTGGCGGTCCGGCATGCCGGCCGCTTCCGCGCCGCGAGGGTGGACCATGTAGTGGACCTGGGCTGCGGGCTGGGTGCTGACTCCCTGGCCTTCGCCTCAGCGGGGCTGGGCGTCACAGCGGTGGAGGCCGATGAGACTACGGCCGCAGCGGCCTACCTGAATCTGCGGCCCTTCCCAGAGGCTGAGGTGGTGCACGGCACCGCAGAAACCTGGGCTGACGAACACGCCGATTTGTTGACTGCGCACGTTGGGCAACATCCCGGGGTCGAATCTCCCGAGAGTGCTGCACCGACTGCGCAGTCGCCGGAGGCGATAGGAATCTGGCTGGATCCGGCGCGGCGGAACGAACGCTCCCGGATCTGGGACCCTGAGGAGTTCTCTCCTCCGCTGAGCTTTGTCACCGATCTTGCCGCCACCGGAGTGCCCTTAGGGGTCAAGTTGGGCCCGGGGATCCCGCATGAACTGATCCCGCCTGACTGTGAGGCGGAATGGACCTCGGTGAACGGGGAGCTGGTGGAGGTCACGCTCTGGTTCAATGCGCTGACCCGCCGGGATGCTCGGGGCAGCTTGCTGCGCCGCTGCGCCACTGTACTGACAACCTCAGGGAACGACACCTCAGGGCACGACGACGCCCCACCCCAGTCACACCCCGCTTCGCAGCCCACTGCCGCTGAGATCACCTCCACTGCAGACTTCGGGTCGGGGGTTGAGCTGGACCCAGCAGGACCGCAGGGTCTAGCAGGTGTGCTCTGGGAGCCGGATCCCGCGGTGATCCGGGCCGGGCTGGTCGCTGAGCTGTGCGAACAGCTGGGGGGCCGGCTGCTCGACGAGCACATTGCGTACTTCAGCACGGGAACCCCGCTCGGCTCGTCACGGGAGCCTCAGGCGGCGCCAACACCGTTGGCACGGGGGTACCGGGTCATCGAGGTGATGGACTTCTCTGCTAAGCGGCTCAGACGTTGGTGCGCTGAGCAGGGCATCACCAGCCTGGAGATCAAGAAGCGCGGGGTGGACCTGGTGCCTGAGCAGCTGCGTGAGCAGATACTGCCCAAGAAGAAGGCCCGGGGCCCGGCCAAGCACGCCACACTGGTGATCACCCGACTGGGCGATACCCGCCTGGCTGCTGTGGCCGAGCCCCTGGGCAGAGCAGGAGATGCTCAGTCCTGACCAGCCGGTCCGTTCTGCGCTGAGCGCCGGCGCCGGCTTGCGGCGTAGCCCACTGCCCCTGCCAGTACCAGCACCGCTGCAGCCAGCAGGCCCCAGCCGATGATGCCGCCCCAGCCGCCGGAGTCCTGCTCCTCACTGTCGGTCGGGGCCGTGGGAGACTCGTTCTCGGCCTGCTCGGGCTCCTCGGCCGGGACGCTGGTCTCATCCTCGGTCAGCTCGGCCTCGGGCACCTCGGCGCCGTCGTCTTCCTCGGCAGATCCCTCGGGAGTGGCCAGGGCGGCGTCCTCCTCATCCTCGGTCAGCGGGGAGTCCACCTCAAAGTTGAAGCTGCCCTCCTCACTGTGCCCGTCGGAGTAGACCACCCGGTACTGCACCTGATAGTCCCCGTTGGGCAGGGGCTCGGGGATCTCGGTACGCATAGTGGACCCCTCCACCTCGGCCGGCTCCTCGGAGGCCCAGTTCTCATCCTCGGCGTCCAGCAGCCAGATGTCGTTGGTGATGGCCTCCCCTGTGGTGAGACCGGCCCCGGAGAACTCCAGCACCACCTCTGCGGGCGGCTCGGTGAGAGTTTCACCCTCCTCCGGACTGGAGCTGATGAGCGTGTCGTGGGCTTGGGCTTCAGCTGCGATGAGCGCTCCCAGGGCCAGTGCCGCGGCACCGGCCAGGACGGCCGGACGCAGGCGGGCAGGGGCAGTTGATGTGTTGTGCATAGTGATATGAGTGCTTTCTGTCTTGTGAAGGATGGCACCGCAGAGCAGATGCGGCGAATGACGCTGCTACTTCACAAGAGCGGGCGGGCCGCGCAGACTGCGTGGGCCTGCGCCCAGCCAGGAGTCCGTGCCGTTCTCCGGCCCGGCGCAGCTCAGCAGGATCTCTCGCGGCTCCGTACTGGCGGCCGGCTGAGCAGCCAGCAGCCCCCACACCGGGGCGATCCCGAGCTGACCAGCAATGGCCTGAAGCAGCGTCTCGCCGCGTCGCAGCAGCGCATAGGCGAAGACTGCTGCCCCCAGGTGGGCCGCGATCATCGCCGCATCGGTCTGACCGGCCACACTATGCGTGGAGTGCGCAGCGGCTTCCAGCACGCCGGGCGGCAGCGCGACCTCATAGGATATGACCTGCTCGCGGACCGGCATGATCTGCGGTTCCCCGTGATGGTGGTGTGCCCCTGCGGGCAGTCCGGAGTCTCCGGCGGCGGTGGCGGGGAAAAGCGCGAACAGCCCGTGCAGCGCCGCTTGGCTGCTGAGCACCGCTGCGGCTAGGCGCAGGCGGCTGAGCAGCACAGCCGAGAGCTGCACGCACACGGGGATGCTGAACGTAAGAGCAAGCAGGATCACCAGCGGGTGCGGGGCGTGGTGCCCAGCGACAGTATGGGCCAGGGCGGCTGAACCTACGGCGACCAGGGCAGCCAGTCCTCCGCGGATCAGCTTCGCGGGGCCGGCCACCCGGCGCTGCTCAACGGCCATGCCGAAATTCTACAGCTTGTCGAAGTCCTGCCCACGCCGCAGACGGCGTGCCGGCATCAGCCGGAGTCAGCAAGCAGAGTGACCGATGGGGTGCGGGCCCACCTCCACTGGGAGGGCACCGGGAGCTTCAGCGCCGGTGAGCACCTCGACCAGTGCGGAGAAGGACTCTGGGGTGCGGCCGTAGAGGGCGATGGTGGTCCCCGCCGAGGAGTCTGCGAGCGCCTCGGGGCGGTCCAGGGCCACCACGACGTCGCCCGAGCCCGGGGAGCTGCCGCCCAGCAGGGTGACCACCGGCCCCCAGCCGGTCTCCAGGCCGGCCTGCTGGGCCGCGGCGGCCAGCCGGTCTCTGTCCTGCTGGGTACCGCCTTGGATCTGGACCGCCTCGGTGACCAGCTCTGCCTGACACTGGCCCTCCACAAGGGTGATCGCCTGGGCGGCCACCTGCTCAGCGAGCTCTGCTGCAGCCAGCGGCCTCCCCGGTTCACCACCCTCGAGCTGATCCTCGGTGCCCGCCGCCGCTGAGTCCAGCTCGGGCGGCCCGTAGAGCAGCCGGGCTGTCAGCTCCTCCGGAACCTCCACCTCCGGACCTGCTGCCAGCTCTCCGGCGGCCAGCTCCTGCTGCCAGAGCACCAGTGCCACCACCCGTTGGGCGGCCTCGTCCAGCCGGGACTCTGCCAGCTCTCCGGACTCCACTGCGGAGACAATGGCGCTGTGCGCACCTGGTGCGCTGGCCGGCATCAGGATCAGGTCCGCCCCAGCCGCCAGGGCGGTCACCGGTGCCTGGTCCCCGCCGTAGCGGTGGGCGATCGCCGCCATGTTCATGGCATCGGTAACAATCACCCCGTGATGGCCCATCTCCCGAACCTCGGCATATGCCGCCGGGGACAGCGAAGACGGCACGCCCGCCTCCAGAGCGGGCACCTCGATATGGCCCATCATGACCATGGGTGCTCCGGCCTCGATCACCTGGGCGAAGGGCAGCCAGTCACGCTGCCGCAGCTGCTCCACTGAGGCCTGCTGCACCGGCAGAGTGTAGTGCGAATCCTCAGTCACTGAGCCGTGCCCCGGGAAATGCTTGGCCGAGCCGGCAACTCCCGCATCGGCCAGCCCGCGCAGGCTCTGCAGGGCCAGTCCGCCCACCGCATCCGGATCAGCGCCGAAGGTGCGCGAGCCCATAGTGGGGTCCGCTGCACCGATCGTTGTATCAGCGTTCGGGGCGAAGGCAACGGTGAATCCCAGCTCAGCCAGGTCCTGCCCCATCAGCCGGTGCAGCTGACCGGCACGGTGTAATCCAGAACCGTGCAATCCAGAACCGTGTAATCCGGGATCATTCAGTCCGGAACCGTCTGATCCGGCCTCGTCCAGTCCGGCACTGCCCTGCTGCACAGCCCCGAGGGCCATCGGGGTGGGCCATTCGGTCAGTGGTGCCCCGACCCGGGTGACCAGCCCACCCTCCTGGTCCACCGAGATGATTGGGGGCACGGCGCGGTCCTGGCCCCCAGCGCCGCTGAGCGTGCTGATCTGCTCGGTGAGCGCCGCCAAGTCCACAGTGCCTTCGCCGCCGGGGATGTTGTGGCCCATCAGGATCACCCCGGCCAGATGATGCTCCTGGAGCAATGCGACGGCGGAATCGACGTCGGTACCCTGGTATTCGCCGATGATCACCTGGCCGGCACGTTCCTCCAGGCTCATCTCCGCGACCAGCTCGGCGGCTCGCTGCCGGTGCTGCTCCCCCGGTCCGGCCAGCGCGGCCTCCTGCTCCTGCACTGCCGCTGCCCGGGCCGCCTCGGCCTGCGCCCGTTCCTGCTCGGCGATCTCCTCGGCATTCAGCTCAGTGCCCTCCGTGCCGGGCTGTTCAGTGGTACCGGGGCCGGCGTCGTCGTTATCGGGGCTGCCGCAGGAGGCCAGCATCAGGGCAGTACTCAGTGCCACCGCGAGCAGGGGCTGGGTGTAGCGAAACATCCCTATCAGGGTACGGTCTCTGCGCCCGAGTGAGCGTCAAGCAAGCCTGCAGGGATCGTTCAGTCTCGGTCGGTTAAGGTTGAGGCACGTTGCACCGAAGCCTTCCTCACAAGGAGAGACACATGGGACTGCCTTTTGCAGAGTCGGAACGCTCCACGCTGGGCATTGAGTGGGAGCTGGCCCTGGTGGACCGGCAGACCGGGGACCTGCGGAGTGTGGCCGAACGAATCCTGGAGGCCACCCGCGCCGAGCACCCTGAGCTCTCCGGCGAGGATGAGCATCCGTATGTGAAGCAGGAGCTGCTGCTGAACACTGTGGAGCTGGTGACCGATGTCTGCCACAGTGTGGAGGAAGGGGTGGAGCAGCTGCGCGAGACCGCCCGGAATGTGATGAAGCACTGCGAGCCCCTGGACGTGGATCTCTACTGTCAGGGCAGCCATCCGTTCGCCCCGCCCACTAAGCAGCCGGTCACTGATAAGGAGCGCTACAACGAGCTGATCGAGCGCACCCAGTGGTGGGGCCGGCAGATGGTCATCTACGGAATTCACGTGCATGTGGGCCTGGAGGACGTGAAGTACGCGATGCCGGTGGTCAATGCGCTGTGCAACTACAACGCGCATTTCCAGGCACTCTCGGCCTCCTCACCCTACTGGTCCGGGGAGAACACCGGGTATGCCTCCAACCGGGCACTGATGTTCCAGCAGCTGCCCACCGCAGGCCAGTCCTACCAGTTTGAGGAATGGTCCGGTTATGAGAAGGCGGTGGCGGATCTGGAGCACACCGGGGTGATCCGGGATGTCACCGAGGTGCGCTGGGACGTCCGGGCCGTACCGCGGCTGGGCACAGTGGAGCTGCGCATCTGTGACGGAGTGGCCACCCTGGAGGAGATTGGCGCGATCACCGCCCTGTCCCAGTGCCTGGTGGAAGACACTGTCCGGCACCTGGAGAACGGCGGGTCAGTGACTTCCATGCCGCCCTGGTACGTCAAGGAGAATAAGTGGCGTGCCGCCCGCTACGGCATGGACGCGATCATCATCCTCAATGAGCAGGGCGATGAGGAGCTGGTCACCGAGCATCTGGCCAAGGAGCTTCAGCGGCTGGAACCACTGGCCCAGGAGCTGGGCTGCGCCAAGGAGCTGGCGCACCTGGAGACCATGATGGACAAGGGCACCGGCTACCAGCGGCAGCGGCGGGTGGCGGAGACCCATGACGGCGATCTGCGCCAGGTGGTGCTGGACTCCGCCGCGCGGACTCGGACCTCCATCAACGGCTGAGCTGTTCCGGGCGGCGGGCCCGCCACGACCTGGCCCACCTCAACGCTTACGCGTTTACGCGGGGCCCGGAGACCGCGGTTCCCGTCCCGTGCGGGCCACGTCAGGGAGCACTCCGCTCATACGCTGATGCGGTGCACCGGCAGGCTCGAGTCGGCGGGGATCGCCAACGACGACGCCGGCACCCCGGCTGCCACCAGCTGGGCTCCTAGGGCAGCCACCATGGCCCCGTTGTCAGTGCACAGCGGGATGGGCGGGACGGTGAGCTCGATGCCGGCCTGCGCGCAGCGCTGGGCGAGCAGCTCACGCAGCCGGGAGTTGGCGGCCACTCCCCCGCCCAGCAGCAGATTGGTCAGTCTGTGCTCCTGACAGGCGCGCACCGCTTTGGCCGTGAGCACATCCACCACCGCCTCCTGGAAGCTGGCCGCGATGTCTGCGACCGGAATCTCCAATCCCTGGGCCTGGAACTGTTCGGCAGCCCGGGCCACCGCAGTCTTCAGCCCGGAGAACGACCAATTGTGCCGGTGCTTACCAGGGGCTTCCGCAGTGCCCTCGAACTTCGGCATGGTCAGCCCGCGCGGGAAGCGGAACGCTGCCGGGTCCCCGCCCCGGGCAGCCCGGTCGATGGCGGGCCCGCCGGGATAGCCCAGCCCCAGCAGCCGGGCGGTCTTGTCATAGGCCTCCCCGGCGGCGTCGTCGATCGTTGAGCCGAGCAGCTGCACATCATCGGTGAGCGAACCGACCCGCAGAATCTCGGTATGGCCGCCGGAGACCAGCAGAGCGGCTGTATTGGGCGCCAGGGCGGGGCCGGTGGTGTCCGCGCGATCCAGCAGCCCCACCGCCACGTGGGCCACCAGATGGTTGATGCCGTAGAGCGGCTTGCCCGTGGCCAGAGCCAGGCCTTTGGCGGCGGAGAGGCCCACCATCAGTGCTCCGGCCAGGCCCGGACCGGCGGTGACCGCGATCGCGTCGACGTCTTTGAGCTGTACCCCGGCGGTCTCCAGCGCCCGGCGCAGGGTGGGAGTGAAGGCCTCCAGATGCGCCCGGGCGGCGATCTCCGGGATCACCCCGCCGAAACGGACATGGAGGTCCATGGAGCTGGCCACCTCATTGGCCAGCAGCTGTGTGCCGCGGACGATCCCGATTCCGGTCTCATCACAGGAGGTTTCGATGCCCAGGATCAGAGGTTCGCTCATCGGGTACCTCCTGAGCTGGTCTGCTCGCTGCCCACCGGGCCCACCGCCTCGGCGGGCTCCGCCAGGGTTTTGCGCATGATCAGAGCGTGGCCTCCGTCCGGGTAGTAGCTGCGGCGCAGGTGAATCTGTTGAAAGCCGCTGCGCAGGTAGAGCCGCTGGGCCCCTGGGTTATCCCCCCGGACCTCCAGCAGCAGGTCCTCAGCCCCGCGCCGGCGTGCCTCCTCCTCGATCAGACCCAGCAGCCGGCTGCCCAGGCCTCTGCCTTGGGCCTGGGGGGCCACCGCCAAGGTCTGCACATCGGCCAGCGGCAGTACGCACATCATGCCGGCGTAGCCGAGAAGAGCCGCGGGGGCGCCGTCGCGCTCACTCTCCGCCACCCAGTACTTATGCGTGGCACGGTGGGCCGGCACATTCAGCTCGGTCTGGGCGAGCTCATCGTAGAAGAACCGTTCAGGCCAGGCGTCATGCGGGAAGAGCTCCCGCTCCAGGGCCAGTACCCCGGGGACGTCCGCTGCGGTCATCGGCCGAATCCTCAGGTCCGGGGCAGTGAAAGTCTCAGCCACCCGTGCCCCTCCGGAGATTATGTAGCGAAACTGTGGGAACTGCGGCCCTCAAAGCCCGAGTTTCCACAGTTTCGCTACACGATCCTCGCGCCCACAGCATCACAGGCCCACCTTCCGGCTGCCGGCCTGCATCTGGGCAGGCACTTTGGCATCCGAGTCGCGCAGGTAGAGCGGACGGGGGGCGCAGAGCACCCCCTGCAGCTGACCGGTCAGCGCCCCGTGTGCCAGCCGGCCCAGCTCAGCGGCATGCGGTGTCCAGGCCGCGCTGCCGGAGCCGAGTTCCGCCGAACGCAGCTGCTCAGGGTAGAGCCCCACCCCGGCGCCCACAGCGGCCAGCGCGGGAAGCTCAGCGGCGCCGCCCACGAACGGGCCTCCCACCAGCCGGGAGCCCTCCTGATCACTCTCATAGTGCGCCCAGTAAACCTCGCGGCGCCGGGCATCGGTGGTGACCAGGAACTCCCCGGTGATACCGGCATCGACCGCACGCAGGGCCAGCGAGTCCAGGCTGCACGCCCCGTGCAGCGGAATCCCCCAGCCCTCTGCGAGCGCATGGGCAAGGGCTAGCCCCACCCGCAGCCCGGTGAACGGCCCGGGACCGGCCCCGACGACGACGCCGTCCACCTCGGCACCGTCCACCCCCGCCTCGCTCAGTGCTTCAGTAACTGCCGGTGCTAACCATTCGGCATGGGCGTTGGGCTCCTGAGTCTCAGCGGAGTGGAGGACGACGGGGGCGTCGTCGTTATCGGTGCGCAGCAGTGCCAGGGAGGCACCGGCGGAGGTGTCAAGAGCGAGCAGGAGCACCCCACCAGTCTAAGCGGCAGCTGCAGCCCGGTCAGAGATCAGACTTCAGGGTGGCCACTGCCCGGGGCCATTCGCCGGTGGAGTCATCGATCAGAGCGAAGTCGGCGCGCAGTCCCTCGCCGAGGGTTCCGCGGTCATCGAGACCGGCCACACGGGCCGGACCTGAGGTGATCAGGCCCACGGCCTCAGGGAGCGGGAGAATGCCGTGTTTGGCGAGCAGGGCGGCTGCCGCCAACAGACCGGTGGGCAGGTAGTCGGAGGCCAGAGCATCCACCAGTCCAGCCTCGACCAGCTCCCGGGCTGAGATGTTCCCGGAGTGGGAGACTCCGCGCAGGATATTGGGCGCCCCCGCCACAATGGTCAGCCCCTGTTCGCGGGCCGCCTGGGCTGCAGCGCGGGTGGTGGGGAACTCGGCAACGGATCCGCCGCGGGCCGCCAGTGCGGTGATCTCCTCAGGCGAGTCGGGGTCGTGCCCCAGCAGCCGGATTCGTCCCCGTGCAGCTTCCTCGGCGAGCCAGGCCAGATTCGCCTCGCGGATGGGGAGGTTCTGCTCGCGCTCGCGAATCAGACGCTGAACCTGTTCCTGGGCATCAGCCAGATTCAGTCCGTCCGCGTCCATCAGCGAGCGCAGCATCACCTGCGGATCGGCGTACTGGCCCTGCCCGGGGGTGTGATCCTCATGGGAGACCAGCTGGGCAGGCGCGTCCTCGGGCAGTGCGTCCAGCCTGCGCTTCAGGGTCCGGGCTCCCTCCTCTGAGAGCAGGTCCAGACGGTGCAGCACCCGGTGGTCCACCCGGTAGGAGAGGTGTTCCTCCACCGCCAGGCACATCTCCAGGGCCAGATGGGCGCGGCGGGTCAGGCCGCGGGCGGTCTGGTGCTGGAAGGCAGCGCCGTGGAACATCGTGGTGGTGCCTGCCGAGGCGATGCGCCCCTCATAGGATGCCAGCGCGAACTCCAGCGGCACCTCGGCGTGGGCGCGGGGCATCCGCTCACCCTCCAAGGCGTCGCTGTGCACATCGATGAACCCTGGGGTCAGCAGCAGGTTCGCACCGTCGAGGTCGGCGAGGGTGTCGCTGCGGCCGGTGAGGATGCCTGCAATGCGGCCCTCGCGCACCACCACTGTGGCATGGCGGATGATCTGATCGGGGAGCACAGCACGAATATTTCGCACGGCATAGTCAGCCGGTGCTCTGCCCATCTGCCAGGGCCCGGGCACGGGTGCCGGTGCCGCAGGCGGTCTCTGGTGCGGGGCAAATCCGGTGAGCGGCATGGTCATGGGGCTTCCTCTCGGGGTGGGGCGAATCCGGCGACGTCAACAATGTGGTCGGCCACCGCCTGGCGCACCTGGGCGTCGTGGCAGATGGCGAGCATGCCCGTTCCGGCGCTCAACCGTTCGCGGATCATCTCTATGACCACGCCGCGGTTGCGGGCGTCCAGGGATGCGGTGGGCTCATCGAGCAGCAGCAGGGGGGTAAAGGTGGCGAAACCGCGGGCGATGTTGACCCGCTGCTGCTCACCTCCGGAGAAGGTGGCCGGTGGCAGCTCCCAGAGCCGCTCAGGGATGCTGAGCCGGCTGAGCAGCGCACCGGCCTGCTCCCGGGCCTGGGATCGGGAGGCGCCATTGTCCAGCAGGGGCTCGGCCACCACATCGATGGCCGGGACCCGCGGCACAGCTCGGAGGAACTGGCTGACATAGCCCATCGACTCCCGGCGGGCAGCCAATACCTGGCGGGGCGGCGCTGTGGCCAGATCGAGCAGACCCTCACGGTGGGCCAGCAGGATGCTGCCGCTGTCCGTCAGGTAGCTGCCGTAGACCATCTTCATAATGGTGGATTTGCCGGCACCGGAGTCTCCGCCGAGCACCACACACCTACCTGCCGGCACGTCGAAGCTCACCCCCTGCAGCACGGGCAGCTGCAGGGAGCCCTGCAGATGCAGGGTGAAGGTCTTGGCCACGTCTCGGGCGGAGAGCACCGGGGGGCTGTGTGTCATCGAGCAGGTCAGCCTTTCAGGATCAGCCTTTGAGGATGGATGAGACGAGCAGCTGGGTATAGGCCGCCTGCGGGTCCTCCAGCACACGGTCGGTCAGCCCGTGCTCAATCACCTGCCCGTCTTTCATGACCAGTGTGCGGTGGGAGATCAGCCGGGCCACAGCCAGATCGTGGGTCACGATCACCACGGCCAGCCCCAGATCGGCAACCAGGGAGCGGATCAGATCCAGCAGGCGGGCCTGCACTGAGACGTCGAGGCCGGAGGTGGGCTCGTCCATGAACACCAGGCGAGGTCCGAACACCAGGTTGCGGGCGATCTGCACCCGCTGGCGCATGCCCCCGGAGAAGGTCGCGGGGGTCTCATCCATTCGGTGGGCGGGGATCTCCACCCGCTCCAACCACTCGGCGGCGCGGGCTCGGATCTGCCCGTAGTGCCGCCAGCCGTTGGCCATCAGCGGTTCCCCGACGTTTCCGCCGGCGGAGACATGCATGCGCAGGCCATCGGCGGCGTTCTGGTGTACGAACCCCCAGTCGGTGCGCCACAGGCGGCGCACCTCGCGTTCGCTGAGCGTGGCCAGCTCGGTGAGCTCACCGCCGGAGGTCTGGCAGCGCACAGACCCCTCATCAGTGCTCAACCGTGCCGACAGGAGGCCTAACAGGGTGGACTTTCCGGAGCCGGACTCGCCGACTACTGCAAGCACCTCCCCGGGCCAGAGGTCGAAGCTGACCCCGCGGCAGCCGAAGCGGTCCCCGTAGCGGTGTCCTGCCTCGCGTACGCTCAGAACTTTCCCGCTGGCGGCGCACATGTCGCCGCCGCTCTCGTCGGCGTGGCCGCCGACTTCACGCCTAAAGTCGTCGCTGGGCTCCTCACCCGCTGCAGCGGCACGGGCCATCACACCTGGAGCCCCGGCAGTGATCTCCCCGTTCATTGAGGGGCTCCTTCCGTACTGGTCCCTGAGCTGGTGCGGGCGCAGTAGTCAGTATCACTACAGACGAACATGGCTCCCCCGGCGTCGTCGGTAATCACCTCATCCAGATAGACCCCCTCGGAACCGCAGATCTGGCAGGGCCGTTCGAAGGACTGCGGCTCGAACGGATGATCCTCGAAGCCCAGGCTCTCCACCGAGGTGAAGGGGGGTACTGCGTAGATCCGCTTCTCGCGGCCGGCCCCGAAGAGCTGCAGGGCCGGGCTCATATGCATCTTGGGGTTGTCGAAGCTGGGGATCGGTGAAGGTGCCATGATGTAGCGCCCATTGACCCGCACCGGATAGTCATAGGTCTTGGCGATATGACCGTAGCGGGCGATGTCCTCGTAGAGCTTCACGTACATCAGGCCGTACTCCTCCAGGGCGTGCAGTCGCCGGGTTTCAGTCTCCCGCGGCTCCAGGAACCGCAGCGGCTCAGGGATCGGCACCTGATAGACGATGGTCTGACCCGCCGCCAACGGGGTCTCCGGTATCCGGTGGCGGGTCTGGATGATGGTGGCCTGCTCGGTGTGGGTAGTGGACGCCGAGCCCGCCACCCGTTCGAAGAACTGGCGGATAGAGACCGCATTGGTGGTGTCATCGGCACCCTGGTCGATGACTTTGAGCAGATCCTCAGGGCCGATGATCGAGGCCGTGACCTGCACCCCTCCAGTTCCCCAGCCCCTCGGCATGGGCACTTCTCGGGAGGCGAAGGGCACCTGAAAGCCGGGGATGGCCACCCCTTTGAGCAGCGCCCGGCGGATGGCCCGCTTGGTCTGCTCGTCCAGGTAGCCCTCGTTGTAGACGATGCGGGGCTCACTGGCCGGCCGCTGATCAGTCAGGGTCATTGCTTGCCCGCCCATCTGTGCTCTGGCCGAACTCGGCCCCCAACTGCCGCAGCAGCACCAGCTCTGCTTGGAAGTCCACATAGTGCGGAAGCTTCAGATGTTCTACGAACCCGGTGGCCTGCACGTTGTCACAGTGTGAGATGACAAACTCCTCGTCCTGGGCCGGGGAGACTGCGCGCTCGCCGAACTCTGCGGCCCTCAGTGCACGGTCCACCAGTGCCATGGACATCGCTTTCCGCTCTGCGCGCCCGAAGGAGAGCCCGTAGCCTCGGGTGAACTGTGGCGGCTTCTCTGCCGAGCCCACGAACTGGTTGACCATCTGGCATTCGGTCACCTCGATCCGGCCGATGGGCACCTCATGGCCGATCTCGGGGGCCTCGAAGAGCACCTCAATCTCCCCGATCCGCACCTCTCCCGCAAAGGGGTGGGTGTTGCCGAAGCCGCGCTGGGTCGAATATCCCAGAGAAAGCAGGAAGCCTTCGTCCCCTCGGGCAAGTGCCTGGAGCCGCTCAGCTCGGCTCATCGGGAAGGTGGCCGGTTCCCTGGTCAGGTCCCCCGGCTCCGGGTCCGCCCAGTCCTGCGGATGATCCGGCTCCACCAGCGCCGATCGGCCCAGCAGGTCGGTGACCCGGGGCATCGCCTCCGCCGCCTCACCCTGGGCGGCAGGGACCTCCGGGGTGTGAAGCTCCTCAGCCAACAGCCGGTGCGTGTAGTCAAAGGTTGCGCCCAGCTGCTGTCCGCCGGGAATGTCCTTGAAGGTCGCGGAGATGCGCCGTTCCGGAGGCAGCGCTCCGGTGTCCAGGGCCGCGGTCACTCCGAACCGGGGAAGTGTGGTCCGGTAGGAGCGCAGCAGCGTAATTGCCTCAAGCACATCGCCCTGAGCCTGCAGCAGCGCCTTGGCGGCCAGCTCCGGGTCGTAGAGGGAGCCCTCGTTCATCACCCTGGAGACCAGCACGCCCATCTGCTCACTGATCTGCTGAGCGGTGACGCGCTCCTGACCGGAACCGCGCTTTGCCAGCAGAGCGTGGGCGTTCTCAATCGCCTTCTCTCCGCCTTTGACTGCCACATACATCAGATGTCTCCGATCAGGCTCAGCCGGGTGGTGCGCGGCAGGCCGCTGACCGCCCCGGGAGTCAGGAACAGCAGATCAACGCCGCGGGGGAAGGCTTCGGTGAGCCGCTGGCGGTCCTTCAGGAAGCGGGGCGGCAACCCGGCCCCGTTCCACGTGAGGCTCTCCCTGATCCCAGGCCCTGCGGCTGTGCAGCTGCCCTCAGCACCCTCGGCTGCCTCGATGATCACCGTGGCTGAGTGGTGCGGCTCCTGGTCGGTGCCCAGGTTCAGCGTGTCCAGGGGTGGGGCGGAATGCGGTGAGGAGGCCAGGCAGAACAGTGCCTGCGCGGCGTCGTCGACCAGGGGCGCTCCGGTGTGGAACCGGATCCACGTGGTGACCTCGGTGCTGCCGCGGAGGGCCTCGTCCAGCCACAGCGGCGTCTGCTCATCACAGAGAGTCAGTACGACGACGCCGGCTTCGGCAGTCAGCGGGGCAGGGGGTGTCAGCGGTACCCCCAATGGCTGTGGCGTCAGCGGGCGTGCCATGGCCTCAAGCACGGCGCGGAAGGTGCGCTGGGCATCGTGCACTGGGTGGGCGAACCCGGGGGTGAGGGCTGCTGTGGGCTGGCTCATTCCTCATCCTCCTCGTCGCCGTCGTTCTCCCGGGCCACGGTGAAGAAGTCCACCACTGTGCTGCGGGCTTCGGCCCGGCGCGCCGCATCCTGGGCATTCTGGCGCTGCTCGAGCGCCGTAATGACCTCGGTGAGCACCTGTTCTCGCTGGCCGGAGTTCAGCAGGGCGTCAAAGATGGCTGCCAGTCCGGCATGTTCGGGGTGGCTGCCCAGGACATAGGCGGTGCCAACCGCCTGCTCCGCTCCGGTGTGCAGAGCCACTGTGGCCCGGGTGACGGTGGCCTCCCCCAGATTGAAGCGGTCACCGGTGCCGCCGGCCCGTCCCTGCACCATAACCAGTCCGGATTCGGGCGCGCGGAGGTACTCCACCTCGGGCCGATTGGGCCAGTTGCGCCAGAGCTCAGCCAGTTCGGCTGCCGAGGCGCCGGCGAGCACCCGGGCTGTGCGCTGCCGCTGCTCGGGAGGCACTGCTGTGTGGGAGTCTGCCATGCCAGCTATGTTGTGCCGCCGGCATGAATCGGCCGGCACCGTTGGGTGAACTCAGAGTGAATGCTCCGGCAACCTTCCCGTCACCTGTCGGGCGGGCGCCCCGAGTGTGTCAGCCGGGTGAACAGCGGCTGAACCGGGCCGGCCGCTCAGCACTCCACGGTCACCCGGACCACGTCCTGACGGTGCCAGGTGTGCGAGACCATCAGCGGGGTGGCGGTCTCAGCGTCCACGCTCAGCGTCTGCACCGTCCAGGCGGTGCTGGGCCGGGGAAGCTCCAGCTGCGCTGCGATCTCCGCGGGGGGATAGTCTGCCGATACGGTGCTACGCGCCCGGGTGGGGTGGTGCCGGCCCATCAGCAGCACCTCGTGCAGGGACTCCACCGCGCCCAGGGCCACGCCCACCTCGGTAACCAGATGCGGCAGGATCCACTCATATGAGCAGCAGGCGAGTCTGTCATCCACCCAGCCGAGCCGGGTCAGCCGGATCACAGTGAGGTCCTCCGCTCGGCCCAGCATCCGTGCCACCTGCGCCGGGGGCCGGGCCTGCTGCTCGATGTCTACGCGTTTGGTGCGGGCCCGGTGTCCGGCGGCCTCCACTATCGCGTGGAAGGAGGGTGGCTGCTGTCTGGAGATCACGACGTCGACAGGCCGGCTCACATAGGTTCCCACCCCTGGGACTCGCCGCACCAGACCCTGGTGGATGAGTGTCTCCACAGCGGTGCGCAGCTGGAACCTGCTGGTGCCGAACCGCTGGGCCAGCTGGTGTTCACCGGGCAGCAGGGCACCGTCCGGCATACTGCTGATCTCCTCCTGCAGGGCAGCGGCGATCAGCTCCGCCTGTTGCCGCTGCTGCACCACTGGGCTGAGGTCCGCTATCTGACAACCTTGCGGACGTACATGGAGATCAGCTCCAGCACGACCACCACTGCCAGGATGTTGAGGATGATCAGGCTGAGGATGTCATAGCGGTTACGGGTGGAGGCCTCCAGCAGGTCGAAGCCGATTCCCAGTCCCAGCACACCCAGCAGGGTGGCGGCACGGATATTGACGTCGAGCTGGTAGAGGATATGGGCGATCGTCGCCGGGGCGGTCTGCCGCACTGTGGCGGCAAAGAATGTCTGGAGCCGATTGGCGCCGCTGGCCCGTACGGCGTCCTGCACCCGGGTGTCGGACTCCTCCAGGGAGTCGGCCACCAGTTTGGAGAGCAGTCCGATGGAGCCGAAGGCCAGGGCGAGCACACCAGCGGTGGCGTTGAAGCCGAGGATCACCACCAGGATGATGGCCAGCACCAGCTCAGGGAAGGCGCGGCAGACCACGATGACGATCCGGAAAAACTTGGCGATCCCGGGGGTCGGTGCGACGTTGCGGGCAGCCATCGCGCCGATCGGCAGAGCGATGAACAGGCCCAGCAGCAGGGAGGCGAACCCGATCTGGACGGTTTCGACCAGAGCCGGGAAGAAACGGTCCCAGTAGAGGCCGCGGCCATCGGGCGGGAAGAACCGGCTGACCACCTCAGGGAAGTTGGTCACCGTGTTGGTCAGGACCTGCCAGTTGATCTGGATATCCCATACCGCGGCGACCACCAGGCCGATCAGCACCAGCCAGCCGAAGAACCGCTGGATGCGCCCCGCGTCCCACTGGGGGGAGGTGCGGACTGCTCCGTTTCTGGTGCGCTGGACCTGGTGGGTCTCTGTGGGGGCGGTCACCCAGTTGTTATGGGCAATCCGGTCAATCACGCCGAGGATTCCGCGCCGCCGGCCGCTGCCGTCCCGGCCCATCAGCTGGGTGCGAATGGCGCCGGAGAGCAGCTCCATGAAGATGCACAGCACCGTGATGATAATGGCCAGGCCCATCACCAGCTGCCATTGGCGGGTGTTCATCGCGGTGCTCAGGGCGGCCCCAATGCCGGGGACTCCCACGAAGCCCAGTAGCACCGAGTTGCGCAGGTTGATGTCCATCCGGTGCAGGCCGTGGGCGATGATCTGCGGCAGGATCTGCGGGATAACCGTGGAGTGGATCCACTGCCAGCGCGCACCGCCGGCGGCCTGGATCGCCTCGCTGGGCCCGCGGTTCACGTCTTCGATATTGTCTGCCAGGAGTTTGCCCACCATGCCGATGGAGCTCAGGCCCATGGCGATGATGCCGATCAGTGCACCGTTGGCCGGTCCGAAAACGCGAATCAGGATGATCGCGAAGACCAGGTCCGGGGCGGCGCGGCAGAAGATCATGATGATCCGGGCGGTCTGCCGGGAGACCATCCCGGTGGTGGTGTTGACCGCGGCGAAGATCGCGATCGGAACCGAAGTGACCACAGAGAACAGAGTGGCCAGGAACACGATCGCCAAAGTAGTCAGCGTCAGTTCGATGAGCCGGCCGGGCTCGGGGAACTCCGGCGGGACCAGGCGGGAGAGGAAGTCCACCCCGTTGGCGAGGCGCTCGAAGATGGTGACCGGATTGATGCCGAGGTCATAGGCCGACCAGACGCACATGGCCAGCAGGCCGATGAAGATGGCCCAGGTGGCCACCACATGGGGATGCGGGGCGGGGCGGGGCGGCACCGGGTGCCTGCCGGAGGTGCTGCGCGGGGCCTCCGGCGCTTCGGGTGTCAGAGTTGCCATGAGTGTCTTCCCTCAGAGTCCCGGCTCAGGATTGCTGCTCTGTGGTGATCCCGGCCAGCTCAGGGACCTGCTGCTCGATCTCCTCATCGGTGACCACGGCGACTGCGCTGTAGATCTCGTGGGCTTCCTTCAGGCTCAGTGTGGAGGCGTCGCGGTCCATCACCAGCTCTCCGCCGCGCAGTCCGATGATCCGGTCGGAGAACTCCAGGGCCAGCTCCACCTGGTGCAGGGAGCAGACCACGGTGAGGTTGTCCTCTTTCGCGATTTTGCCGATCAGATTCATCACGGTGGCCGAGGAGACCGGGTCCAGGGCCGCCACCGGCTCATCGGCCAGCAGCACCTTGGGCTCCTGGATGAGTGCACGGGCAATGGCCACCCGCTGCATCTGTCCGCCGGAGAGCGCATCGGCCCGGTTGAAGGCCTTATCGGCTAGACCCACCCGGGCCAGCTGCTCCATGGCCTGCTCCTTGACCTCTTTGGGGTACATGAACAGTCCCAGCCGAGGGCCGCCCAGGGAGCCGAGCTTTCCGGTGCAGACGTTCTCCAGCACGGACATGGACTCCACCAGGTGGAAGTGCTGGAAGATCATGCCGACCTCGCGGCGCAGCATGCGCAGCTTCCTGGCGCCGGCGCGGTGGACTTCGGTGCCCAGTGTGACCACCTCACCGGAGGTGGGCTTATGCAGCCCGTTGATATGGCGCAGCAGAGTGGACTTTCCGGAGCCGGAGAGGCCCAGCAGCACGTTGATCTTCTGCGGTGCGAAGTCAATGTTGATGTCGTTGAGCGCCGTCACCTCGCCGAACTGCTTGGTGACATTGCGCAGCTGGATGGAACGCTCTTCGGAGCTGGTGAAACTGGCATCGGTCGCCATCATGCTCTGGGCCATGGTCCTTGGTCTTCCTGTCGGAACTTCTCAATGGTGGATGAGGGCGGGTCCGCACCCTGCCCGGCGTGCGGCAGGGTGCGGACCCGGGGTGTCAGCGATCAGCCTTCGCAGGCAGTTGCCTGAGTGACTTCGCAGACTGCGCGGATTCCGTCGAAGACGGAGTCAGTTGCCTCGGTGTAGCCCCAGTCGTTGGTGGGGACCAGGTGGCGGCAGTCACCGGTCTCAGTGTCGGTGTCCTCGCAGTAGCCGTTCTCGGCCAGCCACTCAACGTTGAGGTAGTCGATGAGGATCTCCCGCATGGCCTCGATCATGTCATCGGGCAGGTTGCCGGAGGCTGCGAACGGCGATGAGGGGATGTCCTCGGACTCCCAGACCACCTTCACCTGACCCTCTTCCAGGTCACCGGCTGCGATCATCTGCTCGTCGACGATGTTGTCGTAGGCGAAGCCGGCATCGCAGGTGCCGTCCAGGACGGCAAGCACGGAGTTGTCGTGAGCGCCCGCGAGGTAGGGGTCAATGTACTCTTCCTCGTTCTCCACGCCTTCTTCACCCTGGGGGAGAACGCCTGCGTCCATCAGACCGGCGAGGGGGTAGAGGCGGCCGGAGGTGGAGACCTCATCCACAAAGCAGACCGTCTTGCCGGCCACGTCCTCGATGCCGTTGATCTCATCGTTGTCGGAGAGTGTCACCAGGTAGGAGACGTAGGAAGGCTCCTCGTCCTGCTCACTTACGGCCACGGCCACCGACTGGGCGCCAGCGGTATCGGCGGCCACCACGTAGGAGAAGGGACCAAAGTTGGCGATATCGGCGGTGCCGGCGCCCAGAGCCTCAATGGCTGCAGCATAGGCAGTCACCTCATCGGATTCGATGGTGACATCGAGTGCTTCTTCGAACATCTCGATGAGGACCTCGTACTGGACCGCCAGCTCCACCTGGTCCTCAGAAGGGATGGAGACGAACTGCAGCTCGGTGGGCCAGTCGTCTCCGCCGTACTCCTCGCGCAGGTCAGGGAGAGAGCTGGCGTCCCCGCCGTTGCCGTTGTCATCGCTGTTGTCACCATTATCGCCGTTATCGCCGTTGCAGGCGGTGAGCGCTAGGGTCATTGCCGCGATTGCCGCGGGAAGTGCAAGTTTCCGTGCCATATGAGCTGTTCAGTTCCTTCGCATCAGGGTGATCCGGGTGATTTCGGCAGGCGGCGCAGGGCCCTGATCAGGGCCGGCCGGTACCTCGACAAGGTTGCTCACCCAAGGTTGATCCTGAGAGACAAGCAGCATACGAATAGAAGAAGCACCGGTGAACTATAGGCAAACGGGGGTGAGAATACTGCACTGCAGAACGCCTAACGTGATACAGATCACGACCTCCCAGAAATGGAACGTTCCAGCTGTTTATATCGTTTACTGGTCCCGCAACGGGTCCGCCCACCGTGCCCCATACCCACGGAGTACAGCGCTGCGGGGACTGCCGAGCAGGTCCTCTTCGCTCTCGCTGAAGTCAGTCTGAATCGCGGGCGGGGTTTCCCCGCCGCCGGGACCAGCAGGCGTGAAGGCCGGCCCCGCTGCAGCCGGCTGGGAACCACGAGGTTTGAGCTCCAGGTCCAGCCAGGAACCGTCGGGGCCGGCCAGCACCCGTTCTACAAGCCCACGCCCCCATTCGACCACTGTCACCGACTGCGGCGCAGTGGCCAGCAGGTCCAGTGACTCAATCCCCTCCTCGTCAGTGCGGTAGGCGTCCACGTGGACCAGGTCGGCAGCAGCCTCATTGATGTTCCTGTGAATCCTGGAAAGCACGAAGGTCGGTGAACTGATCGGCTCCTGCACCCCGAGAGCCGCGCCGAGCGCCTGGGTGAATGTGGTCTTGCCTGCACCCAGTCCCCCGGTGAGCACCACGAGGTCACCGGGGCGCAGCTGGGCAGCTAGGCGGCGGGCGAACTCGGCGGTCTCCTCCAGGTCGGCGAGCTGAATCTGGCGCCGCCAGTTCTCCCCGGGAAGCGGTGGTTGGGGGCCGGTGGTGCGCTCGTTCACGCGCCGGGCTCCTGGTTGATCACCACGCGTGGCACCCTGGCACCGATTCGGGTGATGATCTCGTAGTTGATGGTCTGGGCGGCGGCACCCCAGTCTGCGGCTTCGATTCCGGACTTCCCGCCGAAGAGCGTGACCTCATCACCCACCTGAACATCGGTCTGTTCGCCCAGGTCCACCACGAACTGGTCCATGGCCACCCGCCCGGCGGAGTGATACCTGCGGTCGCGGATGAGCACTGGGGCGCCCGCCGCAATCCGGGGAACACCGTCGGCGTAGCCTATCGGGATCAGCCCCAGGTGCGTGGGGGCCTCGACCCGGTGGGTGAGCCCATAGCTGATGCCCTGGCCCGCCGGCACACGTTTGACGTTGGCCACGGTGGTGCGCAGCTCCATAGCGGGGCTGAGCCCCAGCGAGGCAGCGGTGCGGTCGGCGAAGGGGCTCTGCCCATAGATGCCGACCCCTACCCGGACCATATCGAAGTGAGCATCCGGACGCGAGAGCGCCGCCGGGGTATTGGCGGCGTGGCGCAGATCGGGCACCAGGCCGCCGGCTTCAGCAGTTACCAGGGCCTCCCGGAAGACGCTGAGCTGCTGGTCGGTCTCGCGGCGGTCCGGCTCATCGGCCACCGCCAGATGGGTGAAGATGCCCTCCACGCTGATCAGCCCGCGGTTGCGGTGCTCTGCAGCACGGGCCACCAGGGCGGGCCAGTCGGCGACAGTCGCCCCGTTGCGGCCCAGTCCGGTGTCGATCTTCAGGTGGACCCGGGCCGGCTCATGGAGTTCCTGGGCGGCGGCGACCACCCGGTCCAGCTCCCAGCCAGAGATGCCTAGGTCGATGTGCTGCTCAATGGCGGCCCTGAAGCTCGCCCCTGTAGTGTGCAGCCAGGCGAGGATCGGGGCGTCGATTCCGGCTGCCCGCAGCTGGAGCGCCTCCTCGATATGGGCGGTGCCCAACCAGTCTGCACCCCCTGCCAGGGCGGCCCGGGCCGCAGTGATCAAGCCATGTCCGTAACCGTCAGCCTTTACCGCAGCCAGCACTTTGGCCGGGCGCACAAACTCCCCAATCGTCGCCACATTATGGGCTATGGCCGCGGCGTCTATGATCGCTGCCCGCTCCGGAAGACTCATGCCCACCAGATTACCGGCAGATACCCAGGTCAATACGTGAGCTGCATCAGGGCAGACCGGCGAGCAGATCTGAGGCGCCGAAGCGTCCCTGCCCGTGCGGATCGATCCGGTGGGCGGCGGCTGTGTGCAGACTGACGCCCAGCGCTGCCACCTGGAGCCAGTCACCTCCCTGTGTTGCCGCAAGGGCTCCGAGGATTCCGCTGAGCACATCCCCGGTTCCGGCAGTGGCCAGTCCCGGCGCGCCCGCTGCCTGCAGGCCGCCTGCCCTGTGCAGGAGCACCTCCCCCTCGGGTGAGGCAATCACCGTAGTAGGCCCTTTGAGCAGCACCGTACAGTCCAGTCTGCCGGCGATCCGCCGGGCCGCCTCCACCGGATCGGCTTTCGCAGGGCCCTCGGCCAACTGCCCGGTGAGCACACTGTCACGCAGGTCTTTGGCGATCTGCCGAGCCTCACCCAGATGCGGGGTGATCAGCACGTTGTTGCCCAACCCGCCGCGGCGGCGCAGCTGGTCACGGATCAGGCCCAGTCCGGAGGCGTCCAGCACACAGGCCGTCCCAGCTTCCAAGCATTTCTCCAACACTGCTTCTGCCTCGGTCAGCCGGGCCGGGTCATTGCCCAGCCCCGGGCCGAGCACGACGCCGCCGGCTCTGCTCACTGCTGCCGCGGCATCCTCTGTGCCCACTACCTCGGGGTAGGCGCTGAGCACCTGCGAGCGCAGCGCCGCTGGAGCCTGCAGGGTCACCATCCCCACTCCGGTGCCTACCGCCGCCCCGGCGGTGAGTTGTGCAGCTCCGGGATACTGCGCTGAACCCACCACCAGGTGGACCACTCCGCGGGAGTATTTGTGGCCGGCAGGCTCGGGCGGGCGCAGCGGCACCGGAGCAGCAGTGCTGGGGGCGAGAAGCCAGGTGGGTGTCTTCGACAGATGCGCACCGATTCCGATGTCCACCGTGTGCACCCTGCCGCTGAGCAGCCCGCCCCGGCCGGCGATCAGCCCCTGCTTGACTCCGCCGAAGGTCACCGTATGGTTCGCTGGAATCACGCCGTGCCCCGCAGCTCCGGTATCGGCGTTGACCCCGGAAGGCAGATCACAGGCAACCACTGTGGGAGACCAGGAGCCGGCGTCGTCCACTGCTCTGAGGGCCTGTGTCAGCCCCGGCACCTCCGGCCGGGTGAACTCACTGCGGTATCCGGTGCCGAGTATAGCGTCGATGAGCACCTGGGTCTGCTCCGGCACCGCGCGGAGCACCCTGCCGCCGGCCGCTCGGAAGGCTTCCAGCGCCTCCGGGTGCGCCCGGTCCCTGATCAACACGGCACAGGCCTCAGCTCCGCGCCGGGCCAAGAATGCCAGGGCGTAGAGTCCGTCCCCGCCGTTGTTGCCGGGCCCAATGAGCCCAGTGACACAGGCACCGTAGGCACCCTGGGGACGTTTCTGGCCGAGCAGATCAGCTATGGTCTTGGCCAGCCCATAGGCGGCCCGGCGCATCAGGAGCCGGCCCTGGCCGGAATCCAGCAGGGGCTTTTCGGCCGCGCGGATCTGCTCCCCGGTGTAGACCGGTATCTGCTCCAGCTGCTGTGCGGTCACCTCAGCTCCTCCCCCACCGGTCTGTGGTCTCATCACCAGACTAGCGGGTGGCCCGCCTCAGGACTCGGCGATCACCAAGGCGGTGGCTATATCGCCGTCATGGGAGAGTGACAGGTGCCAGTGCTGCACCCCTTTGACGGCAGCCACGGCCGCCACGGAATCTCTGACCTGGATCTGCGGATTTCCCGAGGAGTCACAGATGACCTCACAGTCCTGGAAGTTCATTCCCGCCGGGGCGCCGAGTGCTTTGGCCACGGCTTCCTTCGCGGCGAAGCGCGCCGCCAACGAACGCAGTCTCAGCTCCCGCTCGGCGGGGGTGAACAGCCGATCACGCAGGGCCGGAGTGCGCTCCAACTGCTGGGCGAACCGGGGCACATCCACCACGTCGATTCCGATGCCGACGATCACCGCAGGCTCACTCCTGGTACACCCCTCACTCAACGGTGACGGATTTGGCGAGGTTGCGGGGCTGGTCTACGTCATAGCCCTTCTCTGTGGCTAGGGCGCAGGCGAAGATCTGCAGCGGCACAGTGGTCAGCAGCGGCATCAGCAGCGGCTGGGTCTCGGGGACGAAGAACACGTTCTCGGAGTACTCGGTGACGGCTGCATCGCCTTGTTCAGCCACAGTGATGGTCTTCGCCCCGCGGGCGCGGACTTCCTGGATATTGGAGACCACTTTTGAGTGCAGGGAGTCCCGGCCCCGCGGTGAGGGCACCACCACAAACACCGGCTGGCCCTCCTCGATCAGCGCGATCGGCCCGTGCTTGAGCTCCCCGGCAGCGAATCCTTCAGCGTGGATATAGGCCAGCTCTTTGAGCTTCAAGGCACCTTCCATCGCGACCGGGAACCCCACATGCCGGCCCAGGAACAGCACACTGGGGGTCTGGGCCATATCCCTGGCCAGTGCCTTGATCGGCTCAGCGCCATCGAGGATGGTCTGGATCTTCGCCGGGATCTTATGCAGATCCGCCAGGATGTCACTGATTTGCCCGGAGAAGAGCTGACCCCGAAGCTGCGCCAAATACAGCCCCAACAGGTACGAGGCAGTGATCATCGCCAAGAACGCCTTAGTGGAGGCCACCGCGATCTCCGGGCCGGCATGCAGATACAGCACCGCATCGGACTCCCGCGGGATCGTAGACCCATTGGTGTTACAGATACTCAGGGTGCGCGCGCCTTGTTCCTTGGCATAGCGGACCGCCATCAGGGTGTCCATAGTCTCCCCGGACTGAGAGATCGAGACCACCAGCGTGGTCTGATCAATAATCGGGTCCCGGTACCGGAACTCATGGGCCAGCTCCACCTCCACCGGGATCCTGGTCCAATGCTCAATGGCGTACTTGGCCACTGTGCCGGCATAGGCGGCAGTACCGCAGGCCAGCACAATAATCTTTGAGGTCTCCTTCAGCTGCTCAGGGCTGATCCGCAGCTCATCCAGAGTCAACCGGCCCTGCGCGTCAGTGCGCCCCAGCAAGGTGTCCTCCACCGCTTTGGGCTGTTCATTGATCTCCTTCTCCATGAAGGAGTCATACCCGCCCTTCTCCGCAGCAGAGGCATCCCAATCAATATGGAACCGCTTACCCTGGGCCGGCACCCCGTCAAATCCGATAATAGAGACCTCACCAGCAGTGATCGTCACAATCTGATCCTGCTCCAGCTCCACCGCCTCACGGGTGAAATCAATAAACCCGGAAACATCACTGCCCAAGAAGTTCTCACCCTCACCCAGACCCACCACCAGAGGCGAGTTCCTGCGAGCGGCGACCACCCGGTCCGGGGCCTGGGCATGAACAGCCAGCAGGGTGAATGCACCCTCGAGCTCATTGACCGCGATCCGCATCGCCTCAGTCAGATCCCCGGTGGCCCGATACGCCTGACCGATCAGCTTCGCAGCCACCTCAGTATCAGTAGCCGAGTCAAAGACATGACCAGCAGCAACCAGCTTCTGCTTCAACTCCGCGAAGTTCTCAATGATCCCGTTATGGATCACCGCCAGCCGGCCCTCATCGCCATAATGCGGATGCGCATTCACATCAGTCGGACCGCCATGTGTTGCCCACCGGGTATGCCCAATCCCCACCGAAGCCGGCACCAAAGGAGCCGCCTCGATCTCACCGATCAGATTCGCCAGCTTCCCCGACTTCTTCCGCACCTGAACCGTGCCGCCGGAAACAGTGGCCACACCAGCAGAGTCATAACCGCGATACTCCAACCGGCGCAGCCCCTCCAGCAGCACATCCAGGGCCTGGTGCTCAGCGATCTTCTCCGGCACCCCGATATAACCAACAATTCCACACATGCCGGTCAGAATACCGTGAACTGCTCACCACGCCCTCCATCCAGAAGCGACCCCGCCGTGCCCAGTGTCGCACCCCACACTCCACTAAGCTGAACCCATGAGCATTTCATCCGAACAGGCAGAGGCTTTGGTCCGCCGGTACTACCAACTGGTGGATGCCCAGGACCTGGCCCTGCTGGAGACCTTCCACCAGGACGCCACCTATAAGCGCCCCGGCTATCCGGAGTTCCGCGGTCAGGATCAGCTGCGGGAGTTTTACTCCGGGGAGCGCATCATCGATTCCGGCAGTCACACCATCGGCCGGTTGTTCGTTCAGGACTCATATGTTGCCGTGGAAGGCCGGTTCAGCGGCACACTGAAGGACGGGCGCACGGTGGAACTGGCGTTCAGCGACTTCTTTGATCTTCAGGACCGCGGGGGCGAGGTCCGCATCGCAGCCCGGCGCACCTACTTCGACGATCAGCAGGTCTGAGCTTCTCCCGCCAGCGGGTAGCCCACCCATTCACCCCCTGAGGCGGCCTGCCCCAGCGCCGCCCGGCCCTGCGGGTCCACATGTCAGGGCCCCTGCTGTGCTGGTGCCGCACGGTACAGTGGCAGCTGTGCACTCGCAGCCTCACACCACCCCCACCTCGCCTGTGCCGGTGCCTCCGGAGATTTCCGGAACGGCTCCCTGGGCGGGCTCTCCCCCCGCAGATAACCAGGCGGCCTCGTACTCCCCGTTCGTGGAACTGGGCAGGTCCGACTGGGCCCGGCTGGCAGAGTCCATCGAGCAGCCGCTGAACCAGGATGACGTGGACCGCCTGCGCGGCATCGGTGACCATCTCTCCCTGGACGAGGTGGCACAGGTCTACCTGCCGCTCTCCCGGCTGTTGAACATCTACGTGGAGAATGCCGCCCGGCTGCGCGCAGCCACCAATGACTTCCTGGGCGAGTCCACCCGCCGCACCCCGTTCATCATCGGGGTGGCAGGCTCGGTGGCCGTGGGCAAATCCACCACCGCCCGCGTGCTGCAGGAGATGCTGCGCCGTTGGCCCTCCACCCCACGGGTGGAACTGGTGACCACCGATGGCTTCCTCTACCCCAATGCAGAGCTGCGCCGACGCGGGATCATGGACCGCAAAGGTTTCCCTGAAGCCTACGACCGGCGCCGGCTGCTGCGGTTCGTCTCCGAGGTGAAATCCGGCCAACCCGAGGTCACCGCCCCGGTCTACTCCCATCTGAAGTACGACATCATGCCCGGGGAGGAGCATGTGGTGCGCCGCCCCGATGTGCTGATCCTGGAGGGGCTGAACGTTCTGCAGCCGGCCCGGGTCCGCGCCGACGGCACTGCTGGCCTGGCACTGAGCGACTTCTTCGACTTCTCCATCTATGTGGACGCCCGCCAGGCCCATATCCAGCAGTGGTACGTGGAGCGGTTCATGCGATGGCGGCACGGAGCTTTCGCGGACCCGGAGGCCTATTTCCACCAGTACTCCCGGCTTACCGACGAGGAGGCGGTCACCCGCGCCACCGATATCTGGAACCGGATCAACGGGCCCAACCTGCGGGAGAACATCCAACCCACCCGTTCCCGCGCCCGTCTGGTGATGTCCAAGGACGAGGACCACGGCGTCTCCCGGGTGCTGCTGCGGAAGGTCTGATGCGCACTGGTGGGCTGTGGGCACTGTGCTTGGCAGGCGGCGTCGTGCTTTCCGGCTGTACCGGCCCCGAGGACGGCCGCGCCGTACCGGAGCCGAGCTTCACCGATGCTGCCTCGGCGCAGCAGGGTACGACGCCGCCCCCAGACTCCCGTACTCAGAGCACAGCTGAAGTGCCCGATCCCACCCCTGAGCCGCCTGCGCCGCCGGAGCCGAGCCGGGCCTCGCAGGCCAGCAGTGACCCGGAGTCGATCCATGTGCTGGTGAACCGGCAGAACCCCCTGGAACCGATGGATTTTGCCCCGCGGGATCTGACGGAGCTTCAGGTCCGTACCACAGTGGAGGGACCGCTGTACCTGCGCGCCGAGCCTGCCCAGGCACTGGAGCAGATGTTCAGTGATGCCGCAGATGAGGCAGTGGTGCTGGCGGTGACCAGCGCCTACCGCTCCTTCAGCGGGCAGGCCCGGGTCTATTCCGCCCGGCATCAGCAGCTGGGCACTGAGGCCACCGATGAGTTCGCGGCCCGCCCGGGGTACTCCGAGCACCAGACCGGGCTGGCGGTGGACGTGATCGGCATCGAGAACCCGGTGTGCATCCGGGGGGACTGCTTCGATCAGACCCCGGAGTTCGCCTGGGTCGCGGCCAACGCCCACGAATACGGGTTCCTCATCCGGTACCCGCAGGGGGCGGAGGCGATCACCGGCTTCGGCTACGAACCCTGGCACCTGCGCTATGTGGGTCCGGAGACTGCGGCAGAGGTGGTGGCGGAGGACCTCACCCTCGAGGAGTACTGGGATCTTCCCGCCGCTCCTGACTATGACGAGCCTGAGCCCGACTCTGTTCATCTGCTGTACTGAGCTGCCGGTCCCGGTACGCCACCTGCATCAATAGGCGGCCTGCACGCATGCAACCTGCATGAAAGAATCACCAGTATGACCCGCGTATCTCTTGCTGCTGCTGAACCTGCCATCGCCCTGGGCGCCCTGGACGGCCGCTACCGCTCGGCGGTGGCTCCGCTGGTGGACCATCTTTCGGAGGCTGCGCTGAACCGCAACCGCATCCATGTGGAGGTGGAGTGGTTCATCCACCTGTGCGAGTCCCAGGTGCTGCCCGGGCTGCCGCAGCTGGATGCTGAGCAGGTACAGGGCCTGCGCGGAATCGTGGCGGGCTTCGGGCCGGAGCAGATCGCTGAGCTGGGCGCCATCGAGGCCGAGACCGTGCATGATGTCAAGGCCGTGGAGTACTTCATCGCCCGGCGTCTGGAGCCGTTGGGGCTGGGTGAGCTGAAGCCGCTGGTGCACTTTGCCTGCACCTCCGAGGACATCAACAATCTGGCCTATGCGGTGGGGATCCGCGACGCCGTGGAGCAGGTTTGGCTGCCCGCGGCGCGCCAAATGCTGGCCGGGCTGGGTGAGTTGGCGGAGTCCGCCGCCGAGGTGGCGATGCTCTCACGCACCCACGGTCAGCCTGCCACCCCGACCACCCTGGGCAAGGAGATCACGGTGTTCGTGCACCGGCTGAACCGGCAGCTGCGCCGGGTGGAGTCCCAGGAGTTCCTGGGCAAGATCAACGGGGCCACCGGCACCTATGCCGCGCATCTGGCTGCTGCCCCGGAGGTCGACTGGCCGGGCATTGCACGCAAATTTGTGGAGAAGCTGGGGCTGACCTTCAACCCGCTGACCACCCAAATCGAATCCCATGACTTCCAGGCCGAGCTCTATGCCGATGTGGCCCGGTTCAACCGGATCCTGCACGGGCTGTGCGTGGATGTCTGGAGCTACATCAGCATCGGGTTCTTCAAGCAGATCCCGGTGGCGGGTGCTACCGGCTCGTCCACCATGCCGCATAAGGTCAACCCGATCCGGTTCGAGAACGCCGAGGCGAACCTGGAGATCTCTAACGCCCTGCTGGATGCCCTGGGCGCCACCCTGGTGGAGTCCCGCTGGCAGCGCGATCTCACCGATTCTTCCGGACAGCGGAACATCGGCACCGCCCTGGGGCACTCAGTACTGGCGCTTTCCAATGTGACCAAGGGGCTCAAGCAGCTGGATGTCGCCCAGGAGGTGATCGCCGCCGATCTGGATGCCAACTGGGAGGTGCTCGGCGAGGCAATCCAGACCGTGATGCGCGCCGAGGCCATCGCCGGGGTGGAGGGCATGGACAACCCCTACGAGCGGCTCAAGGAGCTGACCCGCGGCCGGCGCGTGGATGCCCAGAAGCTCAAGGAGTTCGTCTCCGGCCTGGGGCTATCCGCCGAGGCAGCGGAACGGCTGAAGAACCTGACCCCGGCCGGCTACACCGGCCTGGCCGCCACCCTGGCCACGCAGCACCTGCCGTAATCCACCCCGCCCGCTGACTCCCAGCACTGCAGCTGACCGTCGACTTCCCACTCCCGCTCGCAGGCTCCCAGCACTTGTTGCACTCTCAGGCGCCGCCGACTCTGCAACATTCCCTGGGAGTACAGCGCCGAAGACGCCGTCCAACCACAACGACGCGGCCGCGGTACCTCCGTGCCCTTGGATAAAGTGGTTCACCATGAGGGGCACGACAGAACACCCAGAAGCGGCGAAAGCAGAAGTTCCTAAGTGGAATGAGTTCATGACACCGGTGCTCCGTGTCCTTCAGAATGGAGAGATCTACTCCCGGCGCCAGCTATACGCAACCGTGATCGAGAACCTCGAGTTACCAGAAGAGCAGCTCGCGCTCGTCCACAGCTCCGGTAATCCGGTCGTCGAGAACCGCATAGGCTGGGCTGTCTCGGCCCTCACTGTTGCTGAAGCGATCATCCGTCCTGCTCGTGGGCAGTACCGCATTACTGAAACCGGTCAAGAGGCACTCAAGCGATATCCCCAAGGAATGCAACGCAGGGACCTCTTCTCGTTCCCGGCCTGGGCGGCGCATGAGGAGGCAAAGGCCTCGCGCAAGGCCGAACCTAGCCAGCCTACCCATGCTGCATCGCAAGTTGAGAACGATAGTGAAGAAACCCCGGAGGACCGCATCTCCTCCGGTATCCAAGAACTCCATGACGCCGTAGCAGACGAGTTACTCAGCCGCCTCCAACAGGGCACCCCTCAGTTCTTTGAAAGTGCCGTGGTGAGGCTGCTCATCTCCATGGGCTACGGAGGGGCGGAACAAAAGGGCATGCGCGTCGGAGGGACTGCCGACGGCGGAATAGATGGCTTCGTGGACCAGGATCCTCTGGGTCTTGAGCGCGTGTACGTCCAGGCCAAGCGCTATCAAACGGGGAACGGAGTGGGCCGCGAAACCCTACAGGCATTCATCGGAGCCCTCCATGGCCGTGGGGCCAGCAAAGGCGTATTCATCACCACCAGCCATTTCAGCCGTCACGCCCAGGAATATGCAGAGAACATCCCTACTCGAATCATCCTCATCGATGGCCAACGCCTGACCAGCCTCCTCATCAAATACCGGGTCGGGGTCCAGGTTCAGAGTACTTACGACGTGGTTGCCATTGACGAGGACTTCTTTGAGTAGAGGTTTGAACGGCATACTGGAAGGGACTTCGTCAAATCACCATCCGGTGCCTTCGAGCTGAGGAATCGAGGGCTGCGAACTCTAAAGCCGCGAGAACATCCTCCTGCTCCAGCTCCTCATAGTCATCAAGGATCTCCTGCTGAGTCATATGAGTCATACCAGAAGCCAGCAGCTCCAGCACATCCTGCACTCGCAGCCGCATGCCACGAATCGTCGGAGCGCCGTGACAAATACCCGGATTCACCGAAATCCGGTCCAGGCTGCTCTTGCTGGGGCTCATACATCAACTCTACGCCTCTGATCTACGACCCGATCTCCGAACCCCTGGGTAGGCTTAGATGCCATGGTGACTGGAGAGCTCAAATCGAAGATCGACCGGCTGTGGGACGCGTTCTGGACCGGCGGGATGTCCAATCCGCTGACGATCATCGAGCAGATCACGTACCTGCTGTTCATTCGTCGACTGGACGACCTCCAGACCACCCAAGAGAAGCAGGCCAAGCTGGGTAAGCCGATGGAGAACCCGCTCTTCAGTCCGGAGCAGGATCACCTGCGCTGGAAGCACCTGCGGCATCTGGGCGCTGCCGAGATGCACCGCACCCTGGACCAGGAGGTCTTCCCCTTCCTGCGGAACCTGGGCAATGAGCGCTCCACCTACTCGGACCATATGGCCAATGCGCGGTTCGAGATCAACGCAGAGAAGGCCGGCATCCTCACCCGAGTGGTGGACCTGGTGGATTCGATCCCCATGGACAATCGGGACACCAACGGGGACATCTACGAGTACATGCTCTCCAAGCTGAGCACCTCAGGTCAGAACGGCCAGTTCCGCACCCCGCGGCACATCATCCAGACCATGGTGGCCATGACCGATCCGAAACCCGGGGACCGCATCATCGACCCGGCCTGCGGCACCGCCGGGTTCCTGGTGGCTGCCAGCGAGCATATCCGTGAACACTATGAGCAGGAACTGTTCAAGCAGGAGGTGCGCGAGCAGTTCCACCAGGACATGTTCCACGGCTATGACTTCGACTCCACCATGCTGCGCATCGGCTCGATGAACATGATGATGCACGGCGTGGAGGCCCCGGATATCCGCTACCGAGACTCGCTCTCGGAGGGCGCACACGGGGAGGCTGATGAGTTCTCCCTGGTGCTGGCCAACCCGCCCTTCGCCGGCAGCCTGGACTATGAGTCAGTGTCCAAGGATCTGCTCAATGTGGTGAAGACCAAAAAGACCGAGCTGCTGTTCCTTGCGCTGTTCCTCCGCCTTCTGGAGCCGGGCGGCCGGGCTGCGGTGATCGTGCCCGACGGCGTGCTCTTCGGCTCGTCCAAGGCGCATAAGGATCTGCGCAAGACCCTGGTGGAGAACCAGAAGCTGGATGCGGTGGTGAAACTGCCCTCCGGGGTGTTCAAGCCCTATGCCGGGGTCTCCACGGCGGTCCTGTTCTTCACTAAGACCAACGCCCAGACCGGTGGTGCGGGCGCGACTGATGAGGTCTGGTTCTACGATGTGCAGGCTGACGGCTTCAGCCTGGACGATAAGCGCACTCCCCTGCTGGATGCCGAGAAACTGGGTCCGGTTCCTGAGGAGCTGAGCGAGGAGGAGCACGCCACGAACAATCTGCCGGACCTGGTTCGCCGGTGGAAGAACCGCGACGACACCGAACGCTCTCGTCCCCGCACCGAGCAGAGTTTCACTGCGCCCCGGGAAGAGATCGCGGAGAACGACTACGACCTGAGCATCAACCGCTACAAGGAGATCGTTTTCGCGGAGGAGGACCACCAGGACCCCCTGGAGATCATCGAAGAGTTAGAAAAACTCGACGACGAGATCCGCCAGGGCCTCACCGGTCTCAAGGAGATGCTGAAGTGAGCGAGCTGCCGAAGGGGTGGACCGAAGTTCCTCTAGGAAAGGTAGTCCAGTTTCAGAATGGCGGAACACCCAAGAAGGACGAACCCAGTTACTGGCATGGCACTATCCCCTGGATCACCAGTGCCGACATCACAGAGAGCAACATCGCGGTGCGCTCCCATGTCTCCCACGAAGGCGTCCGACGGTCGGCCACAAACGTTGTGCCCGCCGGAACTACACTGCTTGTCACCCGAACTGGCATTGGGAAGGTAGCGGCCGCCCCATTCGATCTTGCCTTCAGCCAGGACATCACAGCGATTCACTCCAGCACCGAAGTGGTCCCGGAGTATCTTCGTGCCTTCCTTCGAAGCCAGTCAGAATACTTCGCAAACAATGCTCGCGGAGCCACTATCAAGGGAATTACGCGTCGAATTGTTGAGACTTTGAGGATCCCCCTCCCACCCCTAGAAGAACAACGCCGCATCGCCACCATCCTCGACCGCGTAACAGCCATTCAAGACGCGGCAGACCGCTATAGCCACATCCTGCGCGATAATCGCCGAGCAGCGTTCCTCAAAGTACTCGCTGACTCACCGGTTTCCCATCTCCCAGTCGAAGCCGTCAGCGCGGCCATAATTGACTGCCCTCACTCCACGCCTCGCTGGCAGGAAAGTGGTGTCACGTGCCTACGCACCACCAACCTGGGATACGGCGAGTGGAACTGGGACGATCATAGGTTCGTGGACGAAGCACAACATGCAGAGCGCACTAAACGTGCTGACCTGCTCCCAGGAGACATTGTCCTCAGCAGAGAAGGCACAGTCGGTGTGATGGCTATGGTTACACCAGGCATGAAGGCTTCCCTGGGGCAGCGCCTTGTTCAGGTGCGCCCTTCGGACGAGATCAATGGTGAGTACCTCATGGAGGCCCTCATGTATGAATTACATCCGACACGAGTCGAACACCGCATGATCGGCGCTACTGCCAAACGAATCAACGTCAAAGCCCTCAAAAACCTGCAGTTGCCAGTCCCTCCACGGGAAGCCCAGGACCACTTCGCCGCCCTCGCCACACAGACCCGGCATATTCAGACTCACGTCGATGCCCGTTTAACAACTCTCCGACGCCTCACCCAGTCCCTCCAGTCCCGCGCCTTCCGAGGGGATCTATGATGACTCGATTAACTCCCACTGGCCTCCTGACAGCGCTGAGCTTCGTCACACTCCTGGCCGGAGCAATTATTCTAGCGCGGGGGGTCTGCTTAACATGGGATGGTGAGTCCTCTGATTTGCTAGGATCCGGTGCCACCGTGGTTGCTGCCGCTACCGCAGGAGTCATCTCGGCACAGTCAATCAAGACTTGGAAGCAGCAACGGCAACTGGACCGCGACAAAGCTAATTTCCAAATGAAACAGCAAGTTTATGGAGCTATCGCTCAGGACTTAGTCAATACGTTCCCTTCTGGGTCGGCGAGTGGGGAACTCCGGAGAATTCGTGCTAACGCTGCTGTATGGGCGTCAACCGAGACTATCCAAGAACTTTCACAATGGCAGGCAGCCAAGCAAAGAGCCATCGCGGGCGGGCGGCGCTTAAACGGAAACACCTACGAGCTAAGTTCGACATCTCAAGATGAGATGAAAACCCACCTTGGCCGAGTCATCATTGCCATGCGCTCGGACCTTTTCGACGAAGACTCTCTTTCTCGTGACGAAATCATCAAATCGATCTTCGACGACAGCCACAAGAACCACTCGGAGCATGAAGATCAGTGACGGGCAATGCACTTGGCTTGGATTGGTGGAGGGGAAGAATCTCCCGCCCTAAGTCCACCGATCTCGCCGCCCTCCCCATTGTCGCTGCCAAACTCCGGCAAGCTGCTACAGGTTGTGCACCTTTCCAGGCACCTCTACAAGACGGACGCGTTGTGTGGGTAAAAACCATGGGCAATCCGCAGGGCAACCAGGCCCTGACGACTGAATTCGTCGTCGCCTCCGTAGGACGACGCCTCGGACTCTCGGTCGCAGAGCCCATCATCGTTCATCTCCCTGCAGTCTTAGCCGGCATGGTGCGTGACCATCCAGAAGCGCCAATACTGCAGCCCGGACCAGCTTTCGCCTCCGCTCATATTGCAGATGCAGAGGAGAAGTATGAGTTCACAGCCGCGCTCAAGGACGATAACCCCAGGCGCCACGTGGGAATATGGGCGCTCTGGGAGCTCTTCCTCGGTGATGACGCCCAGTGGATCTATTCCATGTCAAATGACGAAGCTACCTACAGCTTCGATCACAGCCTATGGCTGGCGCGACATGAAGCAGATTGGAACAGAGAACTCCTAACCCAAGAAGTTGGCAACACCTGGGACAGATTTACTACAGACACGTCCTACTTCGATCCCACGGAGGTCCGACGCCTTGCCCTGGCGCTGCGCGCCTTAGCCCCAGAAGAGATCCTTGAGATCCTGGTTCAGGTACCAGTCGAATGGGAGACTAGCACCAGTGATCTTGAGGCCTTAGGCTGGTTTCTCGCCACTCGACGCTTCCACGTTGCCGATCGTCTCGATGCGCTGAACCCATGACAGCAACATATGACATGCCTCAGTCCACTTTGACTGGTACGGAGACCCCGTACCAGTACTGGATACTGCGTTACGTCCCGAACACTGTTCGCCAAGAGTTCGTGAACGTAGGAGTAGTTGTCGGCCGAGATGACGATTGGGCAGTCCACGCAATTTCCAACTGGGACCATGCTGGCCGACTGGGCGGTGATCCCACCCAGGCTGCAACCTGGGTGGAGCGACTGACCGAAGAAGCCGAAGCCTCGCAATGCCCGCCCCTTCCGGAGATCACTGCTGCTACGGGACTTTCCACAAGCGAGATCTCTCGCCGTCAGGCACTGCACAATAACCACGTCCAGATTGCGGCAGGCGGCCCCCTGGTCACCACGGACGCACGCTCAGGCGCAGCCATGATGTTCGACCTGTTGGTTCATGACCCTGATCCCCAACCTCGGCGGATCCGAGCAGGCACCCGGCTCAGGCGTCAGCTGGGCGATACCCTCCGCCAGTGGGCTTCTCAGTCTTTCTCCGCAAGTCGTTCTGTTGAATCTAACCCCAGCGTGAGCGCTGCCACTATGCGACGCCCTGCGAGGTTTAATTTCTTAGCAGCTAACGGGCATCTCTCTCTGCACCATGCTTGGGCCTTCGAAAGCGGGACGACAGCTACTGACCTTCTAGTGCGATTCAGGGCTTGGGAAGTTCCAGTTCGAGATCTCCGCGAAAGCGGCGGGGCGGTCACGCTGCCCGGCACCGAGGAATCACAGGCACTGGATCAGGATGTGCCCCTCACCGTGCTCTTCAGTGAACCGGACCCTGCAGAAACTGATCGGGTCGAGGTGCTGGAAGAAGCGCGGGCATTCTGCCGTCAGTACGAGATCGAGATGATCCCGGAGAACGAGCCGGAGAGACTTCTCCGCATCCTCAGCTGAGAGAAATTAATTCCGAGGGCTCCGCCTGAGCGGAGCCCTCTAACCGGTAGCCGAAGCGTCCGGGGAGTACTGCAAGTATAGCGAGAGCCGACTATCTGGTTCCCCAGAAGCGGTCCCTTGGACCTCTTATCACCGGCTCTGTATCAGCATGCCACACCGCACGGACACGGTCCGTGCCAGCGATCGCTCAATGATCTCTCCACAGGCGTACCTCCCATGACGCCTGCCCGCATGGAATGGCGTCGCGCACTGCACAACAACAACCTCCGCATCGGCCCACCCACTCCCGTCTGAAACCATGTCCGAGGCTGGCGCTACCGTTGAAAGCATGACGGAGGACTATGTGAGGACAGCTGAAGAAATCGCGCGGAGAGCCCACACAGGGCAGACCGACAAGCTCGGAATCGACTACATTGAGCACCCTGCACGCGTCGCTGAACGTGTACGGAAGTACAACGACTCTGCCGAAGCGGTCGCAGCTGCCTGGTTGCACGACGTCCTGGAAGACACCCCTGTCACCGCTGAGAACCTCCGAGCAGCCCGCCTCCCCGAAGAGGTCATCACCGTCGTCGAGCTTCTGACCAAGAGACCCGGCCAGCGCCTGGCAGACTATTGCAACGGCGTACGTCAAAACCCCATCGCATTAGCGGTTAAGCATGCTGACATAGACGACAATACTGACCCCACCCGCACCTCACAGCTCCCCCAAGAGATTCAGGACCGGCTGAGGAAGAAATACGAACGAACCCGACACTTCCTCCAGAACAGCCCCCACTGGAAAGGGCGCGCACACCCCGGCACATCACATGCCGCCCGTTCGAACGGCTACGTCTTCGGCGGCACCGCGATTGCCCCCATGCCCTCCGCCGCTGAAACTGCTCAAGCCAAGCAGAGCCTCCGCTTCACCGCGGAAAAGTTCTCGACGCCCTCTCTTAGCGAATACAACTCAATCCTTGAAGCCTGCGACTTCGACATCACCACCGTGACCCTCCGTCTGACATCCTGGGACGAGGCCGCAGACTGGTATCTCACCAGCAACAACTTCGAACGCCTTGGATTCATTGAAACCGCACTCCACTCTGAAGCCCTAGCCACCCACCTCCCGGAACTAGTGGTCCGTCTCTGATTTAGCTTGCCATTTCGGTGAGTTTCGCTCGTGCTCGGCGGGTT
>NZ_WRPM01000031.1 GCF_009758175.1 Nesterenkonia alkaliphila
ACCCGCCGAGCACGAGCGAAACTCACCGAAATGGCAAGCTAAATCAGAGACGGACCACTAGTGCACGTCGCCCGTTCTCAGTGACCCCGAGTCCAGCGCCCACTTCGGAAAACGACTGAGCCTGCTCGAACACCTTGACCCGCCAGCCTGCGCGCAACAGACTCGCCGCCGCCGTCAGCCCGGCAATCCCACCGCCTACGACGACGGCCTGGGACTCTGAGCTCAACCGCATGCGTTGAGGCTATCACCGCTGTAATCCCTTCGTTCAGCCTCCGTCTTCTCAAAGGACCTTCGGGCCGGAGGTGTTCGTCACATAGGGCTGAAGTCGGGACTCCACAGGGGAGCCCCGACCTCAGTGGTGCAACGGTTGTTGACTTATACCCGGTTGATCTCGCGGCGGTTGAAGCCGATCAGGCCAAGGATGATCCCGGCAGCGCCGATGGCGGTCAGCCATACCACCGGGGCCCAGGCGATATCTTCCACCGGGTAGTCGGAGAGGTGGCCGAAGATGTTCAGGTTCAGCACCGCCTCGGGCAGCTCCAGCAGCTGGCCGAAGGTGGACATCACGCCGCCGAAGCCCACGATCACCCATCCGACTGCGCCCGCGATCTTCGGGAGCCAACCGAACAGGGCGGTCACGATGCCGATCAGAGCCAGCACGGCAGGCGCCTGCATGAACCCGGCCAGCATCAGCTTGCCGAAGTACTGGCCGCCGTCCTCCTCCAGGGAGGCCATCGCGCCCAGCCCCATTCCGATGCCGACCAACACCAGGATCAGCAGCACACCGACTACCAGCACAGTCAGGTGTGCGCCCAGCCAGGTGGTGCGGCCCACCGGTGCCGACATGCCGTACTCCGCCCGGCCGCGGTTCTCCTCGCCGCGCAGCTGCTGGAGCCCGCTGACCCCGGCAGCCCCGATGAACACAGCCATGAACAGCGCCATATACGCCAGATAGCCCAGCATCATGTCTTCTCCGGCAAATATCTGCTGCATCTCCTCAGGGAGGTCCCCGGCGGCGTCGACCATAGTCTGTGCAAAGCTGCCGAACATCAGGCCGGTCAGCAGCAGGGCGATGCCCCAGCCGCGCAGCCCGCCCTTGAGCGTATGGGCAGCCAGCCCCAGCGGGGTGCCCAGGGATGGGCGCGCCGCGGCCCGTCCGAGCCGAGTGGGCAGCAGGCTGGCCCCGACATCGCGCTTAGTGGAGAGCCAATAGCCCAGCCACACCAGCACGACGGCGAACCCCACCGGCAGCAGCAGCGGCCACCAGCGGTCCTCCACATAGGGCGCAGTCTGCTGGGACCAGGCCAGTGGGGAGAACCAGGACAGAGCGCTGCCGCCCGGCTCCGCGGCGTCACCGCCCATGCGGATCAGGAAGGCCAGGCCGATCAGCCCGCCCGCCATCCCCGAGGCGCCGCGTGAGGACTCACTGAGCTGGGCGCTGACTGCGGCGGCGGCTGCAAAGAACAGTCCCACAGCCAGTCCGCCCAGTGCGACCAGGGTGGAGCCCTCCGCGGCGAAACCGCCAGCCTGGGCTGCGGCCCAGATGAGCAGGGCGGCAATGACATTGGCCAGCACCGTCAGTGCCAGAGTGGCCGTCAGGGTGGCGTGACGCCCCACGACATTGGCGCGGACCAGCTCGGCCCGGCCGGTCTGCTCCTCGACCCGGGTGTGGCGGACCACCGTGAAGACACTCATCAGTGCAATCAGGATGTAGAGGTAGAGGACATAACCTGAAGAGAAGAACCTCTCATGGGTCGGATCCTCCATGCCGAAGCCCGGCCCGGTCATCATCCGCCCGATCGGATCGGCGAACATCACAGTGAGCGAGCGCAGCTCCTCCGGGGTCTCCGCGATCAGTTGGATCGCGTTGGCGAAGTAGAAGGCCAGCACCCCGATGCCCAGCACCCAGGCCGTAGAGCGGATCCGGTCGCGCCGGAGCATGAACCTCAGCAGCGTGCCGGTGCCGGCGAATCTCGCCTGGCCTGCAGCGGGACTCGGCGCCTGACGCGCCTCAGCAGAAACAGTTGGAGTGCTCATCTAGGACACCTTCTTCGACGTTCCGTTGCTGACCCCGCGTGCGGAGAGATCATCCCCATAGTGACGCATCAGCAGCTGCTCCAGAGTCGGGGGATGGGCCACGATGGAGCGCACGCCCAGGCTGGCGAGGTCGCCCATGACCTCCTGGACATGATCGCCGTCCACCTCGAAAACAGCACGCTCGCCCTCGGTGCGGAAATCGTGGACGAAGCTCAGGCCGGCCATCGGCTGGGCTGAGCGTTCAGTCTCGACCTCAATAGTGGTGCGGGTCATATGCCGCAGCTCGGACAGGGTCCCGGACTCCACGATGTGCCCGGCCCTGATGATCGAGATCCGGTCGGATAGCGCTTCCACCTGGGCCAGGATATGGCTGGAGAGCAGCACCGAGCGGCCTTCGGCCTTGGCCTCGTGGATGACCTCCTGGAACACCGCCTCCATCAGGGGGTCCAGGCCGGCGGTGGGCTCATCGAGCAGCAGCAGGTCCACATCAGCGGCCAGCGCCGAGATCAGGGCGACCTTCTGCCGGTTACCCTTGGAATAGGTGCGTGTCTTCTTCCGCGGATCCAGGTCGAAACGTTCGATCAGCTCATCGCGGCGTTCCTTGTTATAGGAGCCGCGCAGCCGCAGGAACATATCGATGACCTCACCGCCGGTGAGGTTGGGCCACAGCTCCACATCACCGGGCACATAGGCCAGGCGCTTATGCAGGGTGACGGCGTCCTTCCAGGGGTCCCGTCCGAGTATCTGCACTGTGCCGGAGTCCGGGCGCAGCAGGCCCAGCAGCACCCGCATGGTGGTGGACTTCCCGGCCCCATTCGGGCCCAGGTAGCCATGGACTTCTCCGGGGACGATGTTCAGATTCAGATTGTCCAGGGCGCGGACCGGGCCGAACTCTTTGACCAGGCTCTCGGCGTAGATGACCGGGGTGCTTTCACTCATCGGCCGGTTCCTTTCTGCAAGGGTGCCCGAGGAGCAGAGCGCTCGATGCGGGCGTGAATTATGTGGGGGTGTGGTCTGGAGGAAAAGAGGGACGCTCTTGATCCACGGTGCCGAGCAGCTCGGCGTATGCCTCGCCGTTGATAACCGGTTGGGTGTAGAGCTCCATGATGGTCTCCAGATAGGTGGTGACATCCTCAGGCTGGCCGCGGGTGGGGTCGAAGCCGAAGTAGCGCTGCATTTGGTGAGCCATCATCAGAGAGCCGAACTGCTGCATGAGCATCAGAGCCACCCGGTTGCGCTGGTTGCGGCTGGGGTACACCAGTCCCATCTCAACTGCCTGGTCGGTGTACTCCACGGCGTCGTCGACGAGATGGTCGAACAGCTCGTCCATCTCCTCACCGCCGGCCAAAAACGCCCGTAGCAGGTATCGGAGCAGGTGCTGGCTGGCCTGCATTGCCTCGAACGCATAGTTTCTGGCCATACCGTCCAGCCCGGCCTGCAGGCCCTGAGCCTTGCGCTCCCGGAAGAGTTCAGCCACATGCCTATCGCAGGCTTTCCGCAGCCCCGCCTTGGACCCGTAGTGGTGGATCACCAGCGGTGCCGAGACTCCGGCCTGATCGGCAATATCCTTCAGCGTGACCGGGGTGAACCCGCGCTCGCCGAAGAGCTCCACCGCTGCATTGAGAATCCGGCAGGCAGCCGGTTCCGGCGGTGAGGTGTTCCCGGTGCCGGTGATGTTGTGCGTACTGGCGGCATCCAGCGGGTTGTGCCCCGCGTGGGCCCGCGTGGCACCGTACTGATAGGCCATCACCGTCACCTCCCTTCAGTCTGAACTGGCGGTGGCTGAACAGCCGTTCAGCCCTGCTGTTACTGACCGTAGCTGAACAGCCGTTCAGCCTACAAGAGGCTGAATGGGAAGGGTGTGTCATTCAGAGCTGGCGAGCCTGGGTCAGCCAGGCACGAGCCGGTCCAGAGCCTCCTGCATATGCAGCTCCACCGCCTCCACCAGCTCATCCGCGTCACCGGCAGCGATCGCCTCGGCAATCCGCCGGTGCTCAGCCACCTGGTCCTCCGGGTCCTGATAGGTCCCCTGCAGGGCGGTCAGGCACATTCGGGTCTCGGCCATCAGGGTCTTATGCATCCGCTGCAGCCGCGGGCTGCCGGCGGAATCCACCAGTACCTCGTGAAAGTGCAGATCAGCATCGGAGAGCTCGGCCAGTTCCCCGCGCTCAGCGGCGTCCTGCATCGCATCGTAGGCGGTCCGCAGCTTGGCCACGGCCTCGGCGGAATGCCCACGGATGATCATCCGCCCCGCCGCGGCCTCCACCGCAATCCTGGCAGCGTAGAGATCGCGGATGCCGGCGGCGTCGAGCTCTTTGACGAACAGGCCGCGATTGGGCTCAGCACGCACCAGCCCCTCTTGGACCAGCCGTTGGGTGGCCTCGCGCAGCGGGCCCCGGCTGACCCCGAACTGAGCAGCCAAGGCAGCTTCAGAGAGTTGGGCCCCCGGCGCGATTCGGCCATACATGATGGCCTCGCGAAGCTGCCGGGTGATCAGCCCAGCAGTGGACTCCCGGTTGACGCGCTGGAACGGCTCGGCGGCTGCCATGATTGCTCCGATCGGTGGATTGTTGACAATCGATCTTATCCACTTCTGGCCGCACTGTGCCGTATCCCGCTCAGCAGCCGGCCCAGTCCGGGCAGCTGCGGGCACTCAGCCCCGGCAATCCGCATGCCCTCCCAGACCGTGACCTGATTGGCGGTCAGCACCGGTTTGCCCAGTGCGGACTCAAACTCCTCCACCCAGCCCAGCGAGTGCATCGCGGTATCCGGCACCAACATGGCCTCTGCCTCTGGGACGTCTACCGCGCGCAGCATCGCGATGATCTCCTCAGCTCCCATCCGCCCGACCGCCTCAGCGGTGAAGACCCCATGGGCTGCGAAATTCACCACCTCCGATCCGCCCGCGCGCAGGAACTCCCGGAAGTGGCCAGCAAGTTCATCAGGGTACGACGCCGCCACCGCCAGTTTTCTGACACCGAGTGCCTCCACTGCCCGGGCAAAGGCCAGGGAGGTAGAGGAGGCAGGCAGGCCGGCCTCCTCAGCCAGCTTCCGGGCCTGCTCATGAGCGCCCTCCCAGCCGTAGACGAAACTGCCGGAGGTGCATGCCCACATCACCGAGTCCACCCGGTGCTGTGCCAGCATGCGCGCGGTGCCCTCGGCCAGCCGGTGGTGGGATCCGGTTTCCAGCAGGGCCTCAGGGGTGTGCTCATCCACTCCGATAGTGGTGATGGTGACCGGCAGCTGTACCGGTGGTGGGGCGTCGTCGTTCTTCAGCCGCTGTTCGAAGGCGGGGTAGTCATCCTCGGCAGCATGGCCGGGATAGAGGATGCCGACGGTGATGGTCATCTCAGGAAGCTCCTTATGCCGTGGGGGCCGGGACAGAGGTGGTCTCAGGGCTTCTCCGGCCGGTCTGCTGCAGGGCCGATCCTGGGCCGGCGTACTGGCCCCCGGCCTGGCGAAGTGCCGACCAGACTGTGGTCTGGTTGGCCGAGAGAACTGGTTTGCCCAGGTCCTGCTCCAGCTGGTCCAGGATCTCGTAAGTGGGCAGATTGGTGCAGGCCACCAGCACAGCCTCGGCCTCGGGGTGATCGGCGGCGCGCACCAGGTCATAGGTGACCTCCCAGGGCACAGTCCAGATCCGGCCGCTGCGCCCCAGGTTCGCCGTATGCACCAGCTGCATCCCGGCCTCGGCGAAGAACCGGCCGAACAGCGCGCCGATCGCCTCGTCATAGGGTGTCGCTGCCGCAATGCGGGTGACTCCCAGCAGCTGGGCGGCCTCCAGCAGCGCCCCCGAGGTGGTCACCGCAAAGGGCTGGGCGGCCAGCTCCGGGCTGGTGGAGTCATAGGCTCCGGCGGTGTCCACAGCGAAGCGGGCAGCGGCAGCGGCCTCCGCCCCGGCGGCTGCCATGGTCTCGGCCAGTCTGCGCTCCCCGGCCAGTCCGCGCACAAAACTGCCCGAGGTGCAGCCGTAGATATAGCCGGCCGGGCCGGTGGCGGAGGTGGCGCGCAGGGCATCAGCGATCTGATCCGGGCGGGATATCTCCCGGGCCTGCTCCACGGTGACCGCCATAGGCTGGAAGGGAGTCCGGGTGAACAGAAGATCCAGCTGCTCGAACCCGTACTCATCCTGGGAGAACTGCCGCAGCTCCCGGTCCAGGGCCATGTCATAGGGAACCACTGCGCCCACGGGGATTGCCAGAGGCGAGCGGTCTTCAGGAGTGTGCACAGTGTGTTTGGGTGTCATAAGGGACCCCTTTGGAGACGGCGATCAGGTGCCTTGCAGGATTGTTGACAATCTGCAGATGGAGTTTCTAATGTTACACCCATGTCTGAGCCTCTCCCGGTGCTTACGGTGTTGCGACCCGCCGATCCGGATACCCCGCACCACACACCTCCGGGACTCGAAGCACTGGAGGGGCGCGTTGAGATCCGCTTCACCTCTGCCGAGCAGCTCCCGGAGGACATCTCCGGGGCCGACGCCCTGTTCCTCTGGGACTTCTTCTCCGGTGCGCTGCAGGCCGCCTGGCCCCATGCTGACCGGCTGCAGTGGATCCACGTGGCCGCCGCCGGGGTGGACAAGCTGCTCTTCGAGGAGCTCAACACCTCCGATGTGGTGGTCACCAACGCACAGGGGATCTTCGACCGGCCGATCGCGGAATGGGTGCTCGGCGCGGTGCTCGCCGAGGCCAAGGACTTTGCCGGCAACTACCGCAACCAGTCCACCAAGACCTGGGATCGCCGCGAGACCAAGCGCGTGCAGGGCCGCAGCGCCCTGGTCATCGGACCTGGAGCCATTGGGCGGGAGATCGCCCGGCTGCTGAGCGCTGTGGGTATCGCGGTCACCGGGGCAGGCCGCACCCCGCGTACTGATGACCCCGACTTCGGCGTCGTCCTGCCTTCTGCTGAGCTGCCCGAGCATATCGGCGAGTTCGACATCATCGTCAACGCCGCTCCGCTGACCCCGGCCACCCGGAACCTGATCGGCCCGCAGACCCTGGCTGCGGTCAAGCCGGGAGCCCACTTTGTCAACATCGGCCGGGGTGCCTCCGTGGATGAGCCCGCCCTCATCGAGGCGCTCCAGAACGGGCCACTGGGCTTCGCCTCGCTGGATGTGTTCACCGAGGAGCCGCTGCCGGCGGACTCGCCGCTCTGGGAGCTGGATAACGTGATGATCGCCTCCCATATGTCCGGGGATGTGCACGGCTGGCGGGAAGCTCTGGCCGAGCTGTTCCTGGCCAACGCCGAACGCTGGCTGGCCGGAGAAGAGCTGATCAATGTGGTGGACAAGGCCGCCGGCTTCGTGCCGCGGAAGGAGAACAGATGACCCAGACCCCTGCCGACCTCGCCGAACTGACCGCCGCCGAACTGCTCGCCGGCTACGCAGCCGGGGAGTTCTCCCCGGTGGAGGCCACCGAGGCTGCCCTGGAGCGGATCGAGAAGCACGACGCCGCCCTCAACGCCTTTGTGCTGGTGGACCGTGAGTCCGCGCTGGCCTCCGCTGAGGCTTCGGCCGCGCGGTGGAAGGCGGGGGAGACCCTGGGTCCGGGCGACGGGGTGCCCACCTCCATCAAAGACATTTTCCTCACCAAGGACTGGCCCACCCTGCGCGGCACCAAGCTCATCGATGAGGCCGGCCCCTGGGATGCCGACGCGCCCTGTGTGGCCCGGCTGCGCGAGACCGGCGCGGTGCTGCTGGGCAAGACTGCCACCCCGGAGTTCGCCTGGAAGGGTGTGACTGACTGCCTGCGTTCGGGGGTCACCTCCAATCCCTGGGACACCAGCACCCACGCTGGGGGCTCCTCCGGCGGAGCGGCAGCGGCCGTGGGCGCTGGGATGGGCCCCTGGTCGGTGGGCACCGATGGCGGCGGATCAGTGCGCATCCCGGCGGCCTTCACCGGCACTGTGGCGATCAAGGCCACCTACGGCACCGTGCCGATGTATCCCTCCTCGCCGTTCGGCACCCTGGCCCACGCCGGTCCGATGACCCGCACCGTGAAGGACACCGCCCTGCTGCTGGACATCATCTCCGGCTTCGACTCCCGGGACTGGTCGGCGCTGCCGACGCCGCAGGGGTCCTTCACCGACGGGCTGGAGGACGGCATCGCCGGGCTGCGCATCGCTTACTCGCCCACGCTGGGCTTCGGTGAGAACGATCCCGAGGTTGAGCGCCTGGTCGGTGAGGCCGTCAAAGTGCTGGAGGAGGCCGGGGCCACCGTGGAGCAGGTGGACCCGCAGATCGCTGATCCGGCCGAGCCCTTCCACGTGCTGTGGTTCACCGGCGCCGCTAAGGTGCTGGAGGTCTTCGGCCCCGATGCGCTCGGTCAGATCGATCCCGGGCTGCGCGAGGGCATCGAGAAGTACCAGGATGCCACCGCCCTGGATTACCTCACCGCCACCGCCGTGCGGATGGACCTCGGTGTGATCATGGGGGCCTTCCACGAACAGTACGATCTGCTGGTGACTCCCACGATGCCGATCACATCCTTCGACTGCACGCGGCAGGCCCCTGCGGGGTGGAAGTCCGAGCTCTGGACCTCCTGGACGCCATATACCTACCCGTTCAACATGACCCAGCAGCCGGCCGCCTCAGTGCCCTGCGGGATCGCGGAGAACGGATTGCCCGTGGGCATCCAGTTTGTGGCCGCCAGAACCCAGGACCGGTTGGTGCTGCGCGCCGCCCACGCCTATGAGCAGGCCTCGGGAGCGCGGTTCTCCCGCCCGGTGGCCCCGTCCGCTGCCGGAACGGGGGACTGAGCGTGACCCGCTACATCACCATCACCCTGCAGAAGCGCGGAGTCACCGCAGTGGCCAAGCTGCTCGACGACGCCGCCCCACGCACCTGCGCCGCAGTCTGGGATGCCCTGCCCCAGTCCGGGCAGGTATACCACGGCAAGTACGCCCGCAATGAGATCTATAACCTGGTGCCGGCATTTGCCGCGACCGAACCCGGCAAGGAGAACACCACAGTGACCCCGATCCCGGGGGATGTGTGCTACTTCGCCTTCGACTCCGATGATCTGGGCAACCCCGCCTATGGCTACGAGGAGGCCGCCGATGTCCGGGCGCAGGATCCGGTGCAGCGTAAAGCCATTGTGGACCTCGCGGTGTTCTACGGGCGCAACAACCTGTTGATCAACGGTGATCAGGGCTGGATTCCCGGCAATGTCTTCGCCACCATCACTGAGGGCCTGGCGGAGCTGGCGGAGGCCTGCCAGTCCATCTGGATGGACGGCGCCCGGGGGGAGACCCTGAGCTTCGCGCGCCTCGAGGAGAACTGACCCAGGGCCGCCGCTAGGCTGGTTCGGTGATCTCCCTAGCCCTCGGCGCGGTGCTTCTGGCCCTGTACTGGTTCTTCCGCCGCCGTGATAGCCGCATGCTGCGCAACGGTGTGCTGCTGGTAGCAGGGGTGCTGCTGACCGTATTCGGACTGGTGGACCTGGCTTGGCTGGCCCTGAGTGAGGTCCCCCGCACCGAGGGTGGTCTCGGGTACACCACTCCGCTGGCCCTGACCCTGCTGGGCCTGTTCGTGCTGCTGCCCGTGGGCTATCTGGTCCTGGTGCTGTTCCTGCTGACCAACGGGCTGACCATGCTCCGCAGAGAGAGCCGCAGCCTGAGGAATCTGCTCTCGCTGATCGCTGGACTGGGGCTGCTGGCCGCGCCGATTGCCTGCGTATGGCTGTTGATCTCGGGCTCCGCGGCCGGGGTGGCGCTGGCGGTGCTGATCTTTTTCCTGACCGGCTACCTCTCTGCCTGCTTCCTGGTGGTTCTGGTCTACGCCTGGGTCTACGGGCGCTCTACCGCCAAAGTGGTGCCGCAGGCAGTGGTCATCCTGGGTGCCCAGGTCATCAACGGGTGGGTCCCGCCGTTGTTGCGCGCCCGCCTGGACCGGGCGATCGGGGTCTATCGCGACACCCTGGCAGCCGGCCATCCTGCCCCGCTGATGATCCCCTCCGGCGGTCAAGGTTCTGACGAATCCAGGCCCGAGGGTCAGGTGATGGCCGAATACCTGCTCCAGCGGGGCATCCCCGGGGAGCAGATTCTGGTGGAGGACCGGGCCACCACCACCGAGGAGAACCTCCGGTTCTCCGCCCAGATCCAGAACGACGCCGCCCGCCCGGGTCCCGCAGTCGCAGTCACTAACAACTACCACGCCCTGCGAGCCGCCCTGCTGGCCCGGCGGCTGAAGCTGGACATCGAGGCGGTGGGGGCCAAGACGGCCTTCTACTATGTGCCCAGCGCGTTTCTGCGCGAATTCGCCGCTGTGATGCTGGGCCACCGTGTTCTTCACGCGGTGCTGTTCGCACCCTTCCTGCTGCTGGTGGCCGCGATTTTCGGCATGTGGCTGATTCTCGACGGCTGATCAGGTGATGTGACTAGGGGGAGAGCGCCCGCGAGGCGGTGGTGACCCAGGCTTCCTCAAAGGTGCCGTTCAACACGCTGGCGAAGTCCTGATCCACCAGGGCTCTCACAGTGTGCGCCTCCATCAGCGCTGCCATGAGCACCACAGCCTGGTCTGTGCTGCCCGGCCTGGCGGCTCCCGCCGTCTCAGCGCGCTGCACCCAGGTGGCGAAGCGGCCTGGGACTGCCACCAGGACTGAGTGCCAGACCCTTTCGACAAGATCCGGGCGATGCTCCAGATCTCGAAGCACCAGCCGCAGTGTGTTCCGCTCCCGCCCCATGGACTCGCCGACTGCAGCAGCCACCAGGGGGAGTGCGCTCTCCAGATTATTCGGAAGCACGTCCAATACCTCATCCGTTTCAGCATCAAGACGGTCCAGATAGGCACTCACTACCGCCTCGAGCAGCTCGTCCTTGGAGGAGAAGTGCTTGTACAGCGCCCCGGAGCCTGGAGCTAGTCCCACCGCCCGCTGGATCTCCCCGGTGCTGGTGGCTTTGACACCACGTTCGGAGAACAGTTGGGCAGCGGCCGCGATGAGCTGATCGCGAGTAGAACCTTGTGCTGGAGTAGGCATGGTGAGAGACTACTCACTTACCAGGAGATTTTGAAGTGAGGGGAGCCCGTGTCGGTCCAGATTTTGCGCGTTGTGCTGATCGTTCTCAGCCTGATTCCGCTGGCAACCGGGCTCAACGGAATCGTTCAAGGCCCGCCCGGCCTGCCTGAACCCACTACCGCCACGGCAACTTTGGACAGTGAGTATCGATTCGTCAACGTCTTCTGGCTGGGCGCCGGGGGTGTGCTGTTCTGGTCGGCGTGGCAAGTGGTGGAGCGGGCTGCTGCTGCGCGGTTTGTGCTGGTGCTGGCGGCCCTGGGCGGGTTGGCCCGGCTCTGGTCAGTGGTGCAGACTGACTGGCCGCACCCGATCTTCATCGGCACTATCGTCCTGGAGCTGGTGGTGGTCCCGGCTGTGATCTGGTGGCACTGGAGGGTCACGCGGGGCGGGGCTCGCCGCCTCTCGCCGGTGGCACAGCTTCAGCAGCAGGGTTCTTGAGCGTCTTTGACGGTGCGGCTGGCCTGCAGCATGGAGCCCAGGCCGGAGTCAGCGCAAAGCTCAGAGCAGAGGCTCTCCAACGCGCCCGGAACGATGGAGTAGTAAGCCCAGGTGCCGCGCTTCTCGCGGGTAAGGAACCCGGCATCGGTCAGGATCCGCAGATGGTGCGAGACTGTCGGCTGGCCCAGGCCCAGCGGCTCGGTCATATCGCAGACACAGGCCTCAGCGTTCTCACCGGCGGCGATCAGCGAGAGCAGGGCGATTCGGTTGGGGTCCCCCAGCGCCTTGAATCGGGCAGCCAGGTCCGCTGCCCGCTCCGGATCGAGAGTGGAGGACGTTGGAGTTGTGCAGCACTCGGCTGCTGACTCGTGGATCAATGTGCTCATCGAGGCCCCCGCAGCTGGCTAGATTGACGTTTATCGATGTATGAGAGCATACTCGTATATCGACAGACGTCAATATTCTTGGGAAAGGTTCCTGTGCCCTCAACAGCCACTGCCCCTGAAGCGGCTCCCGTCGTCGCCCGGCTCTCTGTGCTGGACAAGTTCCTGCCGGTGTGGATTCTGGCAGCCATGGGCCTGGGCCTGCTGATCGCGCTGCTCGCCCCCGGGGTCGGCCAGCTGCTCCATGCAGTGGAGGTTGCCGGAGTCTCGGTGCCCATCGCCCTCGGGCTGCTGCTGATGATGTACCCGGTACTGGCCAAAGTCCGCTACGGGGATACACACCTGGTGCTGCGCGATAAGAAGCTGCTGATCACCTCGCTGGCGATCAACTGGCTGCTGGCCCCAGCGTTCATGTTCGCCCTGGCCTGGATCTTCTTGCCGGACCTGCCCGAGTACCGCACCGGGCTGATCATCGTAGGCCTGGCTCGCTGCATCGCCATGGTGCTGATCTGGAACGACCTGGCCTGCGGAGACCGCGAGGCCGCAGCTGTGCTGGTGGCGATCAATTCGGTCTTCCAGATCTTCATGTTCGGCGTACTGGGCTGGTTCTACCTACAAGTCCTGCCCGGCTGGCTGGGACTGGAGACCACCAGCGCGGAGTTCTCCATCTGGGCGATCACCGTCTCAGTGCTGGTCTTCCTCGGAATCCCCCTGGCAGCAGGCTTCCTCACACGGGTGCTCGGCGAGCGAGCCCGCGGCCGTCAGTGGTATGAGGAACGGCTGCTGCCCAAGCTCGGCCCCTGGGCCCTCTACGGACTGCTGTTCACCATCGTGGTGCTCTTTGCGCTGCAGGGGGAACAGGTGATGGGCAGGCCGCTGGACGTCGCCCGGATCGCGGTGCCGCTGCTGATTTACTTCGTGGTGACCTTCTGCGCCTCCATGGTGATCGGCCGGCTGCTGGGCATGGACTATGCGCGCACCACCACGCTGTCCTTCACCGCAGCGGGCAATAACTTTGAGCTGGCCATCGCGGTGGCAATCGCCACCTTCGGTGCCACCAGCGGCCAGGCTCTGGCCGGGGTGGTCGGCCCGCTCATCGAAGTCCCGGTACTGGTGGGGTTGGTCTACGTAGCGCTCTGGGCCCGCCGCTTCTTCTACCGCACCGGGGCCAGCGGTCAGTCGACTATCGCCCATACCCCGCCCACCACCGTCTGAAGTCACACCCCTTCACCCCGACCAAAGGAGAAAGCCATGAACTCGCACACCGATGCAGCTCAGCATCTGCCTACTGTCACCTTCGTCTGCGTGCACAACGCCGGGCGATCTCAGATGGCCGCGGGGTTCCTCCGGGAACTCGGCGGTGACCGGGTCCGGGTCTACTCCGGTGGCACTCAGCCCGCCGAGGCCGTCAACCCGGTGGCCGTGGCGGCGATGGCCGAGGTAGGCATCGACATCTCCGGGCGGGGCACCAATGAACTCTCCGCGGATATGCTGCAGGAATCAGATGTGGTGGTCACCATGGGCTGCGGGGACGACTGCCCCTACTATCCTGGCAAACGCTATGAGGACTGGCCGCTGGAGGACCCCGCCGGTAAGGATCTCGAAGCAGTCCGGCCGATCCGTGACCAGATCCGTGCCCGGGTCCAGGAGCTGATCGGCTCCCTTGGCGCCTGATGGACACCACACACCCCGTCGTCGTCATCGGGGCCGGCCCAGTGGGTCTGGCCGCCGCCGCTCATCTGCTGGAACGAGGCCTTCAGCCGCTGGTGCTTGAGGCCGGAGACCACGCCGGGGCTGCAGTCAGCCACTGGGGGCACATCCGGCTGTTCTCCCCCTGGCAGTACACAATCGACGCCGCCTGCCGCCGTCTCCTGGACCCCACGGACTGGCAGCCCCCGCGCCCCACTGAGCTGCCCAGCGGGGATCAGCTCGTGCAGAACTACCTGGAGCCGCTGGCCCGCAGCACGGCGCTTCGAGAACGCATCCGGTTCGGCGCCCGGGTCACCGGGATCAGCCGCGGCAGCCGGGACAAGACCCATACTTCAGCCCGGCAGGGACAGCCCTTCCTCATCCATGCTCTCCAGCAGGGGCGATGCCTGGAGATTCAGGCCCGCGCTGTCATCGATGCTTCCGGGACCTGGGACAGTCCCAACCCGCTGGGTGCTGCCGGGCTGCCGGCTGCCGGAGAGGGCGACGCCGCATCAGCACCTCATCTGCTGGGCCCACTGCCCGATGTGCTGGGCACTGATCGGGACCGGGTCTCCGGGAAGCGGGTCCTGGTGGTGGGTTCCGGGCACAGTGCCACCAATACCCTGCTGAACCTGGCAGCGTTGAAGCGCGAGGAACCGGCGACCGAGATTCTCTGGGCGATTCGCCGGGACAGTCCCCAGCGCAGCTACGGCGGCGGGGACCAGGACGAGCTGCCCGAGCGCGGAGCCCTGGGCCAGCGGCTGCGCAGACTGGTGGAGGCAGGGCGGATCACGCTGATCAGGTCAGCCGAGGTACGGGCCCTGGATGTCCACCAGGATGCACTGCGGGTCAGTTTCAATGCTGGGCACTCGGAGACTGTCAACGCCCTGGCCGCCGCCACCGGCTTCCGCCCTGATCTGGGGATTCTCCGGGAGCTGCGCCTGGACCTGGACCCGGCAGTAGAGGCTCCGGTCCGGCTCGCGCCGCTGATCGATCCCCAGCTGCACTCCTGCGGCACGGTTCCGGCCCATGGGGCTGAGGTGCTGGCCCATCCGGAGGAGGGATTCTTCATCGCGGGTATGAAGTCCTACGGCCGTGCCCCGACCTTCCTGCTGGCTACCGGTTACGAGCAGGTCCGCTCCATCGCGGCGCATCTGGCAGGTGATAACGCCGCCCCGCGGGAGCTCAATCTCCCGGCAACTGGGGTCTGTGCCGCAGAATGAGAGGTATGCGCCCCACCCTGCCTGTCATTCTGGCCGGGCTGTGCATCACTCAGATCACCGCGTGGGGGATCCTCTACTACGCCTTCCCAGTGCTCTCGGCCAGGATCGCAGAGGACACCGGCTGGTCGGTGGCATCCACCACAGTGGGCTACTCCGCGGGCCTGGTGGTCTCGGCAGTGCTGGGCATCCCGGCGGGCAAGCTGTTGGACCGCAGGGGCCCACGCCTGGTGATGACCGCCGGCTCGGTGATCGGGGCACTGGCCGTGGGGCTCATCGCGTGGGCGCCCACCTACTGGGTGTTCCTGGTTGGCTGGCTGCTGGCCGGGGTGGGTATGACCGGGACGCTCTATCCGCCGGCCTTTGCCGCAGTGACACGTTGGTACGGCCCCCGGCGGGTCTTCGCGCTGACTGTGATCACGCTGATCGGCGGGCTGGCCAGCACGGTCTTCGCCCCGGTGACCGAGGCGCTGGCTGAGGCTTTCAGTTGGCGGCAGGTCTACCTCATTCTGGGGGTGACATTCGCGGTGATCACGGTGCCGATGCATGCGGTGATTCTGCGCCGCCCCTGGCCACGGCACGAACAGCACACCGCAGGGGCAGCAGACGAGGGCGCCGCGGCGGAGGACCGCTATGCCCGCCGGGTGATGCGCTCAGGCCCTTATCTGCTGATGACCCTCGGCTTGACCCTGGGATCCTTCGCCATGTTCGCCGCAATGATCAACCTGGTGCCGATGCTCACCGCCCGCGGGGTGGACTCCGCCCTGGCCGCCTGGGTGTTGGGACTGGGCGGGCTCGGCCAGGTGCTGGGGCGTCTGTTCTACTGGGCCATGGAGCGCGGCATGAGTGTGCGGGCCCGCACCGTGCTGATCTACAGCCTGGTGGCAGTGACCACCGCAGCACTGGCACTGGACTGGACCAATGCGGTCTGGCTGATCGCCATCTCCATGGGTGCCGGGGTGGGCCGGGGGATCTCGACCCTGCTGAAGGCCACTGCGGTGACTGACCGCTGGGGTACCCGGGCCTATGGCCGGCTCTCCGGGGTCTTCAATGCTCCGGTGATGTTCGCCATCGCCATCGCCCCAGCGGCAGGAGCCTGGCTGGCTGAGCTGATGGGCAGCTGGGAGGCGATGTACCTGGTGCTGGCTGCAGTAGGTGCGGCGGGCGTCGTCGCGCTCTTCTTCTCCGTCCCTCGTGGGGCACCGACCCAGACTGAATAGTCGGTGGTCCCCGCCGGACAATCAGCATGTCCGGGGGTCTTAGTAACGTTAATCACATGGACAACGAGCACGGATTCCCCGATCCGGAGCTGCCGGAGAACCTAAGCCATCTGGCAGACATCCCGGAGCTGGCTCTGGCATGGGACCACGCAGTGGCCTCCCGCCGGGAGACCGCCAGGCAGTTCAGTGCCCTGCTGGATTACCGCAACCGGTGCCGGGAAGAGGCAGCTGGCCGGCACCTCTTTGCCCGATCAGCTGCGGACCAGGCCGCGGTTCGTGATGCGGGCCTGCTGCTGGGCCTGGGTGAGCGCACTGCCACGATCATCCTCAACCAGGCCGCGGAAGTCAGAGAGGTGCTGCCCCTTCTGTGGGCTCGATTCCAGGCTGGGGCGGTGTGCCTGGACCGGCTTCGCAAAGTTGCTGCTGCCACAGTCCCCATTGCTGACCGGGAGGACCTGCTGGCCGTCCTGGACCAGGAGGTCTCACAGCTGGCCGCAGCGATGAACCCCGGGGAGCTGAAGCACTGGTTGGCCCGCCGGATACCTGAGCTCGATGCGCAGCTGTACGAACAGCGGGCAGCTCGGGCCAAGGAGGACAGGTATGTGCGAATCGAGCATCTCGACGACGGGATGAGCTTCATCGAAGCGCTGATTCCCACAGCTGAGGCAGTTGCCCTCCAGCGCAGGCTCAAGGCCGTCGCCCGGTCAATGAACCTCCCCCAACCGGCAGACGAGGAGCAGGACTCCCGGCCCGGCGGTGAAGCCGCCGGTCACCCGGGCGCAGCGGAGGGCGATGACCGCACCCTTGCGCAGAAGGAAGCGGACCTCTTCAGCGCCTGGCTACGGGATGGGCGCTGCTACGGTGCCCCGGTCTCAGCCAAAATCTGCGTGATGGTCTCAGAAGAGACGCTCACCGGTCAGAGCAATGAACCAGCCCTGGGCGCCGATCGCTCCTGGGTGCTGCCGGCAGCAGATATTCGTAAGCTCGCCACTGATCCAGGTGCCGAGCATGAGTGGTACGCCGCCCTCACCCGGAAGAGCACCCGGGGTGCCGACCGAGACATCCTCGCGGTGGTCTATTCGGGTCGCTTCGCCCCCGAACGGCTCAAAGACGCCATCATTTTCAGGGACGGCATATGCCAAGCTCCGGGGTGCACGGCCCCGGCAGAACGTTGCGACCTCGACCACATCGTTCCCTACGACCGGGACGGTCCCACCAGCGCGGAGAATCTGTGGGCCCTGTGCCGCAGGCACCACAAGATGAAATCCCATGGCTACCTGCCTGCACCACCCCGCGAACCCCCTGACGCTGGGGCTGACCGGCCTGAACCTCGAGCAGAAGCACGAGCAGCCTGAGCCCTGAGCCCTGCGCGTTGCGGCACCACGGCCTTTGCGGCTACTATAGATCTTTGTCTGCTTGGCCGTGCTGTGCCCACCTGCGGGGCTCAGCGCCGGAAAACGGCCAGCGCAATCAACTTTTGCACCGTCCACGCTACTTGCGTGTGCGCAGACAGCTTCGGTTGGATCTCACCCAGCCTGGTCGTCCTCGTACCGGTGCGGTAAATAGGGTCGGCGTTCGCGCACCCGAAAACCGGGCATGACCGCCCGACCTGAAAACAGCATCAAAGTACCTAATATCCACAAGAGGAGTGATCATGGCAGCACGTTGCCAGGTGACGGGAGTGGGGCCGCAGTTCGGCAACCAGATCTCCCACTCACACCGTCGCACCAAGCGCCGGTTCGACCCGAACATCCAGAAGAAGACCTACTGGGTTCCTTCCCTGGGCCGCAAAGTGACCCTGAACCTTTCGGTCAAGGGCATCAAAACCATTGACGCGCGCGGCATCGACGCAGTCGTCGCCGACATGCTGAAGCGGGGTGAGAAGTTCTAATGGCACAGGCAAAGGACGTACGCCCGATCATCAAGCTGAAGTCGACCGCCGGCACGGGCTTCACCTATGTGACCCGCAAGAACCGCCGCAACAACCCTGACCGCATTGTGCTCAAGAAGTACGACCCGGTTGTCCGTAAGCATGTCGACTTCCGAGAGGAGCGCTGATCATGGCCAAGAAGTCCAAGATCGCAAAGAACGAGCAGCGCAAGGTCATCGTTGAGCGCTACGCGGAGAAGCGCGCTCAGCTGAAGAAGACCCTCGTTGACCCCAACGCCTCTGATGAGGACCGCGAGGCCGCACGCGTGGGTCTGCAGAAGCTGCCCCGCGATGCCTCCCCGATCCGGGTGCGCAACCGCGACTCGATCGACGGCCGCCCGCGCGGCACCCTGCAGAAGTTCGGCATCTCCCGTATCCGGTTCCGCGATATGGCGCACCGGGGCGAGCTGCCCGGAATCACCAAGTCCTCTTGGTGATCAGCCGCAGCTGATCCGGTAGCTCTGGACGGGGTCTCACCTTCGGGTGGGGCCCCGTTCTGCGTCCGCTAACAGACGAAACTGCCGGAAACACGCCCCAAAACCGCGGTTCTATGCCGGTTTGGACTGGAGAGCGTGGTAAGTTGCCAGACTGAAAGCCTAAGAAAGGCCGGGATCCGCGGAATCACGGGGAAGTTCGGCCCTACGGGACAGCAATGATCAGTCCAGGAGGACAAACACATGGCACTGAACCGCAGCGAACTCGTCGCAGCCGTCGCAGAGAAGTCCGGCAACTCCCAGGCCGCCGTCAACGGCGTGCTGGACGCCGTCTTCGAGGTCTTCACCGAGCAGGTCTCCAAGGGTGAGAAGGTCTCCATCCCCGGCTGGCTCTCCGTGGAGCGCACTGAGCGTGCCGCCCGCACTGGTCGCAACCCGCAGACCGGTGAGACCATCCAGATCCCGGCCGGCTACTCCGTGAAGCTCTCCGCCGGCTCCAAGCTGAAGGCTGCTGCCTCCGGCAAGTGAGCATGACTCACTGACTCACTGACTGACAGACGACGACGCCGCCACCCTGCCTCTTATGGAGGACGTGGGTAGGCGGCGTCGTTGTTTTCTATCGGTTGTAGAATTTGTGTATGTACTGGCCCGCCCTGCTGCTTCTCAGTGATGAGCCCGCCCTGGAGGTCGATGCACCAGGCTGGGCGCCGATCCTCTTCGCCGCCGGCGCGTTTGTGGTGGTGGCCACTGTGATGGTCCTTATGTGGAAGAAGATCAGGCAGTCCGAGCAGTGGCGCCGCGATGAGGACACCCCGGATGACTGATCGGCGGCTGTGGGCGGCCCCGCTGCCGCTGACCGCCGCGGCGCTCTGCACCGGCCTGCTGGCCCTGATCATCGCCGGGACGCTCACCGGCATCGGCGAAGCCGGCCTGATGACCGATACCGGCGCTTTGACCCGCTGGGGGCTGCCCGCCGCCCGCTATATCCACCACCTGGCTATGGCCACGGCAGTGGCAGCCGCCATTCTCGCTGCCGTGGCCATTCCCTCCCGCACCGGTCCGCGCGACCGGCAGAACCGCAACGCGGGGACCGAGCATCCGCTCTACAGCCGCGCCCTGCAGATCGGCATGACCGCCGCGGTGGTCTGGACGGTTGCGGCCATAGCCGTGCTCGTGCTGACCTTCTCCGACCTCGCCGGGCTCCGGCTCTCTGCAGACCAGGCCTTCTCAGAAGGGTTCTTCGACTACGCCCTGAACATCGCCACCGGCCAGGCGTGGCTGGCCATCGTGCTAATCGCCGGCAGCTGCGCCACCCTGCTGGCCGCGGTACGCCAGCCCGCAGCGGTGGGCTCTGCCGGGCTGCTGGGGCTGTGTGCGATCGTGCCGATGGCGATGGTGGGCCATTCCTCCTCCGGGGATGACCACACCGCGGCGGTGAACTCTTTGGGCCTACACCTGCTGGGCGTGGTGGTCTGGGTCGGCGGGCTGATCGTCCTGGCTCTGCTGGCCCCGGACATCTCCCGCACTGCTAAGGACCAGGCAGGCTCCGAGATCCTCGGCACCCTGCTGCGCCGGTATTCGGTGTTGGCCGGATTGGCCCTGGTCACCGTGGCAGCCTCCGGGCTCATCAACGCCGGCCTGAGGGTCAGCGGCTTCGGGGATCTCTTCGGCACGGAGTATGGGCTCATGCTCCTGGCCAAGGCTGTGGCAACCCTGGTGTTGGCCGGGATCGGCTTCGCCCACCGCAGCTGGGTCATCAGAAGGCTTCCGGGCAGGGCCAAGCTGCTCTGGCAGCTGATCATTGTGGAGGTCGCTGTGATGTCTGCGGTGATCGGCATCAGCGCCGTGCTGGGCCGCACCTCCCCGCCGGTGCCCGAGGAGCTGCCTCCGGACGCCACCGCCGCCCGTCAGCTCACCGGCTACGATCTGCCCCCCGAGCCGGGCCTGGCCAACTTCTTCACGCTCTGGCGCTTCGACTGGCTCTGGGTGGCCGTCATTCTGTTCCTGGCAATCTGGTACGTCCGCGCCGTCGTACTGGTCCGGGCCAAAGGCATCAGCTGGCCGGTGATGCGCGCCGTGGCTTGGCTGTTCGGTCTGGCGGTGCTGCTCTGGGTCACCTCCGGCGGGCCGGCGGTCTACGGAATGGTGACCTTCTCGGGGCACATGATTCAGCACATGACGCTGACAATGGTCGCGCCGATCTTCCTGGTGATGGGCTCCCCAGTGACTCTGGCGATGCGGGCACTTCCCGTCCGTCAGGACGGAACCCGCGGCCCCCGGGAATGGATCCTCTGGCTGGTGCACTCCACCTGGTCCAAGATCATCACCCATCCGATCGTCGCGGCGGTGAACTTCGCCGGCTCGATCCTGCTCTTCTACTACACCCCGGTATTCGGCTGGGCCCTGGAGTACCACCTGGGACATGTGTTCATGACCGTGCACTTCCTGCTCACCGGTTATATCTTCGCCCTGGTGATCATCGGCCGTGACCCGCTGCCCTCCCGCCCGCCGCACTTCGCCCGGGTGATCATCCTGCTGGCCACTATGGTCTTCCACGCCTTCTTTGCGGTGGCCCTGATGTCATCGGAGCAGCTCATCCAACCAGACTGGTTCGGCAATATGGGCCATGGCTGGTTCCCGGCCATCGATGATCAGCACAACGGGGGCGAGCTGATGTGGGGCCTGGGCGAGATCCCGGCGGTGCTGCTGGGCGTGATCGCCTGCATCCAGTGGGCCAAGGACGATAAGCGCGAGATGAAGCGCCTGGACCGGGAGGCCGACCGTACCGGGGACGCTGAGCTGGAAGCCTATAACCGCATGTTTGAGGAGATGGCTCAACGCGGAACAGATCGGCGCTGAGCCTGGTTGACTCAACAGATAACGACGACGCCCCACCATCAGAATCACCGAATGGGAGCACACAGAATGACTGAGACGATCCGCCGCACCTCCCGCGTGCGTGCCTCTGAGCTGCTGGGCCGGGCCTGGCTGAACACCGGGGGAAAGCAGCTGAGCCTGGAGGAGCTGCGCGGCAAGATCGTGATCCTGGACTTCTGGACCTTCTGCTGCATCAACTGCCTGCATGTGCTGGACGAGCTGCGTCCGCTGGAGGAGACGTACGCAGAGGTGCTGGTCACCGTGGGGGTCCACTCGCCCAAGTTCGAGCATGAGGCCGATCCCGAGGCGATCGCCGCCGCAGTGGAGCGTTATGAGATCGAGCACCCGGTGCTGGATGATCCCGAGCTGATCACCTGGCAGGCCTACTCCGCCCGCGCCTGGCCCACTCTGGTGGTCGTGGACCCGGAGGGGTACATCGCCGCCTCCCTCTCCGGGGAGGGGCATGTGGCGGGGCTGACCTCCCTGGTGGAGGAGCTGGTGGCCGAGCACGAGGCCAAGGGCACCCTGCACCGCGGAGATGGCCCCTATGTGGCCCCGGAGCCGGTCAGCCGCACCCTGCGCTTCCCGGGCAAGGCCGTGCCCGTGCCGCAGGGGTTCCTGGTTGCCGATACCGGCCACCATCGGATCGTTCAGCTGGCAGCCGACTTGGAGACCGTGATCCGCACATGGGGCACCGGTGAGAAGGGGTATGCTGACGGACCCGCCGAGGCCGCGCAGTTCAACGAACCACAGGGGCTGACCCTGCTGCCGGCCGAGCTGGCAGAACAGGTCGGCTATGACGTGGTCGTGGCCGATACCGTGAACCACCGGCTGCGCGGTATCAGCACCGTCACTGGCGAGGTCACCACCCTGGCCGGCAACGGCGTGCAGCGGCTGCTGGACACTGAGCGCACCCGCGCTGAGCAGCCGACAGGATCATTGGGCACCGACCCGCTGAATGTTTCGCTGTCCTCACCCTGGGATGTCCTCTGGTCAGCCACACTCGGACGGGTGGTGGTGGCGATGGCAGGCACCCACCAGATCTTCAGCTTCGACCCGGCCAGCGGGGAGCTTGCCGTCTGCTCCGGCACCGGGCTCGAGGGTCTGACCGACGGCGCCCCCGAGCAGGCCTGGTACGCCCAGACCTCGGGTCTGGCAGAGGACAGCGCCGGGGACATCTGGATCGCCGACTCCGAGACCTCTGCGCTGCGCGTGCTGCGCACCTCAGCCGACGCCGAGTCCCCCACAGTGGAGACCATCATCGGGCAGGGACTCTTCGACTTCGGGTTCCGCGACGGGGAGCCTGCTTACGCCCGGCTGCAGCACCCGCTGGGAGTCACCTGCCTGCCGGACGGCTCCGTGCTGGTGGCCGATACCTACAACGGCGCGATCCGCCGCTACCGGGGCGAGCACTCCGCCGCAGACGGCACGCTGGTCCCGGCCGAGGTCTCCACGGTGGCCCGAGGGCTCAAGGAACCCTCAGATGTGCTGCTGGATGCAGATGGGGAGTCTCTGCTGGTGGTGGAGACCAATGCTCACCAGTTGGTGCGTATCGCGGTGCCTGAGGAGTATCTGACGGTCGATGAGGGGGCGACCCAGACCCAGCGGCCCCGGACCCCGGTGGCAGCAGGAGAGTTCGGCCTGACCGTGAGCTTCCAGGCTCCAACCGGGCAGAAGCTCGATGACCGATGGGGTGATCCGACCCAGCTGCAGGTCTCGGCGACTCCGCCGGAGCTGATCCTCTCCGGTGCCGGGACCACCGAGGGCCTGAACCGGAAGCTTCAGCTGAACCCTGCAGTTCCCGAGGGCGTCCTGCACATCACAGCCCGTGCCGCAGCCTGCGACGGGGCCCCGGGGGAGGAGATCCCCATGCACGCCGCCTGCCACCTCTACCAGCAGGACTGGGGAATCCCCGTGACGCTGAACCCTGAGGGCGATACGGCACTCACGCTGGACCTCCGCGGGGTCAAATAGCCTCAGTCTGAGGACTTCAGCGCGGCGCTCAGTTTCACCCGCTGGCCCATCTGCAGCAGCGAGCGGGTGTAGATCTTAGCCGCCACCGCCATGACCAGTGCGGTGGTGGCCACCAGGATGCCCATCGAAACCAGCGGCTCCCACCAGGCCACCCCACCGTCGAAGAGCCGCAGCGACATGGTCACCGGCGCGGTGAACGGGATGTAGGAGGTGACCAGCATGGCGAAGTCATTGTTCATGAAGATCAGCACCACAAAATAGGGGGCCATCACCAGCATCATCGCTGGGGTCATCACCGAGCCGGAGTCCTCCTGCCGGGAGACCAGGGAGGCCGAGGCGGCGAACACGCTGGCGATCAGCACGAACCCGGGCACAAAGAACAGCACGAACCACAGCATCGGCCAGGAGAGCATCTGCAGATACTCAGTCTGCCCGGAGATCAGCAGCCCCAGCACCGCCGAGGCCCCCATGATCAGGGCCTGGCCGATCGCCAGGATCGAGTTGCCCAGGATCTTGCCCGCCAGCAGGGCCCGGGCCGGGATCGCGGAGAGCAGGATCTCCACGATCCGGTTCTGCTTCTCCTGGATGGTGTTCTGCAGGATCATCACCCCGGACCCCATGGCCACCATCATGAACACCAGACCGAAGCCCATGGCCGCGAAGTAGCGCATCATGGAGTCCGCGGCATCGCCCTCCAGCACATCCATCGTGGGCATCACTGAGAGCTGCTGGGCGGCGCCCATCGGAAGGTCGTCCAGACCGATCAGATGCACCCCGACCGGGGACTGCGGATCCAGGGTGACGATGGCGTCCACCTCGCCATCGCGCAGCAGCTGCTCAGCCTCGGCCATGGAGCCGGCCTCAGTGACTTCGAATCCGGAGCCCTCGATCTCCTGGACCACCTCGGCGGGCACCTCAACGGCCGCCACGGGGCTGGGATCATCATCCCCCCCGCCGAAGAAGCTCATCGCGAAGATGCCGCCCACAATGATCACCACAGTGATGATCGTGGAGATGACAAAAGACTTGGAGCGCACCTGAGTGGTGATCTCACGCCCCGCCACCAATCGGGTGGCGGCCATAGTGCCCAATCGGGTGCTCGGTGCAGCCTGTGGGGTGCTGCTCTGGGTGCTCATCGGGCGGCCTCCTGGGCGTTCTCAGCGGCGGGGTCAGTGGAGTCAGTGGTGAACTCGCGGAAGATCTCACTCAGCGTGGGCAGCACCGGACCGAATTTTGTGACCTGCCCGCGCTGCACCGCTTGACTGAGCAGCTGCTGTGCCACTTCGGACTCCGCCTGGAACAGGATCCGGTTCTCCTCCTGGGAGTCGACGAGGATTCCCGGCTGGGTGGCCGCCCAGCCCAAATCGGTTTCCGAGGCAAGTTCGTACCGCAGTGTGCCGTGGCGGCGTCGTAGGTGCTCACGCTCCCCAGCGGCCAGGATCCTACCCTCACCGATGATCACCAGATCATCGCAGAGCCGCTCCACCACATCCAGCTGGTGCGAGCTGAAGAGCACCACCGCACCCGCCTGGGCTCGTTCCACCAGTACTCTGAGCACCAAATCAACGGCGAAGGGGTCCAACCCGGAGAACGGTTCGTCCAGGATCAGCACATCTGGATCATGGACGAGGGACGCCGCGATCTGCACCCGCTGCTGATTGCCCAGGGACAGCGCCTCCAGCGGGTCCTTCAGCCGCTCGCCCAGACCGAGCTGACCCAGCAGATCCTCCGCACGGGCAGTGGCCTCGGACTTGCTGAACCCGTGCAGCCGAGCCAGGTAGGTGATCTGCTCGGCGATCTTCATCTTGGGATAGAGGCCGCGCTCTGAGGGCATATAGCCGAACCGGGAGCGGGCTGTGGCCCCGAGCTGGGCGCCGTCGAGCTTCATAGTGCCGGAGTCCGCGGCGAGCACACCCAGGATGATCCGCATCGTGGTGGTTTTTCCTGCGCCGTTGCCGCCCACGAAACCTGTCAGCTGACCCCGTGCGGCAGTGAGGCTGACATCGTGGAGCACCTGTTTTCCGGAGAAGCCCCGGCAGATCTCGTGCAGTTCCAGCATTCCGGTGAAACCCCTTATCCGTCCCTAAGTGCTGCTGTTGTTTGCTTCCGGCAAGCAACCTTACTGGCGCCGTGGCACCTGTTGCATCATCCTCAAGAGGTATCTGACGACACTCCCGCCTACAGTTCGATAAGCTCAGGGCAGTACAAGGCACCCAGCGAAAGGCGCGTGAACCTATGACCACCATGGTCGTTGTGGCGAGTAAGCACGGCTCCACAGCTGAGATCGGCGAACGTATCGCCGCCACGCTGTCCGCCCGCGGGGTCAAAGCTCATGTCAAGGACGTGGCGGAGGCCGGAGCATGGCTGTATGAGACCGATAACGTTGTGGTCGGCATACCCGTATACCGGCAGAAACTGCTGGGCGAGGGCACCCTCTTCCTGGAGGCCCATCGCACTGAACTCACCGGCAAGCCTATGTTCCTCTACGCGGTGGGCGGCGGGCCCCGGCTCGATCAGAGACTGGTCGAGCAGCTGCGCCGGTTCCCGCACCGGGAGCTAACCTATTTCCGCGGGATGATGGACGCGGAGAAGCTCAGCTTCTTCGAGAAGCTGCAGCTGAAGGTGGCCAGGGCACCCCATGACGCCGACTTCCGCGACTGGCCCGCCATTGAGGACTGGGCGCGCGGTCTGATCGCCTACGGCGTTTCCTGAGCCCCGGCTATGACGGGTTTCGACCTCGGAGGCTTCCGCGCCCAATTCCCCGCTCTGGAGTCCGGGGTGGCTTTCTTCGACGCCCCGGGAGGGACCCAGACCCCGCGGCAGGTGGGGGAGGCGATCGCCGCGGTGCTGACTTCTCCGCTGTCCAACCGGGGCAGCCAGTCAGTCTCCGAACGTAACGCGGAACAGGCTGTGGCGGAGTTCCGCAGCGCCTACGCCGACTTGTTGGCCGCCGATCCGCGCGGCATCGTCTACGGCCGTAGCGCCACCCAGCTGACCTACGACTTCTCCCGGCACCTGTCCAAGGACTGGGGCCCCGGCGACGAGGTGGTGGTCACCCGGCTGGATCACGACTCCAATGTCCGCCCCTGGGTCCAGGCCGCTGAGCGCACCGGCGCCACCCTGCGGTGGATCGATATGAACCCGGCCACCGGAGAGCTGGACACCTCCGATCTGGAGACCGTCATCACCGGGCGGACCCGGCTGCTGGCCGTGACCGCCGCTTCGAACCTCATCGGCACCATCCCTGATGTGGCGGCCCTGGCGGCCGCCGCGCACAGCCACGGGGCCCTAGTCTATGTGGATGGGGTCCACTACACGGCCCATCACCTGGTGGATATCCAGGCGCTCGGCGCGGACTTCTTTGTCTGCTCCCCTTATAAGTTCCTGGGTCCGCACTGTGCGGTGCTCGCGGCTGACCCGCAGCTGCTGGAACGCATCTGGCCGGACAAGCTGCTGCCCTCCTCTGATGAGGTGCCTGAGCGGTTCGAGTTCGGCACCCTGCCCTACGAGATCATGGCCGGTGCGACTGCGGCAGTGGACTTCATCGCAGGCACAGCCGGCGGCAGCCGAAGCCGGCGCGAGAGCCTAGCAGCCTCCCACACGGTGATCGCTGAGCACGAGCAGGCCCTGGCTGGGCGGATCGAAGCAGCCGTGCAGCAGGACTTCGCCTCGAAGGTGGTGCTGCACTCGCGGGCCGGACGGCGCACGCCGACACTGCTGCTGACCTTCCCCGGCCGCAGCTCACGCGAGGTCTCCCGGGCGCTGCATGAGCGGGGCGTGCATGCCCCGGCCGGGTCGTTCTACGCCTATGAGGCGTTCCGCCGGCTGGGTGTGGCCGATGATGCCGGCCTGCGCATCGGCGTAGCTCCCTACACCACCGACGACGACGCCGACCGGCTTCTGGAGGCGCTCGCCGAAGCTCTGGCCTGAGGGCCGGAGAGCTTGGAGGGCCACCAGATCTTCTGCCCGATGTCCGCACAGAGTGCCGGGACCTGGAGGGTGCGCACCACGAAGGTGTCGATGAGCACGCCGAGCGCCACCAGGAAGGCAAGCTGCACCATAAACATGATGGGCAGCACCGCCAGAGCGGAGAAGGTGGCGGCCAGCACAATGCCGGCTGAGGTGATGACCCCGCCAGTGACCACCAACGATCTCAGGGTACCCTCGGCGGCGCCCAGTCCCGGTGTCTCCTCCCGGGCCCGGGTCATCAGGAAGATGTTGTAGTCCACGCCCAGGGCGACCAGGAACATGAAGCCGTAGAGCGGCACAGTGGGGTCAGCCCCGGGGAAGCCGAAGATGTGGTTGAAGACCACCGCTGAGATCCCCAACGCGGTCAGAAACGAGAGCACAGTGGTGCCCACCAGCAGCAGCGGGGCCACCAGCGAGCGCAGCAGCAGAACCAGAATCACAGTGATGGCCACCAGCACGGCAGGGATGATGACTCTCAGGTCCCGTTGGGCCGTCTCATTGGTGTCCAGCTGGGTGGCGGAGGTCCCGCCGACCAGAGTCGGCCCTGACAGTGAGTCCAGCTCCATGCGCAGCTGCCGGACCGTCTCCTCAGCCGCCTGGGAATCACCGGGGGAGGTTAGGGTGGCGGAGATCTGCACCCAGTCGTCCACCTCTGCAGCCTCCTGGGGGCCTTCGGCTGGGGCCCCACCCTCCCCGATGAGGAAAGCCGCACCCACACCCTCAGCATCGGTGACCAGCTCCAGGGCCGGCTCGGCCTCCTCAGCGGAGACGAAGACCGAAGCCGGGCTGCCGGTGCCGGCGTCGAAATGCTCCTCCAGCAGGGCCTGCCCGGATTTGGTGCCGGTCTCACCGAGAACGAACTCGGACTGGGGGATGCCCTCAGCCTTCAGCTGAGGAACTCCGGCGGCACCCAGCAGCAGAAGAAGGGTCACTGCGATCCAGACTGTGCGGGGTCGGGAGCGGACTGCCGCTGCCACCCGCTGCCAGAGCCGGTGCTGGGCCTTCCGGCTGCCGGGGTCGGCAGCATCAGCTGCTTGCGGGACCTGGGGCCAGAAGGCTGGGCGTCCAGTAAGCACCAGCAGTGCCGGCAGGAAGGTCAGCGTGGCCAGCATGGCGAAGACGATCCCGGCGCTAGCCACCGGTCCGAGCGCGCGGTTGGAGTTCAGATCCGAGAACAGCAGGCACAGCAGGGCGACGGCCACAGTGCCGCCAGAGGCCAGGATGGCCGGGGCGGACCGGCGCACAGCCACTGCCAGGGCCGTGATCCGGTTTTCCCGGGAGGCCAGCTCCTCCCGGTAGCGGGCCACCAGCAGCAGTGAGTAGTCGGTGGCCGCACCGATCACCAGAATCGAGAGGATGCCCTGGACCTGCTCGTTGAGCTGAATCCATCCGGCCTGGGCCATCAGGAAGATCACCGTGATGGCTGCGCACAGCGCGCCCACCGAGGACAGCAGCACCAGCAGTGGAAGCAGCACCGAGCGGTAGACCACCACCAGGATGATCAGCACCGCCGCGACGGCCACCAGCAGAAGCAGCCCGTCAATCCCCGCGAAGGCCTCCGAGAGGTCTGCAGACAACGCGGCCGGGCCGGTGACGTAGGCGTTCCAATCACTCTCGGGCAGCTCCTCGGCGGTGAGGCTGCGCAGCTGGCCGAGCAATCCTGCATCCGCAGCCTCCTCATCCAGCAGGGCGGTGATCTGCACGGCCCGGCCGTCCTCGGAGGGCTGCACGGGCAGCAGCTGGACGACGCCCTCCAGCTCTCCCACCTCCTCTGCCAGGGCCTCTGCGGCCCCGATCTGCTCCTGGGACAGCTCGGGGGCGTCAGCGCCGGCTGCGGTGGCGATGATGGTGGCGGGGACGGCGTCGTCCTCGGAGAACTGCTGCTGAAGCTCGGAGGCACGGGTGGACTCGGCCTCGGCGGGGAGGAAGGTGGCCTGGTCGCTGCTGGTGACTGAGGACAGGTTCCCGAAGGTCTGGCCTCCCCATGCGGTCCACAGGAGCCAGATCAGTACTAAGGCGGCCGGGATCACCGCACGGACCAGGGGGCGAGGGGCTGTGGTCACCCTCGCTGCCTGTTGGTGTGGATCTTGGTGATGGTGTTCCAGGTGCGGGTGGTGATCTCGGCACCGTAGCGGCGCTGCAGCCAGGCCATATAGTCCGGGGTCTTGCCCCGGGTCTGGTCCACCACTGCCAACAGCGCCCGGGAGGCGGCGTCGTATCCGAGCACCCGGACGTGGGGGAGCGGCTCAGCGGGAAGCTGCTGGGCTCCGGAATCCAGGGGCTCCTTGAAGAAGGTGAGGGTTAGATAGCTTTGCTTGCCGTGGGAGAGCGCCCCGAACGGTTCACGCTGCGCCAGCTCATCGATCTCCTGCCTGCTGCGCAGGATGGTGCCGCCGCCGATGCCGGTTTGGTGCTGCAGGGCCTGCTGGATGCGGCTCTCCAGCACCGGTACGGGGTCTTCGGAGCTGGTGGTGAACAGGACGTTCCCGCTGGAGAGCAGCGTGGTGACCTCGTCGAAGCCGAGCCCGGAGAACGTCTCACGCAGCTTGTCGTTGCCGGGCTTGCCCGGGGATATCCCGCGCAGCAGCGCACAGTAGGAGGTCACCAGTCCAGGGTAAGCCGTAGGCCTATCAACTCGATAGACTCACTGCTGGCGGGTGGCGATCTCAGCTTCCACCAGTCCGCCGAAGCGGCTGGGGATCACTGAGCTCCAGACCTCCTTGAGTTCATCCAGGCCGATGCCGAAGCTGCCGCCCTCGAACGGACCGGAGACCTCCAGTCCGCCGGAGACTGCGTCCACCACGCCCAGGCGCAGCGCGGGGAAACGGCGGGCGCTGGTCATATCAGTGAAGCGCAGTTCCTCGGACCGGGGCAGTGCCACCAGGGCGCGGCCCTGAGATTCGCTGAACAGGGCGGTGAAGGGGTCTACGCCATCACGTTCGCACAGCTCATCCAGGGCCGTCCGGGAGCCGACGCCGAAGCGTAGGCTCATCTCCGCCAGGGCAGCTGCGAGCCCACCCTCTGAGAGGTCATGGGCTGAATCGATCATGCCGTCCCGGGAGGCGTTGATCAGGATCTCGCCCAGGGTCTTCTCCGCTGCCAGATCCACCTTGGGCGGCAGGCCGCCGAGGTGCCCGCGGAGTCGTGCGAACTCGGAGCCGTCCAGTTCGTCGGCGGTGGTGCCGAGCAGATAGATCGCTTGCCCGTCAGCCCAGCGTTGGAAGCCGGAGGGGGTGCGGCGGGCGACGTCGTCGAACTTGCCCATCACCCCGACCACTGGGGTGGGATGGATGGCCCGGCCGGCGGTCTGGTTGTAGAGGCTCACATTGCCGCCGGTGACCGGGATGCCTAGGGTCTTGCAGCCGTCGGCGAGCCCGCGCACAGCCTCGGCGAACTGCCACATGATCTCCGGGTCCTCCGGGGAGCCGAAGTTCAGGCAGTCGGAGACTGCCATCGGTACGGCACCTGAGGTGGCCACGTTCCGGTAGGCCTCAGCCAGGGCCAGCTGGGCCCCGGTGTAGGGGTCCAGATAGGCGTAACGGCCGTTGCAGTCGGTGGCCAGGCCTACCCCGAGCCCGGTCTCCTCATCAACGCGGATCACTCCGGCGTCGTCGGGCTGGGACAGGGCGGTGTTGCCACCCACGAATCGGTCGTACTGGTCGGTGATCCAGGAGACATCAGTCATATTCGGTGAGCTCATCAGCTCTACCACTGCCTCACCCAGTTCCTCCGCAGTGGCAGGTAGGTCCGCCGCCGCATCAGAGATGCGGAAGGTGTCTGCCTGCAGATCGTCCTGCCAGTCCGGGCGGTGGTACGGCCGCTCGTAGACCGGACCGTCATGGGCCACGGTGCGGGGGTCGACGTCTACGATCGTCTCGCCGTCCCATTCGATGATCAGCCGGCCGGTGTCAGTGACCTCGCCCAGCCAGGAGTACTCCACGCCCCATTTGCCCATCACGGCCTCGAAGGCCTCGGCGTTGCCCGGGGTGACCACTGCCATCATGCGTTCCTGGGACTCGCTCATCAGGATCTCGCCAGGGGTCAGTGTGGGGTCGCGCAGCAGCACTTTGGTCAGCTCCACATGCATGCCGCCCTCCCCGTTGGAGGCCAGCTCGGAGGTCGCGCAGCTGATGCCGGCGGCCCCCAGGTCCTGGATGCCCTCCACCAGCTCGCTGTGGAAGAGCTCCAGACAGCATTCGATGAGTACCTTCTCTGCGAAGGGGTCACCCACCTGTACGGCCGGGCGCTTGGAGGGCTTGGTGTCGTCGAAGGACTCACTGGCCAGCACGGAGGCTCCGCCGATGCCGTCGCCGCCGGTGCGCGCCCCGAAGAGCACCACTTTGTTGCCCACCCCGGAAGCGTTGGCCAGTCGCAGGTCCTCATGTTTGAGCACACCCACAGCCAGGGCATTGACCAGGGGGTTCTGCTGGTAGACAGAGTCGAAGACCACCTCGCCGCCGATATTCGGCAGGCCCAGGGAGTTGCCGTAGCCGCCGATGCCGGAGACCACCCCGGGCAGCACACGTTTGGTGTCCGGGTGGTCGATATCGCCGAAGCGCAGCGGGTCCATCACCGCCACCGGGCGCGCACCCATGGAGATGATGTCGCGCACGATGCCGCCGATCCCGGTGGCAGCCCCCTGATAGGGCTCCACATAGGAGGGGTGGTTATGCGATTCGATCTTGAAGGTCACCGCCCAGCCGTCGCCGAGATTGGTGACCCCGGCGTTCTCGCCGATGCCGACCATCAGGTCTTTCTTCATCTCCTCGGTGACCTTCTCGCCGAACTGGCGCAGGTGGACCTTGGAGGACTTATAGGAGCAGTGCTCGGACCACATCACTGAGTACATGGCCAACTCTGCGGCGGTGGGACGCCGGCCCAGGATCTGCACGATCCGGTGGTACTCGTCTTCCTTCAGCCCCAGCTCGGCCCAGGGAAGCTCTGTCTCCGGGGTGGTGGAGGCGTTCTCGACAGTATCGATATTGAAAGATGTGCTGCTCTGTGTCACTTGCTGCCTCCTGCCAGGGACGAGACCACGGACGTGAAGATAGTCAGCCCGTCGGTGCCCTCCCGTAAGCCTGTAGCGTCGTCGGGCCCGTATCCGGCCTCCACAGCGTGCTCTGGGTGGGGCATCAGGCCCACCACATTGCCCCGCTCATTGGTGACCCCGGCGATGTGATTGCGCGAGCCGTTGGGGTTCTCGCCCACATAGCGGAACACCACGCGCCCCTCGGCCTCAATGGCCTCCAGCTCCTCAGCGGAGACCACATACTGGCCGTCCTGGTTCTTCATCGGCACGGTGATCAGCTCATCCTGGGTGAATTGGGAGGTCCAGGCGGTCTCCGTGTTCTCCACCCGCAGCACCTGGTCTTTGCAGATGAACTTCAGGTGGTCGTTCTTGATCATGGACCCGGGCAGCAGCTGCGCCTCGGTGAGCACCTGGAAGCCGTTGCAGATGCCCAGCACCGGAAGCGGGGAGGACGACGCCGCGGCCGCACCTGCCTCTTTCACCACTGTGTCCATCACCGGGGCGAAGCGGGCTATGGCGCCGGCTCGCAGATAGTCGCCGTAGCTGAACCCGCCCGGCAGGATCACCGCGTCCACCCCGTGCAGGGACTGATCGGCGTGCCAGAGGGGCACCGGGGTGCCGCCGCCGAGGCGAACGGCCCGGGCGGCGTCGCGGTCGTCAAGGGTGCCGGGGAAAGTGATGACCCCGATGCGGGCACCCTCCAGCGGGCCGGAGGGGGTTACGGCGGTGAACTCGCCGATCAGGGGGGTGTCGGTGGGCGTCGTCGTCATCTTTTCTCAGATGTCCTCAGCCACGGTCACGGACACTACGTCCTCGATCACCGGGTTGGAGAGCATCTCGGCGGCGGCTCTGCGGGCGGAGTCCAGCAGCTCATCGGTGACCTGGCCCTCCACGGTCAGCTCAAAGCGCTTGCCCTGCCGGACCCCGGCGAATCCGGTGAAGCCCAGGTGGGGGAGTGCGTTAGCGATGGCTTTGCCCTGCGGGTCGAGGATCTCGGGCTTGGGCATGACCTCGACGACGATCGTAGGCACAGATGTCTCCTGCATAAGGTAGGCGGCGCGAAACTGCTGCACCAGTCTACCGGGGATGGGCCCACTGATTAGTCATCCAGGCGGTGGTAGCCGTAGAGATCGTGCATCGTCTCGTTGATGTAGAGCTGCCGACCGTTCGGCTGGAGCACGCGCAGCGACCGGCCGTAGGATTCGTCGATCACCGTGGCCTGAAGTCCCCGGTCTTCTAGTTCAGCGGCGAGGCCGAGGACGTCGCCCGTCTCACCGAGCACCTGCACCACAGGCCTCCCCTGGGGCAGGTCCACAGCGATGGACTCCTGCCGGCGGTGTGCCAACTGCACCCGGATCCCGTCCAGTGGGTGGCCCACTGGCACCTCGCCCAGCATCAGCTGTCCGGAGTCGGCGGTGAGCACGGTCACCATCGGATCGACCGCCTCGGTGGGCCGCAGGCCGAGTTTCAGATAGAACTCTCGCCAGCGTGCATAGTCCGAGCTGAACTGGACTGGCTGAACGGTGAGGGCGGGCAGCCCGGTGGTGGGCGGCGTCGTCACTTCTTGTCCTCCTTCTCTGCGGACTCCAGGTATTCGGTGAGGATGTTCTCCACAAAGGCGGAGAGGGAAAGGCCCTCATCAATGCAGCGGTGCTTGACCGCGCGCACCAATTCCGGGGGCAGGTAGACGTTGAACTGCTGCTTCTTCTCATCTGGCATACGAGTATGCTAGCAAATTAGCGCTGGTGGTATTGGGCACAATGGACTGGGAGCGGGAAGAAGGGCGGGGGCTGCGGTGTTGGGCACGGTGGTAGTTCAAATTTGAAGCACTCCGTGAAGGGGAAGTCATGGTTCAGCAGCTGAACATCGGGATCCTCGGCGCCGGCCGAGTCGGCACCGCCGTGGGCCGCCAGGCGGTGCGTGCCGGGCACACGGTGAGGATCGCCACCGGCAAGCCGGCTGAGCAGATCAAGCTGCTCACCGAGGTGATCGTCCCCGGGGCTCAAGCGGTCAACAAAGAGCAGCTGCGGGGCTCGGACATCATTGTGGTGGCCGTGCCGCTGCACAAATACCGCAGCATCGACACCGCAGTGCTGGCCGGGCATGTGGTCATCGACACCATGAACTACTGGGCACCGGTGGACGGTGTGATGGAGGAGTTCGAGTCCGGCCGGTCCACCTCGGAGGTGATCGCGGGGTTCCTCGGTGACGACGTGCAACTTGTCAAAACCCTGAATCACATCGGCTACGGCGATCTGGAGGTGGACTCCTATCCCGCCGGTGCCCCCGAGCGCCGGGCACTGGCGGTGGCATCAGATCACGACGACGCCAAGCAGCTGGTGGCAGCTTTCATCGACTCCCTCGGCTACGACGCCGTGGACGCCGGGCCGCTGGCTGCCGGCAGGGCCTTTGAGAACGGCACCGAGATCTTCAACGGCAGGCACACGGCCGAGCAGATGCAGGCTCTGCTCAACGAGTGCGCGCGGGTGCTGGCAGCGGTCTAACCCCGAGGTGCTGCTGTGGAGACCCCGTCCAGATAACCGGACTAACCCGGAAAACAGCTGACGCGAAGCTGATGGAGCGCTACACTGGAAATTGTAATCTCGCACCTGAAACTTGAGGGCGGCGGTTTCCCACCAGAAGCCGTCGTCCTCAAGTCGTTAAGTCGCCCCACCCCGCCACAACCTCACCAATCCTGGACCTCAAGGCCTGGGCCTGCTCAGAGAAGGCCTTCTGCGCCCGGGCGTATTCGGCCCGTCCTGTTGGTTCTTCAATCCTCACCGGCTCATAGCCCCAGTCCTGCAGGTCATAGGGGGAGGCGCGCATATCCAGTTCCCGGATCCGCCAGGCCAGGTCGAAACACTCCAGCAGCAGATCACTGCCCAGGGCCGGGCTGAGCTTATACGCCCATTTGTAGAGATCCATATTGGCATGCAGGCAGCCCGGCTGCTCCAGCTGCATCTGCGTTTCTCTGCTCGGCTGCAGAGCGTTCAGCGGCTTGGCCGAAGGGGTGTAGAAGCGGAAGGCGTCGAAATGGCTGCATCGAATGGTCAGGGACTCCACCACCTCATCGGTGCCCTCAGGCCCCAGCCGCAGCGGCACCTGGTCGTGGCGCTGGCCGTGCTGGGCTGAGCGGTAGACCATCGCCCACTCGTGCAGGCCGAAACAGCCCAGCTGAGCCGGCCGTGCCGAGGTCTGGCTGAGCAGGCGACCGGCGAAGCTGATCATGGCGGCTCGTTCGGTGCAGAACGCCTTGAGGTCGACTGTGGCCCCGCCGCTGGGAGTGCCGTCCGGAACCGTGGTGTAGAACTTCCAGCCGGCCTGTTCTGCCCCGCCTGCCCCTTCCAGGACCTTGCCTGCACCGGGGTGCCAACGGGCCAATTGGCCGGGTTTGAAGGAGTAGTAGGTGAAGAGGAAGTCCTCCACCGGATGCTTCAACCCGGCATTACGGCGAGTCAGAAAGCCCTCGGTGTAGCGCCGGACCTTCTGATGGTGGGCTGCGGCACGCTGCCGGTGCTCCTCAGCGGGAATCAGCACCGAACCGGCCTACCGGCCGGTGCCGGCGTAGACCTTGGCCTCCTCATCGGAGTCCAGCTCGAAGGCGGTGTGGATAGCCTGTACGGCCTTGTCCAGCAGCTCCACATCGGTGATCACTGAGACGCGGATCTCCGAGGTGGAGATCAGGCCGATGTTGATGCCGGCATCGCGCAGGGCGGTGAAGAACCGGGCGGAGACTCCGGGGTGATTGCGCATGCCGCCGCCCACCAGGGAGACCTTGCCCACCTGGGGCACAAAGTCCAGGTTCTGGAAGCCGATGCTCTCTTTGTTCTCCAGCAGGATGCGCTGGGCCTTCTCGCCGTCTGCCCCGGGCAGAGTGAAGGAGATATTGGTGGTCTGGGTCTCCATGGAGACGTCCTGGACAATCATGTCGATGTTGATGGAGGCCTCAGCGATCCGGTTGAAGATCTCAGCGGCCTTGCCGGGCACATCCGGGACCCCGGTGATGGTCAGTTTGCCTTCAGAGGAATCGTGCGCGATGCCGGAGATGATGGGCTGTTCCAAGGGTTCGCCTTCCTTGATGGTGACTTTGTCTGACTCGTCGGGGATGACCCAGGTGCCTTCCTTCTCGGAGAAGGAGGAGCGCACGTGCAGCTTCACGCCGAACCGGCGCGCATACTCCACACTGCGCAGGTGTAGCACCTTGGTGCCTGCCGCAGCCATTTCCAGCATGTCTTCACTGGAGATGGTGTCGATCTTCCGTGCAGTCCTGACCACCCGTGGATCGGCGGTGAAGACTCCGTCCACATCGGTGTAGATCTCGCAGACATCGGCGTTCAGGGCGGCGGCCAGGGCCACCGCAGTGGTGTCGGATCCGCCGCGGCCCATAGTGGTGATGTCCTTGGACTCCCGGCTCATGCCCTGGAACCCGGCAACGATCCCCACATGGCCTTCGTCCACCGCGGCCTGCACCCGTTTGGGAGAGACCTCGATGATCCGTGCCTTGCCGTGGATGGCATCGGTGATCATCCCGGCCTGGGAGCCGGTGAAAGACTGAGCGGTCTCACCGAGCTCGTGGATGGCCATGGCCAGCAGCGCCATGGACATGCGCTCCCCGGAGGAGAGCAGGATGTCCATCTCCCGCAGCGGCGGGTGTGAGGAGATATCGGCGGCGAGGTCCAGCAGATCATCTGTGGTGTCGCCCATGGCGGAGACCACCACCACCACTTGGTTGCCGGCCTTCTTGGTGTCCACGATCCGCCGGGCCACACGTTTGATGGACTCGGCGTCCTGAACGGAACTTCCGCCGTACTTCTGAACGATCAGACTCATAGAGGTATCTGCTCACTCCCGGTGAGGAATTGAAGGTGTCAGGGACTCTTCGGCGCGACGGCGCGCTGCCCACCAGTTTACGCCGCAGGCGTGGTGGGCGCCGTCGTCCTGTTAATGGCCCAGCACAGCGCCCAGGAACTTCTTGGTGCGCTCATGGCTGGGATTGGTGAAGATCTGCTCGGGATGCCCCTCCTCGACCACGCGCCCACCGTCGAACATCATGACTTTGTGGCTGACGTCGCGGGCGAAGCCCATCTCATGGGTGACGATGAGCATGGTCACATTGGTGGTGTCGGCCACCTCGCGCAGGATGTTGAGCACATCGCCCACCACTTCGGGGTCCAGTGCGGAGGTGACTTCGTCCAATAGGAGGATCTCCGGGTCCATGGCCAGTGCCCGGGCGATGGCCACCCGCTGCTGCTGCCCGCCCGAGAGGCTGGTGGGGTGGGCATCGGCCTTATCCGGCAGGCCCACCTGTTCCAGCAGGGAGTGGGCCTTCTGCACCGCCTGGGCCTTGGTCTGGCCCAGCACGTGGATGGGGGCCTCGGTGATGTTCTCCAGCACGGTCATATTGGGAAACAGGTTGAACTGCTGGAACACCATCCCAATCCGGGTGCGCAGGGCCTTCTGCTGCTTTTTGGAGACCGGAACGCGTTTGCCGCCGCGCTGCTCATGGGTCAGCGGCTGGCCGTCGATGTAGATGTAGCCGCCGGAGAGCTCCTCCAGGGTCATCACTAGGCGCAGGATAGTGGTCTTACCGGAGCCGGAGGGGCCGATCAGGGTCACTCGTTCTCCGCGGGCTACCTGGAAGTTGAGGTCCTTGAGCACCACATTATCGCCGAAGCGCTTCTCCACATCGACGAACTCGATGACGGGGGTATCAGCAGACGACGACGCCGCAGGGCTGGGTTGGGTGCCGGCGGCTTCAGTGGGCGTAGGCAAGGCGCTTCTCCAATCGGTTGACGAGAACGGCAGTGGGGTAGCTGGCGGCCAGGAAGATCAGCCCGGCGATGGTGTAGACCTCGGTGTGACGGGACAGCGGTGCGCCGTATGCGCTGGCTGCGGTGACCATCTCGGCCACGCCGATCACGATCAGGAACGGGGTGTCCTTGAACATCGAGATGGCGTAATTGCCCAGTGAGGGCACCGTGGAGCGCAGCGCCTGGGGGATGACCACCTTCTGCCAGGTGCGCACCGGGGACATGGACAGGGCCGTGGTGGCCTCCCACTGGCCCTTGGGCACAGATTCGATGCCGGCCCGGTAGACCTCGGACATATAGGTGGCGTAGTGCACGCCGAAGACGATGATGCCCATGGTCAGCGGCTCGATGGTGCCCAGGAAGGCCCAGAAGACGAAGATCAGCTGCACCACGATCGGGGTCATCCGGATGAAGTTGGCCAGCCATTTCACGATCCACGCCAGCGGTTTGGGCAGGGTGAGGATCAGGACCGCGATGACCAAGCCCAGCACTGCGGCGATCAGCGTGCCGAGCACGGTGACCAGCAGGGTGTACTTGATGAAGGCTTCCAGGATGGAGGGGAAGGCGTCGATGGCCACATCCCAGTCCCAGAAGGGGGTTCTGCGGACCTCCTCCTCGTCGATCAGGGTGGGATCATCGATCTCTTGGGCGTAGAGGTTCTCGAGGCTCATCGCTCACCCCCAGCGGTGCTCTTCTGCTGCGGCTGTCCGGCGGGGCTGGTCTCAGGGATGACGGCCTTAGGAGCGGGGGAGAGGATCTCCCGCAGGGAGGGTCCGCGGCCGAGCTTATGCTTGGCCCGGGCCTCCAGGGCCTGCATGAACACGGTGATCACCAGCGCCAGCAAGAAGTAGATGACCAGCCCGATGAAGGCATGGGAGAACCAGATGTCAGTGGGTCTGCGCAACTGGTTGAGCTGGGCGGTGAAGTCGCTGACCAGCGGAATGACGTAGGCGATGGCGCTGCCTTTGAGCAGGTGGACCCATAGGTTGGTCAAGGAGGGGATCATCAGTGCCCAGGCCTGGGGGAAGATGACCCGGCGGATCTTATGCGGCCAGGACATCGACAGCGCAGTGGTGGCCTCCCACTGGCCTTTGGGCACGGTGGTCAATGAGGCGCGGACTGCTTCTGCCCCGTAGGCGCCGTAGTTCAGGCCCAGGGCGAAGACGCCGAGCAGGAAGGTGCTCTCTACGATGCCCCGGAATGGCAGCCCCGGGTTGTACATCCACAGCAGCGGCAGGATGTACATCAGCCAGAACAGCAGCACCACCAGGGAGATGCCGCGGAAGACCTCGATGAGGACGCGGGCGGGTGCCCGCAGCCATAGGCTGGGTGAACCTGCCATAAGACCCAGGGCCACGGCGATGACAAAGGCCAGCAGACCGCCGTAGATACTCAGCTGGATGGTGACCCAGAGGCCGTCGAGCAGACGGTCCGACCAGTTCCAGAGGACCTGGAAGTAGCCGGGCCAGTCTTCGAAGAATTCCACAGGTGTTCCCCTCAGAGCTTCGGAGCGAGGTGTTGATCAGCGCTTTTGCGGCCGACCCCAAGGGCGGGGTCGGCCGCAAAAGGAAGGCGACTAATCCGGCAGGATCAGTCGAGGTACTGTTCGGTCAGCTCCTCAGGATCCTCATCGCAGAGCTCCTGGGCGGTGATGCCAGCCGGCGGCATCTCAGCCTCGGTGAAGCCGAACTCGCTGACGATCTCGAGGTACTCGCCGGATTCCATCAGGTCCGCCAGCTCGGCGTTGAACTCATCAATCAGCTCGGTGTCCTCATGCCGGAAGGCGTGGGCGCCGATGGAGATCTCATGGGCGAACGGTGCAGTGACGGTCAACCCTTCCATATCGCCGGCCATGGACTCCAGGGAGATGGCGGTCAGGGCGAAGACATCGGCTGCCCCACCTTCCACGTAGTCCACGCCGTCGGCTGCACTGTCCACGGTGCTGTGCTCGATGCCCAGGTCATCCATCCACCCGGACTCGATCGCCCCGGAGAGCGCGATGATGTCCAGGTCGGACTCCGCCAGATCATCGAAGGTCTCCAAGCCTGCTGCGTTCTCGTCGGCCACCAGGAAGGCGGTGGTGTAGACCAGCTCAGGCTCACCGAAGGAAGCCTGCTCACAGCGGTCAGCGTTGATGGACATGCCCGCCGAGACCACGTCCCAGTGGCCTGCGTTCAGCCCGGGAATCAGATTGTCCCAGGTGGGCTCCTCCTCGAAGGTGACGTTGTACCCCAGACGGTTCTCGAAGATCTCCTCAGCTACGGCGATGGTGGCGCCGGTGGGCTCGCCGGTCTCTTCATCGATCCAAGAGTATGGCTCCTCGCCGAAGAGGGAGATGGTCAGTTCATCGCCCTCGACGGTGATCTCCTCACCATCGCCCTCCGCAGTGCCGTTCTCCTCGGCCGCGCCGTTGCCGTTGTCGGGCTCCTCGCCGTTCTCCTCGCCGTTGTCACCGCAGGCGGTGAGCACCAGGAGTGCAGCAGCGGAGAACGCGCCTGCGCGCAGAGCGGATGTCTTGAAGGTCATGAGTTCTACCTCTGTTTCCTCGATTGTGTTGTGCGAGTCGATCTCTCCGCCGCCTCGCTAGGTTGTCAACAATCCTACGAGTGCGGCGCGGAGATATCTAGGTCTACGCTAAGGAATAACAAAGGATTTACAAAGTGAAACTGGCTGCGCAGGGTCTGTTATCGCCTTCCAGGTGATTTTTGAGAATTACTGCCGAATTTATCGGCAACTCCCGTACATGCCCGCTATGAGGGCCCAGCAGCTGTTGCGGGAAACGCCAGAGAAAATCCAGCGAGTTAGCGCGGATCACATCTCAATAACCTTTTGGTGGGACCGCCCTGAGAGGTGGTTTAAGGCGAGATATGGCTTACCGGGGGCGAATCCGCGATCAGCTCAGCGCGGTGCGGCCTTCGAAAGCGCGGCCCAGGGTGACATCATCGGCGTACTCCAAGTCCCCGCCCACCGGCAGCCCGGAGGCCAACCGGGTGATCCTGATGCCCAGGGAGCCGAGCATCCGCACCAGATAGGTGGCGGTGGCCTCGCCCTCCAGGTTGGGATCAGTGGCGATGATGACTTCCTGGATGGTCTCATCAGAGAGCCGGTTCAGCAGCTCGCGGATATGCAGCTGGTCCGGGCCGATCCCCGCGATCGGATTGATTGCTCCGCCCAAGACGTGGTACCGGCCGCGGAAGCTGCGGGTGCGCTCAATGGCCATGACGTCCTTGGATTCCTCGACCACACACAGCACCGAAGGTTCCCGGCGGGTGTCCTGGCAGATGCGGCAGGTGGCCTCCTCGGAGACGTTGAAGCAGATCTCGCAGAACTGCACCTTCTCCTTGACCGTGCGGATCGCCTCGGCGAGCCGGCGCATATCATCGGCGTCAGCCTCCAGGATGTGGAATGCCACCCGCTGGGCCGATTTGGGTCCGATGCCTGGGAGCCGGCCGAGCTCATCGATCAGGTCTTGGACTGCGCCTTCATACACAGTGGTTCAGTCTACGGCGTGGGGTCGTCCAAGCGGCGCTCTTCGATCAGCACGCCGTCCAGGATCCTCTCGATCGCCTTGCGGCCGAAGACACCGGAGTACTCCAGATCAGCATCGTCCTCACTGGGCACATCCTCGGCTTCCCCCGCTGGGGTGGGGGTGGGGGCCTCCGCCCAGTCCGGGGGCGGCGAGGAGTCAAATGCCTCCGCCTCCCCGCCGGGTTCATTCCAGGCCGGTGCGGCAGGCTTGCGCGAGGCCAGGCGGCTGCGCAGCTCAGCACCGGGTCCCTGAGCAGGGGGCGTGGTCTCAGCAGCCGACAACGTTTCCGGGCTGGGCGCGGAGGCGATGGGCGAGGAACTCTGGGTGCTGCGGCGGGCGAAGGCCGGGACCACCGGCTTCTCCGGGACCTTCCGCTCAGCAGGTGGTGCATGCTGTGCGGGCTCCTCCGGAGGCCGTGAGCGCGGGGTGTAGCCGGGCTCCGCCGGCGGGAGGTCCGGCGGTTCATCGGTAGGCGGAACCCAGCCATCGTCGGGGGGCTGCGGCACCGGATTGGCCTGAGGCGCGGCCGGAGCGTCAGCCTGGCTCCGGCCCTCAGCTTTTGGGGGCGGTCCACCGCCTGGAGGCTGGACGGGATCTCCTCCGCCGGACTGCCCATCCAGGTTCAGCTGCACATGGATTCCAGCCACCTCGTGGACGGATTCCGTCAGTGCCTGTTCCCCGCCACGGTTGCTGAAGGTGTTCCGTGCACCTTCATTGCTGAAGCTCAGCGCCAGGGTCTGCCCGTCGAATCCGGCCACCTGCACATTGGACTTGAACAGCATCCACAGCACACGGGAACGGGACTTCATCGCCTCCACCACATCCGGCCAGGCCTGCTGCATCCGCTGGGTGGCGTCCCCGCCGCCCGCCGGCACAGCGGACTGCGGTGGCTGAGCCGGCGCCGCGGAAGCAGCAGCCGGCTCCTGGGGCTGCTCCTCCGGTGGCGCAGTATCCCGCTCAGTCGGGGCGGTGTCGACCCCCGGGGCCGCCCAGCGTTCAGCCGGGCTCTGCTGGGACCGGGCGGGGGCAGGCTCAGGCTGCTGGGGCGCGGCAGGCGCGGCGGGCGTCGTCGTGCTCTGCTGCGGGTGCCCGCTGACCGGGGCCTCACCGGGGGGAGTGGTGCCGGCACCGGAGGTGAAGTCCATGCGCCGTTCCAGGCGCTCCAGGCGGGCGGCGAGGCTGGCCTGGCCGGATTCGGCGTGCGGCAGCAGCAGCCGCGCCATCAGCAGTTCCAGGTGCAGCCGCGGGCTGGTGGCACCGACCATCTCGGTCAGCGCGGTGGCGGTGATATCTGCCGCCCGGGACAGCTCAGCCGCGCCGATGTGCCCGGCCTGGGTCTGCATCACCCGGATCTGGTCCTCGGGGACCCCGCGCAGGATGGCCTGCGGGGAATCGGGCACCGACTTCACGATGATCAGATCCCGCAGCCGCTCCAGCAGGTCCTCCACAAACCGGCGGGGGTCCTGGCCGGACTGCACCACCTGGTCCACCACAGAGAAGGCCTTGGCTCCGTCCAGGGCGGCCACTGCGTCCACCACCTGGTCCAGCAGGGCCGCATGGGTGAAGCCCAGCAGCGCCACCGCCCGGTCGTAGTCCAGCCCGGCCTCATCGGCACCGGCGATCAGCTGATCCAGCACGCTGAGCGTGTCGCGCACCGAGCCGCCGCCGGCGCGCAGCACCAGCTGCAGCACCCCGGGGGCCACCTGCACGCCCTCGGCGGAGCAGAGCCGCTCCAGATACTCCAGCAGCGGTTCCGGGGGCACCAGTCGGAACGGGTAGTGGTGGGTGCGGGAGCGGATGGTGCCGATCACCTTATCCGGCTCCGTGGTGGCGAAGATGAACTTGATGTGCTCCGGGGGCTCCTCCACGATCTTCAGCAGCGCATTGAACCCGGCTGCGGTGACCATATGGGCCTCATCGATGATGAAAATCTTGTACCGGTCGCGCACCGGGGCGAAGGTGGCGCGCTCGCGCAGATCACGGGCGTCATCCACACCGCCGTGGCTGGCGGCGTCGATCTCAATGACGTCCAGGGAGCCGGGGCCCCCGGTGGCCAGCTCGCGGCAGGACTCGCACTGCCCGCAGGGGTTGCCGGTGGGGCCCGCCGAGCAGTTCAGGCAGCGGGCCAGAATGCGCGCAGAGGTGGTCTTGCCGCAGCCGCGCGGCCCGGAGAACAGGTAGGCATGGGAGACCGCATCTTTGCCCAAAGCGGTGACCAGCGGCCCGGTGACATGCTCCTGCCCGATCACATCGGCGAAGGTATCGGGCCGGTAGCGTCGGTACAGTGCGGTGGTCACGGATACGACCTTACCGCGTGGTCCGGCTTCAGGCCGAGCGGCGCAGATCCGCCGCGGGCTGAAGCCGGGGTGCGCTGAATTCGCCTGGCCGGTGGTGGCGGCAGAACCCGCCCTCCGGGACCTGCTGAAGGTAGGCGGCCATCTGGGTCAGCTCAGCGGCGGAGAACTCCTCCGGGCGGCGCCGGCGAGGAGCCTCCCGGACGGCCGGCTCACTGGGTGCCACCTCGATCCCGAACAGGGTCTCCAAGGCAGCGATGTACTCCTCGCCGCGGCCCTCAGCGGCCAGCTCACGGGCCCGTACGGTGGGGGTGTGCAGCAGCTTGCGCACGATCCGGCGCAGCCCGAACTCCACCTCCTCCGCGGCGGCAGTGCAGCCGTGCTGCCTGCGGACCTTCTCCATCTCCTCGTCCATGAGCGAATGCACATGTTTGCGCAGCGTCACGATCGCATCATCGGCGGAGCGCTGGGCCCGCTCGGCCAGGTACTGCTGGACCGAATCGTCCACCACGGCGCGGGCCTGCTCCAGGGAGGCGGAGGCCTCCTCCGGGGCGGCGATCTTCACCGACTCCAGGGTGATCAGATCCACACCGGGCAGATCGGCCACCTCTGGGGCAAAGTCGTGGGAGAGCGCTAGGTCGATCACGGCCAGCGGGCGCTCGCGGTTCTCGATCCCGGCCAGGGAGCGGATCTCCCCGGCAGTGATCTGGCGGTTCCCGCCCGAGCAGCCGATGATCAGGTCTGCCTGGCTGAAGGCCTCCGCCAGTTGGTCCATCCGCAGCGGGCGGGCCCCGCCGCCGCGCTCGGCCACGAACTGCTCGGCCCGCCCGGAGCCGGAGAACACTGCGATATCCGGCACTCCGCGCTCGCTGAGCTGGGCCAGTGCGGTCCCGGCATAGGCGCCGGTGCCGATCAGCACCACCTTGGCCTGCCGGTAGAAGGCCGGCCCGTGACCGCGCATATCCCCCGTGATGTCCAAGGCCACTGAGACGATGGACCGGCCCCGCGCACCCAGTGCAGTCTTGGCCCCGACGTCCTTGGCAGCCCGGGTGGCGGATTCGAAGAGTTTGGTCAGTGATCCCGAGACGGTGCCTGCCGCCTGCGCCTCAGCCAGCGAACGCCGCACCTGCCCGGCGATCTCGCGCTCGCCGACCACTGCCGAGTCCAACCCGGCCCCCACCTCAAAAAGGTGACGGGCGGCGTCGTCGTCAATGAATGTCTTGAACGAGGCGGCCACAGTCTCAGGGTCCAGACCCGAGGACTCAGCCACCGCATCCAGCAGCTGTTGCCGGCTTGCCTCCAGCTCCTCCGGGGTATCGGAGGCGGTCTCAGCGTAGATCTCCAGGCGGTTGCAGGTAGCCAGTGTCACGGCAGGCAGATCAACAGAAGCGGCGACATCGGCCGCTCCTGAGGAGAGTGTTCCGACGGTCTCGAGGTCGAGGTCGGAGTGGGTTGCGACAAGTGAAAAGAGAACCACGGCGCACTTATTCTACAGCCCGTCGAAGCAGTGCTGGTCCCGGCGGCGGGGAAACCCCGCTCACCTCTCGGCCGGCTTACTCTGGCCTTCGCACCTAAAATCGCTGCATCGCTTCGCTTGCAGCTCACCTGGCAGAATGAACCGCATGACGACGACGCCGCCTGCTGCCCTGCCTGCCGACCATCCCTTGGTTGCCGGGCTCACCGCCGATGCCCCGCTGCTGAACCAGTACCGGGGTGGCCGGGACGCCGCGGGCAGAACCGCTCAGCCGGCCCGGCGGCCGGTGTGGTTTATGCGCCAGGCCGGGCGTTCGCTGCCGGAGTACCGGAAGCTGCGCGAAGGCACCTCCATGCTCGACAGCTGCCTGAATCCGGAGATGGCCGCCGAGATCACCCTGCAGCCGGTGCGCCGGCATGATGTGGATGCCGCGATCTTCTTCTCTGACATCGTGATCCCGCTGCGCCTGGCCGGTGTGGGTGTGGAGATCAAGCCCGGTGTGGGCCCGGTGTTGGACTCCCCGGTGCGCACCCTGGCCGATGTGCGGGCCCTGCCTGAGATCGATGAATCCGCCTTCGCCCCGATCGTTGAGGCGGTGCAGCGGACTACCGCCGGGCTGGCCGAACTCTCGGCGGAGGCAGGCCGGGACTGGACCACTCCGCTGATCGGGTTCGCCGGAGCCCCGTTCACCCTGGCGGCCTACATGGTGGAGGGCAGGCCCTCCAAGGACCACCTGGCGGTGCGCGCCATGATGAAGGCTCAGACCGAGACCTGGAACGAGCTGGCTGCCTGGGCCGCGCGGGCCTCCGGTGCCTTCATGCGGGCCCAAGTGCTGGCCGGAGCCTCCGCCGCCCAGCTGTTCGACTCCTGGGCCGGATCGCTGAGCCGGGCTGACTATCTCGACTATGTGGCACCTTTCTCCCAGGCCGCGCTGAGCCATGTGGCCGATCTCAAGGTGCCGCTGATCCACTTCGGCACCGGCACCGGCCAGTTCCTGGATGCCATGCGCGCTGCGGTGGAGGCCGCCCTGCCGGATCCTGCCGCCGGCCACCCGGTGCTGGGCGTGGACTACCGGCTGAACCTGCGCGAGGTGGCCGAGTCGCTTGGGAAGGGTGCCAACGGGCGGAACACTCCGCTGCAGGGCAATATCGACCCAGCACTGCTGTTCGGGGACTGGGCCACTTTGGAGGCCCATGTTCGGCAGGTGGTGGCCGAGGGTGGCGCCGCCGGCGGCCATGTGGTCAACCTGGGCCATGGAGTGCCCCCGGACACTGATCCGAGCGTGCTCACCCGCGTGGTGGAGCTGATCCACTCGATCCACCCGTGATTCCCACTGAGGCGGGAGCGAAGCGATGACGCCGACTTCAGGTGCGAAGGCCGCGGCCCCGGCGACTTACGCTGTAGTCGGCGGCGGAATCGCCGGGCTGACCGCGGCCTGGGAGCTGGCCTGCGCCGGAGCGCAGGTGGAGCTCTACGAGGCCTCCGAGCGGCTCGGCGGAGCCCTGGCCCCGCTGCAGCTCGGCGGGGTGCGGGTCGATGCAGGAGCCGAGGCCTTCGCCACCCGGACTCCCGCAGTCCGCGAGTTCCTGGACGAGCTGGGGCTCGCCGATCGGATCGTCTCGCCGAACCCCGCCGGAGCCTGGCTGCAGCTGCCGGGGCTGGCCGCACCACTGCCTGCCACCGGCATCCTCGGCATACCCGGTGATCCCACAGCCGGCGAGGTCGCGCGCCTGCTGGGGACTGCCGATGCCGCCCGCGCCGCCGAGGACCTTACCGCGGCGATGACCTGGACTGCGCAGCAGAGCCCGAGCCTGGGTGAGGTGGTGGTCGACCGGATGGGGCCGGCGGTGGTGGAGAAGCTGGTCGCGCCGATCACCTCCGGGGTGCACTCCGCAGACCCGCACCAGCTGCCGATGAGCACCGCGCATCCGCGGCTCTATCAGGCCATGCTTGAGCACGGGTCGCTGGCCCGGGCAGTGGCCGCCCTGCGCGCCGCGGCCCCCGCCGGATCATCAGTGCAATCGTTGCGGGGCGGGATGAACACCCTGATCAGTGCCCTGGAGGAGCAGCTGAGGCAGCTCGGGGTCCGCATCCGCCTGAACACCCCCGTAGCCACTGGCCCGCCCCCGTGGCTGCTACAGGATCTTCAGGGCAGGGAGTACAGCGCCGTCATCCTCGCCGCAGGTGCCCAACAGGCGGCCCAGTTGCTGGGGAGCCCCGGAGACGGTCCGGCCGGCGTGGCCCTGGTGACCCTGCTGGTGCACGCACCGGAGCTTGACGCCCACCCGCGCGGCACCGGGATGCTGGTGGCCCCCAGCGTGGCCGGCATCGGGGCCAAGGCAATGACGCATATCTCTGCCAAATGGGCCTGGGCAGCGCAGTCCCTGGAGGCCCAGCTGGGTCCCGGCCACCATCTGGTGCGGCTCTCCTACGGGCGTACCGGGGACCACGGCGCCGCCCTGGGCTTCCACTCCACCGAGGAGGCTCTCTACCGAGCCGCCCTGGCAGACCTCCCGCAGCTCACCGGCACCGCAGTCACCCCCGAGCAGGTGCTGGACCACACTGTGGTCCGCTGGCGGCGCGGCGGCATCAGCCCGCAGGCCCAGGGGCTCCAGGAGAGGCTGAAGGCCCAAGCCGAGCGTGGCGGCCCCGAGATCGCGGCCGTGGGGGAGAGCTTCGCGGGCACCGGCTTGGCCCAGGTGATCCCGCACGCCCGCCAGGCCGCCCGGCACCTGCTGGGGCAGGGGCGCGCCGCCTAGCCCGGCGTCGTCGTGATTTCTACGTCACGTAGAAGAACTGCGCTGACCCGCGCTAAGCTGGGACCCATGAGCTATGGCCGCAACCCTGTGCGCAGCCCTGAAGAGGTCAATGCCTCCGGCAAGGACTGGTTCACTCTGTTCACCGTGTTCAAACGAACCCAGCAGCAAATGGCCGGCAGCATCTACCCCCGCGGCGGAGCCCCCGAGGGGCGCAAGGCGGAGAAGATCGCCACCGAGTTCGACGAGGCTGTGTCCACCCTGGCCGGCGGCGGCCTGGGAGCCGACGAGGGCGCCGTGGTACTCCGCGGCGCCTATGACGTCTCAGCGATGCGGGCTGATGCCGACATCATGCTGTGGCTGACCGGCCACCGGGCCGAGAGCCTGCAGGCCGCGCTGCGCAGGTTGCACCGCACCGAGCTGCTGAACACCACTGAGATCGCCTTCTCCGCAATGGGTGTCCACCGGACCGCCGAGTTCGCCCGCGGTCATGTTCCAGCCTTCAGCCGCGGCGTGGAGGCCGAGGACTGGCTGGTGGTCTACCCCTTCAACCGCAGTTACGACTGGTACCTGATGGACCCGGCCGAGCGCGGCAGAATGCTGCGTGAGCACGGGATGCTGGGCCAGGAGTTCCCCTCAGTGCTGGCCAACACCACCTCCGCCTTCGCACTCAACGACTGGGAGTGGCTGCTGGCCCTGGAGGCCCCGCAGCTGACCGACTTGGTGGACATGATGCGCAAGCTGCGTGAGTCGGAGACCCGCTACCACGTACGGGATGAGACCCCGTTCTACACCGGACGCCGCCTGCCCCGCACCGACGATATCCTCGAGGTTCTAGCCTGACCATGACTGACACCTTTTCCCCTGTCGCCACAGATAACGACGACGCCCGCACTGCCTCGGTGCCCCAGCAGCCGGCTGAGGGTGAGCTCCGGCCCTATACTGCGATCCTGCTGGCCAGCTTCGGCGGGCCCGAGGGCCAGGACCATGTGATCCCGTTCCTGCGCAATGTCACCCGCGGCAAGGGCATCCCGGATGAGCGGCTGGAGGAGGTGGCCACCCACTACCGGGCCAATGACGGAGTCAGCCCGATCAACCAGCAGAATCGCGACCTGATCGCCGCCCTGGAGACTGAGTTGGCCGGCCGGGAGATCGATCTTCCCATCTACTGGGGCAACCGGAACTGGGACCCCTACTTCGCTGACGCCTTCAAGCAGCTGGCCGCGGACGGGCATCAGGATGTGCTGGTGCTGGTGACCTCGGCCTATGCCGGCTACTCCAGCAATGACCAGTACCTGGAGGACTTCGAGCGGACCCTGGCGGAGACCGGGCTGAAGGGCCAGCTGAACCTGGTCAAGGTCCGCCAGTTCTTCTACGACAAAGCCTTCACCCGGCCCAATGAGGAGTTTCTGGCCGCCGGGGTCCAGGATGTGAGGTCCCAGCTGGCTGGAGCCGGTAGGCCTGACGGGAAGATCAAGGTGCTCTTCGTCACCCATTCCATCCCTACTGCGGTGGCCCAGCGCCAGGGTCCGGCCCGGATCAAGGAGCTATTCGGCACCGATGTCTACACCGCCCAGCACCAGGCGATCGCTGACTACCTGATGGGGGCAGTGGCTGAGGCCGAGGGCATCGACTACCAGGTGGTCTTCCAGTCCCGTTCCGGCAGCCCGGAGACCCCGTGGCTGGAGCCGGATATCAATGACCAGATCGAGGAGGATGCGGCAGCCGGGTATGCCGGCGTCGTCGTGATGCCCTTCGGGTTCATCTCCGATCATATGGAGGTCATCTGGGACCTCGACACCGAGGCCAAGGAAACTGCCCAGGAGCAGGGACTGGCCTTCCACCGGGCGCCCACCGTGGGCACCCACCCGGAGTTCATCTCCGGACTGGTGGACATCATGGGCGAGTACATCGCCGGTGAGGGCGGGCAGCCGCTGGCCAGCGGTGAGCAGACCGTGCCCGGGGACTGGTCAGACCTGACCACCGAGGGCGGCTGGGACACTCCGCTCTGATGGCTGAGACCTTCCGCGTGGGCACCCGCGGCTCCAAGCTGGCACTGACCCAGACCCGCACTGTGGCGGAGGCTCTGGCTGATCTGGCGGGCCTGGAGGCACAGCTGGTGACCATCAAGTCGGAGGGTGACGTGCTCACCGGGCCGCTGAGCCAGCTCGGCGGGACCGGGGTCTTCGCTGCAGCCCTGCGTCACGCGCTGTTCGAGGACCAGGTGGATGTGGCAGTGCACTCGTTGAAGGACCTGCCGGCCAAGGATCTTCAGGGGCTGAGCATCGCCGCGGTGCCGGTGCGCGCCGATGTGCGCGATGCGCTCTGTTCTGCGGATGAGCTGACCCTGGAGGAGCTGCCTGAGGGCGCCAAGGTGGGGACCGGCTCGCCACGCCGGGCGGCCCAGCTGCTGGTGGCCCGCCCCGATCTTCAGATTGTGGATATCCGCGGCAATGTGGGCACCCGCCTGGCCCGGGTGCGGGGGCGTGAGGAGCTGGCGGAGGCTTCCAGCCAAGCCCCCGACGCCGCCCGCGGCGACTTGGATGCGGTGGTGCTCGCCGGTGCCGGGCTGGCCAGGCTGGGGCTGGATGACCAGATCTCCGAGCTGCTGCCACCTGAGGTGATGCTGCCGGCACCTGGTCAGGGTGCCCTGGCCGTGGAGGTCCGCGAGGCGGATGCCTCGCTGGGCCAGCCGCTGGGGATCGGCCTGGCCCAGCTGGAGGATATCGACTCCCGCCTGGAGGTCACCGCCGAACGCGCGCTGCTGGCTCGGCTGGAAGCCGGCTGCGCAGCCCCGATCGGAGCTCTGGCACGGTGCACAGCGGAGCCCGACGGGGGAGTGATGCTGCGTCTGGATGCCGTAGTGGTGGCTCCCGACGGTTCGGACGCCCAGCGCGCCGGGGCCGAGATCACCCTGGAGGCCGGTGCGGAGCGTTCCTCGGGCATCGAACAGTCCGCCACCCTCGGCACCCAGGTCGCAGAAACCCTGCTGGACGAGGACACCGGCCTGCTGAAGCATGTCACCGGCACGCACTGAGCGGCCGTCTTCGATCTCCGAGCCTGTTCATATACTTGCCTGGGCAGAACACAAGTATGTTGAGGGGGTTGTATGAGTGCCATTGTTGCTGAGACAGTCGATCTTGACCGCGCTCGGGGGGAGATTCAGACGATTGTGGATCTTGGGCAGAGAGCTGGCATTGACTCAGCTGAGCTGCGGCAGCGTCTGAAAATCTTTTACCCAATGGTGCCCGAGCATGAGCTGGCATCAGTCATCGGCATCGAGCAGGATGAGCTTCGCGACAAAGTCTCGAAGCGAGACTACGAGGAGGCACAGGCAACCACTTCGGTGTACTTTGCTGTAGCGCGGGAGAACAACCAGAAACCCGTCAGCGTGCCCCATGCCGTACTGGATACCAAGACTGCATGGTTAGTCGCTGTCAGGGCGGGCCTGCGGGACTATCCCGAACTGCCCGGTACGGTGCTGTGCCAGGTGCTCGCCGGTTAGCGTACGCTCAGGAGCAGGCCAAACGTGGCGCTGAAGCAGTGCCTTCACTCTCCATGCCTGCGTACAACGCACAGAGAGAGGCCTTTTTTCGCGAGGACCTGGGCCTGACAGCCCGTGAACTGAAACAGCAGGGTGTCAGCCGTTGGCCGCTTCCGGTCACCCAAGTACGGGATAAGTTCAAGAAAGTCTGGGGCAGCGGCTATGGATGGCACCGGAGTCTCGAAAGGCTCGATCTGCGGGCCACCAAACCGGTCCGGACCACCGCCGACGAATGTCGCTTTGCTCCTCTGAAGTTCGCCCAGTGGGCGGCGGACAACGGCGAGCCGCTCAACGGCGGGAGGTACCAGGTCTGGCGGCAGACGCACACCGTGGATGAGCCGCCGACGCGCCAGACTCTGGAGCGGAACCTGGAGGCGAAGATTGACGGGAAGACCCTCCCCAATCTCATAGAGATCGCAAGGGAAGAACTGCTTCACTCCTGTCGCGAAGCAGTATCAGAATTCTTCGAGGACCAGAAGCCCGGAGAGGACTACGATCCTGTCCTCTACGAGGGCTGGCATGCGGATCAGGCCGAGGAAGGCATTGACTACCCTCCGCGGGAGGCCGTAGAAGCGCTGGCCTCAGACGTGTGGGCGAAGAAGCGCACAAAGTGGCGTGACGAGGACGCCGTGCGGCAGGAGTGCCGCACACTGTTCCGCGAGTTCTGCCTGAGCTATCCCGAATCGGATACTCCACCCAGTAATGAGGACTACGAGACGTGGTGCGCGGGCCAAACCCTGGATATTGAGCCCCATCCGGGGCACCAGGTCGTGGAATCCTTGGGACGGGACATCCCCACGCTGTGGGAGCGTTGGCGCAGTGATGTTCAGGCAGCCTTGGAGAGCGCAGCCGAAGACTTCTTTGCCGCTGAGTCATCTACTTCCATGCCCGCCATCGAGTCTTTCTACCAGTGGATGCGTGCAGCAGATGAGCGTCCTCCTGCCGCTGAACTGCTCTCCGCCCAGAGGTGGCGTGCCCTGTGGCGGAACTGGAGCCAGGGCGCTGGAAGCCAGGCGCGGGTAGCCCGTGAACGCTTTTTCTCCAAGGCCTGGGAAGACGGTCATAGGAAAGCCGACTACACGACGCTGAAGCTCCCCTACGAGACTTGGCGTCAGGACCATGAAGGTGCAGACGGCGGTGCGCTGCCGCCCTGGTCACAGATAGAGGTCTACGGTGACTGGGCTGAGAAATGGCCGGAGTACCGAAAGTCCCGGCGCAACGAGAAATGGCTCCCTGCCATCATCCCGAGCCTGGTCTTCTTCCTGCTCGGCTTTGTGGTTTCGCTCGTCATACCCTGGGCTTAGGACAATTCAGTCTCGGTACCGGGTGACAGAGTTGTTCTCCTAGGCAATGGGAAGCAATGCTTGAGGAGGCGCTTATGAAGAATCACCTGATGGGGATGTTCATCGGACTGGCAGTGGGTGATGCCCTGGGCCGCCCGATTGAGGGCAACGACCCCCGGCAGGTGCAGGGGATGGAGGATGGCGGTCCGTTCTCGCTCAGCCTTCCGGCCGGCTACTGGACCGATGACACCTCCATGGCGCTCTGCTTGAGCGACTCTCTGCTGGAGCAGGGCCGCTATGACAGTTATGACGTGATGCAGCGCTACAGCCGGTGGGCCGCCCAGGGATACCGCAGCTCCACCGGGGTCTGCTTCGACATTGGTGGCCAGGTCCGCCGGGCGCTGGCTGACTTCGAGACTGCCCCGGAGGTCGGCGAGACCGAGCCCCGTACCGAGCGGGCCGGAAACGGGTGCATCATGCGCTTGGCTCCTGTGGTGATTGCGGCACTGGCAGTTGGGGGCGACGTCGGGTGGCTCTCCAGGATGAGCGGGCGGGAGACGCACTACTCGGAGCTTGCCGAGCATGCCACGGAGATCTTCGGTGAGATGCTGGAACGCGCCGCGACCGCAGGAGCACAGGGCGGGCGCAAGGAGAGTATCTACCCCTCAGCAGGTACCAACCCGGAGCTTGCCCGCAGGCTGCATGCCGCGGCAGATAAGTCCGCGGAGGAGCTGACTCCCAGCGGGTTCGTGGTGGACACCTTGGAGGCGGCTCTCTGGGCGTTCATGACTGCTGAGGACTTCGCCGCCGGGGCGCTGAAGGCGGTGAACCTGGGCGGGGACGCTGACACCATCGGCGCTGTCTATGGCCAGCTGGCCGGCGCCTACTACGGCCTCACCGAGATTCCTGCCGAATGGCGCGGCGACCTTCACGACTACGAGGAACTGCTCCGAGTCGCCGAGGCGCTGGCCTCTCTGGGTAGTCTCAGCGCGCCCAGAACCCGCTTCGCCGAGGACAACCCCCGGTAGCCTGAGGTGGTGCGCATTATCCTGACCCGAGCTGCTGAGGCCGCCGGAGCACTGGAGTCTGGCCTGCATGAGGCAGGGCATGAGGTGCTGCACCTGCCCCTGACCCAGCAGGTACCGGTACAGGATTCCGGACAGCTCACCACGGCGCTCGCAGACCTCCATGCCGGGAGGTTCAGCTGGCTGCTGCTCACCAGCGGGAACACTGTGCGGTTCCTCAGCCGGGCCGGCTGGGACGGGAGCCTGCCGGAGCAGACGCGGATCGGCGTGGTCGGACCTGGGACTGCCCGGACTCTGGAGCATCTCACAGGACTTGCCAGCCCATGGCGGCCCCGGCAGTACAGTGCTGCCGGGATTCTGACCGAGCTCCCGCCCCCGGCGGCCCAGGATCGAGTGCTGCTTCCCCAGTCAGCCCGGGCCCGGCCTGCCCTTGCGGAGGGTCTCCTCGAGCGCGGCTGGCAGGTCACTCAGGTCTCCGTCTATGACACTGTGCCCGTGGAATGCCCGGATGTGGGCACCCTCCGCTGCGGCGACGTCGTACTGGTCACCAGTTCCAGTGCTGCTGAAGTATGGGCGGGCCTGGCAACGCCTGAGGTCACCGTTCTGGCCATTGGCCAGCCCACCGCTGAGACCCTCCGGCGGCTGAGCAGGCCGGCCGCCGCCGTCCTCCCCGAACCTACCGCGGCAGGGGTGCTCGAGGTTCTCAGCAGACCCTAGGATGCGCGGGCCTCCTCAGACGAGATCCCGAGGGATACTGCGCTCCCTGTTCTGCGAGTACACCCTGGGGCTTCCCTGCTGCTCGTCCAGCTCGTAGGCATCGAGCTGGGCGTTGATGAGAAAGTGCTCCCGGGTGGAGGTCAGCACAGTACGAGTCACGACTTCCACCCGCCAGTCATCGCCTCGCTCCAGTCTGCGGACAGTGCGCGTCTCACCTCGAACCGAATTCACATCGTTCCAGCGGAAGCTGTACCACTCTCGGGTGTCCCGGTGGATCACGGTGCCGGTGTCTTCGATCCGGAAGGAGCCCTGGTCGTTGATGATCTCCAGCGTGGAGACATCAGTGGCCAAGTCTCTGGTGACCTGCCAGGACTGGGTCCCGGGCGAGAGGGTGGTGATCTCCTCCTCCGGGGTTGCCTCGGGCGGGCCGAGGGGTCTGAGGCCCTCATCCTCGGCACGTGGCTGGCGCACCGGCAGGTAGAGTGCGCTGCCTGTGGTCTTGACCGTCACCATCGCAGGCTCGGGGGCCGGCCAAATGAGCGGCCAGTACGAGGTGGAGATGGAGATGCGCAGGCGATGTCCGGCAGGAAAGGACTGTGCGACGCCGTTGAGCTGAACCTCCACGTGGTAGGTTCGGCCGGGCTCCAGGGGCTCAGGGTGCTCACTGTCCTCCCGGTGGGTCAGGTTCAGCACCCCGTAGGTGACGCGTGTGGCTTCCCCGTTCGGTGCGACATCGGAGAGACGCACTGCCACTTGGGCCACCGGCCGGTCCGCTGAGACCTCCAGCGCCACACGAGGCAGACCGAGGATCTCCGTGGTCTCTTCAAGCGGGCTGGTTTCGAATACCAGCGCTCCGCCGGCCTCTTCGCGCTGGTCATAGGGCAGGTCCGGCACGGCCGAGTAGGAGGCCCATTTCCCGGCGAACATGCCTACGCTCAGCGGGGACTGGATGCTCAGCTCCTCAGCCGCGGACTCCCCAGGATCACCAACGGGGTCATCGGTCTGACCGCTGGGCACCAGATGGTGGGCGGTGAACCGGTACTCGCGCTCTTCGATCCCCGGCGCAGGCCAACTCTGCTCGGCGACCCAGCGGCCGGGCCGCTCAGCGTAGGAAGCGCTGGGCGGGACGCTGTCCTGCATCCACGCCCGCAGCATCGGCTCCTGTTCCACACCGGTGTCGAGACCCTTGAGCCAGTGGTCCCACCAGCGCACCATCTCCTTCAGGAAGCCGACAGCTGGTCCTGGCACACCGAGATGGGGGTAGCGGTGTCCCCATGGGCCGATCAGGCCCTTGCGGGGGACGTCCAGATTCTCCAACAGCCGGAAGATTGCGTTGGTGTAGCCATCAGCCCAACCACCCACAGTCATTACCGGGCATTTCACCTGGGTGTAGTCCTCACAGACCGAGGCCGGCTTCCAGTAGTCGTCGCGGCGTTGGTGCTGCAGCCAGGTCTCCAGCCACAGACCGCTTCCTTCAAGCCGCTGATGCCACATCTGGCGCCAGCGGTCTCCTACCACAGCCGGGTCAGGGGGCATGCTGTTGAAGGCAAACATGACTGTGGCCTCGGAGAGGTTGTCGCCCAGGAGGCACCCGCCCATGTAGTGCATATTGTCCACGTAGAGGTCGTCGGTGGCTGAGGCGCTGATCACCGCTTTCACAGCGGGCGGGCCGAACGCCGCCATCTGGAGGCTGTTGAAGCCGCCCCAGGAAATGCCCATCATCCCGACACTGCCATCACACCAGGGCTGCTCTGCGAGCCAGTTGATGACGTCAGTGGCGTCCTCATGCTCCTGTGGGCGGTACTCATCCACCATGACTCCGTCAGAGTCACCACTGCCGCGAAGGTCCACCCGGACACAGACGTAGCCGTGTCCAGCCATATAGGGGTGCAGGCTCGCATCCCGACCACGCGTGGCATCACGTTTCCGGTACGGGATGTACTCCAGGACCGCCGGCACCGGGTGCTCGAGAGCATCGGCGGGCATCCAAACCCGCGCGGCGACGCGTTGACCACCCCGTAACGGGATGAAGACGTTCTCAATGGTCTCTACAGCGTGGGGCAATTCGTCTACAGTCGTCATTACTCGTCTTCTACGGGGTCGAACTCGAAGGTCAGAATCTGAAGCGCCTGCTGAAACTTAGCTGCCAGCTCATCGCGATTCTCGGCACCGAGGTACAGATCGCCCAGTCTGAACCGGTAACTGTCCTGGTGCGGAAGCTCGGACAGCTGATCCCCTGGGGCGACGTCGATGCTCACCTTTGTGCCGGCGATGCTGCGCTCCACCTCGGCGATCTCCTCCTGGTCCGGCACTCGCCGGACGATGCCGTCGGTCTCACGGGTGATGCGCCATTGGGCTGCCACTTTGAATGGGCCCTCATGGCGGGGCATGTGGGGAGTCTCCCCGAGGGCGACGTCGATAGCGACCTCGTGGTTGGAGGTGCCGTCGACCTTGAGAAACAGATCGCTGTGAGACTGAGAGATCCTGGTGTTGACCTCGATCAGCCGCAGCCGGTCGGTCTGCTCATCCCACATGTACTCGGCGTTGAACGCGCCGTTGTCGAATCCGATGTGCCGCAGCAGCCGCTCGGTGGTCTCGACTATCTTCTGCTGAACTTCGGGTGGGACGGAGGCAGCCGGGTAGTCCAACCGCTCCAGGCTCCTACCGGTGGGATCCTTCAGCATATCCACCACACCATGGACGCTGAACTGACCCTGAGTCACGACCCCCTCCGGCTCAACCTGGATACCCGTGACGATTTCCTCGGCTAGGCATGTGTTGCCATCAGCTCCACGGAGCTGCTCCGGCAGGTCGACCCGGCTCAGCACCTGATTGAACGCATCGCCAATATCGGTGATCTCCTGCCGGATCTCGGCAACGGCGTGCCGGAAGTCCTCCTCATTGCGGACCTGGAACCCCAGGCTGGAGGAATGGGCCTTCACGGGCTTGACCCAGCACGGGAAGGGCAGGTCGATGCTGTCCAGGGCGTCATCGTCGAAGGGGTCGAAAGCGGCGAATCCGGGGACCACCTCGGGGACTGCCTCACGCTGCATCAGACGACTCCAATACTTGTGTTCGCACTGGAGCATACTGGTCAACGTCGGTGCAGGTATACCTCGTTCCTGGGCCAGGATCGGTGCGAGCATCGAGCTTGGAAAATCCCAATGACACACGATGGCGTCCACCGAGCCGCCGAACTCATCGAGTTCAGCGCGGGCCCGGCGCAGCAGATCGTCGAAGTCATGGTTTGTCTCCACGACCAAGGTTTTGTGGTCCAGAAGCGGATGAAACCTGAAACGATCGGCTCCCCTCACGCTCTCCAGTTCTTCGCGGTGCGGTTCCGTGAGGCCAAGGACAAACACATTGCGGGCTTGAGTAGCTGAATCGCTCAGACTCGCACGCTAACAGCGCGATCCGGACTGCTGCCTTAACGGATTCTGGGCAATACCTGCATGCATATCAACCCAGCAGTTCTGCGGGTTACTCCCTGCAATAGACTGTTGGTCGTGACTTTCCCCCACTCCCGTCCCCGCCGGCTGCGCAGGACTCCTGCGCTGCGCCGTCTGGTGGCTGAGACCCGACTGCACCCTGCAGACTTCATCCTCCCGGTCTTCGTCCGGGAAGGGCTGACCGAACCGGCGCCGATCACCTCCATGCCTGGGGTGGTTCAGCACACTGAAAAGAGTCTGCTGAGCACCGCCGAAGAGGCTTCCCAGCTGGGCCTGGGCGGGATCATGCTCTTCGGCATTCCCGCCCAGCGCGACCCGCACGGCTCGGCCGGACTGGACCCGGAGGGCATCCTCAACCGCAGCATCCGCGCGGTGAAGGAGCAGGTGGGGGAGTCGCTGCCGGTGATGAGCGACCTCTGCCTGGATGAGTTCACCGATCACGGACACTGCGGGGTGCTCAACCCTGCCGGGGAGGTGGACAATGACGCCACCCTGGAGATCTACGGGCAGATGGGCGCCGCGCAGGCCCAGGCAGGAGCAGATGTCGTGGCACCCTCGGGCATGATGGACGGGCAGGTGGCAGTGATCCGGGAAGCGCTCGACGCCGCCGGCCACCACCACGTGCCCATCCTCGCCTATGCGGCCAAGTACGCCTCTGGCTTCTACGGCCCCTTCCGGGAGGCCGTGGACTCCCAGCTGACCGGAGACCGCCGCCAGTACCAGATGGACCCGGCCAACCGCACCGAGGCGCTGCGCGAAGTCGAACTCGACCTGGCCGAGGGCGCCGATATGGTGATGGTCAAACCCGCCAGCGCCTACTTGGACATCCTCTCCGACGTGGCCGGGATCAGTGACGTGCCGGTCTCCGCCTATCAGGTCTCCGGGGAGTACGCCATGATTGAGGCCGCCGCCGCCAAGGGTTGGATCGACCGCAGGATGGTGGTTCTGGAGTCCCTGATGGCGATTCGCCGCGCCGGGGCCACCAATGTGCTGACGTATTACGCCGCCGAGGCAGCCCGCTGGCTGCAGAAGGACTGAGCCTCCGATGACCACCAACCAGGACCTGTTCACCGCCGCCCAGAACCTGATGCCCGGGGGTGTGAACTCCCCGGTGCGGGCTTTCGGCTCCGTGGGCGGCGTCCCTGTCTCAATGGTCGCCGGAAACGGCCCTTATCTCACTGACGCTGAGGGCAAGGAGTATGTGGACCTGGTCGGTTCCTGGGGGCCGGCACTCTTGGGCCACAGCCACCCGGCGGTGCTCGAGGCTGTTCGCGCTGCGGTGGACAAAGGGCTCGGCTTTGGGACCTCCCACCCCGCAGAGGCGCAATTGGCTCAACTGGTGCGCTCCCGGGTTCCCGGAGCCGAGATGATCCGCATGGTGTCCACCGGCACCGAGGCCACCATGACCGCCATCCGCTTAGCCCGGGGTGCCACCGGAAAGAACCTGGCGGTGAAATTCGCCGGCTGCTACCACGGGCACTCCGACGGACTGCTGGCCGCAGCCGGCTCAGGGGTCGCCACATTGGGCCTGCCCGGCTCGGCCGGCGTCACCCAGGCGCAGGCCTCCGAGACCATCGTGATCGAATACAACGACCGTTCGGCCCTCCAGACCGTCTTCGCCGAGCATGGCGAGGACATCGCCGCTGTCATCACCGAGGCCACGCCCGCCAATATGGGGGTGGTCCCCCCGGAGGCCGGGTTCAACCAGCTGATCCGCAGCCTCACCGAGGCACATGGTGCCCTGATGATCTTCGACGAGGTGATGACCGGGTTCCGCATCACTGAGGCCGGCTACTGGGGCGCTTCCGGCCGCGAAGAGGGCTGGGAACCGGACCTATTCACCTTCGGCAAAGTGATCGGCGGCGGGCTGCCGACTGCCGCAGTAGCAGGGCGCCGCGAGATCATGGAGCAGCTGGCCCCCACCGGTCCCGTCTACCACGCCGGCACCCTCTCGGGGAATCCGGTGGCCATGGCTGCCGGGGTGGCCACTCTCCAGCATGCTACCGCCGAGGTCTACCAACACATCGATGCCAAAGCCCAGGTGGTGACCGACGCCCTGGCCGCAGCGCTGAGCGACGCAGGGGTGGACCACACCATCCAGAAGGTCGGAAACCTGTTCTCGGTGGCGTTCGGCACCAGCCAGAGCGGTGTGCACAACTACTCGCAGGCCCAGGCGCAGGAGACCTTCCGCTACGGTCCGTTCTTCCACACCATGCTGGAGGCCGGCGTGTACCTGCCGCCCAGTGTGTTTGAGGCCTGGTTCCTCTCGGCTGCTCATGACGACGCCGCTGTCGAGCGGATTCTCTCCGCGCTTCCCGCAGCTGCCCGGGCCGCCGCAGAAGCCTCCTGAGCGGGCAGCTCAGGGCAGCAGCCCCTCGAGCTCCTCGCCCCAGCCGCTGAAGGTGTCCTCCAGGTCCTGCCACTGGTCTTCGGTCCAGTCAGCGACCCCCTGGCCGGCGTCCTCAATCTGGTTCTGCATCGGATTGGTCAGAATGATCGCCGCCACCGGCCGCTCAGTATGGACCTCGGCGACGTCCCAGTTGCGCTCCACCCATACCCCGCCGCGGTCGGTGAGCACCTCATAGTCTGCACCCTGCTCAAGCCCCGCCTGCTCCAGGGCGTTCTGCGCTGCCGGCCAACTCATCCCCTCCAGGCCGAGCTGGGCGATGAGCCCAGCGGCATCCAGCTCCAGGTGCACCGTGACCTCATCGCTGCCGGAGTCGATCTCCACGTGTTCGACTAGCAGTTCGGCCCCAGCATCGGCCGCGGCAGACTCCGGCTCCACCAACTGGTATTCGTTGTCGCCCACGCCGGCGCTGCGGATCTCCTGACGGGCCTCCGTCCACTCCTGGCCCACGATGTCCAGGTCCTCAAAGACCTCCGCAGTACTGGGCCCCAGGGGAATCAGAAGCCGGAACAGCAGCATTGCAGCAAGCAGGGCCGCAATCACCGCGCCAGCGATGATCAAGTTCTTCCGCGAGGCTCGGCTGCCGGTCTCGTCTTCGCCGGGTAACCCCGGGCCGTCCAGAGGCACAGTGGGCTGATAGGTGCCGCCCAGCGGGCGGGTAGTCTCCAGGTCCTCATCATCTTGGACCGAGAGTCTCAGCTCGTCCAGACGCCGGGTGCTCACAGCGTGCACCTCCGGAGCTCAACCCAGTCCGAGCACGGTCGCCAGGGGCTGAAGGGCTCCCGCCGCCCCATCACTGGCCCCGCCGATGTTCCCGTAGTCCACATACTGTCCCCGCCAGCGGCGGAACAGCCAGAACCCAAGGATGAACAGCGCAGCGGCGATCACAATGATCGTGACGGGCAGCCCGCCATTGGGGGTGCGCTGAATATCCTCCGGGATGTCCTCCCCCCGGGCGTGGATGTATCCCGTGGGGCCGGTGTACTTCTCACCGGGGAGACCCTGCGGCGCCGCATCTCCTGCGGCCTCCGGGTGCTCCTCCGGCTGATCCGGTTCAGGACTCTGCCCCTCCGGGCGCTCAGTCATGGTGACCCTTCCTGCTCACAGCGGCCACGCCCCGTTGACCACCGCATCCGTTTTGCCCTGCCGGTGCAGATAGGCCTGGAAGTCCTGGGCCTGTTCCGCCTTCCAGCCGACCTGAAGGTTGTGCAGCTGCGCGGCCGGCATCTGCAGCTCCGGGTACTTCTCCGCCAGGCACTGAGCCACCTGCACCGTAGCCAGGGCATCTGGCGCTGCCGAATGTGCCTGGTCCAGCAGCACTCCGTAGACCCCGCAGAGGTCCCCCAGGGTCCGTTTGCCGCGGCGGTACTTGTCCAGCTGCTTATCGATCACCAGCGGATCCACCACGGGCTGAGGCTCCGGGAACTCCAGGCCGTAGCGTGCGGCCTCCTGCTGCAGCACGTTGAGGTCATAGGGAGCGTTCATCACCACCACCGGCACTCCGGCAGCGAACTCCAGGGTCAGGGCGGTCAGCAGCTCTGCGACTGCCTCCTGCGCCGGCTGACCGTGCTGCTGTGCATACTCAGTGGTGATGCCGTGGATCTCCACAGTCTCCGGCGAAATCTCCACCCCGGGATCCACCAGCCATTCCCGCACCAGAGGTGAGCCGGCGGCGTCGTCGTCGAAGACCACCAGGGCAGCGGAGACGATCCGCGCCTCGGCAGGGAACCGGGAGGTGGTCTCCAGATCGAAGCCCACGCGGCGGCCGCGGTGCCAGGAATCCTCCGCGGGGTGCAGCTCGAAGAGTGCGTTGCTATCCATGCCGGCAAGATTACCGTCAGCCTCGGAGATGGCCCGGACCCGGTGCCGGAAGTTTCGATGTCGGTGCCTGGCTCTACTGTGAAATCACCACCACAGAACAGAAGAGATGAGCGATCCCAAGGAGGTAGTGGTGATGACCGTGAATGAGACTGTACGCATCGGCCAGGGCCAGCGGCTGCAGGAGCAGATCAGGCACAACCTGCGCATGTACTGGGATGACGCCTGGGATGTGCCGCTGCCCTATAACACCGAACTCACTGTGGAGAGGTTCATGCTGGGAGCAGATGCCCGGGCTGAGACCGTATCCGTGGAGATTCGCGGCAGTACCCGGGGTGCCACCGAGCGGTACGTGCTGCACCTGGCGAGCGGGATGGAGCAGGTCACCTGCCACGGTCCGGAGGGGCCGGTGGATTTTGTGCACCCGCTGACTATGCGGCAGTGGGGGCCCGCGGCGACTCTGCCGCTGTGGTTCGACTGGCTGGCCCGGCGGGATGCGCAGAACGCCCATGACTGGGTCTGCACAGAGGAGCACTGGGAGTCGGAGGATATTGAGGCTCAGCTCTACCGGGTGGAGCAGGGCATCGTGAGCTTTGACGCCACCGCCACCCACACAGCGAACTTCCGCACCGCTGAGCAGTTCACTGAATGGCTGCAGCAGGCGGCTGGGCCCTCCACCGCCCGGCTGAAGGCTTTGGCGCTGACTGATGCCCAGGCCTTCGCCGCCGGAGCCGAGCTCCGCCTGTACTGCACTCGACTGAGCGATCAGGACCCGGAGGCCCCCGGGGAGCTGGTGTCCCGGCCCTTGGACATCACCCTGGGTGAGTTGAGGCAGAAGCCCCTTGGTGTACGCAGCCTGGGTGTAGGAGTCGGGGACTGGGCAGGCTTCAGCCTGGTGATGGACGGTCCGGCAGTGGAGCAGTTCCACGGCGACGACATGGTCCCGCTCTCCCGGGTTCAGCAGGCCTTCGGCAGCGGCGAACCCCAGTACCCCTGGTGGGGCGTCACCGTGGCGGGGGTGGACAGCGTGTTGCTGGTCCCGGCGCGCAAGGCCGTGGTCACACTGCGCTATGACCGTGACGGTGCAGATGTCTGGTTCAGTGCGCAGTCTGATGACGAGCACCTCAACAAGGCCTGGGCTGAGGAGATGTGGTCCCGCCGGTGGGGCCGGGAACTGGACCACACGGTTCAGCTGAGCCAGCAGGAGGTTCAGGCAGCGGTGCAGAGCGCTGAGCAACAGCTCGCTGAGCTGCACTACCAGCAGGAAGAACAGAGGAACGACGACGCAACGAGCACAGGAGGCCGGCAATGAGCACGACCACAGCGAGAACCGCGGGGCGCGGAGTCCAGAGCGTCACCGGGCTGCCCCCGGTTCCTGACCTGGGTGAGGGTGAGGGCAACCCACGCTGCATGTGGGACTGGGACGTATGCCCCGAGACTCCCACCAAGAAGATCGTCTGGCGGGGCAATAACGGCACCGAGAACTACGCAGAGACCCTGTGCGCCCGCCACTACGCAGTAGAGCTCTCACGGTTCACCGAGGTGCATTCGGTGAGCTGCAGCGGCACTGTGGCCAGCCACATTCTGGCCCTCGGAGACATGTAATCTGGAACAGGTGACCACGATGCTTGCCCCTGATCGGCCCACCCTGCTGCTTGGGGCTCCAGGTTCGGGAAAAACCACTGCGGCAGTGGAATCCGCCCTGCAGTTCCTGGACTCCGGTGAGGACTCGGGACGGCTGCTGGTGCTCTCACCCACCCGGGACTCCGCTGCCGTGCTGCGTGATGCCATTGAGTCTGCCTGGGCGCGGAGCAATCCGGAGGGGGCTTTCGCCGAGCAGCCCTCCAAGTCTTTCGCCGCCTACGCGTTCTGGGTGCTGGGCGAGGCCCGGCGCCAGGGTTTCATCACCTTCCGGGCACGGGCTCCACGGCTGCTGGCCGGTGCGGAACAGGACCGCATCATCGGCGAGATCCTCACAGAGCTGGTCCAGGAGGGGCTGGTCTCACGCTGGCCGGAGTCGGTGCGCGGGGCCGCTGTCACCGACGGGTTTCGCCGCGAGGTGCGTGAACTCTTCGACCGGGCGCGCGAGCACGGGCTCAGCCCCGAGGATCTGCAGTTCGCCTCCGAGCAGCAAGGAGTCCCTGAGTGGGCTCCGGCCGCAGAGATCTACTCGCGCTACCTGGAGCGATTCAGCTCCCAGGAGTTCGAGGACGCCTATGACCCGGCCGGGCTGATCAGCGAGGCAGTCCGGCTCCTGAACCGCAACCCAGACCTGTTGGCCGCAGAGCGGCAGCGGCTGCAGCGGATCATCGTCGATGATGCCCAGGAGGCCAGTCCCAGCGTGCTGACCCTGCTCCGGCTGGTCGGCGCGGGCAAATCCGTACTGGCCCTGGCCAACCCCGATACGGTGACCCAAGGGTTCCGCGGAGCTGCCCCGGCCAAGCTGAAAGACTGGGCCACGCTCACCGCCCCAGATCCGGAAGCCGGACTGCATGGGAAAGCACCTGTGGTGGAGCTGCTGAATCGGGAGCACGGCATGAGCCCCGGGGTGGCGGGGGTATATGCCCGTTCCGTGCAGTTCATCCCCGCCCCGGGCAGAGACCTGCGCCAGCTGTTCAAACAGCATCTGAGGGTGCAGGCCCCGGCGGAGGCCGAGGCTGTGACCGCCAGCAGCGGCCACGCCGCAGAACGCTCTGTGCTGGCGGAGATCCTCCACCGGCATGACCGTCACGGTGTGCCTTTCAGCCAGATCGCGGTGATTGCGCGCAGCGGGACCAGCGCCCAGCGCACGGCTCGGACTCTGACGGCTCACGGTATCCCGGTGCGCCAGTCTATGCGTGATGTGGTGCTGCACCAGGAACCGGCTGTGGCACCGCTGCTGAGCATCATCGCAGGGGCTTGCGCCCCGGCGCCAGAGCCGCTGCAGCTGCCTGCTGTACTGCAGCTGCTGGGCTCCCGCTACGGCGGCACTGACGCCTTCGGGCTGCGCACACTGCGCCAGCAGCTGCGCCGCGCTGAACGCGAACAGGCCGCCGCGGAGGGCCGTGATCCTCGCAGCTCCGATGAGCTGATCCTCGCCGCCGCAGCAGATCCGTCCGAGCCGGTGCTCACCGCCTGGGCTAAGCCGGCCAAGGGGGACAGGCCTGAGACCACCGCCTATGGGCTCAGGCGCATTGCCTTGATGCTTCAGGCAGCGCAGCAGGCGGTGACCGAGGGTAAGACTCTTCCCGGGGAGATGCTATGGGAGGTGTGGGAGGCAGCGGGGCTGGCCGAGGTCTGGCGGGAGGCCACCCGGGGCACGGGTTGGGAGGCTGAGCAGGCCGATCACGACCTGGATGCAGTGCTCGCCCTGTTCCACGCCGCCGATCGGTTCGAAACCCAGAACCCCGGCGCGGACGCTGCAGTCTTCGCTGACCATATCCAACGCCTCGAACTGCCCATGGACACCCTGGCCGCCTCCTCCGCCCGGCAGGACGCTGTGGAAGTGCTCACCCCCACCACCGCAGCCGGGCGCCATTTCGACACTGTGATTCTGGTGGATCTCCAACAGGGTGTCTGGCCGAATCTGCGGCCCCGCGGCGCACTGCTGCGCAGCCGGGAACTGGCCGACTGGGCAGAGGGCACAACCTACTCCGGCAGCGGCAGCCCCCTAGTGCAGCGCATCCAGACTCTGCAGGACGAATACCGGCTCTTCGCCGCGGCGGTCTCCCGGGCCAAGAACCGGCTCTTTGCAGTAGCAGTGGAATCCCATGAGGAGCGGCCCAGCCCGCTGCTTGAGCTGATCACTCCGGCCGCCGAAAGACCCGATGCCAGCAGCCGCGAAGTCCGCCTGCTCACTGATGCTGCACTGGTGGCAGAGCTGCGCCGCAGCCTGGAGAACGAGCTGCACGATAAGCCCGGCCAGCAGCCCAGCCTGCGAGCCGCACAAGCAGCCCAGGCGCTGGCGCACCTGGCAGTTTCTGGAGTCCGAGCCGCTGACCCGCAGAGCTGGTGGGGGCTTCCGGAGCTGAGCACCCAGGAGCCCGTATTCGCCCAGGATGAGCCGTTGCCGATCTCCCCTTCGGCCGTGGAGGCAGCCATCACCCAGCCTCTGCAGTGGTTCACCTCCCGGGCAGGTGGCACCGAGCCGGCAGAGTTCAGCAGGATGCTCGGCACACTGATCCACCAGATCGCCGAACAGTACTGCACTGAGGTTGAGCCCAGTGTGCTCCACCAGGTGCTCGAAGAGAGATGGCACACCCTGCGCATGGAGGGCTGGGAGGCCCAGGCACAAAAGAACCTGGCCCGGGAGATGCTCACCAAACTGGCCAAGTACCAGCAGAGGGAGTTTCACCGCGAAGTGGTGGCCGTAGAGGCACAGGGCGCAGCCGAACTGACTCTCCACCACCAGGGACAGGACTATCAGCTGCGTATCAGCGGCAGTATGGACCGGATCGAAAGGCACCAGGGCCAGCTGCGGATCATCGACCTGAAGACCGGAAACCACCTTCCGACGCCCGCGGACACCCAACGCAATCCGCAGCTGGGCATCTACCAGCTGCTGGTAGCCCTGGACCCCCAACTCAGCCAGTTGGGCGAGGTCCAAGAGGCAGCGCTGCTCAATATCCGGAAGAACCAGACCGCAGCTCTGCGCAGCCAGGATCCGGTCCTTGCCGAGGACAGGCAGACCTGGGTCTACCAGCAGCTGCGCAGCGCTGCCCAGGTGATGACCGCCCAGCTCTTTGAATCCCGGCACGAGGCCTCCGCCCCCAGCTCCGGAAAATACAACCGATGCCGGGTCGGCCCACTGTGCCCGCTCTGCGATGACACGCGACAGGTGACCCAACCATGAGCACCCCCACCCGAGGGCCCCAGTACACTGCCGATGAGCTCTCCGCAGCCCTGGGCGAGCAGTTCACCCCCACTCCGCAGCAGCGGGCGGTGATCGAAGCGCCACTCTCGCCCATGCTGGTCACCGCCGGCGCAGGCTCCGGCAAAACGAAGACGATGGCCGACCGGGTGGTCTACCTGGTGGCCAACGGTCTGGTGATGCCGCATGAAATCCTAGGCGTCACCTTCACCCGCAAAGCCGCCGGTGAGCTTGCCGAGCGGATCACCGGCAAGCTCACCCAACTGGTGGAGAAGGAGCTGATCAGTGCGGCTGACATCATTCCGGCCGAACTGGTCGCAACTCTCCCCGAGGACAGTCAGGTACAGACCTATCTGAGCAGTCTGCTGGAACCCACTATCTCCACCTACCATTCCTATGCCCACTCCCTGGTGGCCGAATACGGCATGCACATCGGCATCGAGCCCGATGCCGAACTGGTCGGCGGGGCGGCAGCCTGGCAGCTGATCACCCCGCTGATCACCGATTACCCCGAGGGCGAAGCTCTGGTGGAGGCTGAGGCCAATACCGCCACCCTGGCCGAACAGGTGCTGAAACTCTCCCAGGATATGGCCGAACACCTGCAGAGCCCCGAACGGGTCGTGGCCTGGCTGGACCAACAGATCAGCCAGGTGGAACCCTGGCAGCCTCTGCCCAACGGTGATTGCAGAAACCTGCTCAGAATGCTCAAACTACGGCGCGAGACCGCCAAACTCACCCAGGCCTACCAGCAGGCCAAAGCCGAGAACGGTCTCATGGACTACGGAGACCTGCTGCGCTATGCCGCGCGGCTGGCCACCGAGGTCGAACAGGTCAGGGTCCGGGAACGGCAGAAGTACAAGATCGTGCTACTCGATGAGTTCCAGGACACCTCCCACGCCCAGCTGGAGCTCTTCTCGCATCTGTTCGGATCCGGCACCGGACATGCGGTCACCGCAGTGGGGGATCCCAACCAGTCCATCTATGGATTCCGGGGAGCCTCCGCGGGCCAGCTCTTCCAGTTCCCCGAAAAATTCGTCCTCACCACTGAGCAGGCGAAGGCCACCAGTCAGCCCAGCACTGACCACTCCGGCGCCAGCCAAGACGGTGAACCCGGACTGAAGCAGCTGACCATCGCCTGGCGCAACGGGCGCCGTATCCTCGATGTGGCAAACACCTTGGTAGAGCCCTTCACCCAAGACACCGGCCTGGCCTGGCACGCCTCCACTGCGCACCTGCGCGGAAAGCTCCAGCAGCTGATCACCGCTGACCGGATGGCCAAGGACGGCACGCTTCTGAATGAGGACGGCACCCCGCAGGGCGCACCGGCGGTGCAGCTGGTGCCGGAGCAGGACCGGATCGTCCCGCCGCACACAGTCAAAGACGGCTCGGTGGCCTACGGGTTCTTCACCTCCGAGGCGCAGGAGACGGCGGCCATCGTCGAGGAGATGAAGCGTCAGCTCGCGGTGCCCGAGGGGCAGGAACCGCCGAACTGCGCAGTGCTGGCCACCACGCACGGTCAGCTGGCCACTGTGGCTGATGCTCTGCGCTACGCCGGAGTGCCCTATGAGCTGGCCAGTCTCTCCGGGCTGCTCCACCAGCCTGAGGTGGTGGAGCTGATCGCCTACCTGCGGGTGCTCGCCGACCCGAAACGCTCTGACGAGCTCATCCGAATCCTGGCCGGAGCCCGGTACCGCATCGGGCCCAAAGACCTCTACCAGCTGGGCCGCAGCGCGGCCGGGCTGGCCAGCTCGCGATCCCGCGGCCGGGGACGGGATGCCGATGAGGAACAGGTCGAGTCCCTGGAGCCGGAGCTGGACGAGATGCAGTCCCTGGTCGAAGCCCTGGAGAACTTCCAGGTAGACCCTGAGGCCAACCAGGAGAACCGCTACGGGTTCAGCGCTGAGGGCGCCAGGCGGCTGAGCCAGGCTCGGGAGCACTTCCGCGCCCTGCGCGGCCTGCTGCATCTGGACCTGGGCACCCTGATTCATCGGATCTCCCAAGAGACCGGTCTGGGCGTGGAAGTCTCCGCCCGACCCTGGGAGCCCGGCTCCCACCCCACCCGGCAGATCGACACGCTGATCGAATACGCCCAGGCCTTCGCGACCAGCTCATCAAGCCAGGACATCACCGCGTTCCTCGACTGGCTCGAGGCCGCCGAGGAGCAGGAACGCGGCCTGGAGCAGGCCCCGGCCGACCCCGCCCCCGGGGCCGTCCAGCTGCTCACCGTCCACGCCTCCAAAGGGCTGGAATGGGATGTCGTAGCCGTGGCAGGGCTCAGGGAGGGCAAGTTCCCCAAACCGGCCCGGATGGTCTCCCGCTGGACCAAGAACGAGGGTGACCTGCCCTGGCCGCTGCGCGGGGACCGGGACTCCCTGCCCCAGTGGACACCCCAGTACGACGACGAAGACCCGCCGAAGCGCAAAGCCCAGGTCTGGGCCCGCTCCGAGGGCACTGCCAAATCCCCCAAGGACTACGAAGGGCCCCTCTTCACGGAGGATGCGGCGCTCTTCGCCGAGGAGGAGGAACGCCGCCTGGCGTATGTGGCCTTCACCCGCGCCAAGACCCGGCTGCTGGTCACTGGAGCCTGCTTCTACGGGGCATCAGCTGGCAAAGACGCCTCAGTCTTCCTCAAAGAGATCCGCAGGCTGGCCCAGCAGAGCCCCCACCCCGAGGGATTCGAGGAGCTCGCCTGGCACAGCTATGAGCAGGAGGAGGCCAACCCCCAAAGCAGCCATACGCTGATCTCCGCCTGGCCCTATGACCCGCTGGCCGCACGCCGGGTCACCAGAAAGGAACTGCAGAAGGCAGACCTCACCGACCACACCTCCGTCGATACCTTCACTGACCCGGCAGAGGCGGCGCCTGGCAGCCCCGCGGTCTACACCCGCCGGCCGGCACTGCAGGAAGCCGCAGATCTAGTCACCAGCTATCTGCATCGGGACGAACATTCCGAGGAGTTGGAAGAGAACCAGTGGCTGGAGGAGGCGCGCCTGGTCACCAGGAGAGCAGCTGCGCGCAGCACCATGGCGGAGCCGGCACAGCTGCCCGGCCAGCTCGCAGTCTCCTCAGTGGTGCAGCTGGCGCATAACCGTCAACAGGTGCTGGAGCAGGCCCGCCGGCCCATCCCTCAGAAGCCTTCCTCGGCCGCACGCAGAGGAACCGCCATCCACGGCATCATCGAACAGGTGCTGGAGGTCCAGGGCGCGCTGCCCGAGATCGATGAGCTCTTTGCCGCCCACCTCGCCGAGGACGAGGCCGGGGAGCTTGACCTCGAACAGGTCAGGGCCAGCTACCACGCCAGCCCCTGGGCCCAGTGGCCGGCCTTCGCCGTGGAGATCCCCCTGGAGACCAGTCTGGCCGGGGTCACCCTGCGCGGCCGGATCGATGCGGTCTTCGCCAAAGACGCCAAGGGCATACCGCTGAGCAGTGAGACCTACCACCGCTGGATGGCCGAACCGAAGCCGAAACGCAATGAACTGATGAGCCGGTGCAGCTTTGACCTGGTGGACTGGAAGACCGGTGCAGTGCCGACCGGGGAGGATATGAAGGAGAAGGAACTGCAGTTGGCGGTCTACCGGGTAGCCTTCAGCAGGCTCTACGGAGTCAGTGAGCAGAACATCCGCTGCCACTTCCTCTACCTCGACCAGGGCGTCACCCACTCCCCGCAGCGGCTCGAGGGGGCCGCAGAGCTCGCCCGCAGAATCAAGGGGGAGGACAGCGGCTAGGCTGCCTCAGACCCTGTATGCTGAGCGCTTGGCCAGCCAGATGGCGTAGCCGCAGATCAGTACCCCCAGGCTGGCTGTGATCGCACCCGCATAGGCCGGAGCTCGCAGCCCGAACTCGGCCTCGATCACCACGGCACCCATGATGGCACCGATGGCATTAGCCGAGTTGAACGCCGAGTGCTGGAAGCTGGCCGCCAACTGCGGGGCCCTCGGGGCACAGTCCAGCAGATGGGTCTGCACCGAGGGACCGAGCGCACCGGCGGCAACGCCGATCAGCAGCAGGAAGGTGATCATCAGCACCGGAATATGGGCGAAGGCACCGAAGAGCGCCATCGACACCGCCACGGTTACCGTACCCGCCATCACCGTGCCCAACACGGACTTATCTGACCAGTAGCCCCCGGCGAAGTTGCCCACCACATTTCCCAGTCCGTAGAAGAACACCACTATCGGGATGGCCCCGGCAGTCAGGCCGGTGACATCCATGGCGATATAGGAAATATAGGAGTAGATGGCGAACATCCCGGAGAAGCCCACCACGGCAAGCAGGACGCCGACCCACAGCTGCTGGTTCAGCAGTCCTTTGAGCTCACCACGCACCGAGGAGCCCTCCGGAGGGTAGACCTTCGGCGCCCAGAGGGTTACCGCCACCATGGTAATAACTGCCAGGACTGCGGTGATCAGGAACATGATTCGCCAGCCGAACTCCAGGCCGGCCCAGGTGACGAACGGCACTCCGGCCAGGTTGGCGATCGCGATCCCGGAGAGCACCACCGCGATTGCCCGGGCGCGTTTGGTGGGCCCGGCCATATGCGCAGCCATCAGGGCTGCGGAGGCGAAGAACGCCCCATGGGGCAACCCGGAGAGGAACCTGCCCAGCAGCAGGGCCTCGAAACTGGGGGCGAAATAACTGAACAGATGTGCGAAGGTAAACAGGCCCAGGAGAAACAGCGCATAGTGCTTGCGCTCCCGCTTAGCCCCCATCAGGGACAGGATCGGGGCGCCTATCACCACACCTGCGGCGTAGAAGGTCACCAGCAGTCCGCCCTGCGCCTCGGTGATACCGAGGTCCTCGGCCGCAGCCGCATTGAGCCCCATGATGGCGAATTCGGTGACACCCACCGCGAATCCGCCGATGGACAGGGCCAGGATCGCGATCATCACCTGCCGCGGCGAGTACTTCGGCTCCTGCTGGTCAGGCCTGACCGTCTGCAGGGTGCCGGTGACCGCCGGGATTGAGCCGGTGAGAATCTGAAGGGGACTTGTCATCGGGCCGACAGGGGAGGAGTTCCCCTCGGCATAGTCCATTTGCGGGTCTTTTGTGTCAGTCACGGGGTTCTTCGTGTCAGTCACGAGGTAAGAATTGCATCCATCCATGAATCGAATGTGAAATGCCGGTCAGAAGAAGCTGGAAAGCCTAGGTGATGATGGTCATATCTTGGCCCCTGCGCGTTTGGCCAGCCAGATCGCGTAGATGGTGATCAGTACTCCGAGGGCGGCCGCTGCAGCTCCCACATACGCCGGTGCGCGCAGTCCCCATCCGGCATCAATGGTCATCCCGCCAGCAATTGCGCCCATCGCATTGGCTGTGTTGAAAGCCGAATGGTGGAAGCTGGCCGCCAGCTGGGGTGCCTTCGGGGCCGTGTCGATCAGGTGGGTCTGCATAGTGGGACCCAGATTCGCGGCAGAAACGCCCACGCAGAACAGCAGGATGAGCATCAGCGCCGGAATATGGGCGAGGAGCCCGAACAGCACCATGAACACCGCCACCGCCGCCATCGCGATGATCGCCGTGCCCAGCACCGATTTATCCGCCAGCCAGCCGCCGGTGAAGGTGCCGATCACCATACCGGAGCCGAAGATCAGCACCACAAGCGGCAAGGCCTGATCGCTGAGCCCGGTGACCTCCACCGCCACATGGGACAGATACGTGTAGATGGCGAACATACCCGAGAAGCCGATGACGGAAAGTGCCACCCCCACCCAGAGCCGCTGATTGGCCAGGGCGCGCAGCTCACCGCGGACCGAGGCCCCGGCAGGCGGCTGCTGGCGCGGGGCCAGGAAGGCAACGGCGAGCATAGTCAGCCCGGCCAGCAGGGCCACGATCACAAACATCCAGCGCCAGCCGAACTGCTGGCCCACCCAGGTCACCCCCGGCACTCCGGAGACATTGGCGATCGCCAGCCCGGAGAGCACCACAGCGATCGCCCGGCCGCGCTTGGCCGGACCGGCCATCTGGGCGCCCATCAGAGCGGCAGTGGCGAAATAGGCCCCATGCGGTAGCCCAGAGAGGAACCGGCCAGCAATCAGTGTCTCGAAGTTCGGGGCGAGGAAGCTCAGCAGATGTGCTCCGATGAACAGCACCAGCAGGAACAGGGCATAGGCCTTCCGCTCCCGTTTGGCGCCCATCAGTGAGAGGACCGGGGCGCCCACCACTACGCCCAGCGCATAGGCGGTGACTAACATCCCGCCCTGGCCGTAGCTGACGCCCAGGTCCAGGACAATCTCACGCTGCAGGCCCATGATGGCGAACTCAGTGACCCCGATCGCGAACCCGCCGGTGGCCAGTGCCAAGATTGCCAGGGCAATCTGGGTGCGGGTCATCCGCGGCTGCTCAGGCTTTACCAGCGGAAAGGGACCGGCGGCAGGCGAGTTGTTCCCCGGCGTCGTCGTGGTCTTCACCCCTGCCCAAACCGCTGCCGATCGCCGATCATTCCCGGCAGGAGATTCCCGGGCGCAACCCTCCCTGGGGGTTACAGCTGCGTAAAAATGACCCCTGCCCGCGCATGCCCAGGATAGTTGCCCCGTGAAACTGTGGTAACAATTGGACGCATACGCTGTCACATGACGGCGGTCGCACCTGATGAGAAAGGCACGAACATGAGGCACTCCACTATTCCCCGGCGCAGCCGCGCCCTGACTGGCACCGCATTGGCCGCAGCACTGCTGATCTCCGCCTGCGGAGGCGAGGACGGCAATGGAGATGAAGGTGGCAACGGCGGCGAAGAGGGCGGCGGAGCTGGCGACATTCTTATCGGCACCACCGATGTCAAAGTGACCATCGACCCCGCGGGCTCCTATGACAACGCCAGCTTCCTGATAATGAACCAGGTCTATCCGTTCCTGCTGAACAGCCAGCCCGGAGAGTCCGACGTGGAGCCGGACATCGCTGAGACTGCCGAGTTCACCGGAGAGACTGAGTTCACTGTCACCCTGAAAGAGGGGCTGACATTCGCCAACGGCAACGAGCTGACCGCCTCTGACGTGAAGTTCAGCTTCGACCGGCAGACCGATATCATGCACGAGAACGGGCCGGCCTATCTGCTGAGCAACCTGGAGTCCGTGGAGACCCCTGATGACCACACCGTGGTCTTCCACCTGGCTGAGCCCGACCAGACCTTCCCCCAGGTGCTGTCCAGCCCGGCGGCGCCCATCGTGGACGAGGAAGTGTTCCCCGCAGATGAGCTGCTGGCTGATGACGACATCGTGGCAGAACAGGCCTTCGCCGGTCCCTACGTGATCGATGACTACAGCTTCAACGACATCGTGACCCTCTCGCCCAACGAGGCCTACGAGGGCCTGCTGGGCGCACCGGAGAACGACTCCGTCACCATCGAGTACTACTCCGAGTCCTCCAACCTGCGGATGGCCGTGGAGCAGGGTGATGTGGATATCGCCTACCGCACCCTGCTGGCCACCGACGTCGATGACCTGCGCGAGGTGGACGGGCTGAATGTTATTGACGGACCCGGCGGAGAGATCCGCTATATGGTCTTCAACCTGGCCGTCATGCCCTACGGAACCCAGACCGAGGAGGCTGACGCTGAGGCAGCTCTGGCAGTCCGTCAGGCGGTGGCCGACATCCTGGACCGCGAGGAGATCTCGGAGCAGGCGTTCCTGAGCAGCTACACCCCGCTGTACTCCTTTGTCCCAGAGGGCCTCACCGGGGCCAATCAGGCGCTGATGGAGCTCTACGGCGACGGCAGCGGCGGCCCGGACGCCGACCGCGCCGCCGAGCGTTTGGAGGAGGCTGGGGTGGAGACCCCGGTGGAGCTGCACATCGAGTACGGCACCGACCGCTACGGTGAGGCCTCAGCCGATGAGTACGCCATGATTCGTGACCAGCTCAACGAGACCGGCCTGTTCGATGTCACCATCCAGTCCACCGAATGGACCCAGTTCACCGAGGAGCGCACCCAGGACATCTACCCGGCGCATCAGCTGGGTTGGTTCCCCGACTACTCGGACGCTGACAACTACCTCTCCCCGTTCTTCCATTCGGAGAACTTCCTGGCCAACCACTTCTCCGATGAGGAGATCGACGCCGCCCTCATCGACCAGGTCACCGAAGAGGATCCGGAGGAGCGGGAGGCCAAGATTGAGGAGCTGCAGTACATGGTGGCCGAGCACCTGCCCACCTTGCCCATGCAGCAGGGAGCGCAGACCGCGGTGACCGCAGACTACATCGACGGGGTGGTCCTGGACGGTTCGTTCAAGTTCCGGTTCGGCTCCATCACGGCTGAGTGACCCCGTACGAGTGAGCGCAGCATCCCCTGAAGCACCATCTAGGCGGACTGGCGGTCAACTGATCGCCAGTCCGCTGGTGCGCTATATCTTTGTCCGGTTCCTGCTGATCATCCCCACGGTGTTCATCCTGATCACCATGGTGTTCGTCTTCATGCGAATGATCGGCGACCCGATCACTGCGGCACAGGGCGGCCGGCTCTCTGCCGCCCAGCTGGACGACATGCGGGAGGCCGCCGGCTATAACCGGCCGATCCTGGTCCAGTACGTCGAATACCTGGGCCAAATCCTGCGCGGGGACTTCGGAACCACGATTTCGGACAACCGCCCGGTCACCGAAGTCCTGGTCACCTACGGCACTGCCACCGTGGAATTAGTCTTCTACGGGCTGATCGTGGCCTTCCTGATCGGCATACCGCTGGGCATGATCGCCGCTGCGAAACGTGACAGATGGCCCGATGCCGGGCTGCGGCTCTTCGCCATCCTGGCCTACGCCACCCCGGTCTTCTTCTTGGGCCTGCTGCTGAAACTGGTCTTCTCCGTGTGGCTGGGCATCCTGCCTACCTCCGGGCGAGCCTCTTCACGGACCCGGATCGAGCTCTCGCGGATGGAGGACGCCACCGGGATCTATCTCATCGACGCGATCCGCGCCGGGGACATGGGCCATGTGGCCGATGTGCTCCAGCACGCGGTGCTGCCGGCCACTGCCCTGGGCCTGCTCACCGCCGGTGTCTTCCTGCGCCTGGTGCGCACCAACATGATCGGCACCCTGGCCATGGACTACATCGACACTGCCCGCTCACGGGGCGTGAGCGAATACCGATTGGTCCGCAAGCACGCCTACCGGCCGGCCCTGATCCCCATCGTTACCGTGATCGGCATGCAGACCGCCATGCTGCTGGGCGGGGCGGTGCTCACCGAGACCACATTCGAATGGCGCGGCCTGGGCTTCCAGCTGACTCACTACCTCTCGGCCCGCGATTTCATCGCCGTGCAGGGCATTGTGGCGCTGCTGGCCGTCATCGTGGCCGTGACCAACTTCCTGGTGGACATCGTCGTGGCCCTGATCGACCCCCGGGTGAGGTACTAACAATGAGTGCGACGACACCCCCAGACAGTTCCACAACAACCCCCGCCGCAGTGCCCGGAACAGCGTCCCGGCGGTACTCCTGGCGTCGCCTGCCGGTGATCCGCCAGCTGCGCCAATCCGTCGGAGTCCAGCGTGGCATGCTGATCACCGGCTTGGTGATCGTGGGCCTGATGCTCGCGGCCGCGCTGCTGGCCCCGCTGATCACCCCTTACGGACCCTCCCAGCTTCGCGGCGAGGACGGCCTCTTCGGGGCTCGGCAGGCGCCGTCGGCAGAGCACTGGCTAGGCACCACCGCCGGCGGCTATGACGTGTTCACCCGCACCATCTACGGCACCCAGACCGCACTGCTGGTGATCATTGTGGCAGTGGCCTTCTCCCTGTTCATCGGAGTGGCACTGGGCCTGATCTCCGGCTACTACGGCGGCTGGGTGGACCGGGTGCTGGTGGTGGTGGCCGATGCCATCTACGCATTCCCCACCCTGCTGCTGGCCATCGTCACCGCCATCGTCATCTCTGGAGGAAGCTCAAGCCTCTGGGGCGGGATCATGGCCACCGCGGTGGCTATCACCGTGGTCTTCGTCCCCCAGTACTTCCGGGTGATCCGGGCGGAGACTCTGCGGATCAAGACCGAGGCCTATGTGGAGGCCGCACGGGTGATCGGCACCCCAACCCTTCGCATCATGGTCCGCCATGTGCTGCGCAATGCCACCCGAAGCCTGCCACTGCTGGTCACCCTCAACGCCGCAGAGGCGATACTGACGCTGGCAGCCTTGGGCTTCCTGGGCTTCGGCATCGAACCCTCCGCGGCAGCCGAATGGGGCTATGACCTCAACCGTTCGGTCAGCGATGTCTCCTCCGGGATCTGGTGGACCTCGCTGTTCCCCGGGGCGGCGATCGTGTTGATGGTGCTTGGTGTGACTCTGGTCGGTGAGAGCCTGCAGGACCTGGCAGACCCCAGGCTGCGCACCCGCCGTCGCACTGATTCCCAGGCCCCGCAGGCCACCGCCTCTGCACCTGTCTCCGCCGGCGGAGCGGCTGCAGGGGTGCCCAAGGGCACCGGCCCCAGCGAGATAGGACCCAGCTCATGACCCCGCAGACTGCCCCTGCACAGGCGAAGCCTGAAGAAGCCCGAGCCGTTGAGCTTAAGCAGCTGAGCATCCGCTTCGACACCGACGGCGGTGAGGTCACAGCGGTCAACGCGATCAGCCTGAGCATCCGCCCCGGAGAGATCACCGCCATTGTGGGTGAATCCGGCTCCGGCAAGACGGTCACCGCCCGCAGCCTGCTCGGCCTGCTTCCTGCCAACGCTCGCACCGAAGGGGCAGTGCTGGTCGACGGGACGGAGGTCACCGCACTAAGCAGAAGCCAGCTGCGCGCCCTGCGCGGCAAGAACGCGGCCATGGTCTTCCAGGAACCCTCCACAGCCTTGAACCCCGTCTATCCGGTGGGCTGGCAGATAGCCGAGGGACTGCGCGCTCACCGTCGCATCTCCCGGAAAGCAGCCCGGTCTGAGGCGGTGGAGATCCTCCGCCAGGTGGGCATCCCGGAACCGGAGAAGCGAGTGGGCTACTACCCGCACCAATTCTCCGGGGGCCAGAAACAGCGCGTAGTGATCGCCATGGCCCTGGTGCTGCGGCCCTCAGTGATCATCGCCGATGAGCCCACCACAGCCCTGGACGTCACAGTCCAGGCGGAGATCTTGGACCTGCTTCGCCGCTGCCGTGACGAGTTCGGCGCAGCGATCGTGCTGATCACCCACAACATGGGTGTGGTCGCCGATCTCGCCGACACCGTGGCTGTGATGTACAAGGGCGATCTGGTTGAACAGGCGCCGGTGGAGAAGATCTTCGCCGCACCCGAGCATGCCTACACCCGCAGGCTGCTCGGTGCCGTGCTGCGCCTGGGGGAAGGGAAGGAACGACGACGCCGCGCCGCCGAGGTCACCGAAGCCGGTACCGGTTCCGAGGGCGCTGAACAACCCTCTGCGCCGGAGCTGGCAGTCCACGCCCAGGAGCTGCGGATCACCTATCCCGGGGGACTCGGCAAACCGGACATCACCGCTGTGGACGGAGTGAGCCTGGCGGTTCCGGCCGGCCAAGTCCTCGGCCTGGTGGGCGAATCAGGCTCCGGCAAGTCCACTATCGGCCGCGCTGTGGCGGGGCTGACCCCGGTGGCCGGCGGGCAGCTGAAGGTGCTGGGACGCAGTGTGATCGGAGCCCGGGAGCGGCAGCTGAAGCGGCTGCGCAAGGATCTGGGCTTCGTCTTCCAGGACCCGGCCTCCAGCTTCAACCCGCTGCTGAGCATCGGGCAGTGCCTGGCCGAGCCACTGATCGTCTCCGGGGAGGCCGGCAGCGTCAATGCCGCCCGGTCCCGGGTGGCCGAGCTGCTGGATGCGGTGCAGCTTCCGGCAGCCTTCGCCGACCGTTTCCCCCATGAGCTCTCCGGGGGCCAGCGGCAACGAGCCTCACTGGCCCGGGCACTGGCTCTGCAGCCCAAGCTGGTGATCGCTGATGAGCCTACCTCGGCCCTCGATGTCTCGGTGCAGGCGGCGGTCCTGGAGCTGTTCCAGTCTCTGCAGCGGGATTTCGGTTTCGCCGCTATCTTCATCACCCACGACCTGGCGGTGGTGGACCTGGTCTCCGACCAGGTGGCGGTGCTGCGCTCAGGCCAGCTGGTGGAGCACGGCCCTACTGACGATGTGCTCTCTGACCCGCAGGACCCCTACACTCAGCGACTGCTTGCCTCGGTTCCGGTTCCTGATCCCACCGAACAGCGCAGCCGTAGAGGTGAGTCAAGTCCTCTTGGGCAGTGAGGTTCAGGGTTTGCCCGCTCTCGTTCTATGTCCTTTGTAACAGACCCGGTAGTCACGGAGACTTGTTGCTCATTGGCGAGGTACAGAGCAATCTCCAGCGTAGCGGTTAGGGTAGAGACCAGAATCACAGGCACTGCTTGAGGGAGCATGAATGACCGAGGAGTCTGGCGCACCTGGCGCCGAGGCTGTGGACACGCTGGCAAATCTTGCCAACCCGATCCTCAATTCTCCTTATGAACCTCCTGCAAGGCATTTCGAGATAATGGGTAAAGGTCCTACAGGGAGGATTCTTCCGGGTCGCCGCAGCTCCGAATCGTTTATCCCGATCCCACCATCCAAAAAACGCCCCAAGGATCAGTCGGAACACCTCTTCGACGAGGCTGAGTTTACCGCGCTGAACGAGCAGAAGCGCGACAACAGCCTGATCAACGACCTCCGCAAGGAGGTAGACAAGTGGCGTGAGCTGGGCTATCAGGGTGCCCGGCCGTTAACCAAGCAGCTGCTTCAGCACTGGGCGGATCCGGACCGGGAGAATCGGGTGCTCTTCGCCCAGCGGGAGGCTGCTGAGACCGCTATCTACCTCTACGAGGTGGGTGCCCGAGCGAAGGCTAAAGATCTCGGTTATCAGGATTGGCGTCACCGCCTGGAACCGCCGAACACGGAGCATAACTCTGGACTGCCCCGGGTAGCGCTGAAAATGGCCACTGGTACGGGCAAGACGGTGGTGATGGCCATGCTGATTGCCTGGCAGACGCTGAACGCGGTGGGCTCCCGGGGAGCGAAGGATTACACCCGGCGGTTCCTGATCGTCGCTCCGGGCATCACCATCCGGGACCGTCTGCAGGTGCTGCAGCCCAATGCCCCGGATAACTACTACGACGCCCGAGGCATCGTCCCTCCCGCCCTGCGACGGGAGCTGAACAAGGCTGAGGTGAAGGTGGTTAACTATCACCAGTTTTTGCTGCGGGAGCGTCGCGAGTTCCGCGATGTGGCAAAGAAGACCAAGGAAATCCTGGCGGCTTCCGAGGACACATCCCAGTTCAAGGAGACCCCGGAGGATATGGTCACCCGGGTGCTGCGGGACTGGGCGCGGCCGAAGTCCCCGCAGATCATGGTGCTCAACGATGAGGCGCATCATTGTTACCAGGACGCGCCCCGCGAGGTCCCCGGCGAGAAGGCGGACCGGCAGGACACCGAGCGCAACCAGGAGGCGCGTGTCTGGTTCAAGGGTCTGCAGGCCATCCAGGCCAAAGTTGGCATCAAGAACATCTTCGACCTCTCCGCCACCCCGTACTACCTGAAAGGCTCGGGGTACAAAGAGGGGGAGATCTTCCCCTGGGTGGTCTCTGACTTCTCCCTGATGGACGCCATCGAGTCCGGGATCGTGAAGGTGCCCCGGCTGCCGGTCAACGATGATGCCGAGTCGGACACTGTCACCTACCTGAACCTGTGGGAGCAGCTGAAGGGGGACATGCCCGCCTCGAGAGGCAAGAACAAGGTGGAGTCTGCGGCGGACTGGGTGGTGCCGGGTGCTCTTGAGGGTGCGCTGAACTCCCTCTACCGCTCCTACGAGCACGAGTTTCGCCGCTGGGAGGCACTGCCGGAGGACCGGCGCGATACCCCGCCGGTGTTCATCGTGGTCTGCAATAACATGACGGTCTCCAAGCTGGTGTTCGAACTCATCGGCGGCTATGAGACATACGACGACGACGGCGCCTCCGCCGGGTGGGTGCCGGGACGGTACGAGCTGTTCAACAACGTGGAGAACGGCGCCCCGATGGCCCGCCCGAACACGATCATCGTGGACTCCGAACACGATCATCGTGGACTCCGAGCAGATCGAGTCCGGTGAGCAGGTCTCCGACGCATTCAAGGCGGCCGCCGGCCCCGAGATCGATGCGTTCAAAGCCGAGTTGCGCCGTCGTAATCCCGGCCGGGCGGACTTGGGCATCACCGACGAGGAGCTGCTGCGCGAGGTGATGAATACGGTCGGGAAGAAGGACCGCCTCGGAGCGAACGTCCGATGCGTGGTCTCAGTCTCTATGCTCACCGAGGGTTGGGACGCCAACACTGTCACGCACATCCTGGGGCTCCGTGCCTTCGGCTCCCAGCTGCTGTGCGAACAGGTGGTGGGCCGCGGGCTGCGCCGCCGCTCCTATGACATCAACGAGCACGGCCGGTTCAACCCCGAGTACGCCAACGTCTACGGGGTGCCTTTCCAGTTCATCCCTTCGGACCAGACTATCCCTCCGGTAGAGCCGCCTCAGCCCGCCGAACGGGTTCACACCGTCCCGGGGCGTGAGCAGTACCGGATCACCTTCCCCCGGGTGACTGGCTACCGCTGGGAGCAGCCGGAGACAGACCTGCTCTATCTGCCGGATGACCTGCCGGAGTTCCGGATCGGTCCGCACACCTTCCCCAGGTACACGGAGATCTCCGGGATCACCGGTGCCACCGAGGAAGACCATCTCACCTGGGACGAGGACGCTCGCCAGCAGTCCGTGGCGTTCTCGCTGACCAAGGAGCTACTGAAGCGGCACTTCACCGACGACGACGTCGCCTCCCGCCCCTGGCTGTTTCCGCGCCTGCTGCGGCTCACCAAGGAGTGGATCGCTCGGGCTGTGGTTGTGGAGGACGGCTGGAGCCTGGCCATCCTGGGTGACGAGGACAGGTTTTCCGAGTTCCGCGCCCAGGCCGCCCAGGAGCTGAACAACGCCATTCACGCGGTGGCCGATTCCCAGCAGTGGGTGCGTCCGGTGCTCGCACAGTTCGCTCCGACCGGTTCCACCGGCGAGGTGGACTTCCGCACCAGCCGCAAGACACTGCCGACCCAGCGTTCTGAGGTCTCGCACGTGGTGCTGTCCTCCGGAGGCGGCGAGGACCGCGGCAATACCTGGGAGTACATCCTTGCGCTGGAGGCGGAGCGCCATCCGAAGGTCGCCGCCTATGTGAAGAACGAGAACCTGGGCTTCGAAATCCCTTATCTGCACGATGGCCTGACCCGTCACTTCGAGCCGGACTTCCTGCTGCGTTTGGAGCGGGCCGAGGGAGAGGACTTCGACCGCATCCTGATCGTGGAGACTTCAGGTTCGCTGAAGCGGGAGAAGAAGCACCGCCAGACGGAGCAGAAGGTCCACGACGCCCGCAAATGGTGCGCGGCGGTGAACAATCACGGCGGTTTCGGTCGCTGGGGCTTCATCGAGATCACCGACATCACCAGTGCCCAGGAGGAGCTCGCCTCCGCCATCGACCAGCTCTACGCCGACAGCCCTATCACCGGCAACCCGGACATCAGGCTTTTCTAACGAGGGACCAGGGAGAGGACACAGCACTATGCCACCGCGGAAGAGGAATGCCGGGCCGGTTCCGGTGGAGCAGATCACCCACGACGACAAGCGAGTGAACCTTCCCACCGCCGACGCCCAAGAGTTCGTGCGCCCGGACATTGAGGAGCGCCGGCAGATTCTGCTGCAGCGTGACCCTTCCCTGGACCCGCAGCTGGTGTGGAAGGGGAAGTACGGCGACGAGACCGAGGCAGATATCGCCGAGGCTGAGACCCTGGCAGCGGATGCCCCGCCGCTGTTCATCCAGGAGAAGATCGACCCCCGGGTATTGATCGAGGACCTGCGCCGGGAGCAGAAGCGGACAGCAGAGCACGACGATGACGGCGCAGCTCAGCCTGCACTGTTCGAGTCCTTCGAGGACTTCGACGGTCTGGACGAGCTGGACCTGGTGGACTTCTACTCCCATGACGCGAACTGGTCCAATCGGCTGATCCTGGGCGATTCCCTGCAGGTGATGGGGTCCTTAGCAGAGCGAGAGGACCTGCGCGGTCAGGTCCAGATGATCTACATCGACCCGCCCTACGGCATCAAGTTCGGGTCCAATTGGCAGGTCTCCACCCGAAAGCGGCGCGTGGATGACGGCAAAGCTGAGGACGCAGCCCGCGAGGCCGAACAGATCAAAGCATTCCGCGACACCTGGGAGCTGGGCATCCACAGCTACCTGAGCTACCTCCGTGATCGCCTGGAGACTGCCCGCGATCTACTCACAACATCCGGTAGCTGCTTCGTACAGATCGGCGATGAGAACGTCCACCTAGTCCGCAGCCTCATGGATGAAGTATTCGGCGCCGACAACTTCGTCAGTCAGATCGCCTTCGACAAGACCACTTCGTCATCAATGGACTATATCGACGGCGTCAGTGACTATATTCTCTGGTACGCCTCAGACTACGAGAAGCTCAAGTATAGGCCTCTTTTCACACCCAAGCCCCCCAAAACGGCACGGTTCCTCGAGCTCCCGGACAAGACACGCCGTCCTGCTACCGCTGCCGAGCGCTCGGGAGCCGAAAAGGTTCCTACTGGAAGCCGCTGGTACGAAGTCGGAGATTTGACCAGCCAGACAGACTCCTCTCAATCTCGGTACACCGTTAATTTTGACGGCCAGGACTTCCCCCCTGGAAAGAGAAACTGGGCCACTCCAGCGCACGGTATGGAGAGAGCTATCAATGCCCGCCGAGTCGAGAGGAGGGCGTCAAGTATCGGATTTGTCCGGTTCACCGATGATTTTCCAGTAGTCCCACTTCGGAATAACTGGACGGACACTGGGACCGGATCGTTCACAGACGACAAAGTTTACGTTGTCCAGACAGGCGCCAAGCCGATCCAGCGCTGCATGCTGATGTGTACCGACCCTGGAGACCTGGTCCTTAACCCCACCTGCGGATCAGGAACCACAGCGTTCGTTGCCGAACAGTGGGGGCGTCGCTGGATCACCATCGACACCTCTCGTGTTGCCCTCGCATTGACCCGGCAGCGGCTCATGGGGGCGAAGTTCCCTATGTATCTGTTGAAGGACTCCGCCGAGGGGAGGAAAAAGGAGAAGGAAGTCAGTGGTGAGCTTGAAACTGCTGACTTCAAGCCCACCTACGACATCCGCCAGGGCTTCGTGTACGAACGTGTTCCGCACATCACGCTTAAGTCCATCGCCAACAACCCTGACATCGTGCCGGGCATGTCCCGCGAAGAGATCGATGCGGCGATCAAGCGTCACGCCGATGTCGAGCTTCTCTACGACAAACCCTATGAGAACAAGAAGGCTGTTCGCGTTACCGGCCCGTTCACGGTGGAGTCCCTCACTCCGCACCGCGCCGTCGAGTTCTCAAGGGACGCGTCGGATGAGCTCACCAGCGTCAGTGCGTACACCACCACTTCCGAGCGGGCAGCTGAAACCCAGCCGGACGCTCCAGACTTCGAACGCTCCATCCTGGACAACCTCGCCAGTGCCGGCATCCAGAACGGCATCAAGAACGAACGGCTCGAGTTCGACAGTATCGAGCCCTACGCAGGTGACCACATCCAGGCCCTCGGCCATGCCAAGGACGGCACCGTCGTCGGGATCGTCATCGGCCCGCAGTACGGCACGCTCAGCCAGAAGCAGGCCAAAGATGCCGTGCGAGAGGCGCTGACCACACACAACAGCCCGCACACCCCGGACATCACCACCTTGGCGGTACTCGGATTCAGCTTCGACCCCACCATTACTGAGATCACCGCGGACGATAACGTCACTGTGGATGCCACTGAACAAGACATCGCCACAGTAGCGGGGGAGCGGGCGTTCGGGAAGGTCGCGTTGCTGTTCGTGCGGATGAACACGGACTTGCTCATGGGCACTCAGCTGAAGAAGACCGGCTCCGGGAACTTATTCACCGTGTTCGGGGAGCCGGATATCGCCATCGAGTCCACGGAAGAGGGCGTTGTCGTGGATCTGCGGGGTGTGGATGTCTACGACCCCACTACCGGGGAGATCCGGTCCAACCAGCCTGACCAGATCGCCCTATGGATGATCGACACCGACTACAACGGTGACAGCTTCTTCGTCCGGCACTGCTACTTCACAGGCGGAGCTGACCCGTATAAGCGGCTGAAGACCGCACTAAAGGCAGACATCGACGCCGAAGCCTGGGACACCCTCTACGCCACCACCTCCCGCCCGTTCCCTAAGCCGGAGACGGGCAAGATTGCAGTGAAGGTCATCAACGACTACGGCGACGAAGTCATGAAAGTTTTTCGAGTATGACGGTCGAGTTAGCGAAATCGAAAGCTACGGCGAAACCAGGCAAGTTTCGCAAACTCCTGGCAAGTATCTGGCAAGAGATTCGGAGCCTTCGGGTACTGACCTGGATATCTCTGCTGTTTGCTTTACCTTTAGGAGTAGTCCTCGTATGCCGCGGTTTGCAGCTCGCGTGGGATGGTACCGAAACTGATTTGCTGGCGCCGGGGGCAACCATCGTCGCTGCGAGTATCGCAGGTGCAGTGTCTAGTCAAGGAGTGATCTCCTGGAAAGAGCAGCGCACACGCGACCGTGAGAGGTCTGACCGCGAACTAGCAGCGAAACTACGGGAACAACGAGAGGAGGACTACGAAGCTGTTATACGGCACCTACAGGAGTCTTTCCTTGGATCCTTTACCGAACATGAGGCGACAGTGCGCCGACGGATAGCTGTATGGGCATCGGCAGATTTTATGGAGCGCTACCTCTACTGGCGGGATAACATCAAAGATCTCACGGGGCAAGGTTCAGTGCCTGTGCCAGTTGATCGGCGGGATGAAATTCTCGTTTCACTTGGGCAGCTTTGTCTGGCTGCGCGAAAAGATTTGAGGATCGAAACACGGGTGACACCTACTGCACATGACATCGCACGAGTATTATTCGATGATTACGGGCGTCAGTAAGTTGACGCGGATGCTTTGAGGTTCTATGTGGCTGGCTTACGTTGACGAAAGCGGGAACACTGGAACGAATCTCAACGATCCCGACCAGCCGATCCATTGGATGGCTGCCGTTCTGGTACCCGAGGATCAAATTTTAACGATTCGGCAAGCACTCGACGGTATCGTGGCGAGTGTTTCCGGGGTGGATGACTCTGCGGAGCTGCACGGCTCTGAACTCTTTGGCGGAGAGGGGCCGTGGCGTGGAATTACTCCTTCCGAGCGAATCCGCGTCTATGAAGAGGCCCTGATGCTTCTTGGTGACAATGGTTGCGAGATCGCCCATGCCTCAGTGGACAAGCGCAAAATGTACTCCAGTAATCGCCGCGACCTGCACCCCCACATCCTGGCTTTCCAGTTTCTGGCTGAGAAGCTTCAGCGCCATGTTCGGAGCCAGAACGACCCCATGAAGCAACGCGCTCTCATTGTGGCGGATGAGAGCGATGAGAATAACCATTACCAGCTGCAGTTGCTCCGCAGCATGCAGGACGGTTCTGGTGGTATCGGCAAGAGCATTGCACTGACGAACATTGTAGACACGGTGCACTTTGTCGAGTCTCGGGTGAATCGTGGTGTGCAACTCGTTGACTTAGTTGCCTATGCGCTGAACCGTTGCTGCCGGATCTGGGAGAAGCGTGAAGCAGGGGATTCTGTCTCTGCGGGGGACGTGACTTTGGAGGAGATGGTTGAGGATCTGATCACCCCATACATCCGGACGTGGCGAGTGACCTGGCCGTGAAAACCACGAAGGCCGGGGCTCCTGCCCCGGCCTGTGGTGTTGCAGATCGATGGACCTCGGTGTCCCAAAGCCGCGTACGACCTGTGTTTATGAGTATAACATTTCTGCTGTGACTGCCTCAGGAGCCGGGCGGGCGCAGGCCCGGGTGGCGGTCGTAGACGCTGGAGGCGGCCGGTGAGGCCGGTGCGGCCTCATCCGCGCTGGGTGCTGACTGCGCCGAGGTCGAGGAACTGGCCGAGCCTACTGAGCCGGCGGAGGCTGCAGAGGAGGACCCGGCTGAGGCCGCGGATGCGGAGGAGTTGGCTGATCTGGCGCTGCTTGCCGAGGCACCGGAGGCCGGGAAGAAGTTCTTCTGCTTGGCCCGGCGTTCAGAGTCCCGGTCAGGCTGGATCGGCAGTGATCCGGTGCGCGGAGCAGGCACGTCGAACTCAGCATCGTCCACATAGGCCGGAATGACGTCGGTGGGTGCATCCTGGGCTGGGTGCGGCTGCAGCGGAGTCACCACACCGGTGGGCTCATCCTCGTTCTCTGCGCCTGCCACATCGGCATCGGTGATGAAGGCCGGTTCGCCGTCATCGTCCTCCGGGTCCCAGGCGCCGGCCCCGGCAATGGTGGCCGCTGCCCCGGCACGCATCACCGGTTTGGAGTCCTGATGGTCGGCAGGCTGCGGGGCATCCTCCCCGGGCTGCGGGGTCAGCGCGATCGGCCGTCCGCCGTAGGTTTCAATGTCTGAGGCCAGCTGGCGCAGCAGAGCAGTGGCCTCATCGATCATCTGCTGGTTCTCCCCGGTGGTGCCGCGGATCAGCCACTGGGCCAGGGCGAACTCCGCGGACAGTGCAGCCCGGCGCAGAATATGCTCGTCACCGCCTGCGCTGCGATGCCCTCGGTAGGCGGCCAGCACTGCATCGGAGAACCGCTGGTCAGGGGAGGCGATCAACCAGGCCAGGTCATCGGCCGGGTCCCCCACATGCAGATCGGTCCACCCGGTGACTGCCACCACCCGCTCACCTTCAACCAGCAGGTTGTCCTCATGCATATCCCCATGCACCACAGCCGGGGTGAAGTCCCAGAGCGTCTTATCCTCCATGGCGTGCTCCCAGCGGCGCAGCAGCAGCGGGGGTACCTTGCCGGTGCCGGCCGCGGCGTCGAGCTCATTGAGTCGGCGCTGCCGGACCCGCTCTGCGGAGTAGCGGGGCAGCTCGGCATGGTCCACCACCGCTTCAGAGAGGTCATGCACTGCCGCCACAGTGCGGCCTAAATCATCGATCAGTGCTGGGGAGGCCTTGATCAGCTCGGCCAGCTCGAGGGCCTCACCGGGCAGATGGTTGTACACGAACACCCGCATGTCATCGACCCGGGTGGCGCCTGCCACAGAAGGCACGCGGAAGGGAAGTTCCGCGCGGATTGCTGTGGAGAACCCGCGCAGCACCTGCACCTCGGTCTCCAGGCGCATCGCGGCCTGGGAGTGCTGGGGGCCGCGGACCCGCCACCGGTTGCCGGAACCGTCCACCACCACTGCGGACATGAAGTCCCGGGCGTCATCGGCGGCATCGGCCACCCCCGTGGGGGAGAGGCCGGGCACCGCACGGGTGGCCAGGGCCGCCAGTTCCATCGAAGTCCATCGCACGCACCTCAGCCTATGGAGCGCTGTGCCCTCTGTCCCGCTGACTCGCCGTATGCGCGCGGTTTCGGTGCCGGGCGCTACCGTAGAGACCATGAGTGGAGCAGCCAACGACGCCGCCCCGGAACAGGTTCTGGAGGGTCTCGACGAGGAGCAGCGGGCCGCCGCCTCTACCCTCACCGGCCCGCTGTGCATCCTGGCCGGGGCCGGCACCGGCAAGACCCGGGCGATCACCCACCGCATCGCCTACGGTGTGCGCGCCGGGGTCTACGATCCGCACCGGGTGCTGGCTGTGACCTTCACGGCCCGGGCCGCCGCGGAGATGCGCTCCCGGCTGGCCGGCCTCGGCGCCCCCGGGGTCCAGGCCCGGACATTCCACGCCTCGGCCCTGCGCCAGCTGCAGTACTTCTGGCCGATGACCATCGGCGGGCAGATGCCCCAGCTGCTGGACCATAAAGTCCGGCTGCTGGCCGAGGCTGCCAAGCGGCTGCGGCTCACCACTGACCGGGCCAGCCTGCGCGACTACGCCGCGGAGGTCGAATGGGCCAAAGTCTCCACGCTGACCCCTGAGGGATACCTGGCCCAGGCCGAGGAGCGCGATTCCCCGGCGGGGCTGGACCACCGCGGCTTCGCCAGGCTCTACCAGGCCTATGAGGACATCAAAGAGGACCGCGGCCTGATGGACTTCGAGGACGTGCTGCTGTTCACCGCCGGAATGCTGGAATCCGATGAGCGGGTGGCCGCCCAGGTTCGCCAGCAGTACCGGCATTTCGTAGTGGATGAGTACCAGGACGTCTCCCCGCTGCAGCAGCGGCTGCTGGACCTCTGGCTGGGCGGGCGCCAGGAGCTCTGCGTGGTCGGCGATGCCGCCCAGACCATCTACTCCTTCACCGGCGCAGTCCCCGACTACCTGCTCAGCTTCCGCCGCCGCTACCCCGAGGCCGAGGTGGTCAAACTCATCCGCGACTACCGCTCCACTCCGGAGGTGGTGAAACTGGCCAACGTTCTGCTGGCCGACCGCCGGCCAGGCGGGCCCACCCCCTGGCCCACACCGCTGCAACTGATCTCCCAGCGTGAGCGCGGCCCGGTGCCGGAGATCACACAGCACGCAGACGACGACGCCGAGGCCGCCTGGATTGCCCAGAAAGTCGCCGAGCTTGCCGACTCCGGCACCCCGCTGAGCGAGATTGCGGTGCTCTACCGCACCAATGGCCAGTCCCAGGCCTTTGAGCAGGCACTGGCGGCCGCTGGAATCAGTTACCAGCTGCGCGGCTCGGAGCGCTTCTTCTCTCGGCCCGAGGTGCGTGAGGCGATCGCTGCCCTGCGCACCAGTTCCCTGGTGGCGGAGGAGTCCGCGGAGCTGGTGCCGGAGCAGGTCCGCGGCGTGCTCAGCTCCATCGGGTTCACCCGGCAGGCGCCCACTTCCACCGGTGCGGTGCGGGAACGCTGGGAGTCCCTGGCGGCCCTGGTTTCCCTTGCCGAGCAGCTGAACACGGAGCGGGAATCCGCGTTCACCATGCGGGAATTCCTGGCCGAGCTGGAGGAGCGATCTGCCGCCCAGCACGCCCCCACTGTGGAGGGGGTCACCCTGGCCTCACTGCACTCGGCCAAAGGCCTCGAGTGGGAGGCGGTGTTCCTGGCCGGGCTGTGCGAGGGCCTGATGCCGATCAGCTTCGCCCAGAGCCAGCGGGAACTGGATGAGGAACGGAGGCTCTTCTACGTGGGGATCACCCGGGCCAAAACCCATCTGTTCCTCTCCTCGGCCGCAGCCCGGCACCCTGGGGGACGGGGCCGGCGCAAGTCTTCGCGGTTCCTGATCCCACTGCGCAAGGAGCTTGGCCTTCAGGCGCCTGCCCAGAAGATCGCTCCCGGCGGGGGCGGGCTCAGCGTCAACGCCGCCGCCCGTAAGCGAAGGGCAGCGGTCTGTGCCGGCTGCGGCACCCCGCTGACGGTAGGCACCCAGATCAAACGGCGGCGCTGCGAAGACTGTCCGCCCCGTTACGACGAGCAGCTCTTCGAGCACCTGCGCGAGTGGCGGCGCGGCTATGCCAAGGAGCTGGAGATCCCGGCGTTCATGGTCTTCGGCGATGCCACCCTGGAGGCCATTGCGGAGCATCGGCCCAGCACCGATGAGCAGCTGCTGGAGATCTCCGGCATCGGCGCAAAGAAGCTGGAGTCCCACGGGGAGCAGCTGAAGGCAGCCCTGCACGCCTACAGGTCAGGCTGACTGCTTCCTTGCTGCTCAGCCCAGGTGACCCCGGCAAGAAAGGCGTCAGCCTCGGCGGTGCGCGGATACCGTCCTACCAGCTCTTGGAACCTCGGGCCGTGCCCGGGCTCGATGAGATGGGCCAGCTCATGGACCAACACTGCGTCCACCACCCAGCTGGGCATCTGCCGCAACCTGGCGGAGAGGCGGATCTCCTGGCTGGCCGAACTGGTGGACCCCCACCGTTTGAGCTGCCGGGTGGACCAGGCCACCGAGCTGGGGTTCAGGGCGGCGCCGAAGTAGCGGCGCGAGAGTTCCTGGGCCCGTTCCAGCAGGGCGGCATCACTGCTGGAGGCCGCCGACTGGCGGGACTGCAGCCGCTGTCTGAACGCTCGGGCATGCTTCTCGACCTCCCGCCGGCTCAGCCGCAGCGGGGCCCGCAGCCGCAGGGTCCCGTTGACCATATCGGCGCTGACGGTACGGGTGCGCCTGGCCGAGCGCAGGACGATCACATCCTCCCCGTCAACTTGGATCCTCGTCTCTGCCTGCTGCGCCATAGCTAGCCAGCTTACCGAGGCATCCGCCCGAGGATCCTGTAGTGAAACTGTGGGAACTCTCCTCGATTTCGGCTCCATTCCCACAGTTTCGCGACGAAATCCTCGAGGAGGGGAGGAGGGAGGGAGTTGGGCTGTGGAAAACCCGGGGAGGCAGGCGGCGTCGTCCCTCATAATAAAAGTCATCAAACATTATCAAATGAAAAGGATGACGTGATGAACTACGACGACGCGGTTCGCGCGGCACGGTGCAGTCTCGCCACCATCGCAGTGGAGGGCTTGGAAGGCCTGGGCATCCAGCTCGCTGAGCTGCTGATCAGGCTGAACGTCGGGACCCTCATTCTGCGGGATCCCCGGCCGGTCTCCGCAGAGATCCCGGGGTTCCGCGCCATCGAGCAGGGCCGTCCCCGCAGTGAGGCCGCCGCCGAACGGCTCAGCAGCCAGGCAGAACAGACTGTGGTCCTTGAGGCCTTCGAGGGCACCGCTATCGCTGGGGCAGACCTGCATCTGGTCACCGCTGCCGGAGCCCTGGAGGCGGACGCCCTGCGCCGGGCCTATCAGGAGTCTGCAGCGGTGCTGCCGGTGCTAGTCACAGCCCAGGGCTGGCGGGCCGGTCCGCTGCTGCTGCCAGGTGCTCCGGTCTGCCCCGAATGCCTGCTGCACACCGGCCTGCTGACTCAGACAACCCCGCAGGCCACCGGCAGTGACCCCGGGGAGAGCACACCGGCTGGCCCCGCTGCAGCGGCGCTGGTGATGGGCGCCGCCGCAGCAGCAGCTCAACAGGCCTCGGCGCTGATCCAGGGCAGTGCGCCCCCTGCCATCCACCAGGCAGCACTGGTCTGTGAGGCCGGCACCGGGCTCATCACCCCGCAGCTGATCCAGCCGGTGCCCAACTGCGCCTGCTTCACCGCCGCCCTCCCCGTGGGGCTGTGAGCGAACGCAGCGGGTCTTCCCCAGCTCGCGGCGATACCCTGGCAGTCACGGAATTTTCCCCTCTTGCAGGAGCCAGGCATGACTGACAAGCCCGATGACAACGATCGCAGCGAGTCCAATGAGGAGGAGTTCCTGCGCAAACTCTTCGGCGAGGCCTTCGGAGACGAATCCTCTGCTGAAGAGCAGGACCGCCCCTCCACCGGACCCTCCATGGGCTTCACCGGCGACCCGCAGAGCAAGAACAGCCAGGACAACAGTGGCACCGGTGAGAACCCCTTCGGCGCCGGGGGCTTCCCCGGTTTCCCGCCCGGCTTTGATCCCAGCCAGCTCGACCCCTCCCAGATGCCCCCTGGCTTCGGTGACCCGGCCATGATGCAGCAGATCATGGGCCAGGTCCAGGCCATGTTCTCCGCTATGCAGAACCAGGGCGATGAGACCGTGAACTGGGAGCTGACCAAGAACGCAGCAGTCAGTGCGGTGGCAGACGATGCCGCGGTGACTCCCGCAGAGGCCAAACAGGTCGACGACGCTCTCCGGTTGGCAGAGATGTGGCTCAATGAGGCCACTGCCTTTGAGGCGGTAGGCACTATCGGGCAGGCCCTGAGCCGCAAACAATGGATCGAGCGGACCTTCGAGTCCTGGCAGCGGCTGACGGCACCGGTTGCCGAATCGGTGGGCCGGGCCATGGCCCAGGTGGTGCGCCAGCAGCTGGAGGAGGGCGGCGGAGCCCAGCTGCCCGAGGAGCTCAAAGGGATGCTCCCCCCGGACGCCGGTGCCCAGGTGGCTTCCATGATGGAGCGGATGGGCTCAGTGGCCTTCGGCGCCCAGATCGGCCAGGCCATCGGCGAACTTGCCGCAGAGGTGCACTCCGGCTCCGATATCGGCCTCCCGCTGGCTGGTACTGCTATGACCCTGGTGCCCGCCAATATCAAGGAGTTCAGCGAGGGCCTGCAGGTGGAGCACGAGGAGATCCTGCTGTACCTGGCGCTGCGTGAGGCGGCACGGATCCGGCTGTTCCTGCGTGCCCCCTGGTTGGAGGATGATCTGTTCAACGCAGTGGCCCAGTACGCCGCCGGCATCCACATCAACATGGAGCGGGTGGAGGAAGCTGCCAGTCAGATCGATCCCAGCAATCCCCAGGAGATGGAGGACCTCTTCGGTGAGGGTCTCTTCCAGACCGACCGCACTCCGATGCAGGAGGCTGCGCTGCGCCGCATCGAGACCACCCTGGCCCTGGTGGAGGGCTGGGTCGACGACGTGGTGTCCCAGGCTGGTGCCCACCTGCCCTCTATCGGCAGGCTGCGCGAGACCTTCGCCCGCCGCCGCGCCACCGGGGGCCCGGCCGAGGCGGCCTTCGCCGCCCTGGTGGGCCTGGAGCTGCGGCCTCGTCGGTTGCGCGACGCCGCCGCTCTGTGGGCGAAGCTGCGTGAAAGCGACGGAGCCGAGGGTCGCGATGAGGTGTGGGCGCACCCCGATGTGCAGCCCGAGGAGGCCGATCTGGACGACCCGGCCGGGTTCCATACCCGGCGTGCGCAGCGGCAGCAGGAGGCCGCCAAGATCGATGAGGAGCTGAAGAGGCTGCTCGACGGTGACTATGACGGTCCCGGCGCGTGAGCCTACGCAGAAACGTCCAGATGGCCTCCGGTCTGGGGGCTCTGGTGATCGGATTGGCCGCCTTCACTCTGCCCAGCGCCTATCTGACGGAGTCCCCCGGACCGGTGTTCAATACCATTGGTGAGATCCAAGAATCCCCGGTGATCAGCGTGCACGGGGCGGACACCCATGAGACTGAGGGCAGCCTCTCGCTGACCACTGTCTACGTCAACGGCGCACCAACTTCCACCGTGCGGGTCTTCGACGCTCTGCGCGGCTGGATCGCCCCGAGCGTGGACCTGACCCCGCATGAGCTGGTCTACCCCTCCGGCACCACCCGCGAGGAGGTCCAGCAGCGCAACCAGGCCGCCATGGCCTCCTCCCAGGAGCTGGCGCTCGCCGCCGCCCTGGACCACTTGGACGTGGACTACACCGTGGAGCTCTCGGTGATGCAGTTCACCGAGGAGGCTGTAGCGGCCGGAACTGATGAGATTCTTATCCCCGGGGACCAAATGCTCGCCGCCGAGGGCGAGGAGATCACCGGACTCGAAGGATTGCGACAGGCGGTCAACGAGGCCGCAGGCGAACCGATAGAATTGACGGTGGTCCGCGACGGCCAACCCGTGGAGGTAGAGGTCCCCACCTATCAGGAGGCCGACGGGGAGTACTACGTAGGCATCATGCTGGCCACCGAGTTCGACTTCCCAGTGGAGGTGGATATCCGGCTGGAGGATGTCGGCGGTCCCTCCGCCGGGCTGATGTTCGCCCTGGGGCTGGTCGACACCATGACCGAGGAATCGCTCACCGGCGGGGTGAACTGGGCCGGCACCGGCACGGTGGACCCTGACGGCACGGTGGGTCCCATCGGCGGGGTGGCGCAGAAGACGGTCGGGGCCCGGAACGAGGGTGCCGAGCATTTCTTGGCGCCACGGCCGAACTGTGATGAGCTGGAGGGCAGGCTTCCTGGCGGCATCGAGGTCTACGGGGTCGAGGATGTGGATCAGGCAGTGGCGATCCTCGAGGCGGTCAGGGACAATGATGAGGACTTTTTGGCAGGGCTTCAGCCCTGCGGCCGGTGATTCGTCACCGCACCACCAATTGATGAGTACAGGTAGAGACGAGGACACACTTTGAGCTTCTCTCAGGGATTCGGCAACTCGAACCCCTTCTCCGGAGGGATTTTCGGCTCCGGGTCGGGCAGCAGCAGCAACGACGACGCCGGCTCAGGCGGTTCTGGGGGCAGCGGGGGAGGTGAGAGCGGCCGCAGCCAGGGCGGGCGGCGTCGTCCCTCCGCGCTGATCATCACCATAGTGATCATCGCCGCGCTGCTGGGTGCCTTCGTGGCGTTCTCCGGCTTCTACGCGGAGATCCTGTGGTACTCACAGCTGGGCTACTCCGAGGTCTTCTGGACCGAGTGGGTGGCGCGCGGGGTGATCTTTGTGGCGGCCTTCCTGCTGATGGGGCTGCTGGTGTGGCTGAGCCTGTTCTTTGCCTTCCGCACCCGGCCCAAGAACATCGAGGGCCAGCTGGCGGACTCGGTGAGCAAGTATCAGTCCACCTTGACCTCCATGCGCCGGCTGCTGATGTTCGGCCTGCCAGTGCTGATGGGCCTGTTCGCCGGCACCGCCGCACAGGCCAACTGGCAGCAGGTACTGCTGTTCATCAACCAGCAGCCTTTCGGCCAGACGGACCCCGAGTTCGGGCGCGACTTCGCCTTCTACGTATTCACCCTGCCGTTCCTGAACTTCGTGAACGGCTTCCTGATCTCAGCCGTGCTGGTGGCCGGTATCGCCGGCATCCTCTGCCACTACCTGTTCGGGTCCATCCGGATCGAGGCAAGCGGCAGATTCGTAGTGGAGAAGGCAGCCCGCTGGCATGTGGCTATCGCGGTGGCAGCGTTCATCCTGCTCCAGGGTGTGAGCTGGTTCCTGGGCCGCTTCGCCACCCTGCAGGATCAGAGCGGTAACTGGGCCGGTGCGCTCTACACCGATGTCAATGCGGTCATCCCGGCTCAGACCATTCTGGCCATCGCCGCTGTGCTGGTGGCGATCGTACTGATCATCACCGCGATCACTGCCCGCTGGCGGTTCGCCATCATCGGCACAGCCGTGCTGATCGTCACGGCGATCATCGGCACCGGTGTGGTGCCCTTCCTGGTGCAGGAGTACCAGGTGCGGCCCACGGAGCAGACCCTGGAAGCCGAGTACATCGAGCGCAATATGGAGCTGACCCGCTTCGCCTATGACCTGGAGGACCTGGAGAAGATCAGCTACTCCGCAACCCAGGAAGCCGAGGCAGGAGCGTTGGCCGATGATGCGGCGAACATTGAGAACATCCGTCTGCTGGATCCCAATCTGGTCTCCGCCGCCTACCGGCAGTTCCAGCAGTTCCGGCCCTACTACACCTTCCCGGAGACGCTGAGCTTTGACCGCTACGAGATTGATGGTCAACGCTATGACACGGTGATCGCCGCCCGTGAGGTCAATGCCCCGGAGGGCTCCTGGGTCAACCAGCACCTGATCTACACCCACGGCTACGGCCTGGTGGCGGCCAACGCGAACACCGTGACTCCAGAGGGCCGGCCGGACTTCACCCTGCAGGGGATCCCCACCACCGGTGATCTGGCCTCCGATGAGGACTACGAGCCGCGCATCTACTTCGGCGAAGCCGTACCCCAGTACTCCATTGTGGGCGCCCCGGAGGGCGCTGCGCCACGCGAGCTGGACCGCCCGGCCGTGGAGCTGACTGAGGATGAGGAGGGCGAGGCGGAAGCAGCCGAGGCCGATGACAATGGCCAGGACGATACCCAGTACACCTTCAGCGGTGACGGCGGACCCTCGGTGGGCAATATGTTCAACCGGCTGGTCTTCGCGCTGAACTTCCAATCACCTGAGATCTTCCTCTCCGGTGACATGAACGAGGAGTCCCAGATCCTCTACGACCGCCACCCGCGGGAACGGGTGGAGAAGGTCGCCCCCTACCTGGAGGTGGACCAGAACATCTACCCGGCCATTGTGGACGGGCGGATCAAGTGGATCGTGGAGGGCTACACCACCTCCAACAACTTCCCCTATTCCACTGAGCAGCAGCTGGAGTCGGCCACAGTGGACGCCCTGACCCAGGGCGGGCCGCAGCAGCTGACCGGCCAGATCAACTACATCCGCAACTCGGTCAAGGCCACTGTGGATGCCTATGACGGCTCCGTGGAGCTCTACGCCTGGGATGACGAGGACCCGATCCTGCAGGCCTGGCAGGAGGTGTTCCCGCAGGCCATCCAGCCCATGGAGGAGATGAGCGCGGAGCTGCTGGACCATGTGCGCTACCCGGAGGATATGTTCCGCATCCAGCGGTCCCTGCTCACCGAGTATCACGTGGACTCACCGGGCACCTTCTACGAGGGCAACGACGCCTGGTCGATCCCCTCGGACCCCACCCGGGACGGTGGCGAGCCGCAGCCCCCGTACTACATGACGCTGGAGATGCCGGAGCAGGAGGAGCCCAGCTTCTCGCTGACCTCCGCCTTCATCCCGGCTACTGAGGCCGATGGTCAGCAGCGCAACGTGCTCTACGGGTTCCTGGCGGCCTCCGGCGATGCCGGCACCGGCGAGGACGGGGTCCGGCATGAGGACTATGGCCGGCTGCGGCTGCTGGAGCTGCCCCGGCAGACCTCCATCCCCGGCCCGGGCCAGACTCAGGCGAACTTCGACTCGCACCAGACCATCGCCCAGCAGCTCAATGTGCTGGACGACCTGGGCGGTTCCGAGGTGCACCGCGGCAATATGATCACCATGCCCGCCGGCGGCGGCATCCTCAACGTGCAGCCCATCTACGTCCAGGCCACCACCGGCTCGGCCTACCCGGCCCTGCGCATGGTGCTGGTCGGCTTCGGCGAGGAGGTCGGCTACGGCGACACCCTGCAGGAAGCGCTCGATATGGTCTTCGAGGGCGATGCTGGTGTCGAGGCAGTTGAAGGCGCCGGTGTGGATGCCGAGGCCGTGGAGGATGATCTCGACGGGGTCGAGGGCACCACGGAGGACGAGGCCACCGAGCCCTCACCAGCCCCCACCGAGACCGAGGAGGCTGCGGCCCCTGAGGACGATGAGGAGGATGAGGACGACGACGCCCCAGTCGCCGAGGATGACCAGGAGCGCCTCGAGCAGCTCCGCGGCGAGGCGGCGGAGCTCTGGGCCGACCGGAACGAGGCATTCTCGGAGGGCGACCTGGCCCGCTACCGCCAATTGGAGCTGGAGTTCGAGGAGACCCTCGACGAGCTCTTCCAGCTGGAGAACTCGCTGAACGACTGAGCGGGTCGCTGGCAGGGCTGAGGGGCCGGTTTCCCGATGGGGACCGACCCCTCAGCCCTCAGATTTTGAGTTCAGTTCACCAGCATGTAAGATAGGTAAGTCCCGGAAACGGGAAACCCAGCGCGCGGTGGAGCAGTTCGGTAGCTCGCCGGGCTCATAACCCGGAGGTCCCAGGTTCAAATCCTGGCCGCGCAACTCCAAGGAGAGAACCCTCACCCATTGGGTGGGGGTTTTTCTCATTCACGAGATCTTCTCCGAGCAGTTGTGCGATTGAGATATTGAGCCAGCTGGCCACGACCACAAGTTCAGAGAATGCCCACAGGGTCTTCCCTTTCATCCGCCAAGACACGCTTCCAGCACTAAGGCCGAGCACGGAAGCTAAGTCTTTCTGCGTCAGGCCACGACGTGAGAGCCAAGCGCGAATCTCACCGGAGACCAGATCGTTGGCTGCGATCTTTGGATCAATGTTCTCGGGGGCTATAGTCATGCCACTCACGATACCCATGTAGACACTATAGAGCAATACATTTCGACACGAAGTAGTGAATATCCAAACGAAGTGCTTGCGTGATTGGGCTATGCCAAATAGTGTGCAGTCATGACATACCTCGAACAGCTAAGGTCAAACATCGGCGCAGAGATTGGGCGTCGAGGGCTCACTTATCAGGCAGCGGCAGAGGCGCTCGGAATCAGTAAGGGGACATTCTCCGCCAAACTCCACGGCAGGGTTCAACGCTCCAGTAGAGCGTCTTTTCGTCTGGATGAGCTAATGCGTCTCGCACGTTGGCTCGGGGTGCCGTTCTCAACACTTGTCGCGGGATTCGACGAGGCAGAGCTGCTTGAAGATGAGCTGGTGTCAGCATCATGAGCACCGCCCTAACTAGCAGCTACAGCGCTGATGAGGCCCGGGAGGTCATTGAGGAGTTCAAGGCAGATGTTGCTGCCCTACGGGTAAAAATGGCAGCGATGTGGCGTGGCCGGATCTGGATCGCTCTGGGCTACAACTCCTGGCAGGAATGCTTGGATCACGAGTTTCAGGGAATCGCTCTGCGTCCGAGTAGAGAAGAAGAGCAGCAAGTTCTGATGATGCTCAGGGATGCGGGAATGAGTACTCGCGGGATCGCGGCGGCTACTGACATGGACCATTCCACAGTGTCGCGCAAGCTTGCGTCCAGCCAGCCCCAAGGTGTTGCGAGTGCAACACCTGGACAAACCCTGGATGTGCAGGGTGCCGATGGGAAACAGTACCGGGACTATACCGCCAATGACCTGGACGAGGACGTGGTGGACGCAGAGGTGGTCAGCGTTTCCACCGTTGCGGATGAGGACTCTGTTGAGCACGAGGATGTGCTTGCTGATTTTGACGGTGAGGACCGGTTGGTCTCGGATACCGGTCTGGAGCCATTGCGGGTGGATTTCACGGGCAAGCACACGGAGAAATCTCAGCATGAGGCCAAGAAGATCATCACCGATTTGCAGGCTGGTGGGGCTGCACCGCTGACCCAGGCTAAGCGCAAGGCACAGGCCCTGGAGGCCTACTTCACGACCAGGCAGATCGATGCCCGGGCGCTGGGCGAGGATCGGCTGAAGTCTTTTGCCCGGACGGTGGCCGACACGGTGGGTGTGCTCACGGATCTGCTGGTGCGGATGGGCACTCACCCGGATGTGCGGCATGCCCTGGAGGATCGGGACACTCTGGGCTCGATCACTAAGGCACAGGCGAACTTGGACGATGCCCGGAGCCAGACCGAAGCCAAGGGCTCTGCGGCCTGAACAGGCGGAAGCAGATGGGGACTACGAGAGTGAGCGGGAACCAGATGACGACTACGACAACCACCGGCAAGGCTGTTGAGGTGAAGCAGTCCAGGATCAATCCTGATGATCCGCGCTTCATCCGAGCTATCACCATCGGGGTGTGCTTCGCCGGCCTTGTGGCCTTTCTGATCAGCTTCGTGGCACTGATGGAGGTCGCCGCCTGGTTGGGGCTGCCGATGTGGATGCACTGGGGAGTCCCGGCATTCATCGACACCGCCATTCTGGTCTACGCCGGGTCGGTGCTGATCCATAAGGCCCGGGGTGAGAAGACCTGGCCCTCGTGGCTGCTGCTGGGCACATTCACTGTGGTCTCGATGATCGCTAATACCGCCCATGCGCTCTCATATGCTCACACGCTCTCGGAGCATTGGCAGGGCCTGGTGGGCGCTGGGGTCGCGGCAATGGTCCCGGTGGCGGTATTCGCCGCTACCGAGCAGCTGGCCCGGGTCGCAGTGGAGGATCCGGTCTCGCGTCGCAAGGAGCTTCAGGCAGAAGCTGAGTGGGCTGCCCAGCACGCAGAGCGAGAGCGCAAACAGCTGGAAATGGAAGCGGAGCGGGAACGCGCCCGGCAAGAGGCAGAGATCGCCCAGGAAGAGCACAAGGCTCGGATCGAGAAACTGCGCCTGGAACGGGATCTCATGCTCAAACGAGCTTCCAAAGAGGCAGATACCCCCTCATCGTCCCCAGCCCCTACTGAGTCGGCCACAGGCCCTCACCTCAGGGCAGTAGAGGACACCACCACCAAGACACCGACCACCGGGAAGACCGACCAGGCCGAGGTCACAGACTACGTTGCCCAGCTGGTGGTCAAGGGCAAGCGGGTCAGTGGTGGAGCCCTGGCACGGCACTTCGGGTTCAGCGATAAGACCGGACGCCGCCGCCTGGAAGATCTAAAAGAGAGCCGCCCGGAGATCTTCGAGACCGAGGGCGCACAAGCACACCTGAATGCCGCCGAGCGGGAGGTGGCCTGAACCATGAACGCTCTGATCGGCAAGGTCAGCTCAGACCCAGGGCCAGTCGTCTTCCATCATCCAGACGCCCCAGTGCGAACCTTAGTGGAGACCGTCTACGAGTTCCCGCAGCCGGTTGATGAGCCGCTGTACCTGCGCTACGGCGACGGTTGGCGGCTGGTGAATGACTGGCACATGGCCCGGATCAGCGAGGACAGCATGGGCCTGAGCATCACCGTCTCAGGAACCCACTACCTCCAGAACGGGGAGTCCAAGTACGCGACTGGCCTCTGGCATCCGCTGGACCCTCCCGGTGCCCGGTGGAGTTCCACCGAGCACATTCCCAACGTGGTCGCGGCAATCCTCGCCTGGCACAAGAACGAGCAGGAGGAGGGCTGAGACATGTCGGGCACCATCCACGCGTTGATCTACCAGGTCCACAACGGTGAGGCAATACTCAGCCCGGGGCCGCTGCGGCTCAACGCACCGGAGGTAGATCGTGAGTATTGAGGCGTTGAACTATGCGGTGCGGCTGGGGGATGCCCTGGCGAAGCTGGGCGAGAAGAAAGTCACCGCTACTGAGGCACTGCTGCTGATGCACTTGTGCAATCACGTGGACTCGCAGTGGCGTTGGAAGTCTGACAAGGCCACACTGGCCCGGCGGTGCATCACTACTACCAGGACAGTCCAGACTGGGCTGAGCAAGTTCGAGATGTGGGGTCTGATCTCTCTGGTGCGCTCTGTAGGTCACCGTGGCCAGGACGTGGCCGGCTTCGAGTTCTGGGTCCATGAGGCGGCTCTCCAGCAGCTGATTACTGACCCGGAGGGGTTCTTCAACTACCTGGAAGCAGCTGAGACCGACGAAAGTGCCGTTGAAGAACCCCCAGGTCAGGGTAGGTCGGAAAATTCTTCCACCCCAGAGTCGGGCCTGTGGATAACTGGGTCGGAAAATTCTTCCACCCCCATGAACATTAGGGAGGAAAATTTTTCCACCCTGGCTGGGTCGGAAAAAAATGCAGGCTCCGATGTCGAAAATTTCCACCCTCAACGCGCGCGCACGTCCTCTAACCATCGCTTAAACCCTCAATCCTCCTCCTCAAGTCCTCCTGGTGAGCACAGAGGCGGGACCGGCAGATCTTCGGAGGAGGAGGACGAGAAGATCCCGGAGGGGGAGACTCCGGTGGGGCCAGCGCCTGCGGCGGCTGTCCCTGCACCGGAGCCGATGGACAACCGGCCTTACCGGGATGTTCCTCTGGCTCATGTCTCAGCGTTGGTGGAGCGCCACACCGGGGTGCGGGTGGGGTCACGCTCCACGCTGGAGGCGTTGGTCGATGAGATCTTCAGCCGGGCCAGCGGTCGGGTGGTGAGCCCGTTGGGGCTGATTGCAGCGGCGTTGCGCAACGCTCCCCAGGGGTGGGCTGAGTGGATCGCGCAGCGGTCCCAACCCTCAGCTCGGGGGTCGGGTACTGGGGTGGTGTGCCCGCTGCCGGCTCATGCCAAGAACGGGTATATGCGCTCGAACTGTCCGCAGTGCTCGGGTAAGGGCACCTGGCAGGTGGAGTTCCCTGACCGGCTGACCCCGGAGATCTTCAACGCGTTGCCGGAGAAGCACCGTCGCAACGCCCTTGCCGTCGGGGTCGAGGTCAGTCAGGAGGCGACCGAGGAGGAAATGCGACGGCTGAGGTTCAGGGATCTGCCACGGCAACAACAGCGAAGTGAAGCACCGGTGGGCACCCGGGTAAGGGATCAGCAGGAGACGGGACGGGATACCAGCTATGAGCGCAGCAGAGCACACACCTGACGGGGCACACACACCTGGCGGGGCAGTGGACCCGTTCACCGGTGAGCAGCTTTTGGAGGCCGGGAAGACTGCCGGGCGCATGGTGATCCGGCCGATGATGCAGCGAGCTGGGCTGCTGCGGTTCTGGGAAGACGTTCTTGGGGAAACGGTGGCTGGTGCATGGCAGTCCCGGTACAGCTTCGATCCGGCTATCGGGTCTCTGCAAGCCTGGGTGAACAGGATCGGTCATAACCAGGCGGTGACTCGTATCCATGCTGAGGTCAACAAGCACGGGGATCTGTTGCCCGAGCGGCCCAGTGGCGATGGTGAGTCCGGGTACACGGTCGAGGAGCAGCTGGCCAATGCTGCCTCGCGGGTGTGGGAGCACCGGGACCAGTACGGTGATCCGGCAGTGGAGACCGCAGAGGCCTTAGCGGTGGAGTCCTGGTTGCAGCCCATCCTTGGTACTGCTTCGGCGGTGATGGACCAGGAGGTGTTCATCCACGGGCTGGCCACTCATTTGCATTTCCACACCGATACCAAGCAAGCAGCAGCGGCTTTTGGGATCAGTGAGGCCCGGGTCAGGGAGTTCAAACGGACCCTGGAGCTGTATTGCCAGGTGATTCTGAACGCCTGGCACAAGCACGCCGAGCTTCAGGGGAAGCCGGCCCGGGTGCGGGATCTGATCTCTTGTCTGCCCGAGATCGGAGTGGCGGGGTCGTGGACTACGAAAATGGCCCGAGCTATCGCCTCTTACCCGGGCAGCTGGCAGAAGATCCCGGTCTCTCATGTGCAGGAGCAGACCGGTTGGACCTACAACACTGCCCGGCAGTACCTGGCCACGACGGTGCGGCTGCTGAGTGTGGCTTGGGGCGTGATCGACGGGACTGTGCCCATTGAACTTCGCCGGGCCACAGACGAAGAACATCCCCGGGTACGGGAAGAGAAAGCCGCGTAGACAGCCACCATCGACCGGGATAAGGAATACCACTCATGAGTAAGAGCTACCAACCACCGTTCATCAAGACCTCAGACCAACCCGGGGTGGGCACCCATGTCTTTGTGGTGGGCGAGTCTTCCCGGGCGTTCTCCGGCCCAGAATGGATCGGCACTGTGGCCACCCCTGATGCGGATGCCAGCAGTGGCGAACGGTACGTCGTGGTGGCCCCGGATCGGGCAGCAGGAGACTGCGCTACGTTCGATCAGGCGGTGGACCGGATGCTGGTGGCCAACGGGCACCGGCCCCCGACAGTAGACCCTGTTGAGGCGGATCTGATCGAGTACGGCATTGACTCCAATGTGTTCAAAGACTGGCAGCAGATTCACAGCGACTTCAAGCTCCAGGACGCGGACGGCACCCGCAGAGTCATGGCGCTCAGTGGGAATCGAGGCTCTGTGCTGACTCCCTGGAGAGGGCCAGAAGCTGCCAGCAACGCCACAGACCCCGGAGCCCCGAGTCGCGGACGGTCTCGGCCCCGCACAGCAGCTGAGCAGCTGCCAGAGGGCTATCAGAGCCCCGCCCCCGGTGGCCCCAGCGTTGGTGAGCCGGGGTGGGGCCGATGAGCCCTGAAACCTTGGGGTTTGTCGCCGCAGCCTGGGTGATCACCGGTGCAGTGATGGCCTGGTCATTCTTCGAGCTGTGGCGTGAGGAGCAGGACCAGAAGTACCGGACCAAGTTTGCCCGGCTGACACTGGTAGCTCTGCCCGTCGGGGGCCTTTGGCTGCTGGTGGGGGCGTGGTTACTGATCCGGGACTGGGCGCATGAGACCGCAGCCTCCCGATCCACCGGGGAGTCCAGGCGTTCATTCTTTGGAGATCTCATGGGAAATAACCGCAAACGGGTACCTGTGGCAGCGGATGAGAGGCAGAGCGTGTGATGGGCGTAGAGACGGTATTAGGGATCAGCGTGATGTGGCTGTTCGTCGGGATGGGCTCGGTGTGGGTCTTCCTGGATCTGTGGGGGCAATCGACCCGGGCTGAGGACCGGTGCCGGTTCGCCAGGTTGACTGTAACGGCTCCTTTTTTGGGACCAGTGTGGCTGCTGCTTGGTGTGGCAGCTACATCCCGGGGCTCATCAGCAGATGCGCAGCCCGCCAGGCGGCACTGGCCTGGGGAGTTCAGGGATTTCCTCAATGACCTCACCGGACCAGATGCCTAAAGACAGAATTGGATCAGCGGCAGGAGAGATGATGAGTACTGATCAGCCGAGCACTGAGAACACCACTGAGATCGAGCAGGCAGCTTCACTGGACACTGAGGCTGACCAGCTGGAGGAGCCGATCACCGAAGACGAGGTGATGGATGATCCTTGGGCCGAAGAGGTAGAGCGGTCAAAGCGCCGGCCAGGGCTGTTGGCCCGTGGCCGTGCGCGGTGGCGGCGCGGCTGGGTGCACTACTTGACGCACAGTGTCCCAGCTGATGACGACGGGCCAGAGAACCTGCCCACGATTCTCCAGGGCACCAGGGGCAGGATCATCTTCGCTGTGGCCACTGCTTGTGTGATGGTTCTTTGGATGATCGCTCTGGTCGCAATCGTGTTCTGATCCGCGCGTGATCTCTATCTGACATACGTCCCGGGCTGCTGAGCGCCCATTTCACCGGCGAGCAGGGTGTTTGCCGGTGAGTGATGGAGGAGGCCAGCGGTGCTGGAGAACATTGATACCTCAGGCAGTGGGCTGGGGCACATCAACATGATCGCCGGGTGGATGATGGGCACAGCGGCAGTGCTGCTGGTGATCGGCGGGGTATTAGCTGCGTTGCGTTGGGCCAGCGGCAAGGTGATCGCTAACAGTGAGAACAGTGCTGCTGGATTCCGTGGGATCTATCTGTGTTTGGCGGCAGCGTTGGTGCTGGGCAGTTTGGGAGGCGCGATCCAGTGGACGTCGTCTTCTGCGGCAACAGCGAGTGACGGGGGAGTGCTGGTCAACGAGGCCGGACCAGGACATGTCAACGTCCACCTGGAGGAACCAGCCTCGCAGTGCTTGAACACCGTCACAGTCTCTGGGGACTGGCACCGAGCAGGTTCATTTGGTGGCCAGGACGCGCATATCCCGCCTGAGCAGGAACACGAGTGGATGGTCGCAGAACTTGATCGCCTTGGTGCGTTCGATCTTGCTGCCAGTGAGGCCTCCACCAGGACTCTGGGCTGGCTTTGGCACCATTCCAGCGCTCCAGCCTCTGGGTGGCAAGATGCAGGGCACCCCTCCACTTGGGATGACACAGGCTACATATCGAGATATTCCTGGCGTCCTGACGGCGGTGGCGGGGATTGCACCCGGTCCAACACGAATCCCGCCCCTGGCTCTGAGATCGAGGTGATCGTGCTGGACACCAGCCCCTCGATGAGTGCCCTCTACATCATCTACACCATTCCTGTTCCCGGGGACTAGAGCCGGTGACATGCGCCGGCTGTGAGGGGCCGGTAGAGCAGGTGGACAGCGCAACGGGACTGTCCCCTGATACCGAGAGGAACTTTGATCATGATCAACGCACTGTACATCCAGGCCGGAGGCGGAGGGATCAACCCTGGGGTCAGCCCCAACATGGGAGCACCCTGGGTTCAGAACTTCCTCCAGACGTTCGCTGGGCAGATCATCGGTACCGCGATTGTCTGTTTCGTGATTACCGCTGTGATCGGGCTGATCGTCTGGGGCGGGTCCAAGATGTTCGGCGCTTCGGCCGGACAGTCAATGGGCATCCAGGGGTTCATCGTCTCCCTGGTCGCGGCTCTGTTGGTGGGCTCCATCGGTGGGGCAATCATGTGGTTCTCCGGCTGGAACCTCTTCGGGTGAGTGGTGAGGCGAAGCCCAGCAGCTAGGCAGCAGCCCACCGGCACTGAGGAACAGTGATGATGGATTCATTTGTCGTGGTTGGCATCGGCGGACTGATCCCCGATCCTTTCGAGGATTGGGGTGAATCGTTCCGTGCCCTGTTGGCTCAGTCGATCAACTCCTTTGCCCACGCCTCGTGGGAGTTCATCGCAGGAGCTTTCGGGGATGCCACCAGCTTCACTCCCTCCGGGGATGCTGATTCCTGGTGGATCGCGGTGATGGGAGGCACTGTCAATGTGACAGGCGCTGATACCTACACGATCCACTACCCAGGGATGCTTAACGTGATGGTGCTGGCGATGCTGCCGATCTTGATCATCTTCCTCACGTTCCAGATCATCCTGTCACTGTTCCGGGCCTCAACAGCTGGGATGATCAGGGCGTTTGCGTCAGCGGTGTTGGCGGTCCCGGCCACCTACGTCACGGCGGGCCTGGTGTTCATGGGGCTGCGGGCCACTGACGCTATGGCGTTGTGGATTCTGCAGGCCGGCACCGATGAGACCTCGGGTGAGGATATCGGGGTTGCCGGGATCATGCGCTTGGTGGGCTTCTGGTACAACCCGCACGAGGACGAAGTCGTTGTTGATACCAATTACGAGCTGTGGGCAATGGCCGGTATCGCTGATGAGCCCGGGGCGATCCTGCTGCCATTCTTGGTCAGTTTCGGGCTTCTGATCTGCTGCGGGATCTTGATGCTGATGATGATCTTCCGCACCGTGGCGGTGCTGACACTGGCGATGTTCACCCCTATTGCCATATTCAGTCTGAGCTTCGAGGCGGCGAAGTCGATCTTCTCCAAGTGGATCAGTGTGGAAGTCGCGCTGATGCTGGCCAAACCTGTTGCGGCTGCGATTGTGCAGTTCGGGCTGACTATGGCCTCCATCGGCTCGGACTGGGTGCAGCTGGTTGCTGGGGCGGCACTGATCGTGATCGCCTCCGCTATGCCGCTGCTGATGCTGGCGTTTGTGAGCTTCATGACCCCGGAGGGCAACCGCGCGATGGAAGCAGCAGGTGTAGCTGCCGCCGCTGGCGGTGGCCGGCGGATAAGCGGAGTCGGCCGTGGCGCTGCCCGGACAGCAACACGGACCGGTGGCCGGGTGCTGCGCGGCGGTGGCCGGATGATCACCCGAAGCGTTCGGCGTCGGTAAAGCACGGAAAGGACACAGAATCCTATGAGCGCACCAATGGCCTATGAGGCCTCTGAGTGGGACGGCACCCGGTTCGGACGGGAAGAGTCCACCGGCGTGGTGATGGGCCTGGGGTGGGACCAGGTGATCTTCCTGGGAGTCGGGGTGCTGATCTGTGTACCCATCGTGGTTGCAGTCGGGTTTCCTACGGGCTTGCTGATCGCCCTGGTGATCGGTGGCGGGTTCGCTCTGGTGGGTATCCCCAGAGTGATGGGCAAGTCACTGATTAGGTGGGCGTTTACGATCATGAAATTCGGTTGGCGGAAAAAGCAGGGCCAGACTGAGTACGTCCAGCCCGTTGATGGTCTGGAGGCCGGGCTGGATGCCACTGGCACGATCTACAGGCAGAACGAACTGGTGGCACCCGGGGATTCTCAGGTGCTGCCGGACTACGAATCGGTAGACGGGCCGATCAGGCCTGAGGACGATACCCCCAGGAACAAGAAAGGCAGGATCAAACCGGGTAAGGGCCACCGGTTCAAACTGCCCGGGGAGATCAACGAACTGCGGGTCTTCCAGCAGCCGGGGGGAGCAGCGTTCGTCTATGACCCGCGCCGCAAAGAGGCCGTGGTGGTTGCAGCGATCATGACCGATAAGGCATTCGCCCTGGAGGCCTTTGAGGATAAGGAGGACCGGCTGCGGGCATGGGCCGGTGTGCTCTCCGGGCTATCCCGTATCCCTGGTGTGGCGCGGCTGCAATTCTCGGACCAGACCACCATCATCAGCGGGGCTAAGGTCATGGCCTGGTATGAGCGCAAACGTCTAGAGGCTCCCACCCGGGATATCGACGGTGACCAGGTGCAGATGAGCGGACCGGGGATCGACCCGATCCTGGATGGGTCGTTCGTGGAGATGATGAACCACCAGGACGGTCAGTCGCTTCATGAGCCCTGGCTGACCATCGTGCTCTCCCAGGACGTACTGGCCCGACGGATTCAAGCCAATGGCGGGAAGCTGCGCGGGTTCATGGACACCGCTTTGGGAGTGATGAGGGTGGTGGAGTCGGCACTGCCGGACTCAGGCACCCGAGTGGTGAAGTGGCATACCCCACGGAGCTTGGCCGCCCTGATCCGTTCTGGGTTCGACCCGCTGTCCACGATGGAGATCAGCGACCGCGAGGGAGACTTCGCCGGGGTGGCCCCCGATAGTGCTGGGCCAATGCACGCGGAGTGGACCCTGGATCGGTTCGAGTCCGACGGGGCTCTGCACCGCAGCTTTGTGATCAGCGAGTGGCCCCAAGCCCAAGCCCAGCTGGGGTTCCTTGACCGGTTCATCTTCGCCGGGGAGTTCCGCCACACCGTGAGCCTCTATGTGAAGCCCAGGGATACCCGCAAAGCTCTGAAAGACAATGAGCGGCGCAAGGCAGATTGGCAGACCAACGAGACGGTGAGAAGCCGTTTGGGTAAGCAGCCCAGCCTGCGCCATACCCGCCAGATCGAGGATATCGAGCGGGAAGAAGCCGAGCTGGTGGAATCCCACGCCCCGGTGAAGATCGCATGTCTGATCACCGTCTCAGCCACGACCGAGCAGGAGTTGGAGGCCAACTGCGGGGATCTGCGCACCCGGGCAGCGGAGGCAGGATGTGAGATCCGACTACTGGGGGGTGAGCAGGACTCTGGGTTTATCGCTGGTGCCCTGCCGCTGGGGAGGTTGGCGCTCTGATGCCGAAACTCTCCTCCAAACACGACGTATTCACGTTCTCCACCGGGGATGCTAAGCAGCGTCGCCGGGTGCAGAAAGAGGCTGCCCGGATGCTCAAAGAGCAGGCCAAGCAGCGCGAGAGCCGCGACAAGGTAGACGATAACGCCGGGTTTCCCCGGCGCACCTGGGGGCCAGGTGGAGAGCGGCGTCCCCGCTCGGGCTGGGGCACCACGGAGCTGAAGCTGGAGGGTGTCAAAGCAGGGGCACACACTGCGGCCACCGCTTACCCCTATGTGGCAGGCCCCTCCCTGGGGGCCAACGGGGTACTCATCGGTCGGGACATGCACGGTGGTGGCCCGTTCTGCTTCGACCCCTGGGATGCCTATAACCGCCGGCTCATCAGTGGCATGTCCATGTTGTTGTTTGGCACCGTGGGCACGGGGAAGTCCTCTCTGGCGAAGTCCCTGTCGATCCGATTGGTGCTGGTCGGCCGCAAACTCTCGGTGGCCAGTGACCTCAAAGGTGAGTGGACCCCGATAGTGAAGACCCTTGGCGGGGTGGTGATCCAGGTCGGCCCGGGTATCCACACCAGGCTGAACCCGCTGGATGAGGGGATCAGGCCCTCCAAGAACCAGCAGGGCGAGACCATGACAGATCAGGACTGGAAGCTGGTGGTGCGCACCAGGCGCATGACCATCATGGAGACTCTGGTGAAGATCCTCAACGGGGCCGATGAGCTCAGCCCGCCTGAGCACGCCGCCCTGGAGGAGGGCATCGACGGGGCAGAGCGCATTGCGGCTGAGCGTGGGAGGACTCCGACGATCCCGGATGTGATCAAAGCTCTGGAAGCCACCATCCAGGAGGCCCCGCAGCGTGTCGCTGATGCTGCTGAAATGCTGGCCCTGACGTTTCAGCGCACCACCAGTGGTGATTTGGCCGGAATGTTCGATGGAGAATCCACGGTGAACTTCTCCTCTGATTCCCCGGCAGTGTCCATCGACACCTCTTCGATGCGGGGGGCTTCCCAGGTGGCCCGCCGGATGGTCTCTGCCTGCTGTGGTGCATGGATGGAATCGATGGTCACTAACTCCGATGCGGGCCAGCGGATCATCGTCTACGAGGAGGGCTGGGACTCACTATCCTCCCGGGCAGATTTGCAGCGGATGGTGGAGAACTGGAAGCTCGCCCGGGCCTACGGGATCTTCAACATCCTCATCATGCACAAGGTCTCCGACTTGAACATGGCTGGTGACCAGGGCTCCCAAATGGCGGCAATGGCCCGGTCTCTGCTGGCTGATGCTGATGTGAAAGTGATCTACCGCCAAGACAGTGCCGCACTGAAAGTCACGATGGATGAGCTGGAACTCAACGACCGGGAGAAGCAGCTGCTGCGCTCACTGCCCAAAGGGGAGGGGCTGTGGCGGGTGGGACAGTCCACATTCGAGGTCTACAACGAGCTGACTCCAGCCGAGCTGCCACTGCTGAACACCGATGAGCGCATGGACTCCGAACCCGATGAAGCAGACACCGAAGACGCCGATGCCCCGGGGGTGGAGGTAGATGCCGACGGTGATCCGATACCCGCCTGGCTGCACACCACACCGACACCAGAACAACAGAGTGAGGCCCAGCATGTTTCGTGAGCGCGATAATCGGATGATGCCCACCACCGGTGGGGATATCGCCATGTACGCGGTCGGGGCGCTGGTGGCACTACTGGCTGCGTTGACCGGGCTGGGCATGGTCGCTAACCGTGTGGCCTGCGGCCAGTGGGCTGCCCCGAGTGGAGTATTTGACCCGCTGACCTTTGTGGGCACCGGGGATGCCACCGCGTTCGGGGAAACAGAGACCGGGTGTACTGCCCCGACCTGGGGTGTGGGTGTGGCCTGGGGGCTGTTCCTGGTGGTCGCCATAGTAGGCACGCTCGGGGGGTTCGCGGCCTATACCAAGTACCGGCAGTCGGATAAGTACTTCATCGCCCGGATGCGCCGGCGCGAGGGCCTGGCCAAACGCGCGGAGATCCGCGAATGGATGGGGCCAAAGGCAGCGAAGAAAGCCACCGGCAAAGTCAGGCCCACCCTGGAGAAGAAAGACCGCACCCCGGAGGCGGGGAACATCCTGTTAGGCCACAGTGAGGGAGTGCCCTGCTGGGCCTCCTTGGAGGAGTCCCAGGTGCTGCTGGGACCACCGCGTTCCGGTAAGGGTGTGAACGTGCTGGTCGGGGCAATTGTGGACGCCCCAGGACCAGTGATCACTACCAGCTCCCGGGCTGATAACTACTCGATGACCGCCCCGCTGAGGGCGAAGAAAGGCCCGGTGACACTGTTCGACCCGCAGGGGCTGACCGGTAAGGCCACCACTTTGAAGTGGTCTCCGATCACCGGGTGTGAGAAGCCTCAGGTGGCCAACCAGCGTGCCAGCAGCCTCATTGGGGCAGCCGGGTTGGCCGCAGACGGCAACAACAGTGAATGGCGGGCACCTGCTATCGACATCATGCAGGCCCTGCTGCACGCAGCAGCCCTGGAGAACCGCAGCGTGGATGATCTGATGCTGTGGGGCAAGTCCTCAGCGCAGGCGCGTGCAGCGGTGGAGATCCTGCGTGAGCATGAGGAGAAAGGCACCGCCGCTGTGGGGTGGGGCGCAGCCTTGGAGTCAGTGATCGAGGGCGACCCGAAGATGAGAGCCAACATGTGGTTCGGGGTCTCCAATGCCGTCCAGGGGCTCTCGGTGGATGCTGTGCGACAGACTCTGAATCCCCGGAGTGCCGATGAGACATTCGACATTGACCGGTTCATCAAAGAATCCGGCACCCTCTACATCGTCGGCACCAAAACCGGCGGCAGCTCAGCCGGACCTTTTCTGATCGCGATGATGGATGCCATTACCGAACGGGCACGGGAGATCGCAGCAAAGCGCAAGGGCAACCGGCTGGACCCACCCTTGGCGCTGATTCTCGATGAGATCGCCAACATCACCCGAGCCTGGGAGGGCCTGGTGCAGCTTATGGCTGACGGCGGTGGTGTCGGGATCTCCGCGATGCCGGTCTTCCAGTCCCTGGCCCAAGTCCGGGACGCATGGGGTGAACAGGCAGCCAGCGCGATCTTCGATGCGGCCACCATCAAGATCCAGCTCGGCGGAGCCTCAGGCACCCGGGATCTGGAGGAGATCCAGAAACTGGCCGGACAACGAGAGATCATCCGGGCCAGCAAATCCCGGCAGAAAGACGGCAGCTCGGTCTCAGACCAGATCCACGATAAGAACGTGTTGGAGATCGACGAGCTACGCCGGTTGCCGTTCTCCTGGGCCATTGTGCTGTTTCGGAAGCAGCGGCCCATCTTCATGAACCTCAAACCCTACTGGAAGCGCAAGGACGCCGATGAGATCGACCAGGCCAAAAAGGCCTACGCGAAATCACTGCTGGACCCAGAACACGAACATGAGTGGGAGGCGATGCTGCGCCCGCCTGAGCACGCCCAGCCGGTCCATCACCAGGCCTCCAGCGCGGGCCTAGAAGCCGCACCTGCACAGGGTATGGGGCCACGGCACTCCACCGGGACGCCCCACCGCCCGGTGACCAGCACGACGAACGGCGTGCAGACGGTGCATTCCTCTCATCAGGTGAACCCGGAGACCGGCACCGTAGGCACGACCGAGACCGGCAGGGAGTGGTTCCGCCGCACACGCTCTGATCCGCACCACTTCCCAGCACCGCAGACTGCGACCGTGGAACCCACAGAGTCCACGGCCCGGCCCCGGACCGACCAGCGCCGGAACCGGGACCGAGACCGGGATGTGACGGTGTTCTGAGGATGGGCAGGGCCACACTGGGCCGTACCGGCTCACCTGCATACCGGGGATACCTGCGGTCCCAGGCATGGGGGTGGAGGCGTCAACGCTGGTTCCAGGACCGCAGAGCAGAGGGCAAAGAGCCAGCCTGCCAAGTCTGCGGGCTCACCCTCACCGAGCACGAAGCAGCCACCGGGCGGGGCCTGGACTTACACCACACCTCCTATGGGGGAGTCACCCAGGACGCCGGGGGCAGATGGAGGGCTGAGGAGAAAGACCAGGATCTGATGCCGATGTGCAGGTACCACCACCAGGCTCTGCACCGGGTGATGGACCGTCCCAAAGACCACAACGGGTGGAACCGGCGACGGGCCACAGTGGTGATCCTGCGGGATCTCATCCGCCGGCACCAGCGGCTGACCCCGGCACAGCGGGCGCAGCTGAAGACCGCGATCCTGGCCTCTGCCAAGCACGAGCACCACCAGTACACGAAAGGCTGAGCATGATTGAACTCTCCATCGCAGCCGCTGGCTGTCTGCTGGCCCTAGTGGTCTACTGGCACCTGGGGCTGAGGATCTGGGCGGTGCACACCCCAGCAGATGCAGACCCAGGATTCGCCCGTAAGGCGCAGCTGATGATGGTGGCCCACGGGTGCATCTGGTTGACCCTCACACCAGTCATAGGGTCATGGTGGATCACCCTGCCCGGTGTGTTGCACTTCGCTCTGGCCCTGCGGCTGTGCCAGCTCTCGACAGCCGTCATCCAGCACCAGCAGGCCCGAGCCTCCCAAAGGGAGCTGGAGGGCGCATGAGCACCGATTCCGAAGCATTTGCCGACCTCGACTCACACCAGAAATGAGCACCCTATGGACTACCAGCCGGAACCCTCGGCTCACACACCCCAACACCGTGCCGAGACTCCTGCTTCATCGGATCTGCGGTGGGCGCAGCTGCCAGTGAAACCGGCGCTGTGCGAGATCTGCGGCCGGTTCGTTGCCCTGCAATGGCACTGCACCCTGGCCGATCACCCGGAAGTGCAGGAATGCAGTCAGGCACCAGGGGCGGGGTTCTGGCTGTGTCAGGATCTCTGCCACCCCGCAGTGCATGCCCGGATGGAAGAAGACTCTCAGCCTGGGTGCGCGGCCCGGGTCGTCCACGAGATCATCGACGGGCTCAAACAGCTGGTCACTCGGCCCCCATATCAGCAGCACCAACCAGCCCGGGACTCCGCAGATGGGAGCACACGATGAGCACCACCGCTACCGCCGGTCCTGACCCGTTGGAAGCTGAACTGCACCGGGTAGCGGCCAGCTATGACCAGCTGCACGCCTCTGAAGCCTCACACACCAGTACTACGGAGCCCGAGGAGTCTGTGGCAGGTGCTGAGCAGCTGAGACGAACGTGGGAATCTGAATCGACTCTGCGTCAGCTGGAGCCCGCCCCGGAGGAGATCGCAGAAGACCCAGAACCAGGAGATCCCTCAACACTGAAGCTGCCACCGACTGAAACAGCGCACCAGGAGGAGAACACCAACGGGCTGGAGGCCTACTTGGCCGCTGATGTGGCCGAGGAGCTGGCGGCAGGAGGACCACCGAACTGGTTGGGCACCCGCTGGTCCGAGATCGACCCTGAAGACCAGTCAGAGGCATGGATCGAGCTGCGCAGGTTCACCGATTGGCTGGTCAATGAGTATCGGATACCCAAGACGGTGATCCCAGCCTGTTGGTACCGCCACTCCCAGATCGTCGCGGAACTCTATGCGGCCCTGAATCTGGAGTACAAAGTGTGGGAGGAAGCAGCCCCGAGTGTGAATCCGATGATGATGTGGCTTCCCCACCTCCAGGCGATGATCGGGCGGTTGCGTACGGTCATGGAGAATATGCCCGAGTGCGGCAAGGGCAATCACTCCGAGCTGAAACCTATGGTCCTGGACTACGACGAGACCCTGTGGCGCACCACCGTGTACTCGCGGCGGGAACACCGCAAGCTCGACAGGCCAGCCCGGGGCGAGCCGAACTACTTCGTCAGAGCCAAAGTCACCAGTGCCCGAGGCGCACCCTTGGCCTACTCCAACATCGGGGGCATCGCACCGGTCCAAGGCCCGGACATGCCCACGGCGACTCTCGTTGGTGAGAAGACCCCCGGGGCAGCAGAAACCGATGTACGCCTCACCGTGGAGAACATCCCTGCCAAGTCCAGGGTGACCTGGCAGAAAGCCCCGGACCCGGATGGGCCGTGGGAAGAGATCCCCGAGGAAGACCAGGAAGCCGGGCACCCGCCGGTGGTCCTATAGACCGGGTGGCCCCGCCACAGTGAGGACAGCACCCTGCCCAGGGGTGTTTGAGCACTGAGGCTCAGATCGGCACGCAACAGTGCGCTCCTGAGACCAGAACACCGTCAACGGGGCGGGGCCACCCACACCTGCTGACAGGCGCACAGGCGCTGGAGCAGGTATTAGGGCTGTGCTAGTTCACCGGTAGAAAAGTATCAGCGAGCCCATCGGTCGATTGGCGTCTAGCAGCCAGGTACTACTTCGTTAAATCAATATGGATTCTCATCAACATCGTCTAGTAGATGTCCGTACTTCTGGCGCAAGTGTACGGCCAGGTCTCGTTCCGAGCACATTAAATAGTTGATTCGCCCTGCAAGTTGCTTTGCTAATACCTGTGGACTCAGGCCTCGAAGTTGAGCTTGATGCACGAGACCGTGCTTCATAACGTAATGCAAATCCAGACGAAGTTGTCGCTTGAAGTATCTTCCCACACGGGGGTGGTCGCGATGAGCAATTACGTAACCAGTTACGAACTGTGGGTGCCCGCTGCGTTGAAACCGCACCTTCTTTTGGTTGACACGCAATCCTTTGGATTCGAGAACTCTCGTGATTTCAGCCAAATGGGTGTCGTCCACATCTTCGCCCGAGAACGTTAGATCATCTGCATACCGCGTGTAGGTAAGGTTAAATTCTTCAGCGAAGGTGGCTAAGACATCGTCAGTGTCTCGGAAGTACATGTTTGAAAGAACAGGACTAGTGGAAAAGCCGGTGGCTAGCACATTCTCGAAGACACTTACGTTAGTTATGCCCCTAGCCACGGCGGTCGAGGCGCCAAAACTCACTAACGTCGACTGGACGTCATCAGAGGATACTGAGGAGAAAAAATCCGATATATCTATTGTCAAAGCGGCCCGCGCGTTCAAGTGGGCTAACGCGTTCGTGTAGGGCCCCCGATCTCTGGTGAACCCGTGCACACAGGGGTGTGGTTCTAATACATCTCTATCCAGGAACTCCTTCAGCTTCTTTTGTACCCGAGCCAATGAGTTATCCCTTGGTTCCACCACGCGGCGGAACTTCCCTGGTGACTTGCGGACAGTGATTGTATTGAGCTGCCATGGCCGCACTGGTTCCTCCATCAGGTCCCTTGCGGTATCCGGAAGGGTGGCTGCTATAACGAGGTCGTCCAGGGTCAAGGTGTCCGACAGGATCGTCATGGGCGCTTCCTCCCTGTGGGAAAATGTGCGGGGTGCGGATTCACGCATGAAGGCAATGCCAACTCATTTGCTAACGCACGCGACTCGCGCACCATTGAAAGCCCGCACCCCGCATCCTAAGAGTCTAGCGCCTCGGCGGTCCTGCGGCTACAGGTGGGGCGATGTTCACCGGTCAGTTGAAAGTAGGATCGGTCCTTCAGGCGCCCTGATGTTCTGCTCGACAGGCTGCGTTTCATGCCCCAGGGGTGGAGCACTGAACACGACCGTTCCAGCAGCGCGAAGTTTCTGTAGCAGAAGTAGTTGGGCAGTTTTGATGTTTCACAGCATAAGGCCATCCATTTGGATATTGCTTGCGAGCTGACAGAAATGCAATAATCTGCCACGGAAAGTACGCGATCGGCCTTAGTTCCGATTCTATAGCTAACTAAGCTAGAGTCGTAGCCGCTTCGAAGGGTGCTGTTGTCTACCCAGCCTCGGAAGGATCTGTTCAATTTTGAGTTCTGTTCAAAAACGAACTCTACTGGTCGAGACTTGAGTTTGAGTAGTATTCGGTCCATAACCCACTGGAACTGCTTATCTAGAGTGCTATAGGGATCGTCGGAGGGATTAAGGTGGCTTGAGCACCACCAGTCCAGATTGAGCTTCGGGATGATTTTAATGAACTCGCGTTTCGCAATTAAAGGGTCCTGAGAGTGGTGGAACCCACGCGAGGCGAATTCTGCCGCAGTTGACTCCATGCGGAAGTCCTGACTTAGTGCCAGCTCATGAATCGTTTTCTCGATAGTGGTCTGAACTGTTTCCACGTCTTCAACCACGACTGCACATGCGGACGGGAACCTGAACTCGCCGTCCAATGCGCCTTCGTCAAGAAAAATCGTGACAGGAGAACTGTGTCCTGTCTTAGGTCCCGATTCAGGCATCGAAAAATCCTGTGATGAGGTACTCGAGCACGGCGCAAAGGGATGTTTGGGACCCATGCATCTCGGTGCGCCGGTAGGGCTCTTTTATGGCGAGCATGTGGTCCTTCCTCCACTCAGGGGGCTTTATTCTATTGGTAGTTTAGTTCCGGTTTGGGTGAGGAGTCGGCTGCGCTGTCCAGGTGCTGGGGTGTTGCGCGGTTCACCGCCGAAAAATGTGCTGAGCCATTTGGCTGCGCCATTGTTTAGCGGTTCCCTATCTGTGTTGATAGCCGTCGGGAGTCTCGCGGTGCAGATCCGGGGTGTGAGCATCAGACTAGCTGCTCAAGGTGTTTTCGTGGCACAAACTAAGGCCCGCCAAGCTCTGTTCAAGTCTGGCAGAACAACTTGGACATGGAGCTGGTCACCAGACAAGCCCCCTATCTGAAAGCCGGGTTCCGAGGGCCCGGGACCGCACTCTTACCGCCGGTCCCCAACTGTTGAGGGCCACCGGAAAATGGTCGGCCTCGGAGAAGAACCGAAGTCGAGTACTGGATTTTGGGTTGCAGGCATCATCACGGCACGGGTTGTGTGGACGTAGCCGGTGGGGTCGTCACCGCCAACGCCCTTACCTAGGCGCCATGACCTCGCCCGAGCATGTCGCGGCCCTGGTCGCCAGACTCCGCGCGGTACTGCCAGGGGTGGAGATCGAAGCGTTCAACGTTCACGGTGCCCGGGAACTGACGATGGATGAGTGCACCAAGGCCGGTGTCCCTGACAGGCACTGGGTCAACGAATGGAGATTCATATCGGCCACCACGCCCAGGACCGGGAGCTTCCGGGACTGGTTCTCAGCGAGGACGTGGGGCTCCAGGACTGGGCAGACGCCCCAGGGTGGTCCCCCGGAGAGGTCCATGGGGACTCACTGCTGCGCCCTGGGCAGACCGAGACCGAGCTGCTGGAGGTCTGGATACGCACCTATCCGGCCGAGCGCATCGTGGAGGCGGTAGTGGAGGCCGTCACCAACCCGAGACAGTGACCAACGCGGCGAATGTATGTCACCACGGCTCCCATACGGGCTCGGGGTCGCCAGGGGTAATGCGATCACCGGCCCTACAAGCGGGGGCCGGAACCACGACCACGACTAGAGGAGCAGATCATGCCACGAGGAATTGAAGTCACTGGACGACTGACCAACGATCCCCAGCCTTTCACCTCAGCCAACGGCCGAGAGATGGTGGGGTTCCGCCTCGCTGACAATAACCCTTACTTCGATCGCAACGAGAATAAGTGGAAAGAGGCTGAGACCGAGTACTACGACGTGGCCCTTGACCGGGACGGGCTCAAAGAGAACGTGCTGGCGTCGTTGAACAAGGGCGATAAGGTCACCGTTCACGGGAACCTGAAAGCTGATGCCTATATCGACCAGCAGACCGGTGAAGCCCGAGCGCAGAACAAGCTGTGGGCCAATGAGGTCACCGTCGGCCAGCCCCACCGGCTCTCCAAGGCACCTTTGGGGGCCGAGGCCGAGACCGCCGGGCCTGAGGCCGAGACCGAGCGCACCGCTGAGCAGCAGGCCCAGCTGCGGCAGGAACAACAGGCGGTGGCCGAAACCGAGCAGGCACGCCAGCAGATCCAGCAGGCCCAGCAGTCCTGGGAGACCATCAATCAGCAGGCCTCCGGCCCTGACGCTGGCTGGGAGCGGTGAACCGTGGCCGAGACGAAAACACCAGGGGCCGGTCCTGACACGCTGAGCGGCTATCAGATGTGGGACCGGCTCCAGGTCACCGAAGACCGACAGATCATCCACGCTGAGACCCAACGCCGGCTAGGCCAGCTCATCCACCAGGAATCTGGTGGGTGGTCCACAGATCCGAGTTCCGGCGGCTCATACGCCGCCGCGCTGGATGCGATCAACCACCTCTATGAGCAGCGGTGCGAACAGGAGGCGAAGAACCTCAACCGGCTCTACGGGCTCAAGTTCAGCCAGCCGCCGGCCCTGACCGGGCTGAGCGCATTGCATAACGTCAACGTCGCTGTCACCAACAAAGCGGTCACCCCGGACCAGGCGCAACTGTGGCTCTACCGGGTGGCAGAACCTCATGCCTGCGTTCTGAACTGCCCGGACACCAAAGAACACGTCAACAACTTGCGGGCCAACCACGTCCAGCAGAACCAGGGCGGGTTCCCAGTGGTGTACTCCCACGCCGCCTCCGGGCACAGCTCAGCGCCGGCTTTAGCGGTGGTGGCGGTCTCCGAGCAGCGAATGGCCATGGCCCGAGCCATTGCACGGTGATGGGAAGCCATAGGCGAGCAGCTGGAGTCCGGCAGACCCGACCTACCGACACACCTGCGGCAGCTCGATGATCAGATCAGCGAGGTCCCGAACTCCACCCGCTACATCAACGGCGACCAATCCACCCGGCTGAACATCCAGACCCTGGATGAGCATCGCCAGCGCCGAGCAGCAGCACGAGACCAAGGGCTGGCGACCTCCAGCCTGAACATTCCTGGAACGACACCAGCAGGGGCCACTGGCCCGGATCTGAGCTGAAAGAGAGCAATCATGGTGAAAATCCCGAACACCTACGGGCTGCGCCTGGACCTGCCAGGTGAGAACCACGACCCCTACAACTGGGGTGGTGAAGCCAGCTTCGGTGAGACCAATGTGATCCGCAACTACATCGACGCCTGCCGCGATGCACAGGAGTTCGCACCACCTGCTCGCCCTGGTGGGGCTGAATCGGCGGTACCCACCAAGGAGGACTGGCAGGCACAGATTGACGCTGCTGCACCTTATGTCGCAACGTTCAACGACGTGGATTCCCAGGGGAGGCCAGCAGCGATCCCCGCAGAATTCTACGAACTTGATCAGACGATAGGCCCAGAGCGCCCTGACCTGCACCGGATGCTCAGGATGGACACCACCAGTGTGGGTGACCGGGCCGGGATCACCGGAGTAGACCACAACTGGAGCTACACCGTATACGCCCCAGAAGAGGGTGCACATCTGGCGATCACCAAGATTGAACTCGCCAATAGGGACGGCATACCGGTAGACCTGCACCCGGCCGATCAGTGGTACGAGGTCAAAAGCGTCACCAGCATTGAGACCAAATCCGAGTCCACCCGCGACTGGGACCAGGTACGAGATCTCGCCACCAAAACGGCACTGGGTTATGACGGAAGATTCCACGGAGGCTACTACGCGGCCTACCCGCCCCAGGCCACAGTCACCGTCAACAGGGCCGGTGCGATCACCGTCAACGAAGTAGCGCCAGGACCGATCCCTGCCCGAGCTGTCCGGGAGCAGATCGACGGAGAGATCGAGGCCGTTGAACTGGCCGGAGACCTGACCATGTGGACCCAGAAGAGCACCAAGGACCAGGACTTCATCAAGAATCTCACCACCACTGAAACAGCGCACAGGTTCGGATACGACCACCGCAGTCACACGGGCACCGCCGTGTTCACCGGCACTGACAGCACAGGTACCGCTATTGGGCTGAACCGGGCTCAGACCCGGGCACTGGTGAACATCATCGAGGAGTCCAACCCGAACACCTTTCGCGGCCGCGATGTGGGATCAGATATAGCCGCGTTCGACACCCGTTTCAAACACGGCCTGGACACTGTGCTGATCGAACAGGGCAAAGCCCGAGGAGCCCAGGCCCAACGACTCGCCCAAGAGTCACTGAACATCCCTGGAACAGCTACCCCCGGTGTGAGTGGACCGGGCCTGAGCTAAGGAGAACGTGATGGACGCACAGAACCAGAGCCCGAACCAGGCCCAGCCAAGCGGTGTGACCCCTGAGGGTAGGGAGCTGATCGAAATGGCTGAGCACTATGTTGCTGAGTATCGGGCCGAGAATGACTTCGACGGCCGGGACCAGCAGGAAGCGCTCCAGGAGATCCAGTACCAGGCTGCCGGGGTGCTGGAGTCCGGCGACTACGCCAGCGTGAAGCTGCTGCACCAGACCATGCGCTCCAACGTCAGCGACTTCGCTGCGATGGACATGGCTGAGCACCAGCAACGCGCAGCTGAGGTGGCAGAGCGAATCAAAATCGAGATGGACTCCTGGGGTGTAGACAATGAGCCGCCTCACCATCCACCGACCCCGGGGCATGGTGTCACCTATGACCACGGGGAGATCATCGAGGAAACGGTCCGCAAGGGCTCAGAGACTGACTATGCGGTGATCGAGGCCTCTAACGGCGGCTATGAGGTCTATGGTGTCCAGTCCGGCAAGACCGGGGAGGTGACCTTTTACTGCGCTGATGAGTTCGACAAGGCTGCCGATCACAAGGCCCGGATACTCAACGAATGGGAAGCCACCGACCACGCAGCTGATCAGAGTGCCGCTGCCGGTCTCCAGGCCGACCGGCAGGGGGTGAGCACTCACCCAGACGATCTTCCCCCGGGAGCTGAGGCAGAGTCGCTGGCCGAATACCGGATGCTTGCCCAGGCCCACCAGCGGGAAACCCAAGCGCTCCAGAGCGATGCGCCTGCGCCGGTGCGGCCGGTAACCAGCCAGGAGGTAGCCCCTGAGGCCCCCACCAGAGTGCGAACCTCGCGGGAAGAGTTCCGCCAGGAAGTCTTCAAAGACGATTGGGAGCAGATCACCGATAAGGAACGGGCCGAACGAATGCTGGCATTCGCCAACTCCAAGGGAGCCCTGCGCTCTGACGGCAGCCCGGCCCCGGCACCACCTACGGCCAGCCAGCAACTGCCCCAGGGGTATTCAGCGCCGCTGAACCAACCAGGGCACCACGGCCCAGAGATCGACCGGTAAAAGGGGGTTTGGTGATGAGCAGATCAGTAGAGACATTCGCCGCTGAGACTGCGGCCGTGGGTGAGCATCATCTGCTGCTGACCGGGCACCCGGCAGCCCAGCAAGCAGTAGCCCTGCAAGTAGCCCGGGCACGTAAGACCAACATCGTGTTCTCCGATGCAGACGACACCGCCGGCAGGTTACTTGGCACCAGTGCTGAGGCAGGTAGGGTCTCGGCTGCCGATCAAGGCGTGCTCTACCTGGATCAGGCCTATACCCGGGACGCCGGGCAGTTAGATGCCCTGCGGCAGCCATTGGATACCGGGTCCATCAGCCTGCACCACAGCAGTGGAGTGCTCAACCGGCCAGCACAGTTCCAGCTTGTTCTGGACGGTGGCCCCCAGGTGAGTCCTGCCCGTCGGCTCTCGGGTCCGCTGCTGGACCGCATGGATATGCGCCTGCACACCACCGGGAGGATAGATGAGATCGACCCTGTACGGGTCGATCAGGCCCGGGAAGCCATGTTCCACCGGCTGAGCACCCTGGGTGAGCAGTCCCGCCAGGGACGCAGGAACCGGGATCTCTCCATAGAGACACTGGCCGGGAAACTGGCACCCGGCAGGGAGGCTATGCAGGATCTCAACCGAGCCCTGGACCGAGCAGAACTGAGCCTGAGGGGCTATGCCCGCACACTGCGCACCGCATGGTCGGTAGCGGATCTGCACGGGCATCACAGCCCGACTCGTGAGGACGTGGCCACCGCCTACGACCTGCGGCGAGGCGAGACCGAAATGCTCACCGGTGAGGGAACCCGCAAACCAACACTGAGTGCTGAGCAAGAACGTCACCTGTTCAAAGGGCAGAGGTCTGCACCCCGGGCGGTCAAGAGCGCGGCCGAGCAACTGCCTGCCGGGTACAGCCTGCCAAGCTCCACCACCAGCGCCGGCCCAGAGCTTGACCGGTAACCAGCAGCAACGACGAACAAGGAGGCAACAGCCATGAACCAGCGTTCACAGGCCGTCAGAGATCTGCTGGAGGCAGTCCGGGCCAAGGGATTCGACCCCGGCCCCGATGGGCCACCACCGGATCGGTGCTGGCATGAGGCCCAGGTAGAGGTGGGAGACCCAGCCCAGTACCCCAGTGTCCAAGAGAGTCAGGAGTCCTGATGCAGGTCGGAGAATTGATAGCTCGGATGGAGTATGAGTACGGGTACCGCTTTCAGCAGGGCGACGTGCTCCTCATCGGAGTCAACGATCAGGGCATGGGTGGGCCTCAGGCGGTGCTGCCTATTGAGCAAGCCACTGTGGAGCAGCAGGTTCAGGGCATCCATGAGGAAGTGCTGCCGATGGTCCACCGCGATTACCGGAACCTGATTATGGTCAGGTACGAGGAGTTCGACTACCACGAGACCAACGGGTTCCATGATCAGTTCACCGCCTCGCTGGATGACCACCCCGGTGGTTTCGAGGTGGTGGCCCAGTACAAGGTCGATCAGAACCGTCAGCTCTATCAGGGGTACATGGACCAGCAGTGGGCCAGCCCCGGGCTGCGATGGACGATGCCGGGGAAGCTGCCCGATGTGTCTGCGCAGATGCGCGAGCTGGGGTATAAGGAGCCTGCCAGCAGCGAAGCTGAGTATCTGCGAAGCTTCCAGCCCCACCCCGAGCCCGGTTTCCAACCCTTGGACCAGGAGCAGGAGGTGTCACATCTGAACCGGCTTGCGCCCCGGGTCAGTGTCGAGGTCGCACGCCATGCTCTGGCCACCACCGCCTCTACAGAGTCCATCGAACAGCAGGCTAAGGCCCGGCAAACATTGGGGCACCTGGTGGCCTACGACGAGGACGCTCGGGACGCGGTGGCTTATGACGCCTCGATTTCGCCGGCGAAAAAGGATGCGCTAGTCGAGACCTACCGGCAGGCCCCAGCCAAGCAGCGGCCAGCACTGGCAGCCGCAGCCGGGGCTGCCTGGATGATGAGCGGAGGAGGGCTGAAAGCAGGGCGGGCCATTATGGCCCACGCCTACCAGAGCACCAGGCCCTCAGACCGGGCACTGGTGACAGCTGCAGAAGTGGCAACCACCAGGGCGCATATGCGGCCTGAGGAGATCCAGGAGGCGTTCGGCAAGGAAATCGGGACCGACTTGGAGGCCGCAGAAGCAGCCCACCAGGAATGGGAACGGCTCTACAGCTCAACCACCACCCAGACTGAGACGGAGACGGTGGTGGAGACCGAGACAGTGGAGGAACCAGATCAGATGCAGCTGGCGCTGGAACACCAGATGAACCAGCCCCCAGCGCCTGTGGCCAGCAGCGGACCGGAGGTGGACTGATATGGCCGCCAGTCTTATGAGTGCGTGGGAACGGGCAGAGAAGTCCATGAAGCACGCCGATCAGCAGATCATCGCGCAGCGTCAGCTCATCCAGGAAGAGTCCTGGAGAGCCTGGGACCAGGGGAAGAATCCGATCCAGCGGGAGGCAGCAGAGCACCGGCTGCGGCAGATGATGAGCCTGAGGGTTCACCTCAACAGCGCGGCGGATCTCTACTACCAGGCTGGGCACCAGTTCGACCAAATCGCTGAATCCCCGGCACACTCCGGCCAGGACCAGCAGCTGGCCGCCCGGCTGGCGGAACGCATGCACGGCAGAGTCACCTATCTGATTGAGCTGAACAAGGCTCACGAGAAAGCAGGCCTCCAGACAGCACCAAGCTGGCACGCCTTGGACCGCGACCTGCACGAAAGGCTCCCGAAGATCCGAGCAGAAGTGCAGGAATCAGTCCCCGGTAAGGTCACCAAGGCAGCCTCGCTGGAGTCACTGGCGAAGCTGACCCCACCGGCACCGGAGGAATGGACAGACCCCACGGCCCAGCTCCCACAGGTCCAGGCCTACGCCGAGGCCCTGGAACGGCTCAGGGAGATCAACATGGCAGCCAACCCTTGGGAGGTCAACGAACCTCACCCCGGGGCGGGAATCGCCGCTGAGATCAACCAGAGGATGGACCCGATGCAGCAGGGGCTCTCACGGTCCTGGAAGACCCTCACCCACAAGGCCTACGCCCAGGCGCCACCAGCGATCAAGAAGTACATCACCCATGATGAGACGTTCAAAGACCCCCTACTCTCAGAGGCCCGGGCAGCAGCAGCCCGATTCCATCCCGAGGCAGCCAGCGACACTGTAGACCGAGCAGCCCAACTGCGGGGAATCCCGCCACTGCCAGTGGCCTACACCCCTGAGCAGCTGGGGTATCAGGTCAGCCACGACGTCGCATTCGACCGGCAGCTCGACGCCCTGAAAGCAGCAGAGAAACGCGTCCAGCAACAGGAAACCCAAGCCCAGCTGCGGATGAACGCACCAGGTGTGGGCACATCAGCAGCAGGCCCGAGCGCTGGCCCTGAGATCAGCTGAACCGGTGGTCACTGTGAGCCGATCCGAGATCGAGAAAGCGCAACGAGACCTAGACCTGTTCGCCTCCAGGATGCAGCACTTCCAGCGCCAGATCCTGGAACACCCCGTGGACACCGAACAGGAGAGGGCCAACTACAACCTGCTGCTCGCCCAAGGGTTAGGACCGCAGTGCAACCGGGCAGATAACGCGGCCTACCTCCTTGGCACCTACTTGGACCAGGCAGAGGCAGCCGAAGCGATGGAGGCCTACCGGGACGCTGTAGCCAAATGCATACCCAGTGACGGCGTTGAAGGATCGGCACCCGTGCCGCCACGGTGGCGCACCCTCAGGGCCGGGCTCCAGGACAAACTCAACGCGTCGCAGCTCTCCCAGCTGGGAGCCTCCCCAGCGATGCAGCAAGCACGCCATGCCAGTGCCGAGGCCGCGCTGATGAGCTGGCAGCCCGACAACACTCCAGCAGCAACCCTGTCCGCTACCAAGAACTTCACCGAGGCGCTGGGCCGTTGGCAGGCCCAGTGCAGTGTGGCAGAACTCCACGGCGAACCACTGGTCTATGACTCCAGCATCCCCATCCAGCGGGCAGTGGAACAAGTCCTCACCCACGACCAACGCCGCCTCCTCGACAGAGAACTGATTCAGGCCAAGACGCTTCTCACCAGAGAGGCAGACATGATCCCAGAGGCCGAGAAGACCAGAGCCCTGGCCACACTGAGCAGCTGGCAGACCGGGGGCGTGCCACCTATCCCGGACCGGCCCGCTCCAACGCGGCAAGAACAGGTCAGCACCACTCCCACAGCGACCGGACCGCTGAGGCTCCCTGAGCCCCTGAACACCAGGATGTTGGAGACCACGGCACAGCCAGTACAGTATTCCAGTCCTGATCTAAGTTGATCCGGAGGGTATCGTAAAACCTGGCATCGGTGGCAATTGGTGGTGAATGGTGAGGAGACTCCTATGGGTGCATCAGCATCGCAGCACCAGGCAGCTCTGCCTAAGAGCCCCCAGCAGGCAGTCCTGGCAGCGTGGGCCCCTCCGAACTGACCAACCTCGCCAATCCAGGTCGTTGACGACACATGTTTTCACCGATGCGTTGGCTCAGAGCGCCGGAGACTTTTTCATTCCCAATGGCTCCTTTGTCCACCGCCCAGCAGTGCTGCAGGACCTTCGGAGCTTCATAAGAGTCCGTACTCCCTGGGTGCTTTCTGTGGTCGTTCACAGCCATCGTCGCCTATGCCCGGCCCTCAGGCTGACCTCAGGCGGCGGAACTACTGACGAGCATGATCCTTGCACCCGCTGCAATAGATCAACTGATAGAAATCCCGGTGTTGTTTTTCAAGATTCCCATGAGCGTCTGCTTGCTACGTCAGTGTTCCTACATGTGTGGCCATCGAAGCATCCTGATCTCGCATAACTCATAGTTCTCGGCCCCACCACAACTCTTGTGGGGGACTTTTCATAAGTCTCCAGGTCTTGACATGCCCAACCATGGAACGCAGAATGGCCATAAGGGTAAGGGGGTGATTTGATGACCGACGCCGAGATCGAAGCCCTTGCCGATACCTACGCACACGACTTCGCACACGACTGGAGCCACACTTAATCTCGGAGCCAGTCGCATGTAGGGCCGAATCCATAGAGTTCGATCGAGTGACCCTAACAGCTGGCACCGAGAGGGCGGCTTGGAGAGGAGGTACTTTCTCCAAGCCGCCCACCATTGACAATATTGCGCAGGATGCGACAGATGGGGGCACAGTCTATGGAACCGATCGTTACGCCGTATAAGCTTCTCCACACACGTGACGCCGTTCGGGACCGCATACAGGCTATCATGTCCGCCGGGGTCCCCACGAAGTCCACGGTCTATGTCGGCCTCCATGAACCGATTTCCGAAAGTCCGGTTCATGCTATTGCGACCCACCGTCTTGCAATGAAGTTTGCCGAAATGAGGCCTTCAGCTGAGACGCTGCTCTTTAATACAATTCCCCCGACTGCGACGCGAATCATGGATACCGCGAGCCATGATCGACGAGACGCACTGTCAAACGACATGCAAACCATGCCGCCGGACCTCTCGACGAATCTGTACTCGGCTGTTCGAGAGCGGCTCGAAGAACCCAAACAGCTGCGAGACATCGATGATGCGAGGGCTGCCATTGAACTCGCCATGCGCCTTGGCTATTTAGCAACTGCACGCCGAGTGTTGTCCGAACACCAGTTTAGTATTGCCAATGACCAGACTCGGCCAATAGGGGTAGTTGGCTTGATGCTTATGTACAAACTGGGTGCTCCCGTAGAGGTCCTCGAGCGACTTGCGATTGAGATGAGTAAGGACACGGAAGCAAGTCCCACGTCGCGCATGCGTTGCGCCGTGTTCCTCATGGCGCGGAAAGGGCGGCTGGGACGCTTGGACCCTGGGTTTGAGCAAGCGCTCGCACGTGCCGAAGAAGTAACAGAGGAAACTCTCAATACTGAGACCGAATTCCAAGGCCTCCTTCTGAAGCAAGCTTTTCTGCGTGCGGCGGCATTCCAACCATTTCTGCTTGGAAACGAGGTGGAAACGATGCGGACACTCGAACAAGCGGTCGCGACCCAAGAATCCGCACGACAGGCGCAGGGATTCGACGAAGTCCAGTGGCGGGACTTCGCTTTTCCCCTCTACGAGACCTTGGCCAAGACAGCGTCGATATACAAAAACCATAGCGTTTGGCTCGAAAGCACAAAAGTCCTTACTGAAGTGAATCCAGGGGACGCGCGGGCATGGATAGCACGAGGAAATGCTCTAGCCGCGAAAGCGGACTTCGAGCAAGCTGTGGAGTCATACCGTACAGTCGAAACACTCGGCGGGTCACCCACAGCGCCCGCGCGCTATTTCACCGCACTGGCGCTTCTCCAGATGGAGGATCGTGAGGGAGCATTCGAATCAGTCAAGATGTCTCTCCTCGTTGATCCCACTGCTGAGGCTGCGAAACAATTACATTCAGCGCTCCGGCAAACTATGCTCGGTGAGACGATTAAAGGATCCAGGGAATGAGCGTGAATTCGACACTTTATTGGTTGAGGAACGAGCGTGACAGAGTTATTGTCAGATCTAACTTTGAACAGTATGTCTTCGCAGATAGGGCGGCGGCGGCGCTTCGCGCCGGGTTTCGCCTCGAACTCGTCACCATCGATGACCTCGCTTTCGTGATCTCGGGCGATTCGCCTGAGGTTTGGCTAAAGGGTAGACCGTTGGATCCTAAGAGTGAGTACTTTCACACGAAGTTGCTGACGTGGCCACAACATGCGGCTGACCAGGGGCGACTTTTGTATGCAGTCCAGGTACTCGCAGAGTCTGGGTTTGGGTGCACGACATCTGTTATGACGAATCTCTACAACAATCACAAATTCTTGACATTTCTCCAGCCAGCAATGCATGGAGTCGACGTGCTTGACACCATTCAAGTTTTTACGAGGCAATTCGGCTTTTGGTTCGATGCCTACCCCTTAGATAAAATTGACTTTCCGGTCGTCGTTAAGCCAGCGAACTGGAGCTCAGGTTTCGGGGTGAATAAAGTGTCTGATCTCAGTGAGTTAAGACAGGTTTTGACACTTTTTAGTGCCGCAGAGCTTGATGCTTTGATACAGAGGTTTGTCGACTATTCGCAGGACTATCGTATTTACTGCATCGATGGGGTTCCAATGCTTGCCACTCTCAGGCAAAGCATTTACTCAACTACAAAACAGTCACCCAACGCGTCAGTTATCGTGGATGTTCCTGCCGAATTAAAGGCTATTGCAGAACCTATTGCGAGCCGACTTGGACTTCCATTTGTGTGTCTAGATCTTATCGTGAGTGATGACGCAGTCTACCTATCAGAGATGGAGGTTGACGGCGGTGTCCCGTACTTACTTATGAACGTCGATGACCGAGCTATGGTCCTGGAGACGGAGCGATTTGCCGCCTATAGGAGACACTTTTCCGCGATGGGGAAGCTTGCATGAACGTTAAAGGAGCGAGTGATGCATGCTGATAGAAGACAGAATGTGTCTGCAAATGTAGCCCTTGGTTATAGTGGGCTGCCGCTCGCCCAATCAGTAAAGCGCGAATTGGTGCCAGGACTATCGGATTCTGAGTATGCCGCGACGCAAGGCAGCGACGCGGCTGCAGCTATCGCGGTGAATGGTGCGATTGTCAGTGCAGCGGCACAAGAGCGATATGACGGCATTAAGCATTCGGCGTCATTTCCGACGGAGGCAACGAATTTCTGTCTCGAGAGCATCGGTGCCAAGATGGAAAGTGTCGACGTTGTGGCGCATGCCTTCTCCTATGCAGAATATGCTGATCTTTTCGCCTTGGATGAGTTTTCGGGGGAGTTTTATACAAGAGCGCTATCACCATCAGTGAACCAGGAGCATGCCGAACGCATGCTCGGTGTTAGTCTGACTAATCGTTATGAGTCGGTTGAACATCATTTTGCGCACGCGGCAAGCGCGTACTATCCGAGTGGGTACCGAGATTCTCTGGTACTAGTCTCTGATGGGCTCGGGGAACGCAGTTCGACGACAGTTTGGCATGGGTCCACCGATGGCATTGAACGACTGCGCGATGTAGGTGCGATAAACTCTCTCGGATTACTTTACGGCATATTCACTATGTACCTTGGTTTCCGATTTGCGGATGGAGAGTACAAGGTGATGGGATTAGCGCCCCTCGGCAACTCCGCAAAGACCGCCACAGAGATATTGAAACATTTCGTAGAGTTGCTGCCGGATGGAAAGTATCGGGTCCCTCTATTACTGCATGACATTACGGCGGTCGAAAAGGAGACGCACCGGGGGGCGATCGCTGCGATTGAAGAAGTCTTTGGTCCTCGAAGGGCACCTGGCGAGGTGATCAACGCACGACACAAGGACATCGCCGCGGGCGTGCAGGCCGTTCTAGAGATGGTCCAGTTTCATGTGCTTAGGCACTTCCGCCGCGAGAGCGGCCTAACATCGCTCGCCTTGGCTGGCGGAGTCGCGCTTAACTGCGCGTTCAACGGAGCCCTGTTGCGCAGTGGCCTCTTTGATCGGATCTACGTTCAGCCGGCGTCAGGAGATGACGGCGCCGCGATAGGGGCTGCTCTTGCGGTGTCACAACGATATGAGGGTGCGTCTCCGTTGAGGCCTAGCACCCTTCTCGGGCCCTCGTCGACGGATCAGGAGTGTCGAGATGCTCTCGTCGCTATCAATGATGGTGGCTCTGTAGTGACGGAGCCTGCTGAAGACGAGGAACTCATTGGCGCTGTTATCGATCTGGTCCTTAAGGGCGCGGTAGTGGGCTGGTTTTCTGGACGCATGGAATTTGGGCCGAGAGCTCTCGGAAACCGGTCCATTATCGCGGACCCTCGGCGGCCGGAGATACGCTCGCGCATTAATAAGTTGGTTAAGAAGCGCGAAGGTTTCAGACCCTTCGCCCCGGCGGTAGTAGCGGAGGATGCCTCCCGCTATTTCCTTATTGATCCTGGAAATGAACTAACATTTCGTGAGATGCTGTTTGTGACAAGAGTGCGGGATCCGTACATTGATCAGCTCCCGGCTGTGACACATGTCGATGGATCTGCCCGGGTGCAGACTGTATTCAAGGACGACAATCCCCGTTTTTGGCAGCTCTTGAAAGCAATGGATCGGGGATCCGGGTATCCGATTTTGCTCAATACATCCTTCAATGTGGCTGGGCAACCCATAGTGCGTACGCCGGAGGATGCGGTGCAGACATACGTCGCTGCGGGATTAGATGCGTTGGTTCTCGGTCCGTTCCTGGTTACTAACTGCAAGGGAGGTCTGCCAGCATGATTAATTGGGTGGGGGAGAGGCCCGATTCTGGCGCAAGCACATTCCCGCTTGGAAGTAGACAGGGCGCGCAGACAGGAAAGCGCGGAGAACTGAGTCGGAAGGCTGGCGGAGTTCAGGCGATTGAGATTTTTTGTGCAGTTGCATTGGTCTTGAGTCGCCATAACGATGGAGGACCGGTTTGTATTGGGATCGGGACCTGTCCAGGAGTCGAAGCTGATGTTGTAGTGCAACCTGAGCCCAACGAGCTACTCACGGACTTCAGGACGAGAGCATTGTCAGCGCTGGGTCGAGTTGGATTTGCACAAGGGGCCGTCTCGGTTGCGGTGTGGGGTGAGAGAGTTTCTGGACAACACTTCTCCACCTTCGCGCAGGCGAGATTCATCTTATGCGAAGAGACTCTGAAGATGGATTATGACGCGAGTTCTTTCAACGTATTGACGGCAGAATCTCTGCTCGAGCAAGTGGTACTTGCAGCGATGGCCGCCGGCAATCAGGAACTGACGCGAGTCAAAGATTTAGACATTTTGTCAGAGTCGGAGCGGAGCAGGATCGTTGCCCGTGATTCGAGAAAGGTATCATCGGAGCTTGAAGATCCCTGGGCGATGATCATCGAATCCTGTAATGCCCGCCCAGATCGGGTGGCGTTAGTGGACGAATCTTCGTGCGTTTCGTATCGCGAACTTATGAAGCGAGTCGACGAGACTTGCGGTCGCCTGGCTGCTCTAGGTGTGCAAGCAGGCGATGTCGTTACGGTCTCAGTGACGCGCAACTTGCACTCTATAATTGCAATGCTCGCAGCCCTTAAGCTTGGGGCCTGCTACGTACCCGTTGACTCTGAATCGCCCGCTACGCGGCAAGCTCAGATATATGATCAGGTACGACCGAGGGCATTTCTGTCATCATGCGCTGGTGGAATAGATATCTTGCTCAACCAGAACCTTGACGGTGACTCGTATGCAGCCCCGGCAGGTCCAGAATCAAGAGCGGCTTATGTCCTCTTTACATCGGGGTCTACCGGTGCACCGAAGGGCGTCGCAATTTCCCGGCCCAGTATCTCCTCGTTGCTACTCTCAACCGAGGAAGCGTTGCAGAGGAATGGACTCGAGACCTGGGTATCAATTCACAGTTTTGCCTTTGACGCCTCTGTTTGGGAGATATTTGGCAGTCTATGTTTTGGCGACACTCTGGTGGTGGCGTCCGAGTCAGAGCGTCGTGATCCGGACCAACTTGTAGCGTTGATGGACCGGCATTCAGTGTCCTCTTTGACTATTTCACCTACTGCGTTCGAAGGATTCAGAGAATCTGCGCAACGGATGCCATCCGTGGTCTTTGGCTTGCGCCGTATCATCCTGTGTGCTGAGCCGGTTAGCGTTCCGTCTATCGATAGCTGGTTCGACCACTGGTCCGGAACGGATAGAATGCCGGTGTTGCTGAACATGTATGGCATAACCGAGGCAACAGTCCACAGCACGATATATCGGATGAAGCATTCGCGGGGCGAACGACGTAACCGAATCGGCTACGGGCTCAGCGACACACCGATCTACGTCGTAGACGATCACGGTCGGCTGGTGCCGGACGGTGTCGCTGGTGAAATGCTGATAGGTGGCTGCAGGGTCGCACTCGGCTATGTCGGTCCGGATCGCCAGATGTTGGACAAGCGCTACATTGAGGACACAATTAGCCCCCATGCCCGGGGTCGGTTGTACAAGTCGGGAGACTTCGCTCGGAGGCTCTCGGACGGTAGCCTGGAATTCCTAGGTCGACGTGACCGCCAGCTGAAAATCCGTGGGCACCGCGTTGAGGCGGGCGATATTGAAGCGGCAGCGTTGCGAATTGACGGCGTAAAGGCCGCGCGTGCTTGGGCAGATCCCCAGGGAGTCTCGTCGCGCCTATGTTTAGGGGTCGAAGTAGGCGGCGCAGACGTGTCGAAAGAATCCGTAGCCGCTGTGGTGAGAGAAGCCCTACCCAAGTACATGGTTCCGGGGGTAGTGGTCGTGGTCGACCAATTTCCGACCACGACCAATGGCAAACTCGATACTAATGGACTTTTATCAGGCGGAGTTGAGGTTGAGAACTCCGGAGGAGAATCGGAACACGCCGCCGAGTGGGAGAACGAGACGGAGCGCACGATTGCTTCTGCGATGGGGGAGGTTCTAGCAGTCGATTGCCCGGACCGTAGCGCGAACTTTTTCAGGTTGGGCGGCGACTCCATATCGGCGATCCGACTCGTAACTTCCCTTCGCGATTTAGGCATTCAGGTAACACTCGCAGAGATATATCAACTTCAGACGGTATGGGCGATCGCGGATGGTACGGGTGTCGTTTCTGACAATCAGCAGCCTCCAAGGGATAGGACGTTGCGTGATGGTATAGCTGGTCACCTGACTGTGCAACTTCCAGCAACTCCGTTGCAGCGCGGGATGATCTATCACAACTTACTGGGGAGTGGGTCAACATACCATGATGTGCTCCACTACAGGATTAAGGATGCTCCTGATGGCCCACTGCAACCGGCCCTCGATGCGGTGGTTCAGCGGCATCTTTCACTTCGTGGCTATTTTCTCGCAACCAACGAAGGAGTCTTGGAGTTTTGTGAAGCGGAGACGGCGCAAATCGAGCTGAGAGTATTTGATCATTCAGACTCCGACTTTACCGAAGATGCGAGGAATCTCGTTCGAACTTGGGCGACAGGGGAGCGGCAGCGCGGTTTCTCGCTTGATGTACCTGGTTTGCTGCGGGTCGCACTCCACAAGTTCAGGGAGGACTGCGTGCTGTCCTTGTCAGTTCATCACGCGGTTCTCGACGGATGGAGCGCGGCTACATTCGTGGCCGAACTGTTGACTTTATGGGCCGGAGGTTCCCTCCCATTGCCCAGTGGAAGAGACAGAGTAGTACATGAGAAGTATGTGCAGCTCATTCAGCAATCGCAGAATGACGAGGGCGATCGGCACTTCTGGCGTGAGCGAGTCAGTGCAATTGGTCCAGATGCACTAGATCACTCGGTGCGCACGGGGCGTCCTGTTGACACAGTGCGTGTGCAGCTTGACCGTGACATCTGTGTAGCGTTGGATAGCATCGCCGAGCGGCTGGCGGTCTCTGTCCGATCGGTGTTCGTGACACTTCACGGCGCGGCACTCGAAGCGTCGTGGGGCGAAAGTACACCGCCCGTGACTGGGCTCGTGACGGGCGGTCGGCCTGAGATGGAAGGCGCGACAGGCGTTCTGGGGCTGTTCCTAAACACGCTTCCTGTTCGAATGCGGTTGCGTGGCTTGTCCTGGAGGCAAGCGATTCAGCAGACGTTCCAAGACGAGGTGTCTTTTTCCTCACATCGGCGGTATCCTCTGGCAGATATTCAAACCGCCGCAGGCCGCCGATTGATCGACGTTGCCTTCAATTACACCGACTTCTATTCCAGCGAGCCGACTGGGGCTCTAAAAGCGATGGTGGCAGAGGGATGGTACGAGGAGCGCACGGAGTTTCCAGTTCTGTCGACGCTCAATCGGCTAGCGGATGGCTCTGGGGAACTCGTAATCGTAGCCCAGTTTGGCACGGAGGTGCGTCTATCTCACAAGTATGCCAATATCCTGCGTTCGATGTTGCGTTCATTGGCTTCGGGAGAACTCGACTCACCTAATGGTGTGATTGAAATCACCAAGGATGACTCGTTGCTTGCGGAGGGGACACTAGAACTCGCCGGACCACTACGCCCTATCGACTGCAACAGATTGCTGGGTTCAATAGTACGCCATGCGACCGATCAACCTGACACTGTCGCGGTTGTAGACGGCGACAGTCACTACACGTACGAACGTCTCTGGCTTGAGGTGAGTAGCGTAGCTCGGAGCCTCGAAGAGAAGGGCGTGGCGAAGGGCAGCCGAGTCATAATTGAGGGCCAGCGGAGTGCCAGGCTGGTAATCGCAACGATAGCGACCTTGGCGTTGGGTGCCAGTGTTGTTCCGGTTGACCCGAGCTTGCCGGAACGGCGGCGATCCGATATGAGTGCAGCAGCTGGGCCGGTCGCGTTCGCTCGTATTACGAAATGCGACATCGAAATATCATCCGGTCCCGGCGCTAGCGACGGTTCACGATTCAAGCAGCTGCAACTTCCGACACAAGTGGACCCTGAGGATGAAGCTTACCTGCTCTTCACGTCGGGAACCACGGGTACGCCGCGATCTGTCGCGATGCCATTTGAGAGTGTTGCTAATCTCGTGGATTGGCAGGTTCGCCGACTTGCAGATGGCCCCCGGCGAGTGGGTCTCTTCGCCGCCGTCGGATTCGACGTGTCGATTCAGGAGATGCTGAGCTGCTTGTCGGGCGGCAATACACTTGTGGTTATTAAAAGCGAAGTCAAAATCGATCCTATGCGGACGCTCACATTCCTGCGAGATGAGAAAATTGACACGCTGTTCGTCCCTCCCCTGATTTTACGCCAGCTCGCACGAGCCTGGCGGGATGACGATGTGGCTCCAGCAATGCGGACCGTAATTGCAGCTGGGGAGCGATTAATTGTAGACGACACACTCCGAAGGTTTGGAACAGCCGCGGGTTTCAGACTTATTAACCAGTACGGGCCAACCGAAACTCATGTCGTTACAGAAGCCGACCTTGGAGCTGATCCCATTAGGTGGCCCGACTCGCCTGGCATTGGACTTCCGATACCGAACGTAGTGCTTCACGGCAATCCTAATATGAAGGGTCCGGCGGATGCAGTCGAGCTCGCTGTTTCGGGGTCAGCCGTGGCTCTTGGTTACACGGACAAGAATGGCAAACCTGCTCGAGTTGCGGAGTTCGGTCGCAGGAATGGCCGACGATATTATCAAACTGGGGACCTTGTTCGGTTCAGTGATGGAGGTCTCGAATATCAAGGTCGTATCGACTCCCAGCTAAAAGTCCATGGATACCGAGTAGACATTTTTGAGGTCGAAGGTGCAATCCGTGCCCTTCCGGAGGTTGCAGATTGTCTTGTGCGGGGGCGGCGAGGGGCTCATAGTGTTGCCTTGGAGGCTCTCATTCAGCTACGGCGTGGTCAAAGACTGGAGCGGCACTCACTGCGGGCCGTACTGAACCAGGTGCTTCCGACGTATGCGGTGCCGACCCGGATTGAAATCGTTGATGGCCTGCCGACAGATCGGCGAGGTAAGGCCGATGATTCAGCGCTAGCCGGCCGCCGAATTCGCCGTCGTTCGGCAGTAGGGCTTACCCAACTGGAACAGAAGATTCTTGATGCCTGGGCTGATGTGCTGGGCCATCAATCTATCTCGACAAAAGATACGTTCTTCGATGTTGGCGGGTCATCAATTCTTCTTCTTGACCTATATATGCGATTAAAAACTGAGCTAAATACATCTTTTGAAATTCGTCACCTACTACAATATCCAAGTATTTCACTATTTGCTGAGTTTGTCAGATCGCAGGAAAAAATCAGGGGTGGATCATATGTCTAATAGAATTTCATCAAGAGGTTCGCAGAGCGGTTCCGTTGACGGTGCTGTCGCGATCGTAGGGATGGCATGTCGATTGCCAGGATCAAACGATCCCGAAGGTTACTGGCGGGATGTGCTGGCTGGCAGTGAGTTATTGACCCATCTAGCTCCAGTAGACCTTGACCTTGCAGGTGTATCGGAGGATCTGGTTCAGCAGCCTTCATTCCGGGCGGTCACTAGTTTGGTCGATTCGCCTGCTGGACTAGATTCCGATTTCTTCGGCATACCACCAAGCGAGGCTGCGGCGATGGATCCGCAGCACCGAGTGTTTCTCGAGTTGTGTTGGTCGGCGATGGAAGATGCTGGGGTCACGCCAGAGAGCCTGCAACGGCGGATCGGCGTATTCGCGGGAGGTGGTAGGCACGCATATCTGCGGTATGTCGAACGGAACTTTACAGACAGCGACTGGCTCGATGGCTCGGTTCATGGTCTGCAGTCAGATATCGGGAACTACGGGGATTTTCTCGCGACGCGGGTCTCATATCGACTTGGGCTTACTGCCCCGAGCATGAACGTTCAGACTGCCTGCTCTACCGGGCTAATGGCAGTTCATGTCGCCTGCCAAAGCATTACTCATGGTGAATGTGAGGCGGCTCTGGCTGGTGCCGTGAACATCCACACCCCGCAGGTAAGCGGCTATCACTATGAAGAGGGGTCTATCTGTTCAGAGTCGGGAAGATTGCGAGCTTTCGACGAGCGAGCCGATGGGTCCGTTTTCGGAAACGGGGCGGGGGTGGTGCTCCTGAAGTCCCTCAGGGCAGCGGTACGAGATGGTGATCGTATTGTAGCCGTAATCCGGGCTAGCGCTAGTAACAATGATGGCAATGACAAGATGTCCTTCACTGCTCCGAGTGTTTCAGGCCAAGCTGCGGTCATTGAGCGGGCGCTTCTTGACTCGGGATGTGAGCCGGCGAGCATCGGATACGTGGAGGCGCACGGCACTGGTACGCCACTTGGGGATCCGATTGAGATCGATGCCTTGAATGCAGCATTCTCACTCCCTGGCGGCGGCCGCACGTGTGCGCTTGGGACTGCTAAGCCTCAGATCGGTCACCTTGGGCCAGCAGCAGGAATAATCGGGCTAATCCGGGCTGCGATGGTCGTTGACAAGGCCATGATTCCAAAGTGCGTGAATTTCGAAGTGCCAAGTAGTCGGATCGCTTGGAACGACGGGCCGTTCTATGTGCCAAAGGAAAACGAGCCTTGGATGGGACTTCGCCGAGCAGGGGTGAGTGCGTTCGGCGTAGGTGGGACAAACGTCCATGTAGTGCTTGAGCAGGCGCCTGCCGCCCCTGAGATCACCCGGCCGCTGCCTGATGTTCCAGTTCCGATCGTAGTTTCGGCCCAAACCCAATCGCAACTACGAGTGGCAAAGCAGGCTCTCGCGGACCACCTCACCGTGAACTCTGATGTAGCTGTCCTTGATGTTGCACGTACACTTGCCCTGGGGCGTACACCTGAGAAGATCCGATCTACTCTTGCGGCAGTTGACACGCAGGAACTGGTGGAAGGGTTGCGAGCGCCTGGAATCATGGGAGTTGAACCCGAGTCTCCCGAGCTTCCTTTGGTTATGGCGTTCCCTGGTCAGGGAAGTCAGTACGCTCGGGCCGCGAACGGACTCTATCTCCGCGAACCGAGTTTCGCGGCGGCCATCGATGAGTGTGCGGAGGTGCTGGCGGGGATCACGGAATTCGACATTAGGGATGTAATGTTCCCTAGCGATGCGAATTTGGCGTTGGCGTCATCACGTATTCATCGGGCACAGCGTGCGCAAGAAGCATTGTTTGTCTTCGAGTATAGTCTTGGTCGTGCGCTTATCGAGGCTGGGTTAACGCCGTCGATTATGATAGGGCATAGTGCTGGAGAATACAGTGCTGCAGCGTTGTCGGGAGTACTGAGCCTCGAGGATGCACTTTTGCTAGTGTCTGAGCGAGGTCGCCTGATGGAGCATGTCGCCCCGCCTGGCGCCATGTTGGCGGTTGGGCTCACGCCTGAGGAGTTGGCGTCGATCATGCCGGACACCGTCGACTTAGCGGCTGTCAATGCTCCTGGGCAGTGTGTCGTCTCTGGCTCGGTCGAGGCAATCGCATCGATGGAAGAAATGCTTAACGAATCAAACGTGATGAATCGTGTGCTCGGTGCATCGTTGGCTGCGCACTCGCGTCTCATGGATACTATTCGAGACGAGTTCGGTGACGCTGTCCGCAGAGTTAAGTTTGGCACCCCCGTTATTCCGTTGGCGTCGACGAAACTCGGTAATTTCGAGAGTTCCACAGCCTTCGCCGAGCACAGTTACTGGATCGACCATCTGCGGCAACCTGTCCGATTTATGGAGGCCGCTGAGGCGGTTCTGGAGCACGGTAGGGCTGTCATCTTGGAAGTGGGTCCTGGCAGAGCACTTGTCGAACTGTTCCGACAGTTGGACGGTGGCATCAATCTGCCCGGCCTGTCACCTTGGCGAAATGGTGATCGGGAACCAGAGAGCATCGCTGAAGTCGTTGGCTCGGTTTGGGAGCTCGGGGGAGCAATCGATTGGGGCCGTCACTTTTCGGGCACCCGGTCGAGGTCGATAAGTCTTCCCGGGCGGCAGCACGATCGAAAGATCAAGTGGACAAAAGAGGTTGGTGGACGAGATCATCTTCCCCACTTAGTGGAAGAGTCGCTCGTTTGGGCGCCGAGGTGGGCATTGACGCCGAGGACAATCGATAGCGACGTAGTTGACAGCCTGGTTGTATTTTCTGCCGGTACTGAACTGTCGTGGTCCAGCAAACTGAATGCCGACATTACCGTAGCGGACCTAGCTGACCTGACGTCTGGGGAAGCAGTGGAGAACTGGTTTGATGCCAATCGAGATGCGGTTGCCACTGCTGATGCGTTCGTATTCATCGGCCAGGCGCCGGTCGGACCGGATGCGGTCGACGTGGCACTCGAGCGAGATTTTTGGCCACTATTGCGGGTAGGACCAATGATCTCGGCTGTGAGACCAGACAAGACTAATCGGCTCCTTGTGCTGAATCCGACGCCAGAGGCAGCCGATGCTCCAGCAGGTGAGTTAGTCGTGGGTCCCTATCGTGTTCTGCCGCAAGAGTATCCGGGGTTGGAAACATCGCTCGTTCGTGCAAAGGAGATCTCAGCCTCGCTTATTGAGGACGAGGTGGCCTCGTTTGTCGCAGGCGCGGAGATCGCTTACTTCGATGGTTTCCGGTATCGCCGGGTGTACAAGAGCGTTCCAGCGGCCCTCGGTCCCGATCCGTGGCGCAGCGGGAGCACTTACCTGATAACAGGCGGTACTGGCGGTATCGGTCTAGCTCTTGCGAAGAGTGCGTCATCCATAGAGGATGTTCGCATGGTCTTGACTCGTCGACCAGTTTCTCGTGCGGGGGCGAGAGACGACAGGGTCTTAGACGATAAAGTCGCGCAGCTCCGTGAGCTCGGACTAACCGTAGAGATTGCAGACGTGGATGTTCGTGATTCCGATCGTATGAAGGACTTGTACAGGGAGTATGGGCCGTTCGACGGAGTGGCTCATGCGGCTGGCGTTGCGGGGGGTCGATTGATCGCAGCGCTTGACGAGGGTGGTGTTCGACACGTGATGTCCCCAAAGATCGATGGCGCGAGGGTACTTGATGAGGAGGTCATCGACGATCAGACCCGCTGGGTGGCGCTGTGCTCATCAATGTCGTCTGTTGTGGGAGGGGTCGGTCACGCTGACTATAGTTCGGCGAACGCGTACCTCGACGCCTTTGCCGAGAAGATGGCCAGGAGCGGCCGTGACGTAGTTAGTATCGCGTTTGATGCCTGGACCGAATCTGGGATGGCCGTAAACGAGACAAATCGGTCCTTTCGACAGCGGTTGGAATCCTCTAGCTCTCGAGTAGAGACGACCAATTCGTTCGATGTCTGGAGTCAGCAGATTCATGCAGGCGATTGGGTATTGCACGAGCATCGGGTTGACGGTCGAAGCTTGCTGTCAGGCACGGCGATCATCGAAATTCTGCATCGTGCCGTAAGAGAGCTGACAGGTACTGAGGTTATTCAGATCCAGGCGCTTGATATTCTGAGACCCGCAGATTGCGCGGATGACTCTGGTTTGACGGTTGAAGTAGCTCTCGCGCCAGAGGACTCTGGCTGGAGGGCCACCGCTCGGTGCGGAGAGTTTGGAAGTCGCCTATTGCCAACCGTCACAGCACTTATTACTAGAGCTCCGGGCGGATCCGAGTCCTCTCCTAGCAAACGTCCAATGTCTTGGTTCGAGTCGGAACAGCTGGAGCTGGAGCACCTCGACGAATCCCTAATACAGCTTGGGCCTCGATGGGACTGCCTTGTTGGCATACGCGAACTGCCCAACGGCGAAACGGTGGCGCGCTCAGTTCTACCTGGACTCTACGCAGACGATCTCCACCAGCACCCTATGCATCCGGCTCTGCTAGATAACGCGCTTGGCGCAAGTTTGAGCAAGTTGGGCGAGAGGTACGTGCCGCAGTCCTATGAGCGCATCGACGTGTGGGGCAGCCTCTCATCGGAGCTGATCAGCCATACGCGAGTCGTAGAACGTTCTGACCGCTCAGTCACTCTCGATGTGGACTGCTGGAGTCCGGCCGGCGATCTTCTTGTGAGTGTTAGGGGCTATCACTTGAGGAGGATCGACTCTGGCCAGATGTTTGGCGCGGGTAACGCAGCAATCGAGAATCGATCACTACATCTGCAGGAGGCGGCCGACTTAAGTTCTATGGTGCTGGAACCGGCTCCTCGACCGCAGTGTGGACCGACGGACGTCATCGTCAAGGTCCGAGCGACTGGCTTGAACTTCAAGGAGGTCCTCTTAGCCTCCGGGCTCATGGATGACACCCGGGACCATAGTTTTGGTCTCGAGTGCTCTGGCATCGTAGTAGAAGTCGGTTCTGATGTTCAGGCATTTGGCGTCGGAGACGCGGTACTGGGCATAGGAGAGGCCTGCCTCGACGACTATGTGGCACTTTCGGAGCGTCTTGTGCGTCGTATTCCTCGCGGGCTGAGTTTCGCAGAAGCTGCAACGGTTCCCGTTGCGTTCACAACTGCCTTTGAGTGTCTGGTTCTGCGTGCGAACGCCAAGCGAGGCCAATCTGTTCTCATTCATGCCGTAACGGGAGGCGTGGGCTTAGCGGCCGTACAAATAGCGCGACACCTAGGGCTGACGATTATCGGCACAGCCAGCACTCTGGCGAAGCGAGAATATGCCCGGGAACTTGGGGTTACTGCCGTATTCGACTCCCGTTCTACGGAATTCGAGCAGCAGGTGCGAGAGCTAGGAGGTGTGGACATAGTTCTGAATTCCCTAGGTGGAGAATTTATCGAGGCGAGCATGCGTACCCTAAAGCAGGGTGGTCGTCTGGTTGAGATGGGTCGCCGCGACATTCTCGCAGAACGACCCATGTCGATGGCCCTGTTTAGTCATGGAGTCTCGTTCGTGGCCTATTATCCAGATCAACACAGTCCTGAATATGAAGAGTCGCTCGATAGCGTGATGCGCTTACTACGGAAGGGTGAGGTGCAACCGCTCCCCGCTCATGCGTTTCCGACATCTGCTGTCTCCGACGCGTATACGCACCTTGCTCAAGCAAAGCACATCGGCAAAGTGATTGTTGTACGCGAGGACAGCGCAGAACGGGTGTGGACGGGCAACGGCTACGTGGTTCATTCTGCAGGCATCAGCGATGAACTCGGTGTGTCACTGTTTAAGCGATCCATCCGGCTCAAGGAACCGCGTGTGATGGCAACGCTCCGTCCAATGGACCAGGAAAGTGATGAATTAGTCGTCGCAACCCACGTGCTGGACCAGATTCCAGATTCGCAAGGCAGTAACTCCCTGCGGGAATCGGATCTTGAGGGAGAAACCGAGGAACGGCTCGGTGAAATTTGGGCGGCGGTGTTACGACTCGATTCGGTGTCCCGGAGTGATTCATTTATGGCTCTCGGAGGAGATTCACTTTATGCGACTCAGGTTGTGAGCCGAATAAATCGTGAGTTTGGAGTACGTCTGCCGCCATCTGCGCTGCTCGGTGGCGATTCCCTAAGGGACATGGCAGTCCAATTGTCGCCGCGACCAAGTGGGTCGGGTTCTAAATCGGAGCAGGACAGTTGACAAAGCGGCAGTTGATTATCTTTCCCTTTGCGGGCGGGAGTTCAAGTTCACTTCGCGACTTGGCTGTTTGGTTAGAGGAGCCCATGGAACTTGTGTATGTGGACTATCCAGGTCATCTACTTCGAAGTGAGGAGACGCTCCTGGAGTCAGTGCCCGAACTAGCCTTCGACAGTTGGCGGCGGATCGGGGGTAGGCTACGGGCCGGGTATCTAGTGCTGGGAATGAGCCTCGGGGCACTTGTAGCGTTGGAGTTTGTGAAGGTCGGCAAGTCCTTTGGGAAGGCAGCGGAAGGAATTGTTGCAATCTCTTCGGTCCCCCCGGGAAGAATTTCGATGCAAGGCCACTTTTCGCATCTGCCTGAGTCTGAGTTCGTGGGCGAGCTGTGCGCGCGGTACCCCGGGGACTTCTCGACGATGGCCACAGATCCTGTGGTGCGCGAACATTTATTGCCCATCCTCCGCGCCGACATCACTGCGTTCGAGAGCTACGGACAGCGTCCTCTCGAATTGGTTGATGTTCCGTGTCTTGCAGTCGGGGGGACAGATGATCGATCTGTATCATACTGGGACCTGCTCGCGTGGGGATCTTGCACCACGGGGCAATGCGTCACCAGGAGGGTTTCCGGCGGACACTTTCTTCTGGAAGAGTCAGGCAGCCAAGTCGCTGGCGAAATTCTCGAATGGGCACAAAGTCTGGATAGGTAGGTCCTCTATGCTTTTGATTCACTTAGATAAGGTTTGATATAATGATTCACAAGTACCCTGGCAAGCGGGAGCATCCACTGCATCCACCAAGGGACTACTATTCAATGGCCCAAGAGGGGCCGATCGCGCGAGCAGAATTGGCGGACGGGCGTCAGGTGTGGCTCGTAACCCGGTATGCCGAGGCAAGGCAGGTTCTCGAGGATACGCGATTCAGTTCCGACGCTACACGACCCGGCTTTCCGGTCCGGCGCTCGCCGAGCGCCCTCATCCGCAATGATCCCCCTCAACATACGCACCTCAGGAAGTTCTTGGCGAACGAGTTCCGGGGTAGGGCCGTCGCCGACCTGGAGCCGGAAATCGCGGAGATCGTGAGAGATCTGGGGGGTAAGATGGCTCAGAGCGAAGAGGTGGAATTTATGTCCGCATTCGCGCTTCCGCTCCCTTCGACAGTGATCTGTCGTCTACTAGCCGTACCGGACGGCGATCATATCGCCCTCCAGGAGATGGGTGCACGTACACTTAGCGCAACTGCATCTGACGCTGAGGTGGACGCCGCAGTTGAGGAGCTGGGTGATTACATGCGCGGCATCGTCGCGCGTGAGCTCGCCCAACCGTCAGACTCGATGGTTGGGCGATTGGCACGCTCAAGCAAGGAGTATGGAATCAGCGGCGAAACACTCGCGGATTTGTGTAGGCTGTTACTCGTCGCGGGCCACGTCACCACCGTTAATGCGATCGGAATCGGCCTCTATTCACTTCTCAGGCAGAGGCAGCAGTGGCAACTTCTTTCTGCGGAGCCTTCGAGAGTCGGTCGTGCTGTGGACGAATTGTTGCGTTTTTTGACCGTTGCACAGACACTATCCCGAGTCGCTACTCAAGACTTGGAGATTGCTGGCGTGCGGATCAAGGAGGGCGATGGAGTGATGGTGTTGCTAACGGTAGCGAATCGCGATGAACGCGTGTTCGACCGGCCGAACGTGCTGGACATTTCCCGACCCAGAGGTTCGCATCTGGCATTCGGCTACGGACCGCACCTCTGTCTAGGAGCGGCCCTGGCACGACTTGAAATGAAAGAAGCATTTCGGTATCTCAGTCAGGAGTTTCCAGACGTCTCTCTTGCTGCGGATGGGGATGAACTGAACTATAGGACAAACGTCCTCATCTATGGCGTGCACGAGCTGCCACTGCGCTTGCGATGAGTGAGGTCCGGTGGCCAATGGCGCCGCAACAAGAGTATATGCTGTCAAACATTCAATTTAAGTCCGCGGATCCAGGACTGAGATTCAGAAACCCATTTCTAGCTCTCTCTATACGTGGGCAACTCAATGTAGAGCGTTTCGAGGCGGCGGTCTCTGTTCTTGTCCGGCGGCACTCCGTATTGCGAGCCGAACTCGATCAGACCGGTCGCTTGTCGATGCGGATACGGCGGGTAGAGGAGGTGAACGGTTTCACTTTTGAAGATGATTGTGATGACCCAACTTCGGTCTTGGCAGAAGAAGAGTGGCGTCGTTTTGACCTTACGCGAGCGCCACTCTGGCGAGTGAAAGTGATCCGAATTGATCTTGAAGAGTACATAGTATCCCTGTCATTCTGCCATCTAATATGGGATGGGATTTCTATGCGCACGTTTTTGGATCTACTGGCGCGTGAGTACGCTAGTTATGGGTGTGATAAAGAACCGGCGCAGTATGAGATATTTGTTAATCGAGCTGAGCAGGAGCGGATGTTGCGCCAGGCAGGATCGGTGCAGTCCCTCACGGAATCCCCGGGAATCAGCCGTGCGAGACACGAACGGCGGGATGGTGGAATCGAAGTCTCTGAGATTGACGTTCGCCGTTATACCGTTTCGATTGGGCGGGAAAAGATGGGGAAGATTAGAGCTCGCGCCATAAGTAGCGGAACAGGGCCCTTCGTAGCGTTACTATCCGCATACATGATCGCCGCAGCCAGTGTATTCCACCGGTCTAGTCTGGTCACAGCGTTTGCGACCAGCCGATTAGACCTTAGGCCTGCAGAGGATTGCCTGGGGTACTTTTCAGACCTGTCGGTGGGTGTATTCCTTTCGGATGCTACTGCGCCAGGTGAAGCTCGGATCCAGTGGGTCAATCGTGTTCCTTCGTGGACAGAGATCCAGCCAAGCCTTGGTGTAACGTATCCACAAGAGATCTGGGACTTTTGGGCGAGGGGGCCGGTTTTCTCGGGTGCACTCGAGTGGCCAGACTTGCTTCCCAAGTTGAGAACCTGCGTGCTGGATCTGACTCCGAGCTCACGGATGCTCGTCTCTAATGGTCTTCATAGGCGCGTATTCGGGGGGCAGATCATTCCGGCGTTCATCGTGGATGATTTATTGGAAGGTATTGTACATCTTGAATATAACGCCACTGCACTAAATCGACGTGTTGTTATGAAACTTGCTGATCAGCTGTGTGCAGAGGTGGACTCCTAATATCTTAGAATCGTGACTACTCAACTCTGCATGAGTATGTAAATAAATGCGTTTCGCGCCAATGTTTTGGGACCTGAAAGTATTGTTTGTTTGGAATGATCTAGTTATATAGACGGGAATTGGATTCCAATATGAAGGTGTTGATTCTTGGTGGTGGGCGATTTGTGGGCCGTGCGCTTGGTGCCGCAGTGGCTTCAAGGGGGTGGCGTGCGACTGTTCTGAACAGCGACGCAGTTGCTCCTCGATTTCCAGTGATTCAGTGGTGGAAAGGGGATCGTAATCGGACCGGTAGTTTAGATGCCGTGGCCGGGGAAGATTGGGATTTGATCCTTGATACTTGGTCGGGATCAGCAGAAGCCGTAAGCCGTAGCGTCTCAGTCCTGGGGAGACGCGCTGGAACTTACTGCTACGTGTCGAGCATCGTTGCGGGTTTTCCAAGCGCAGGAGATTATGCTGCCCGAAAACGGGCATGCGAACTGCAAGTGTTACGCCTCGGCGGGACTGCGCTAATTGTCCGTTTGGGTCTAGTGCTAGGTCCGCACGAATATCCTGGCCGACTCCCTTACTGGCTTGATCGCCTGGCGACGCAGGAAGATGTGCTAGTGCCAGGTCGGCCAGGTAGGCCGATCCGGTACGTAGATGTTCGTGACGTTGCAGAGTCGATTCTAAATGTTGTTGTGGAGCGGCGCTCAGGTACATATTCCTTAACGTCGCTGGCGGAGAAAGTTGTAACTATGGGGGATCTGATATCTGCAGCTTCGGCGACAGTTGGACGGCACCTGCCTGTAACCTGGATTCCTGATCCCCTCGCGCTGAGATGTGGGATACGTCCTTGGACGCAAGTTCCATTGTGGATTCCAGAAGGAAAATCGCCCTTCGACGCGTACGCGGTGCCGACAGACCGAGTATTTGCCAGTGCGGCTGTTGGGAACTATGAGACTGCAAAAGCTACATGGGCCTGGATGCAGAGCTCAGGTGCTGTTGGGGAGCTAGATGAGCGCGGGTGGCTCTCTAAGAGTTACGAAGTGGACGTACTACGTCGGTGTGCGGGTTCTGGCGCGGGATGGTCCGAGTGATGCGGAGTCGCGTTCGAGTGCATTCCAGGCGACGTGTGGCTGCACTTGCCCGTGTGCTTCTGGTCGTTGGTAGTGAAGCAGAGGCACGTCGCGACTACAGGGGTCTCTTGAATAGATTTGGATTTGCTAGGGTCAGGGTTGAATGCTTCGAGATCCATATTCTGCCTCTGACAGCCCGTGGGGATATGTACTTGACTATTGTCGTTTGGTGGATGTAGCGCTGTGACTAGGGCAGCTTTGGTCTCGGTGTTTCAGGCAGCTCTGGACGTTGGGGGGTCTGTCGCCACTGACTTCGAGATTCTGGATCCTGCTGAGCAGGTCCGGGCTGGTGCCTTCCATTTTTTAAGTGACGCAAGCAGGTATATATCAGCACATGCTGTATTGCGTCGTATCCTTGGACAAGTGCTTGATAAAGCCCCTGCGGAGGTGAAACTTGGTCGGGCCGCTTGCCCTCTCTGTGGCGGTCCACACGGGCGCCCGGTAGTCCTTAACGGCCCATTGGCGTTTAATTTTTCGCTGTCTTATGCAGGCGGACTTGCGTTGGTCGCAGTCGCTATGAGGCCAGTGGGAGTGGACGTGGAACGGACTGTAGGGAGGACAACCATGCGAAATTTGACGCCGTTGCTTCATCCTTGCGAGCAGCGCGAGTTCAGACGTGTTGACAGACCACTGGAATGCGCTGCCTTCACGCAGCTTTGGGTGCGCAAGGAGGCATACCTCAAGGGACTTGGTACCGGGCTCGCAAGGGAATTACACCTGGACTATGTCGGGGCGGAGGGCTTGGCTGCGCACCCAGTGGGATGGGTGTTCGCCGATATCGAAGTTCCTACAGGATACTCTGCCGCAGTAGCCATAGCAGCAGAGACCGGACAGGAGGTGGTGGTTGAGTTACAGTGACGTCTGGCGAGGATATTAGAGGCGGATCGGTAGTCCTCACCGAAGTCATCAGCAAGTACTTCAGGACCGTAGGTCACCTGGCCTCCCGGGGAGGGATCGCGCCGACCACCAGTTGTTCCGGGACCTCGATTAGAGGAGAATACGCCAACCACGGTGGCTACAAGAGGTTGAATTCATCCCTGCTCAGCAGCGCTTTCCACGAACGGAACACCGGGCGCAAATTCCAATGCACGTGTCCAGCCCCGGCAGGCAATGTCCATCGACCTAGAGGCTGCTTGTGGCCACTCACTCTCCTCGGAGCCGCAGAGCCGCCTCAACGGTTTGTGAGAGCAGGACTGCGATCGTCATTGGCCCGACGCCGCCAGGTACAGGTGTTATGAATCCTGCCCTCTGTGCGGCTGTCGGATACTCTACGTCACCAACGTTACCAGCGTTGTAGCCGGCATCAATAACGGTTGATCCTGGCTTGATCCAATCACCCTGCACGAGTTCGGGGCGACCAACTGCAGCCACCACGATATCTGCCTCGCGAACGATCTGATCGAGGTCTCGTGTCTTCGAGTGACAGAATGTCACGGTTGCGTTCCTAGTGAGCAATAACATGCCAACCGGTTTACCTAGAATTGGGCTTCGACCGACAACTACAGCATGTTTTCCTGTGGGATCAATTTTATATGAGTCCAACAACCGAATGATGCCGCCCGGCGTACATGATGAAAATCCTGACTCACCTAGCGCCATCGCTGCGAAAGAGGCCGAGGTGACGCCATCGACGTCCTTTGCGGGGGAGATCGAATCAAAAACCCGACGTTCGTCAACCTGCGGTGGCATCGGGTGCTGTACCAGAATACCGTCCACCGCATCATCGTCAGACAAAGATCTGACCAATTCGGAGACGTCCTCAGTTGAGCTGTCGGCTCGCAGATAGTGCGCCTGAGAAGCGAGACCTAGCGACCGCGCACGATTCGCCTTCATTCGTACGTAAGTATGCGATGCAGGATCATCACCTACCAGTACTGTCGCGAGCGAGGGCTTACGACCGTAAGCCCTCTCGTAATCGGCCGCGAGTGTCCCGGTCTTGCGCAGCAAATCTGCGGCAACTCGCTGACCGTCGATTATGGTTGCAGACATTGACTCCCTAACAATTGAGCGAGCACCCTCGCAGGAACTTTAGATCTGCAGGTGCGTGCGACGCAAGGCCCCCAGTGGAACTGGCTAGTGGACTATAGTACCGCTACTTTGGCGACTTCTAGAGAAATCGGCGGACACTGGCTCATTCTCTTGCCCCTGCCACAACACGATACCTGCCTTGCCGGTGTTCCAGGACAGTAGCACTATCGAGCGGGTGTCGACACGAGTCGGCAACCTGTGAAAAACCGGAAGTTAACACCTACCTGAGTCTCGGGTAGTAAGCGCATGCTTAAAGCCCTGTTCACAGTAAGGGTGTCCGACGTAGTATTTTTCCCATGCTGTTCCGCTCTAGGTGCGTAACAAAGTCGATGCGAGACGGAACCTTGTAGGGCGACAGTCGGTGACGAGCAAACTCACGCAATTCGGCCGCAGTAAGGTCGCTGGCCACCACTTTAGCGCAGACTTCCTGGCCCAATGTTGTATGGTTGCGACCCTCCACTAAGACATCGAAAACCCGTGGGTGCTTTAAAAGTTGGTATTCCACTTCTTCGACCGATACCTTCCGTCCCCCAACCGCAATTATGTTAGAGGCGCGTCCGACGAGCTCTAGAGAACCGTCTTCTGCAAGGTATCCAAAATCGCTGGTCCGTACCCATGATTGATCGAAACTAGCAACGTTAAGATTGGGGTCGAGGTATGTACGTGTGGGAGCGTTATGGGCTGAGAGCCAAATTCTCCCGACCCGGCCATTTTGCACCACGCGGCCAGCCTCGTCCGTGATTCGCAACGACGTGCCCTCTCTGGGCCGGCCAACATTTCGGGGGCGCCGGGGGTCATATTGACCCGAGGTTCCCGCAGGGGACGCTTCAGTGGAACCGTAGCTCGTAAATATCTTGGCGTTGGGAAAGGCATGCTGCAATATGGAGTGAGTGTCGGGCGTCGGGAACGAACCAGTCATTCCGACTGCGACGATCTGTGGATGGACATCAGCGCTTGTCCACGATCGACCTAATTGAGCCACCATGGCTGGCGGGAATACTAAGGACGTCACGTCCGGCGAAGTTGAGATGACCGCATTCAACCTAGCTGGGTCGAACCCACTCAAGACACGAACTGGATAATCGTGGGTGATGGTTCGCACGAGTTGATTCTGAAACGCAGATGTTCCTAGGGGTAGGGTATGGAGCAAGGTGCCTTCGCGCGCGTCAAAGTTCTGCTTAACCGACCAGCCCAAGTTGCCATGCGGAACGATGATGGCAGATGGGGTCCCGGTTGTACCTGACGAAAATAGGATCTGCGCCGGACTACCAGACTCATGCGATACAAGTGCCTTTCTCGGCCACTCTGACTTGACGCCGTTGGCCAGAAGCTCAGTAATAATGTGGTATTCAACATTGGAGTCGACTGATTTCGTCGACAAAAGATAGCGCGGACCAACGATGTCGATGATTCTGTTAATCTCATGTCGTGGCTGTGGAAGGGCAACAGGTGTTGCAACGGCCCCAGTAGCCATCACCGCCATGTAGGCTGTAGCAAAATCGAGAAACTCGGCGTTATGAAAGGCCAGAAGGATGCGTTCCCCGGCAGGTATTTGTGGTAAAACTGCTGCCAGTTCAACCGCTCGGCGCCACCATTCTCCATAGGTTAACTCGACCCCTGAGTCATCAATTATCGCAATATCGTTTGAGCGATAATCGGCCGACTTAGCCAGTTGTGCAATAATGTTGACGGATGTTCCCTGCATTGTGTGCCCTCTCTGAATCGGCATGGCTTGGTGCATCGGAGTTGGATGACTACTTCCCGGTTTAGTATCCCGCGCCCTTGCCTGATTTACATATCTTTAGAGCCATAATATTTAATCATGACACAGCCCTCCCAGACAAAATCTTCCCGGTGTCGTCAGAAGTGGTTTATTCGTCCATAAAGTACAAGGTGTTCCTCTCCGTTTTAGCCGATTCGGGGCGCCCAGGCAGAACGATGAACTATAAGTTTGATGGAGGACTCATAAAGGGTTCCTGAATCAGGGTAAGTCTGGTCGTATTATTATAGAACAGCAAATCGCCGTTTGGCCTACGCCGGTTCTCGAGGCAGGCAAGTAGGTTCGGGGTGTTTACCCGGTGTGCTCAGCATAGGGTAGTCAGTTCCGTGCCCTCTACCGTTTTTCGGGCCCACGATCGTGCCCGCTAGCCCGCGGATCAGCTCCCCAAGCTCACCGACCGGAAGGGCCGCCCGTTCACTGATGCCCGTACCGTGGTCGAGGGAATCATCCATCGATACCGGTCCGGCATCGCCTGGCGGGACCTGGTTGAGGTCTTCGGCCCTTGGCAGACGGTGTGGACTTGGCATCGCCGACTGGTAGCCGAGGCACCTGGGAGCAGATCCTCGCGAAGCTGCAAGCCCGGGCTGATGCTGAAGGGCCCATCGACTGGACAGTCTCAGTGGACTCCACGGCTGCTCGTGCTCATCAGCGTGCCACCAACATCACCCGCCACACAGGGGGCTTCGTCGAATTACACGAATCCTGGGATCGAGCCCCCTGACCACGCCGTGGGGCGCTCTCGTGGCGGGCGGACCTCGAAGGTTCACCAGCTCGTCGAGGGTCACGGGCTGCCGCTTTCCAGGATCGTCTCACCGGGACAGGCAAACGATGCCCCGGTGCTCATCCCGCTGGTGGAGAAGATCCGGGTGCCGCGCATCGGGCCTGGACGAACGCACCCTACCCAATGAGCTCATAGGGGATAAGGTCTGCTCCTCCCGGTCTATCCGGAAATACTTGCGCCGGCGGGCGATCATCGCGACCATCGCTGAGCCTGAGGATTAGAAACGTCACCGGGCCAACCGTGGCACCAGCGGCGGCAGACCGCCGAAGTTCGATGCCCAGAGCTTTGAGGGCCGCAATATCGTCGAACGCGGGTTCTGCCATCTCAAGCAATGGCGAGGCATCGCCACCGGCTACGACAAACTCGCCACCACATTCCGCGCCGCGGCCCTACTCCACGGTCTCATCGCCTGGACCAAGCATTTATCAGACACTCCCAAGTCGTTGACGGTTTCTGCAAGGGAGTAGCAGTTTTCGGCCACAGTTCCGATCGAGGGTGTCATTCCGATCTCAGCAGGCGTTCCCCGAACCTGATGGAGGTGAACTGGCACCGGGGATCCAGGTACAGTGGCAGCTATTGGTGCTCACGCCCTCACCGACCGCTGACTGGCAAGACCAGGCACTGATGACCGAAATGTTTGGTCGGCCCGCATGGCATGTGCCCGTCTCCGTGCAGGCCGCTGAGCGTGTTCCTCCGTATCGGGCCCGGACCTCGGAAGGTTGTTGGGGTTATAACTAGGGGCAACGATCCGTGGCACATTCATGGGTCAGGTGCCCCGCGACCATGATGTCGAGAAAGACTACATGCCGTATAATGCGCAGAGTTCAAAGATCCGCAGGTTCGCTAAACCGCACGTCGACTAAATGAGGTGTCTGCCCCTCGCTGAATGGCAAACCGCAGGAGTTGCGGTCTTGATGATGCCCAGTCAGTGCCAAGCAGCAGACCCCACTTCCACCTGATTCAACCACGACGGCCCAGATCTCAGTTGAAGTCCGGTCAGTCCCAGTCGGGTTCCTTGACCGGTGGGGCCGGCTGTAGGGGATAGTCCGGCATGGTTGGGGTATCCGGTGTGTCTGCCTGGTGGGGCACCGGCCAGGAGTCCTCCATCAGGGGTCGGTATTTATGGTGTTGGGGCTCGAATGGCTCCTCCGGCACCTGCACCTGTAGCCTCTTGGCTTCTGGCTGGTGGCCGTCGATCTCCGCGGCGGTCTCAGGGGGCGGGTTCAGTGCTAGTTGCAGCCGGTTCCAGTAGGGCCGCAGACAGTCATTTTTTGCGGGTTCGCGGCCGAGCGCTGTGGCTTCGTCTGTTTGCCCGGAGACGTGTCTCCAGACCACCACGGCCTCGATAGCGTGAGTGCGTTGGGCAGGGTCAGAGAATTGGTTCTGCAGCTGGGTGAACCACTCTGGCTTATCCCGGTGCAGTGTGGAGATCCGTGCGTTGACCTGATCAGCAACATCGACTTGGAGCTTGTCCCATACCTGGGGTTGGGCACCGGTGGCTGGCTCTACCGGTGGGAGCATCCCACCGGGGCCGACACCGGCACTGGCCTCGGGCCGCTGGCACCGGTCCAGGATCTCCTCTATCCCGTCTTCTGGTCGGATCTGCCCTACGTGGTGTGCGGCAGGGTCGGCAGCCACCAGGCGCTGCCACCGCTGATCGGAGTAGACGGCCTCACGTTGGGAGGCAGTGAGGTTCTTCGCCGCCCAGGTCTTGGTCCTCTCCAGCCGGGAGGCCCACTGGAGGTAGGCAGCTTCATGGCATAGCCGGCCGACGTCGTTAGCCCACCCCAGTTCGGTCTCCTGGACCTCGTGGGCTGACTTCTCCGCGCTGGCCCGGGCCACCACAGACTCCAGGATCTCTGCTGGGCTCTGGCCGGCTGGTTCCTCACTGAGCATTTCCCAGGCATCCGGGGAGTGGGTGTGCTCATCGGTGAAGTCCACATAGGCGTGGTTGCCCTCTTTGCCACGGGTCATGGCCACATAGAACAGTTCCCGGTTCAGCCCCGGGGCCACCACAGCGTGGGCGGTATCAACGGTGACGCCCTGTGCGCGGTGGGCGGTACAGGCGTAGCCGTGCTCCACGTTGGCCTGAAGATAGTCAGCATCCAGGACCACTGTTGCGCCGTTGGACTCCACGGTGGCCTCGGCGGCCCCGTCGTCTCTGATCTGGGTGATCTTCAGCCGGGTGCCGTTGGCGATGAACTCCCCTGAGGAGTCCCGGAGGTTGCGGTTATTCTTCCGTGCCAGCAGCACATCACCGATACCAGCCTCCACCGTGTTGCGCAGCTGCACTGTCCGGGTGATATCGACCTGGCCGGAGGCCACCAGGTCAGCATGAGCCCGGGCGTTGAGATCAGCGACCGCCTGGTTATCTGAGGCAATCAGGATGGACCCTTTGCCCTGGTCCTGGTCAGACTTCCACGCCTGGTAGGCCGCATCAGCAGCATCGGTGTCTGGGTCGCCGTGGAGCCTCCCGGCGTCGTCGTATTCTGCCAGCACACTGGTATCACCCCGGCGCAGCCGCAATGAGGCTTCTGCTTCCCACTTGTTCGGCTCCCAGTCCTGGTCCTGTTCGTTGAACTGCCGGAACCTCCAGACCTGGGAGAGCGCAGCGTGGTCCATGTTCCGCTCGATATGCCCGAGGAAACCGCCGGCGTCTACGGCTTCGAGCTGGGCGGGGTCACCCACCATGAGCACTTTGGCCCCGGCAGCTTCAGCCTGCTGGGCGAGTTCAGCCAGCTGGGCAGTGGAGACCATCGAGGCCTCATCGAGGATCAGCAGCTGGCCTGCCCGGAACCGGTACCGCGCTTGGTCAGCAAAATCGGTGGCCAGCCTTGCTTGGAGGGCTTCGAACTTAGACGCCAGCCCCGGGGCTGAGGCCCGGGAAGCAGCAGCCAGCTTCTTCTCCAAGCTGGCCAGCTCCTGCTGGGTTTTCTCGACCCGCAGCGCCCGGGCGGCTGCACCCTCGCCCACTGATTCATGAAGCCACTTCGCGGTGTTCTCCGTGGTCACTCCGATCTCATCACCGAGCACCCCGGCGGCAACGGCAGAGGGGGCCAGCCCGACTACGGAGCCCTGCCCGTATTTCTGTTGCCAGGCATCGGTGATCGCACTCATTGTGGTGGTCTTGCCGGTACCGGCTGGCCCGATGATCGCAGAGATCCCCGCCTGGGAGGAAAGCACCTGGTGTGCGGCCTGGTACTGGTCCTCGCTGAGCGGATATCCAGAGTCAGACCGCCACCGGGCGAGTTGATCTTGAAGATCTTCAACATCACCCAAGTTGGGGGCGTCCTCAGCTTCTACCCGGTCGATGAGGTAGCTCTCCTGGTCCAGTACATCCTGGGTGGTGTAGACCCCTGCGGTACGCCGGTGGTCGAACACTGAGCGGCCACCAACACCTACAGTGCGATCAGCCACCTGTGGGGCCACACTGCGCCCAGGGGTCAGTGCTACTGCCTGCTGAAGTGCCTGGTGGACCACCTGGTCCACGATCTGCTGGCGCTGCTGGAACGAGGAGCACCGCACCAGGCGCAGCACCCGCTCAGCAGAGGCGCGCACATTGGCCTCAGAGAACGTGGTGCGCCGCTGGGAGGCATCAGCCAGAGCCCACGATCCTAAGGCGGTGAACACCTGGTCGTTGAGCATATCCGGGGTGATCACACTGGCCTGGCCTCCTACAGCATCTTTGACCACCTGCTCGGGCTGATACCCAGCAGCCCGGGCACGGTCCCGCCAAGACGCCAGCTTCTCCGGCAACGTGGTGTGGGCGATGCTGTCCTTATCCGGCCTGCTCTCCAACGTGGCTTGCTGGCGCAGCTTCAGCTTCTGCGCATTCGACGGGGACTGCCCAGTCTGCTCCTTGTAGGCTGCGATCAGCTCATCAGTGCGAGCCTCGATGGTGGCAGAGCGCTGGGAGAACTCCTCGATCAGCCTGTCCGGGACACCGGCCAGCTCCGTGCGGTGCGCCGGCTCATAGGAGCCACCTGCCGGGGTCTCGGCATCGGTGACCAACGCGGTGAGGTCATTCACTGCCCCTGGAGTGCGAGACTCGGCTACCGCACCGGCCTGCTCGTAGATCCGGTCATAGAGCACGCTGTTATACATCTCCGAGAGGGCGACCACATGCCGGTGCAGCGTGTAGGAGTCCAAGGTCACCCACTGACCATCTGATGAGCGCTGGACCCTGTTGGCGATCACTGCATGGGTGTGCAGCTGGGGATCACCGGCACGGGAGTCCCAGTGATCGAACAAGGAAGCCACCATCCCCTCGACCTCGACGTGGGCAACACCGCCGTGACCGGCCCGGGACTGGATCACATTCTGCTCAGCCCAGGTGAGGACTTCGGCCACTGCTTGCCGGTGCGCCTGGTGGAGCCTGTCCTGGAGATCCGGTCCTCCCATCGCCCACAGCGCTGAAACACTCTTAGGCGGGGAGAACGTCAGATCGAACCCGGCCACACCCTCCCGCTCTTTCTTCGCCTCAGCTCCCATCGGGGTCTTCGCCCCCTGCGGTGCAGCCTGGGACTTCATCAACGGCCGTCCCAGTTTCTCTCCTGTGCCAGGGTCGGCCTGGCGCTCATAGACCGCCCGGGCGGCAGCCTCGGTGACCTGCTCACCCACACCCACAGAGGAAAGCCCAGCCAATCCCGTGCCGAACCACTCACCGGGCGGGGCCTTGGCCTCGGTGTAGTAATCGGTCAGCGAATGCTCTTGACCATCGGCCAGGGAGGCGTGGCTGAGGTAGTAGTTGATCGTCATCTTCGAGATCGAAACGGTCACCGGGCACCGCCTTTCGTCCGGTCACCTGACCGGTCAGGCCGGGCACCGGCCTCGGTCAGCTCCTTGCGCCAGTTGGCCCAGGTGGCCACTATCGTCCGGTCAATCTTCGACCCACGCTGACCGGTCAGCTGCTGGGCCAGCCGCCCGGCCAGCACGTTCCACTGCTCTACGACTGTCTGGTACCTCTTGCGGTCACCGTGCAGGGTCCGGGCGATATCCACCAGCGCCTGATAGTCAGTGGACATGGCCTCGTACCGGTCAGCCAGCGACCGATGCTCGGTCACTAGCCGGTCATACTGACCGGACAGCTCATTCATCCGGTGCTGGAGATCCACGATCCTCTCTGCCGCCCGGGTCAGGTGTGACCGGTCAACCGTTCCCTCGGTGGCCGAGGCCAACTCCGCGGTGACCGCCGCCACCCGGTCACGAGCTTCAAGCACTGTCCGGGCACGCGCCCGGGAGGACTTCACCCACATCCGCTCCTGACGAGCCAGCTGCGTGCGCAGATCCCGGATCGTGGCCTCCCGGTCCTCCACGCGGGCGTGTGCCTGGCCCAGCTGAGTCTCCAGATGCTGGAGCCGCTGATAGGCACCGACCAGCTCTGCTCTGAGATCCGTCGTCTCGGAGCCGCGCAGCCGCGCCCGCCGGCGGCGAACCTCAGCACGCTTCCTGCACGAAGCAGAACAGTACTTCCGGCGCGGATCAGCATCATCAGGCAAGGACTCGGGGCAGCCAGCACAATGGCGTGGTGGGGAACTCATAGCTGGTCTTTATGCAACCGGCCCTCAGCACGTCTGGCACAACAGCCCTACACCCGGTAGGGAGTATGTCGGTGGACGTGCGTTATTGAGGGCAGGTTTTATTCGGCGCGTTGAGCGATGTAGCCGGAC